>JAFAER010000205.1 GCA_023423895.1 Pseudomonadota bacterium
GCGCTGATCGCTGCCCCGTCCGCGGCCACGCCGTCGGCGGCGTCCGCCGCGCTCACCACGTTCACGCTCGCCGTTTGCGGGGGTACGCGGCGCGGGAGCTCGAGGCACGGGCTCGCCCGGCTCGGAGATGGTGAAGCCCGGCAGATCGCTGTCGAGAAGATCGTCGTCGTCCTCCTCGTCCGTGTCCGTGTCCGCGTCGAGCGAGGCGGCTTCGTGCGCCAACGGCGCGGGCCGGTCGGAGTCGCTGTCCGGGAGCTGGTCGAGTGTGGGCTGCGAGCTGAGCGAATGAACGGACGGCGAGGCGCTTTCGATGTCCGTGACGTCCGTGAGGGAGACGTCCGCGTCGTCGTCCTCGTCTTCGTCTTCGTCGTCTTCATCTTCGATGAGGACACGCGAAGACGTGTCGAAAGCGAGCGCGGAGCTCTCGGCCGCAGCGTGCACGGCAGAGAGCGACGGATCGCTCGGAGGCGCGGTCTCCGTCGCGGGCGGCTGGCTCGACGGCGGCGCCTCCTCGGAGGCAGCTCGCTCGGAGAGCTGTTCGCCGCTGCTCGGCGGAGCGGCGACCTCGTCGGTGACGAGCGCGCGCCGTGCGCTCATCGAGCCGTTCTGCGTCCGCTTCGCATCGCGCGAGCGCGCGGGCGGCTCGGGCCAGTTCGGATACGAGACGGTGGCCTCGAGATCATCGGTTCGCTGCGGCAGCACGACGGGCGGCACCGACGGCGCTGCCTCGACGATCTCCGTCGAAGAGTCGACGGCAGACTCCGGGATCCCGCCGTGCGCTTCGACGATCGCGGCGGGGACCTCGGCAGCGGTCGCGGCGGCGGCGGGCGCGGCGCGTGACGACGACGGAGCGACTTCCTCGCCTGCCTCGTTTGCGTCTTCGTCGCCGACTTCCTCGGCGGTGACGGCGGCCTCTTCGTTCTCACCGCGGGCGAGCTTGCGGCCACCGGCGAGGTACTCGTCGAAGTCGTCCGGGCGGATCAGATCTTCGACGTGGAGGAACGCGGCACGCTCCTGGCCGATGTCGATGAAGGCTGCCTGGAGGCCGGGAAGGACGCGGGTGACCTTGCCGAGGTAGACGTTGCCGACCGTTCCGGACTGCCGGCCTTTTCGTTCGATGTGCAGCTCGGCGATGATGCCGTTTTCAATCAGCGCGGCTCGCGTCTCGCGGAAATCACAGGAGATGACGAGAATGTTCTTGGCCATGGACGGGAATTGCTTTCCCGCCCAAAAGCGCAACGGTATAGGCGAGGGCTGTTCCCTCGGTCGAGGCAGGAGACCAACTGGTCACATTCACGCGAACGAGACCGGTGCCCTCGGGTATCGAGGGACAAGCCGGGGCGCGCATGGCGCGCATCTCTAGACGGGGAGCGTGACTCGGTCCTCATTGGCGACGACCACCACCTGAGCACAGCCGAGGTGGCAAAACCCGTTGCGCCTTCGGGCGCCGGCAGCGAAAGAGCGTGCTCGTCCGCAGCCGTCAGGGCCCCATGGACTGCATGGGGATCGAGAAAAGGGGACTGGGGAACAAATACCCCCAGGATTCGAGACGAAAATCGGAGGCCCAGCATGGCTGGACCGAATAAACCTGCGGAGACGAGGAGCTGATGCTTCTCGTGCCCTACAGACTTTCGTACCGGAATCCGCCGTCGTCCGCCACAGAGAAACTGTGATCGCGTGCGGCTCGGAAAAATGGGCTCGATCCCGGGCGCCAGCGCCGCAGGAGAATCCAGCCATCACGCGTCGGGGGCTCGGCCGAGCCGACAGTCCCGAGAGTTTCGACGATGCCGACAAAATAGGAAAGGCCCTGTCACACTCTTCCGCGCTACCGTTGCTCCCTCTCGGGCCTGGCGGGGTTCACGTTTCCGAGTCGACAGGGCCACATCAGATCACTGCCTCCGGGCTGGCTAGGTCCGGAGGCCGACATCTTGGCTGCCACGGGGACATAAGACGCCGCTCCCGTCGCGTCGAGTCTTTTCTGTGGACCAGCTTCAGATGTTTCGCGCGCGGCTCCTCTCCTTTGGGATGCGATCGAGACCCATCGTATGAACCTTTTGATTCCGATGGGTTATGAGCACATCCATACCAGGGTGGCTCGGGCGTGCCGTTGACCGGACGGAACCCGTAGCGGATACCGGCTGCCCGCGCGGCGTTGAGCTGCGCGCGGTGGGAGGACACCAATGCGATCGATCTTTTCGCGGGCTTCGATCCCGTTCGGCGCAGCGCTTCTCGTCTCTTCGCTCGCGAGCGCGGCGCACGCCGGCGACACGAAGACGATCACGCGGAACGGAGCAGCGTGGATCCGACTCGGCGGAACGTATGCGGGGCCGAAGACGAACGACGTCGACGCACGCGCGCGATCGATCCTCGCGACGCAGGCGACCGACGTCGCGTCGCTGGTCACGAGCGGCATCGATCGATTCGGCGACGGGGAGGCCGTCGTTCGCTACGCGCAGACCCATCACGGCCTGCCGGTGATCGGGCGTGGTGCGTCGGTCCGCGTCTCGCGAGCGGGTCAGCCGCTCGCCACCGTGGTCGATCTCGAGCACGAGCTCCCCGCGACCGTATCGGCCGCCGTCAGCTCGGGTGATGCCGCGTCGATCGCGTCGTCGCTCTCGACGTTCGGTGCCTCTGCTTCGGATGCGCATCTCGTCGTCTGGCCGACGCTCGATCGCGGCGCGCGGCTGGCCTACGCCGTCCTTCCCCGCGTGCCCGTCGGGATCCCCTCGCGCCCGCGTGTCATCGTCGACGCGGAGACCCGGGAAGTCCTCGAGGTTCGCGATCTCGTGACATTCGCGAAGGCGAACATGTTCGCGAGCAACCCGACGAAGTCGCTGAAGCCGGACCTCTCCGATCTCGCGCTGCTGCCGACGGGCCAGACGCTGTCGAACCCGTTCCTCGAAGCGTCGAACTGCGTGGACAAGAAGGCCGTGAAGGCGGTGGACATGTTCGGCTTCGCCCTGAACGTC
This sequence comes from Pseudomonadota bacterium, assembly GCA_023423895.1. Classification (GTDB taxonomy): domain Bacteria; phylum Myxococcota_A; class Polyangia; order Polyangiales; family Polyangiaceae; genus Labilithrix. The sequence goes on from JAFAER010000205.1 coordinate 2,970, forward strand.
CACGTGTGCGATCTCGTCCAGCTCGCGGCGCCGGACGCGGAGGGCAACTACGTCTACGAGCCATCGGACGTGCCGGGTAGCGCGGCTGCGGCGGAGGACCCGTTCTCCGAGGTCTCGATCTACTACCACGCGGCGAAGGCCTACTCGTTCTTCCGCACGCTCCAGGGAGATGCCGAGGCGCAGGTCGTCGTCGACAAGCCGCTTCGCGTCGTCGCGAACCTCCGCATGCCGGCCGGAATGATGACGGGCGACATGCAGAAGGCGGCTGACCCGAACCTCCCGCTCGAGCCGTTCCAGAACGCATTCTTCTCCCCCGCGGACGGCGGGCTCGGCGGGCTGTTCCAGCAGCTGTACGGGTTCGACTCCGGCGCGTTGTGGTTCGGGCAGGGCCCGACGCGCGACTACGCGTACGACGGCGACGTCGTCTATCACGAGCTCGTCCACGCCGTCGTCGACGCGACGTTGAAGCTCGGCGCCTGGCACCTCGACGCGCGCGGTGCGATCGACGCGCCGGGAGCCATGAACGAAGGGCTCGCCGACTACTTCTCGTCGGCGATCTCCGGCGACCCGGACGTGGGCGAATACGCTGCCGTCGACATGGGCGCGGCGGAGGGCTCGGTCATCCGTACCCTCGCGAACCAGGATGCGTGTCCGACGGCGATCACCGGCGAGGTCCACTTCGACTCGACGTTGTTCTCCGGAGCGCTCTGGCAGGCGCGCATGCAGCTCCCCGAGGCCGACCGGTCGAAGTTCGACGCCGCGCTCTACAAGGCGATGCGTACGAACCCAGGCCGAGGCGATCTCGGCTTCGACGACCTCGCGAACCTCTTCTCGGCGACGCTCTCGACCGATCTGCCTGCCGGCAAGACCGCCCTCGAGAAGGTGATGACCGAGCGCGGGGTGCTGCCGTCGTGCGAGCGCATCTTGTCGTTCGACGGAAAGCCGATCGCGTCGCCCGACGCGCGGCTCGGGTTCGCGGCTCCGGGCAGGCAGATGGTCAACGTGAAGGGCATGGCCCCCGGGATCATCCAGGTGCGTGGGGCCCTTCCACCGGGCGCAACCGCGGTGAAGGTCTCGTTCGTCGCGCGCTCCGGCGGCGGAGGACAGAGCCCGCTCGGCGGGAACGGGAAGCCCTTCACGCCGGTCATCCTCGCGAAGCTCGGTGCGCCGATCACGTGGGACCCGGCGTCCAAGGCAGGGCACGACGCCGATCTGAAGGCGGAGGCGGACAACGCGAGCGGCAGCACGTCGGCGACGTTCGAGCTCCCGGAGGGCACGACCGCGGACGCCATTTATGTGCAGATCGCAAGCACCGGAGACTCGAACGGCGCGTACGACAAAGTCGAGCTGTCCTTCACGGTCGTTCCCGGTGCCGGTGAAGAGCCTCCGGTCGCGGCGCCCTCCACCTCGACGAGCAAGGCGGAGAGCGGCTGCTCGGCCGCGCCGGCACGAACGAGCACGGCCGTCTTGCCGGCGCTCGTCGCGGCGGGCGCAGTGGTGACCGCGCTTCGGCGGCGGCGCCGTTCTACCGATGGCTGAGCGGGAAGCTTCCCTTCCGACGGACGAGATCGTTGGAGAGCGGGCGGGGAGGCCTGCTTTCCACGGTCGAAGCGCTCGGCGGACGTTTGCCTCGCGGGCGCGGCCGTTCTACCGTTCCGCCCCGTGAGCCCGCTTACCGAGATTCGTCACGTGGTCCAGCGTGAGCTCCGGAAGAATTTCCGGAGCTCGAAGGGGATCCTGCTCGCCGCTCTCTCGCTCCTCGGCGGCAGCAGCGTCGCGCTCCTCATGGTCAAGTACCAGGAGTTCAAGCGGCAGGAGCTCGGTGAGCTCACCGCGGAGCAGATCCACGAGCTGCGCGAGAAGGCGCTCCTCAAGGCATACGGCGACGAGTCGATGGCGAAGTCGCTATCGGACGCTCCGGAGGTGCTGCTCGTCCTGCTCCTCCTGACGGTGTGGCTCACGCCGATGCTCGTCGCGCTGATGGGGTTCGACTCGGTCGCGCCGGACATCCAGCATCGCAGCGTGCGCTACTGGACGGTGCGCTCACGTCGGTGGTCGTACTTCGTCGGGAAGTGGGCCGGCCTCTGGGCGACGGTCTCGGTCGTGACCCTCGCGATGGATCTCATCATCTGGGTCGTCTGCATCGCGCGCAACGAGGCGACGGTGGCGCAGACGTTGTCGTGGGGCGTCCGGTTCTGGGTCGTCTCACTACCGATGAGCGCCGTCTGGTGTGGGATCGCGACGCTCGTGAGCTCGCTCTTCCGCAGCCCCATCCTCGCGCTGCTCCTGACGTTCGCTGCGTTCTTCGTGATCTGGGTCGTGTACCTGGTCGCGATGGTCGCGGGGGCCGACTGGGTCGCGTACGTCTATCCGAATCACTACGATCATCTGCTGCTCCACCCGCAGGCGCACAAGCTGGCCACCGGGCTGGGGGCGTGTCTCGGGATGGCTGCGCTCTACGTGAGCGCCGGCTCCTACCTCTTCATGAAGCGAGACGTCTGATGGCGGCCGACGAGAACCTGACGACGGACGCGAAGTCGTCCTCGACGCCTCCGGTGGCGGACGCGCCGGTCGTTCCTTCCGCAAACGGGCCCTCCGGTCTTGCTGCTCCTCCTGCCGTCACGCAGGACGCACCGGCTCCGCCGGCTGCCGCCGCGCCGACTGGCTACGTCCCCGCGCCGATCGACAAGCCGGCGAAGACGAAGCGGAAGAAGAAGGACGTCGAGATCGCCATTCGCCTCACGAAGGTGACGAAGCGGTTCGGCCCGAAGACCGCGGTCGATCAGGTCTCGCTGAAAGTGAAGGCCGGTTCGGTCTACGGGCTCATCGGCCCGAACGGCGCCGGCAAAACGACGACGTTCTCGATGCTCGCGGGGTTCCTCCGCCCGACCGAGGGCGCCGTCGAGGTCCTCGGCTACGAGCCGACGCAGGTCGACGAGCTCCGCTCCCGCCTCGGCGTCCTCCCGCAGGACGCGCTGCTCCCGACCTGGGACAAGGTCGGCGAGTTCTTGATGCACATGGCCGCGCTGCAGGACGTTCCGCCGGACCGCATCGAGGCGGAAGCGCGCGAGGTCCTCGAAGAGGTCGACGGCAAGGACTGGTGGAAGCTTCGTTGCGGGCAGCTCTCGCACGGTATGGCGAAGCGCGTGCAGCTCGCTCAGGCGCTTCTCGGCGACCCCGAGATCGTGCTGCTCGACGAGCCCACCGCGGGCCTCGATCCGCGTGTCGCGTACGAGGTGCGCCAGCTCATCAAGCGCCGCAAGGGGCGCTGCACGCTGGTCGTCTCGAGCCACAACCTCCAGGAGCTCGAGGAGGTCTGCGACGCCGCTTGCATCCTCGACCGCGGACGCGTCGTCGCGAGCGGATCGATCTCGGAGCTCACCGCCGCGAGCGAGGAGGTCCGCATCAAGCTCGGTGCCGGGCCGACGCCGATCGCGGTCGTCCGCGAGCTGCCGATGGTCAAGCGCGTCGAGTTCGAGGAAGACCGCCGCGAGCTGGTCGTTTACTTCGATCGCGGCCATGTCGACGCCGAGACCGTCATCGGTCACGTGCTCTGGGCGCTGCTCCAGAACCAGGCGCGCATCAGCGGCGTGACGAAGGGCAAGGGCCTCGAGCAGCGCGTGATGGAGCTGACCTGACGCTCGAGCGCGGCGCAGCGCTGGATAGCGGCGGAGAACGATGAAGTACATCGCCGTCATCACGACCACGGGCAGCGCCGACGAAGCACGGCGGATCGCGCGCGACCTCGTCGAGCGCCGTCTCGCGGCGTGCGCGCACGTCTCCGAAATCGAGAGCTTCTACGTCTGGAAGGGCGCGCTCGAGAACGACAAGGAGCATCGGATCGTCTTCAAGACGACCGCGGACCAGTACGACGCGCTGGAGCGTGCGATCAAAGCGCTCCATTCGTACGAGGTGCCGGCGATCTACTCGGTGCCGCTCGACCGAGTGTTCGGACCATATGCGGAGTGGCTCGAAGCGGGCTCCAGCGGCTAGTCGCCCGCGCACGCGGCGCGTCCACCCATGACCGCCGGTTCTGAACGCCATCGGAGCTTGCCCTCGCACACCTCGATCTGATGTGCTTCGAGCACGCGCGGCCCATCGCCGCGCGGAGAGGGGACACAGATGAGGGGAGTCGACAACGCGGCGCGCGTGGGCGCGCCTGCTTGGTTCTTGGCCGCCGTGCTCTGCGCGGCCGCGGGCTGTTCGGCAGCGGGCGACGAGGTGACCTCGCCGTCGATCGACGTCGACGACGAGACGATCTCGCTCGAGTCGAAGGGGGGCGGGCACCACGCGCCGAACGGCAAGAAGCTCTTCGAGCGCGAGACGTTCGGGGGCAACGGGCGCACGTGCGAGACCTGCCACTCGGCGAAGACCGGCACGGTGTCTCCTCTGGAGGCCCAGAAGCGCTACGCGAAGAACCCGAACGATCCGCTGTTCCGATCGATCGACAGCGACGACGGCGTCGGAAGCTCGTTCACCCGCCTGCTCGAGGACGCGACCATCCGGGTGACGATCCCGCTGCCGTCGGGCTGGTCGCTCCAGGACGATCCGACGGCGACGACGGTGACGTTCAGGCGAGGCATCCCGACCACGTTGAACGTGCCGTCGCTCGACGACGTGTTCATGTACGACGGCCGCAACACGTCGCTCGAAGAGCAGGCGCTTGGCGCGATCAACTCGCACTACCAGCCGCTTCGCCAGCCGACGCCCGCCGAGCTCTCCGCGATCGCCGCGCACCAGCAGACGAGCCCGTTCTTCTCGGACCCGAAGCTGCGGAAGTTCGCGCAGGGTGGTCCGGCGCCGACGCTTCCGCAGGGCCGTACGCCCGCCGAGAAGCGCGGCCGCCGCTGGTTCGTCCGCAGCGCCGAGGGCATCTGCAGCCACTGCCACGCGGGGCCGATGCTCGATGAGACGAGCGAGTTCTTGCTCGCGCCGGCGCCGCCGGGCACACGCTTCTTCACGGCCTTCGTGTCGGAGCTGAACAAGAAGAACGCACCGGTCCGCACGTTCGTCATCCGGCATGCGGACGGCACGACCGAGACGCTCGCGAGCCCCGATCCGGGGCGCGCCCTCATCACCGGGAACGTCGCCGACGCCAACACGTTCCGCATCCCGACGCTCTGGGGCGCGAAGGACACGGCGCCGTACTTCCACGACAACTCCGCGAGGACGCTCGAGGAGCTCGCGAGCCACTACTCCGACTACTTCCAGATCGTGATCGGTGCACCGCTCACGCTGCAGGACCAGGCGGACATCATCGCGTACCAGAAGCTGCTCTGAGCACGTCAAGCCGATCGGGTCGGGCCGCTCCGCCCCCCTCGCTCGAACAGCGTGGCCCGACCGGCAGACGTACTTCCTGAACAACGGATCGCTCGGGCGCAGTGGCCTCACTTCTTGGCGGTGAGCACCACGGTCTCGCGGTCGGACGGATCCGGCCCGCCCGCGGACGGCGGCAGCGTGCGGAAGTAGCGATAGAGCGCGCGGAGGTCGTCGTCGCTCATGCGCTTGAACGCCTGCCACGGCATCGGCGAGCCGTTGTGGACGCGGCCGACCTTCATGCGCGCGACGAACATCTCCTCGGACCAGTCCGTGATCCAGCCCCACGTCGGATCCGGCGTGAGGTTCGGGGCAACGAACTGCTTGCCGGATCCGTCCATCGCGTCGTGGATGGCGCCGCCGCCGAAGAGCGGTCCGTCCGGCTGCGCCGTTCGCATGTCGTATTTCGTGTGGCAGCCGACGCAGTTCGCGACGTTGTTCGCGAGGTATTTGCCGTACGCCGCCGTCGGCTCGGGCTTCACGCTCGCGGGGATCGGGCCCGAGGGCGACTTCGGCTCGAGGATCCACGCCTTCACGAGGCGCCCGCCGGTCGTGACCGTGTGGGCCGGCACCTCGTGCGAGACGGCAGGCTGCGATCGCAGATACGAGATGATCGCGCGGAGGTCCTCGTCCGCGAGATCGGCGAACGGCATGAAGGGCAACATCCCGTGCCCGTCCGGTCGCACGCCGTAGCGGAGCATGCGCGCGATCTCCTCGTCCTTGTACCGACCGATGCCGTTGGTCGGATCCGGGGTGATGTTCGGGACGTAGAAGTTGCCGATGGGAAGCTCGAACGCGAAGCCGCCCGTGAGCGCGACGTCTTCTCCGCGGTCGACCGCAGCGCGCTGCTCCGGGGACGAGTGGCAGTCGGCGCAGTGGGCGGGGCCGCGCACGAGATATTTGCCGCGCTCGATCACGGCCGGATCCGTGCTCGCGTGGATGTCGACCGTCGGCGCGTCGAACGTGCGGTCCTGACGTGCCGCGGTCAGCGCGACGAAGCCCCCCACCAAGCCGACGATCGCAAGTGCAGCGCCACCGAGCTTCTTCTTCCACGAGCGTTTCATGCGTCTCGAATCTCCTTGCCCTGATAAGGCGAGCTCGAGGCGCTTTCCATTACGTGAAATGTGTCCGCTGATCGGACGACACGGCGCACGGCGACTCGTCAGTCGCTGTTCGGCATGTGGAACGGCGGAAGCCGCGGCTCGACGTACGCCAAAAGGGTGACGCTGACGGCGCCTGCAACCAGAACGCCCGCAATGGTGACTCGGCGTATCCACTGCAGCTTCCGGGCGACGGCACGTGCGCTCTCGGCGCGACCCGTGGCGAAGAAGAGCAACGACTCGGGGCCGGTCGATGCGATCACGCCCGCGATGCCGTCGTCGTGGAGGACGGCGGGGCCCGCGACGAGAACGGACCCGCCGATCGGGACGACATGTTTCGCGATCCGACGTCGCGCGTCCTTTCCCTGCAGGCGGACCGTCACCGAGGAGGCCCATGATGCGTCGTCGGGATGAACCTCGAAGCTCGTGCCCGCTCGATCCACGTGGAAGCTGCCCTTCGACAGCACGCGCTCGACGAAGATGTTCGGATCCGAGCCCTCGGTCACCGTCTCGTGGACGACGTGGATGACTGCCGCGAGCTCGCCCTCGGCCCGGACGGGTGTGGGATCGCGGACCGTTCCTTCGAAAGAGCCCCACACGCGCCCTGCTGTCCGAGGCAAAGGTGGAGCGTCGAGCAAGATGCCGAGGAGCTTCGCGGAGCGCCGCGACGTCGTCAGCAGCGCGATGGTGAGGAGGAGCGAGAGGACGCCGAGCGCGACGCAGCTTCCAGCGCTTCCGTTGACGGCGGGCGCGTCCGCCGCGCGCGAGTGCCAGGAAGCGCCGAGATCGGCGACGAACGGCGGCGCCCACAACATCACCACGGGCACGACGGCAAACGCGAGGATGCGGCCGAAGGGGTCGCTCGTCTGGACGTCCTCGACTTCCTTCTGTCCCTGGATGAACCGAGGCACGTGGCGAGCGCCCCACATCGCGAGGGTGATCGCCAGCGCTCCGATCCCGCCCACGAGGAGATCGACGGTGAGCGGCGAGAACGGCACGAACGCAGCCACGCCGAGCATCGAAGCTGCGATCGCTCCGCCGATCACCGTGCCGCGCGGGCGAAGCGGGCGTGTCGGGCGCAGCGCCCTCCTTCGCTGCTTGCGAGGTGAGTCGTTTGCGGTCAGGTCCGCGACGATGCGGTCCATCGTGATCGGGGCATCCGGCCCGCTCGCGATGGCGCGTGCGGTCATGCTCGCGAGCTTGCGCGTCGGCGCGCTGCGGTGCCCCGTCGGCTCCGAGAACGCGTGCTCGACGTGCTCGGCGAGGATCTCGACGCGGGCGCCTTCTTCGAGTCGCTCTCGACGGATCTCGACGACGACGTGCGGTCCGGGCGCGCGCGAGGCCAGCTCCGCGATCGTGGGATCTCCCATGAACGACCGCCACGGGCCGCGCCGTGACGTTCCAGGCTCGATCACCGTGCGCGAGCCGAGCTCGACGTTCACCTCGTCGCCGCTCTCGTCGACCTGGAGCACGAAGGGGGCGAAGCGCTCCGTTCGCGCGCGCTCGATGCCGTCGACGAGCAGCGTCGTGCGCTCGAGCAGCGGTCCCGTGGCGTGGGCCTCTTCTCGTCGTCGTGCCGTCCCGGAGAAGCGCAAGAGAGCTTCGGTGCTCGACGAGGCGCGGGCGCGATCGTTCATGGGCTCCGTCGCGGAAGGACGATCGGCTCGGAGCCCACGCGCACGGAGCGGCATCCTACCAAAGACGGAATCGGGACGCGGCGATCCTTCGGCGCATCACCGGCGCGCGATCCCGCCTGAGGGACGGGACGAGGTGGCCGCGCCCGGACGAGCTGAACGAACGTGTTGTGCCGCGTGTTGCGCAAGTGGCCGTCGCGACGGGGCGGCGCGGAGGCGAGAGCTCGGCCGCGGACCCTTGACGGCAGAGCACTCGACCTTGATAGTTCGCACGCTAAACTTTTAGCTCTCACGGAGTTCACCATGTCGATCGACGAGCGAGCGCAGCGAGCGAGGAGTGATAACCAGATGCGTTTTGACGGGCGCGTCGCCATCGTCACGGGTGCTGGCAACGGTCTCGGTCGCTCCCACGCGCTCCTGCTCGCGTCGCGCGGCTGCAAGGTGGTGGTCAACGACCTCGGAGGAGCTGCGACCGGCGGCGGCAAGTCGAGCGCCGCGGCCGACAAGGTCGTCGAGGAGATCAAGGCGGCCGGCGGCGAGGCGGTCGCGAATTACGACTCCGTCGAGGACGGCGACAAGATCGTCCAGACCGCGCTCGACACGTGGAAGCGCATCGACATCGTGATCAACAACGCGGGCATTCTCCGCGACACCTCGTTCAAGAAGCTGACGGACGAGGACTGGGAGCTCATCTACCGCGTGCACGTCCGCGGCAGCTACAAGGTGACGAAGGCCGCGTGGGATCACATGCAGGAGGCGGGCTTCGGCCGCGTGATCTTCACCGCGAGCGCCGCCGGCATCTACGGCAACTTCGGCCAGGCGAACTACGCGATGGCCAAGCTCGGGCTCGTGGGCTTCTCGAACACGCTCGCGATCGAGGGCAGGAAGAAGAACGTCCTCGTCAACACGATCGCGCCCATCGCGGGCTCGCGCCTCACCGAGACGATCCTTCCGAAGAACATCACCGACGCGCTCAAGCCGGAGTACGTCTCGCCACTCGTCGCCTGGCTCGCCCACGAGAGCTGCGAAGAGACTGGCGGCCTCTTCGAGGTCGGCGGCGGTCTCTTCACGAAGCTTCGATGGGAGCGCACGGAGGGGAAGCTCTTCAAGCTCGGTCGCGCGATCCAGCCGGAGCAGGTGAAGAAGAGCTGGAGCGCCATCACCGACTTCGGCAAGTCGACGCACCCCTCGAACATCAACGACTCGATGGGGCCGATCCTCGGCAACCTCGAGTCGAAGGCGCTCGGCGGGAACGACCTCATCGACGTCGACGAGGCGCTCGGCTTCGAGTTCCCTCCGCAGAAGTCGCAATACGACGAGAAGGACCTCTCGCTCTACGCGCTCGGCGTCGGCGCCGGCCAGAACCCGCTCGATCCCGCCGAGCTCCAGTACGTCTACGAGAACGCGTCGGACTTCCGTGCCCTCCCGACGTTCGCGGTCGTCCCCGCGCTCGCGACGGTGTTCGAGGCGCTGAAGCGCGGAGAGACCGCCCCCGGCATGAACTACGGCTTCGACCGCATCCTGCACGGCGAGCAGTACACGGAGCTGAAGCGTCCGCTGCCGCCGAGCGCGAAGCTGACGCACAAGGCGAAGATCAAGGAGATCTGGGACAAGGGCAAAGGCGCGGTCGTCGTCACGGCGATCACGACGTTCGACGACGACGGCAACGAGCTCGCGTACAACGAGCTCTCGACGTTCGTGCGCGGCGCCGGCGGCTGGGGTGGTGAGCGCGGGCCGAGCGCGGAGATCAACGTCCCGCCGAACCGCGCTCCCGACGCGACCGTCGAGGAGAAGATCAGCGAGGCGCAGGCGCTGCTCTACCGTCTCTCCGGTGACATCAACCCGCTCCACGTCGATCCGGGCTTCGCGAAGGCCTTCGGCTTCGACAAGCCGATCCTCCATGGCCTCTGCACGTTCGGCTTTGCCGCGCGGCATGTCATCAAGTCGTTCTCCAACAACGACCCGCGCTTCTTCAAGAGCATCAAGGTCCGCTTCTCGGACAGCGTCTTCCCCGGCGAGACGCTCGTGACCGAGATGTGGAAGGACGGCGAGAAGGTCGTCTTCCGCTGCAGGGTGAAGGAGCGCGATCGGACGGTCATCTCGAACGCGGCCATCGAGCTCTACAAAGAAATCCCGAAGGCGCCCGAGAAGAAGAAGCCGGCAGCCAGCGGCGCGGGGATGAGCGGCGCGGCCGCGGTGCCCTCGAGCGGCGAGCCGACGAGCGCGGAGGCCTTCGCGGTCATCGGCGACTTCATCGCCCAGAACGGCGGCCTCGCGAGCGAGGTGGGCAAGACCTTCCTCTTCAAGCTGTCGAACCCGGATAGCGCGTGGACCGTCGATCTGAAGAACGGCAAGGGCTCCGTCACGTCCGGCGGAACGAGCGGCGACTGCATCCTCGAGCTGTCGGACGCGGACTTCTGCGCGATGGTCGCGGGCAAGGCCGACCCGATGAAGCTCTGGACCGACAAGAAGCTGAAGATCGGCGGCGACGTGATGGCGTCGCAGAAGCTGATGTTCCTGAAGAAGATCGACCCGAAGCGCGCGATGGAGGTCGTCTCCAAGCTCCGTGCAGCAGGCGGCGCGCAGCAGGCCGTGGCGACGGCGGGCGCGCCGGCCAGCGGCGAGGCCACGAGCGCGGAGGCGTTTGCGGTCATCGGCGACTTCATCGCGCAGAACGGCGGGCTCGCGGCGGAGGTCGGCAAGACCTTCCTCTTCCGCTTGTCGGAGCCGGACAGCGCGTGGACGGTCGATCTGAAGAACGGCAAGGGGTCGGTCATCTCTGGTGGGGACAAGGCCGACTGCGTCCTCGATCTCTCGGACGCGGACTTCCGCGCGATGGTCGCGGGCAAGGCTGATCCGATGAAGCTCTGGACCGAGAAGAAGCTGAAGATCGGCGGCGACGTGATGGCGTCGCAGAAGCTGATGTTCCTCAAGAAGATCGATCCGAAGCGGGCGATGGAGGTCGTGGCCAAGCTGCGTGGCGGCGCTGGCGCGGCGGCATCGGGCGGCGCGGCGGCCCCGGCGGCCCCGGCGGCCAGCGCGAAGGTGACGCAGGCGCCGGCGATCATGAAGGCGCTCGGGGAGCGTCTCGCGAAGACGCCGAACCTCGCCAAGGAGGTCGGCGCGAAGGTGGCCGTCGTCGTCGGCGACTCGGCGTGGCTGCTCGATCTCACGGGCGCCGGCGCGATCAGCGAAGGCAAGGCGTCCGCGGACACGACGCTCACGATCTCGGACGACGACCTCGTCGCGCTCGCGAAGGGTGAGCCCCTGCGCGATCTCTACCAGCACGGCCGCGTCCGCATCGATGGCGACACGCGCGTCGCGCACAAGCTGAGTTTCTGGAAGGGCCTCGTCTGACCGACCTCCGGGTGCACGGGCCGCGCGATCGAACGACGCGCGGTCCTGCCCCGGAACGGCACGAGCGGCATCGGACCGTCACAAGGAGCAAACACCATGGGTCGTAGGGTCAATGTCATCGGCGTCGGCATGACGAAGTTCCAGAAGCCGGGCGCGAGCGACGAATACAACGTCATGGCCGTGAAGGCGGCGCGCGCCGCGCTCGAGGACGCGAAGGTCGACTACAAGGAGATCCAGTCCGCGTATTGCGGCTACGTCTACGGAGACTCGACGTGCGGCCAGCGCTCCGTCTACGAGCTCGGGCTCACCGGCATTCCGGTCTTCAACGTCAACAACAACTGCTCCACTGGCTCGACCGCCCTCATGCTCGCCTCGCAGGCGGTCGCAGGCGGCCTCTACGAGTGCGTCCTCGCGCTCGGCTTCGAGAAGATGGAGAAGGGCGCGCTCGCCTCGAAGTACACCGACCGGACGAACCCGCTCGAGTGGCAGGCGAACCTGATGAGCAAGGTGCAGGGCTTCAACGCCGCGCCGCCGGCCGCGCAGATGTTCGGCGGCGCCGGCCGCGAGTACCGCTGGAAGTACGGCACGAAACGAGAGACGTTCGCGAAGATCAGCTCCAAGGCGCGCAAGCACGCCGCGAACAACCCGTACGCGATGTTCCAGGAGCAGCTGACGGTCGAGGAGGTCCTCGCCTCGCCGGAGGTCTTCGATCCGCTCACGCGCTACCAGTGCTGCCCGCCGACGTGCGGCGCGGCGGCCGCGATCCTCTGCTCGGACGAGTTCGCGAAGAAGCACGGCATCACGAAGCCCGTGTGGATCGCGGCCCAGAACATGACGACCGACTACGACTCCTCCTTCAAGGAGGACTCGATGATCAAGATGGTCGGCTTCGACATGGCCCGCGAGTGCGCGAACAAGGTCTACGAGCAGGCCGGCCTCGGACCGAAGGACGTGCAGGTCGTCGAGCTGCACGACTGCTTCACGGCGAACGAGATCCTCACCTACGAGGCGCTCGGCCTCGCGAAGGAAGGCGAAGCCGAGAAGCTGATCGACGACGGCGACAACACCTACGGCGGCAAGTGGGTGACGAACCCGTCCGGCGGTCTGCTCTCCAAGGGGCACCCGCTCGGCGCCACCGGTCTCGCGCAGTGCACCGAGCTCGTCTGGCAGCTTCGCGGTCAGGCCGACAAGCGTCAGGTGCCGAACGCCAAGGTCGCTCTCCAGCACAACCTCGGCCTCGGCGGTGCGTGCGTCATCACGATGTACCGCGCCGACTGATCCGCTCTCACACGTCACATCTCGCAACGACCGGACGCCGTCGTGGCCTCGAGCCGCGGCGGCGATTTCGTCTCCGTCGTCCGCCGGCTACGACGCAGCGGTGATCGTTCGCGCGCGTCGTAGAGTGGTGCCTGCCCGAGAGAGAGAGAGAGACATGGCTGCCCCCGATAGGACCTACGCCGTCGCCGATCCGTCGACGAGGACGCGCGCCGCTGCCGTCTCGCTCGCGAGCGTCGACCCTGCGGAGCCGATCGCGCAGAGGGCGATGGCCTGCTACTTCGCGGAGCTCGCGCGGCGCTTCCCTGAAGGCTTCGACCCCGGGCCGCTCACCCAGTTCTCCTCGATGACCCCTCCCGGGGGAACGTTCGTGCTTGCGGTGAACGAGGGCGAGCCGGTTGCGTGCGGTGGACTCCAGCGCATCGGCGAGGGGATCGGCGAGATCAAACGGATGTGGGTTCACGAGGCATGGCGCGGTGCGGGCCTCGGCTCCCGAGTGTTGCGTCGTCTCGAGGAGGACGCCGCCGCGTTGGGCCACTCGATCATCCGCCTCGACACGAACCGCACGCTCACCGAGGCTCTGGCCCTGTACGCGCGGGCCGGCTACCGCCCGATCGATCGCTACAATGACAACCCGTTTGCGCACGCGTTCTTCGAGAAGGTGCTGAACGTCGCGAAGTAGGGGCCGAGCCGCGCGTTGGCGTCGGGCAAGCCGTGACCCAGCGGCGTGGACGGCCACCTACATCTGGCCGCAGAAATCGAACGATCAATCCGAGGGCATCCTGGGATCGATGGCTGCCGTTCCTCGTCGAGAGCTCCAGGTCACGTCGCCGGCGAGCGTCCGCGGCGAACCGACCGCGTGGTCGATCGACGGGGGCCAAGGAAGCCCAATCGCTACGTTCCGTATCATCAGGCCGGTCACGTTCGTCGGGCACCCGCCTGCGGCGTGACGCACATCCAACATCCGGCTCGCTCGCGACGTTCGCTGCGCGCGAATGTCAGCGCCGGGCACACCCATGCTCGATGCTCGCGTGGCGAGCTCGACCGAGGTCCCTCATGAAGCGCGTCGTCACTTCTCTGTTCGCACTCGTCGTAGCCACCTCCAGCTTCGGCATGGGCTGCGGGATGCCCGCCGCCCAGGAAGGTCCTGGCGCGGCTTCCCCCGAAGGGCAATCGCAAGCGACGTCGTCCCAGAAGTACGTCGTGCCGAAGGAGAGTCAGGACGCGCTCCGCAAGGGCGAGCAGCAGGCCTACGCACAGGCGGACGCGGCGGAGGACGAGCAGCTCGATCGGCTCGAGAAAGAGGCGCTGAAGGCGATCAAGCTGGCGCTCGGACAGAGGGATCAGGCGGGCGGCATGCCTCCGCCCGAGTCGTCGTCGACCGCCCTCACCACGATCAAGGCGGCCAAGATGAAGGTCCGCCTCGAGCCGGTCACCGACGGCGACGGCAAGGCCGTGAACGACGACTTCCTCCAGCTCAAGGACTCGTTCACCGATCGCGTCACGCAGCTCAGTCGCAAGATCGGTGAGGGCAAGGCGTCGAAGGCCGAGATCAAGGAAGTCCAGGATGGATCGAAGCACATCTCGAGGCTCAATGATCTCCGCTCGCAGGTGTCGGCGGTCTCGATGCAGATGATGATGTCGAACAATCACGTCCAGACCTCCACGCTCTCGACGATGTTCCGCGTCAGCGAGATGGTGCGCTCGCGCAAGCAGATGGAGATGGAGCTGAACGCCGATGACTACGCGCTCGTCCGGCACGGGCTCGAGCGCCAGAAGCGCGCCGAGGCGATCGCCGCGACGACGATCGCGATGATGGCGGCGTTCCAGGCGGTCATCAACGACAACGGCGACCCGAAGGCGCTCGACGTCATCGCCGACGCGACGGTCAAGGCATTCCCGGTGAAGGCGCAGGTCACCGACGAAGACGCCAAGCAGTACGTCTCGCAGCTCGGCGCGAACGTGCAGAAGGTCAAGGTCAAGTACGAGGCCGGCCTTCGCAAGGTGCACGGCGACGCGAAGTACGAGCGGAGCTACAAGGCCGGCGTCGACGCGATGTTCGCGCGCGCGGAGAACGCGCAGAACGTCAAGACCGTGAACCAGATCGCGAGCGAGACGAACGCGAAGTTCCTCGAGGACGTCGCCAAGTGCAAGCGCGGCGAGGACCCTGGCCCGGCGAGCATGGTGGGTGCCTCGTGCAAGGCCCTCCGTCGCGCGGCGCAGACGGGCGACACGTCCGAGCTGCCGCCGGGCACGAAGAAGGCCTTCGAGGAGACCGGCGGAGCGACCGCGGCGGGACCCGGCATGCCTGGCGTGAAGCTCGGCGCGAGAGAGACGGCTGCCCTCGCGGGTGCTCAGTCGGCCATGCGTGGCGACATCGACGGCGCGCTCGACGCGGCCCAGAAGCTGTTCCCCGGCGACACGACGATCGGCGCCTCCCTCCAGGGGCTCGCCGCTCTCAAGAAGGGCGACGCGAAGGGCGCGATCAATGCGGCGCTCTCGTTCGTCCCGGTGCCCGGGCTCAAGGACGCGTTCGGGCTCGCCTCGAAGCTCCTATTCAAGTGAGAGAAGTGAGAAGCGACGGCGCTCGAGCGTGATCGATCAGGGGCCCTTCGGCGCAGTGGGTTCACACTTGCTGCGCCGAACGGGGCGCTGGATCTGCAGGCGGAACGACGAGCCCGACGTGTGACGCTCGGCGCGGAAGACGGCGAGCTCGTAGATCCCGTTGACCGTCAGCCCGAGCTGCGCCGCGCGTTGCGAGAGCGTCACGGTGCCGTCCGCCGGACCGTGGACGCCGCCGAGATCGATCACGAGCCGCCCGTTGACGAACAACCAGATGTCGTCGTCACCGCGGACGGTGATGACCTCCGTCCCCGTGTACGTGAACCAGGCGCGGCTCTCGGACGTGAAGCTGAAGTTCCTGCTCGTGCCTCCGGAATCACTTCGCATCGGCTCCCGGCCGAGCGCAGGAAACCCGAGGCCGTCGAGCGGGAAGTAGGCGGGAGCGTCGAAGCGGTACGTGTCCGCGGCGAGCTGCGCGAGCGCGAACGTGCCGACGACAGGGATGTTCACGAGGTCCACGTCCCGGAACCACTGATTGAATGCGGCGGCGCCGTGCGTCGTGGCCGATGTCACGCCCGTCTTGGCGTAGACCGGCTTGCCGTTCGCTCCGAGCTCCGTGGTGACGATCCCCGTCTCCATGCTGTTCGCGTTCTCGAAGTCGATGTGTCCGCGCGGGAGCGGGTCGACGGCAGGGAGGTCGTACCCCCGGAAGTCGCGGTGCACGATCGTCAGGTCGAGCGGCGCGGCTGCCGCTTCGAGCGCGCAGGTGAACCCCGGCTCGACGGCGCACGTCGCCGAGCAGCCGTCGAACGGGCGCTTGTTGCCGTCGTCGCAAGCTTCGCCAGCCGAGACGATCCCGTCGCCGCAGATCGGCGTGCATGTCCCATTCGCGCACTCCGGTTCGAGCGTGCAGGTCGGCGTGCAGCCGTCGCCCCAGTCGTGATTGCCGTCGTCGCAGGCTTCCGTCCCGCGCTTTTCTCCGTCTCCGCAGACCGTAGGCGTGCACGGCTGACCGAGAACTGCGCACTCGTAGCCGGGCTCGAGATGACAGCGCGTATCGCAGCCGTCACCCGCCTCGGACGCGCCGTCCTCGCACTCCTCGTCGCCTTCGATGACGCCGTCCCCGCAGACCGCCGGCACTGCAGCGTCGGCGTCGGCGTCGGCGTCGGCATCCGCATCCGCTGCCGCGTCGCGAGCGCCGGCGTCGTTCGTGCCGGCCTCGCCCGCATCGGACGAGGGCTGCGCTCCGCCGTCCGTCTCGGCGTCGCTCGGCGCGTCTTCGGAGCTACCGCATGCGCCGTGGGCAGCGAGCAACATGCCGAGCATCACGGCAGAACCGATACCTCCGAGCCTGGACATGGTCATCGTAGGCCGCAGCCTACCGCACTCGTGCTCGATTCAGGACTGCCGTGTCGACTTCATCTTCATCGCATCGAGCTGGCGCGCTGCATCACAGGAGCGAGCGGAGTGAGCGCGGCGCCGGGAGCTTCCATCGACACGGTGAGCTCTTTGCCCTCCATTCCCTGGAAGTAGGCCACATGGACACCATGGCGGCCGCGGGCGAGCGCGATCTCGCCCTCCGTGTCGCGCGGCTCGTGCTCGCCGTCGTCCTCGAGCACTTGCTCTCCGTCGATGCTCACGCGGACACCGTCGTCGGCCCGGGCGACGAACCGATACACGCCGTCGACCGGCGCGTCGAAGAACGCGTCGCACACGAGCGCGAAGCCTTCCTTTCGCACCTTGCCCGCGAAGGCGCGCTCGATCTCTTCGAGTGACAGGCCACTCACGCGCGCCCGTGCACGCGGCCGCTCCTTCGTCACGTCCGGGAGCCGATGGTAGGTGCCTTCGAAATAGGCGCACTGTGCACCCGTGTCCGGTCCAGGCGTCACGGGAGGCCTGAGGCGCTCCTTGACGAACGTCGACCGGACGACCGGGCTCATGCGCCCGTTGGGCAGGAAGAGCGCTGCCGCGACCGTGGTCGTCTCGCGAACCGCGAATGGGGCCTCGAATGCCGGTGACTCCGCGGTCGGCGGCGAGCCATCGGTCGTGAAGCGCACGGTCCCGTCACCGAACAGGAGCGGCGGGGCCATCCGCACGGTCGCCGCGTCACCTTCGAGGAACACCTGGCGGTCGCGCAGCCCGACCGGAGGCTCGATGAAGTAGCGGATGCCGGACGCGTCGAGCATCGGTCGCTGCGCACGGAGGCGCTCCGCGAAGTCCTTCTGCGCGTCGGTCGTCGTGGACGCGCCGGACCACAACACCTCGGCCAGCGCGGCAATCCGCGGGACGACCAGCGTCTGAATTTGCTCCTCGGTCTCGACGTACTCCGTCCAGAGCGTGCCCTCGCCACCGAGGATCTTCGCGCGCATCGCGGCGTCGAGTGCGGGCCCTGCGGGATCGAAGCCGTAGACCTTCGTCCACGGCAAGAACCCCTCGTGGCCGGCCTCACCCTGCGCGCGCGACTGGCGGATGTTGAAGTAGAGGTGATCGTGCGGCGCCATCACGACGTCGTACGACTGCTCCGCCGCTTCGTGGCCGCGTTCGCGCGACTGCCAGGCGAGCACGATCACGTCGTGTGGCAGGCGCGGCGAGAGCGCCTCGTCCCAGACCATGGGCCGGCGGCCGAGCGCCCCGAGCATCGATGCGATGCGCTGCATGAACACGGCCTGGAGCGCGTCCGCGTCGACCGGCTTGCCGCCGCCGGCTTTCGCCATCGCGGCGCGGCACTTCGGGCAGGCGGACCAGCGCGTGTTCGGCACCTCGTCACCGCCGACGTGCGCGATGCGTGACGGGAACACGGACGCTACCTCTTCGAGGACGCTCCCGAGGAGCGCATACGTCTTCTCGTTCCCAGCGCAGAGCACGTCGTCGAAGATCCCCCACGTGCGCGGGACGGGCTGCTTCTTTCCCGTGCAGGAGAGCTCGGGATGCGCCGCGAGCAGGGCGCGCGTGTGCCCGGGCATCTCGACCTCCGGGATCACCGTGATGTGTCGCGTACGCGCCTGCTCGACGACCTGCCGTGCGTCTTCGTGCGTGTAGAAGCCGTCCTGCCCGCCGACGGCCGTGAGCTCCGGATGCGCTTTCACCTCGAGGCGGAAGCCCTGGTCGTCGGTGAGGTGCCAGTGGAAGACGTTGAACCGATAGAACGCGAGAAGATCGATCCAGCGCGCGACCACGTCCTTGCCGAAGAAGTGGCGTGCGACGTCGAGGTGCATCGCCCGGAAAGGGAACCGCGGCGCGTCGTCGATCGAGACGCACGGGATCGACCATCCGGCGGGCGGAGGGCCGAGCGGCGGCGGCTCCTTTCCGACGCGGCGCGCGCCGGCGAGCTGCGCGAGCGTTTGCGCCCCGAAGAAGAGCCCCGCTGCGGACCGAGCCTTCACGACGGCACGCGCCGGCGAGACGTCGAGCGTGTACGACTCGTCCTCCGTCGTCCGGGGCGGCTCGACGGCGGGGTCCCGTAACGAAGCCGGCGGATCGAGGAGGCGCAGCTCGATCGTCCCCTCACGAGCTTCGAGCGACGAGCGTTCGAGGCCGAGCCATCCAGCAAGATGGACGCCCGTGGCACGCGCCTCCGGTGAGCCGTCCGTCACGATGCGCGTCGTTCGATCGACCGCGAGCGCTCCCTCGCAGGTCTTCATCGACCGCGGACGCGGCACGAGCGGCAGCGGCGTCTCGAGCACCGGCCGATGCTCCCCGGAGCCGCGCGCCGGCTCCGGGCGCTGCGGGGGCCGGCCCTCGTTCCCGCATGCGCTTGCAGCGACGAGCAGGAGCAGCGACGGCGTCACGAGGCGGGGCACGCGAGACACGATAGCGCCCGGCCGGCGAGGTTGCGTCGACATCGCGTGGCTCTGATTCACACCGCACTGATCGGGGTGCCACACCATCTTCGCACCGCATCCGCGCGCTGGGCCGGCCTCGGTGCGCAACCTGCGAGAATCGTCTGCTCGCTCGAGATGGCAAGCGTCTTGCTCGAGCTCGCAGAGCGCGTGCCCTCGGAGGCATCGCCGCACGTCGTCGCGTTGGTCTCACTCGCGCGGCGGCGTCTCTCTTCCTTACTTTGCTTGGAGGGTCCCATGCGGATCTCGTGGCGACGTGCGGCGTTGCTTCTTCCTGGAATCGTGCTCGCGTGTTCGGTCGATCGAGGCTCGGACGACGCGGATTCATCGAACGACACGCGATCGTCGTCGAGCGCCAGCTCGAACGGCGCCGGTGGCGGCGGTGGGTGTGGCGGCGGCGGCGACGACAGTCTCGGCAACGTCCGCGGCGCACCGGTCGACGACGACGCGCGCAAGGGACGGCCCGGCGATCCCGCGCCCACCGGGCAGCAGTGGAAGCCCGTCGAGACCGACGAGGGCTGCGGCCGAATGGGCCTCGAGTGGATCCTCGTCGACGAGGTCTGCGATGAAGGGGACGGCAACGACGACCCGACGACCCTCCACGCGCCGATGTTCCGCGACGGAGCGATGGTCAACGGTCATCTCTTCGCGGTCGACGCGACCCACCTCTGGGCGATCGATCTCGCCGAGCTCGAACAAGGCACGAGCGCGCTCGCACGTGCATCGCTGTTGACGGGCCTCGGCACGCCGCTCGCAGCGGACACGCGGGGCAACGAGGTCGTCCTCGCCGCCGGCAACGCGGGCCTCGTCTTCGTGGATGCGACACAGCCCGAGGCGCCGCGGCGCTCGCGTTCGCTCGAGCTCGCGGGCAAGGCGTACGACGTGCAGGTCGGCGGCGACAAGGCCTACGTCGCGATGGGACGGGCTGGCATCGCCGAGGTCGATCTCGCGACTGCGCAGCCGAGCGTCACGCGCTCGTGGCCGATCGGAGGCTTCAGCGCCGGCATCGCCGCGCGCGGCGCGCATGCGTTCGTCGCCGCGTGCACGACGTTCAAGGTCGTCGAGCTCGCGACCGGCAAGGTCCTCTCGCAGGCGTGGCTGCCAGGAGCGAAGAACCTGACCACGCTCGCGAAGAAGGTGACGCTCGTCGGTGATGTCGCGTTCGTCGCGGCAGGACGAGCCGGCGCGGTCGCGATCGACATCGCGGACCCGTCGAAGCCGTCCGTGATCGGCAACTGCACCGTGCCGGACAATCCGTCCTTCTATGCGAGTGGCGTCCGCGCGAACGGCGACAGGCTCTATGTCGCCGGCGGTGAATGGGGCGTCCTGCCGGTCGACGTCGCGGACCCCAGCGCCGCGTGCCCGACGCTGAAGATGGCGGCGCCGCCGCCGAAGCCCGCGGACCTGTCATGTTCGGCGAAGCCGCCGTGGGAGGAGGTGCCGTGGGTCGAGACGTGGGCCCCGCCGCCGCCGCGCAAGGATCCCGTGCAGACGTTGCCCGTCGGCGATCGCCTCTACGCCTTCGGCGATGCACGTCGGATCGGCGTTCGCGCGGTCGACGTGCGAGACACGAAGAGCTCCGAGCTCGCGCTCCTCGCCCGCTTCGACGAGCCACGCATGCTCCTCGGCGTCGCGGCGACCCCTTCGCGTGTCGTCGTCGCGGGCCCGCGAGGCGGCGTCTTCGCGGTCGGCGCGGGCGCGACGCTCATGCGTGTGTCGACGCCCGGAGACGTGGCCCTGCGCGAGAGCTCCTCGGTCGCGATCCTGGGTGACGGTCGCTGGTCGGCGCTCGGCGACGGAAAGCTCTTCGTCGAGGGAAAGGCGCAGGCGATCGTCCTTCCGAACGCGCAAGCGATCGCCAGCGCAGGAGCGAACCGCATCGCGCTGACGACGACGAACGCCGTGCAGCTGCTCGACGTCGACACCGGAGCCATGAACAGCTTCACGCTCGTGGACGAGGCTCATCTCCCGCTCGCCGTGGCCGCCGACGCGAGCGGCGTCTACTACGCGGCGCCGGAGTGGTGGTCGGCCGCGCGGATCGTGGGAGCCAAGAACGAGCCCGTCGCCGCGCACGAGATCTTCGACCAGGAGGACATCCTGGATGCAACGCTCTGGAGGATCCGGCTGCCGCGCCGTCACCTCGCGGCCACGAAGCGCGGCCTCGTCGAGCTCGCGGGCGTCGGTCCGACGGCGGGCTTGGTGCTTCACGCCGGCTCGGCGAAGAAGAAGGTCACGCTGCCGGCGATGACGTACATCGCGCTCGCCAGCGACGGCGATCGTGCGTGGCTCGCCGGGATCGATCGGAGCCTCTACAAGAGCTACCTCGTCAGCGTCGACATCTCGGGTGCAATCCCCAGCGTCCTTTCCATCGAGGCGTTCACCGGCGCGGCGTCGGGCCTCGCGGCCGCGGCCGGTCGCGTCTTCATCGCCGATGCCGACGGCGCGATCCGCGTCTATACGACCACCGCGAGCGGTGCCGCCGAGCTCGCCTCCGTCGCCGAGGTGACCAAGTGATGCGCGTTCGCTTTCCAGGTACGGCTGCCGGTTTGTTCGCGGTCGTGCTCGCGTCGGGGTGCACGACCGCGGACTTCGATCCGCCTCCGACGACGAACGAAACGACGACACCCGCGCCGCCGACCCTCGAGTCGCTCGGTTTGCCGACGTGGCCGCCGATGGGTCACACGTCGGAGATCCGCGCGCGCTGCCGTGACGACGACCGCCTCTCGAGCGTCTCTGCCCTCTTCGCGAGCACCGCCGTTCGTTCCGTGAGCGGCCTCGAAGCGTCCGTCGTGTTCACCGGTCGAGAGCTGGGGGAAGGGCTGGGCGATCTTCGCGTCCGTTGCTGCAACGCACGTCAAGCGTGTGCGGAGCGGCGCGTGACGGACTTCCTGGTCGATCTCACTCCTCCGGAGATCGAGGAAGAACGGCTCGTTGCCAGCCCGGACGGCCAGGACCTCGACGGAGACATCGCGCTCTGGGTCCGTGATGCTTGGGTGCTCGGCTCCGTCGAGCTCTCGTTCGGCGGCAAGACGTTGCGTCACGAGTTCCCGCAGGCGTATCCGAGCACGCTCGGGGACGATTGGGACGTCTCGCGGGTGACGTTTCCCGCGAAGGATCTGCCGCCTGGCGCAGGCACTGCGGTCGTCACGGCGCGTGACGGCGCAGGAAACGTCGTCACGCGTCAGCTCCGCGTGCGCATCGACGGGACGCCGCCCGAGGTCGCGCTCCTCGCTCCGAGCTCGGGCACGGTCGCGAGCGGCGGAAGCTTCACCGTCCGCGCCCAGGCGACCGATGGAGACAATCCCACGCCGCCGACGATCGATCTCTGGGTCGGCGGCACGCGCATCGCGGAGCTTCCTGGTCCCATCGCGCAGATCGAGGTCGACACCGCGACGCTGCCTCCGGGGCCAACCGAGGTGCGCGCGATCGCGCGTGACGATGCCGGCAACGAGAGCGTCGCCGCGAAGGTGCTCGTCGACGTGTCTCGATGAGCTCCTGAAACACGTCGGCGCTGACCGCAGAGCGATCAGCGCCGTCCGGGAACTTCGATGCGCTCGGCTCGATCAGCCGGTGAGCGCGCGACGCTTCACCGTCGTCTTCTTGGTCTGCACGAGCCCGTTGCCCGGCGTCACGAGAACTTCGAGCTCGATCGAAAGCGCGCTGCAGATGCGATTGGCCACGAACAACGATGGCCCCAGCTCGCCACGCTCGAGACGTGCGATGTAATTCGGAGAAAGTCCTGCCTGCTCTGCCAGGAAGGCCTGCGTCCAGCCATGCTCTTGACGAGATCGCCGGATTGCCTCCCCCACCATGACGTTGAACGAGCGATGCTCGTCCTGCCCGTCGGACGACCCGCGTGGTTCACGCTGGTCCGGATCGAACTTCGGCCTACGCCCGCTCTCTTGGCCCACGCCACAGACGGTAGCTCAACCCAAAGCCCTTAGCAGGTGAAATTGTCCACTTGCGGATGAGGCGAGAGATCTCACGAAGGCGACGAAGATCGTGTGGTTTCAACGAGTAGCGATTTGCGTTCACGCGGCACTCCGCCGCCACCCGACTGAAAATAGGGAGGAGCGTGTGCGCCAGAGGATCTCCTTTAGGGCGTTCGCGAGCGTGCGCGTTCGTTGCATCCTTGCAGCCTGCGATCGCGGGTGACCTTGCGAGGCGACGCCCGAGAACGTCGCCTCGTCTCGTGCCGCCGAGCGCGAGCACGGGTCGGCTCGATGTGGGTTGCGCTGCGCTCGCGAAGATCCGTGCTCGGGCTCGCGCTCGATGAGAGCGTTCCTGTACTCTTCTTCATCCAAGGGCCCGTGTGCTCACGGGGGTCGGGGACCAGGCTGCTCGTCGCTCAGGATCCAGCGTGAACATCGACGTCGGACAAGTCATCGCAGGCAAGTACGAGCTCGTGAAGCTCCTTGGAAAGGGAGCCATGGGGGAGGTCTGGCTCGCGAACCACAACTCGCTGGGCGGACAGTTCGCGATCAAGCTCGTCGAGCCGGCCGACGACATGGAAGCGGAGACGGCCGCGGGCCGCTTCCAGCTCGAGGCGCAGATCGCCGCGAAGCTGTCGCGGAAGACGCGCCACATCGTTTCGGTGAGCGACCACGGCGAGGAGAACGGCCTCGCCTATCTCGTGATGGAGCTGCTCGAAGGCGAATCGCTGGAGCAGCGGTGCAAGAGGAGCGGCCCGCTCTCGATGGCCGACGTCGCGGCGATCGTCTCGCAGGTCGCGCGCGCGCTTTCGCTCGCTCATGAAGAGGAGATCTTCCATCGCGACCTGAAGCCCGCGAACGTCTGGCTCGGCCACGACGAGGACGGGCGACTGCTCGTGAAGTTGCTCGACTTCGGTATCGCGCGCACGAAGAGGCCGTTCCGCACGCGGTCGCCGTTCGCGACGAGCAAGGACATGGTGCTCGGTACGCCGAGCTACATGAGCCCGGAGCAGGCGCGTGGGCTCGACACGCTCGACTACCGTTGCGACCTCTGGGCGCTCGCCGTCGTTGCCTACGAGGCGCTCACGGGGAAGATCCCGTTCGAGGGCGAGACGGTCGAGGACATCTTCCTCTCGATCTGCACGTTCCGCGTCGTGCCCGCACTCACGCGGCGCCCCGATCTGCCGCCCGCGGTCGAAGCCTTCTTCGCGTGTGCGTTTGCGCCCAAGCTCGACGAGCGTTTCAAGAGCGCAGCCGAGCTGACCGAGGCCTTCGAGAGTCTCGTGACGCCGGAGGAGCTGGAGACGGCGCTGGGGCTACCGCTCACGCCCACCAGCGCTCGTCGTCTCGACGCGCGCGGAAGCAATCCGCGGCTCGGCAGCAACCCGCGGCTCGGCAGCAGTCCGAGCTACCCGAGCCATCCCCAGGTCGGAAGCCATCCCCAGATCGGAAGCCATCCGCACCTCGGAAGCCATCCCCAGGTCGGGAGCCATCCGAACATCGTGCCCGGCCCAGGGGTCGACCCTGCGTACGGCGGGCGCGGGTCGATGCCGGACTTCGAGAACGTTGCGCTCGGCGGGCCGACCACGATCACGCGCCGAAGCGGGACGACGGGATGGCTCCTTGCGATCGGCGGGCTCATCGCGCTGCTCGCGATTGGAATGATCGTCCTCGTTGCGTTCCGCGGGTCGAGCGGCGCAGCGACGACGAGCACGCAGCCGCCCGAGACATCGGCGTCGGCGCTCCCGCCGCCGCTTCCGCCGGCCTCCGCCGCAGCGTCCGTCGTGGAGCTGGACCCGGAGCCGGCGCCTCCGCTGGACACCGAGCCTCCGCCCGCAACACCCAAGACGTCCGCGGCCCTGGGCCGGCCGAAGTCTTCGGCGACGAGCGCGAAGACCACCGGCGCGTCGACCGGTCAGCCTCCGGCGCCTGCTTCGCATTCGGCATCCGCGCCGTCGGCCAAGCCGGTGAACAAGGCCGAGGTGTTCTGAGCAGCATCACGCTGGGCGGTGCCTGCACCGCCATCTGCGTGCGAGTGTGCACCGCGTCTGGTCTCGTGGGCTCCACTGGGGCTGCGGCGTCGGATTTGACGCAGGACGCCAAGAGACTGTCCTGGTCGGGGCTTTCTACTATCCCTTTCCGATGTATGATTCCGCTGTGACTTCGCTTGTTTCCCCGAGCGTGCGGCGTCTGGTGGGCTCGGCCGCCCTTGGTTTGGCCCTCTTTTCAGTCGCTCCGCCGGCGAACGCCACGCCGGAGTCCGACGCGAAGGACCTCTTCGCGCGCGGCCGCGATCTCCGGAATGCGAACGACTGCGGTAGCGCGGTTCCGCTCTTCCGGAAGGCCTGGCAGATCTATCCGCAAGGCCTCGGCTCGCTGCGCAACCTCGCCGAGTGCGAGGAGCAGCTCGGGCACTTCGCGTCGTCGCGGCGCGCCTGGCTCGATCTGAAGCGGGCGCTCATCACGGCGCCGAACGATCCGAAGTACGAGGGATGGGACAAGGACGCGGAAGAAGCGGCCGCGCGGCTGAAGCCGAAGGTCGCGACGTTCGTCGTCGACGTCTACGTGAAGTCGCCCGAAGGTGAAGCCCTCGCGAACGACAAGACGGGCGTCGAGATCTTCGTCAACGGCGAGAGCGTCGGGACGACGCTCGTCGGCACGCCGCTCGAGCGCGATCCCGGGCAATACCGCATCCGCGCCCAGATGACCGATGCGCAGCCGGTCGAGCAGATCGTCAACGTCGCGGCAGGCGACAACCCGCACGTCAGCATGCGCCTGACGGTGGTGCCGAAGCCGAAGCCCGTCGTCATGGAACCGGGAGGCAGTGGCCGCAAGACGCTCGGATACGTCGTTGCGGGCGTCGGCGCCGCCTCGCTCATCGGGTCCGGGATCACGTTTTTGCTCCGGCAGTCGGCGCTCTCCGAGCTCGAAGACAACTGCCCGCTGTACGAGGCGGAGCCCTGTCCCGAGCGGCTCCGCAGCACGGTCGATCGGGGGACGCTCATGGGCACGCTCTCGCCGATCCTGCTCGGCGTCGGTCTCGTGGGCGTCGGCGCGGGTGTCGCGCTCATCGCGACGGCGCCGTCGAAGACCGAGACGGGGGCGACGGCCAAGCAGCTGACCGTGACCGCCGGTCTCGGTCGCATCGATGCCACCTGGAGGTTCTGACGTGCGGCGGCTGACGGTCCTTGTCCTCGGCATCAGCATGGTGGGGATCGGGGCGGCGCTCGCCTGTGGGTTTCCGAGCGTCGACTTCGCGGCGGAGGATTCGTTCCTCGACGGGAGCTTCTCCCCGACGGACGGGAGCAGCGGCGGCGACGGCTCGCTCTCGGACGACGGGGGCAATCCGAACGGCAACTGCAAGGGCGATCCCGAGTGCGACTGCGACGGCGACGGGGACAAGACACCCGCGTGCGGGGGCCACGACTGCGATGATCACGACGAGCGCGTGAGGTCGACGCAGACCGACTTCATCGACGCACAGTCGAACCGCGCTGGTGACTGGAATTGCGACAACAAGGTCGAACGCGAAGCCGACAGCGGTTTGAATTGCGCGCAGCTGATCGACGCCGTCTGGGCCGCCGATGCGAGCACCGATGAGATCGAAGCAGCGTGCGCCAAGGAGGGATTCCAGGAGGACCCGGGCTGCGGCGAGGTCGGTACCTACGTTCACTGCAAGAAGGTCGACGGCGCCGCGAACAAGCGATGCAACGTCGACCTGCTGAAGTCCCAGCAGCGGGCACGAGGTTGCCGTTGAGCTCGCGAGCACGACAGAGCACGAGGAAGAGAGGCCGCAGTCATGACACGTGAACATCCAGCGCGCGTGCGAGCTCGTCGACCGCTCTTCCTCGGCGCGCTTGCGCTGCTCGTGACGACGGGGACGTTCCTCGCGTGCGGCTCCGATGACCCCGTCCCGGCACCGCCGGGCGTGGATGGAGGCGGCGACGAAGCTTCTTCGCCCGATGAAGATGCCTCCTCGGACGCAGCCCCGATCGACGACGGCGGCGTGACGGACTTCGACGCGCCGGGCGACAACGCCGATGCCGCGACCCGGCAGGACGCGGCGAAGATCGAGGAAGGTGGCACCTGCCCTGGCCTCAACCCGTGTGATTGCGACAACGACGGGTACGAGGCGCAAGGCGAATGCGGAGGCACCGACTGCGACGATCGCGATCCGCTTCGTTACCCGAATCAGGGGTACGTGTCGGAGCCTCTCGAGCCCGGCTCGGACGGCAACTGGGACTGCAAGGACCCGGTCGAGAAGCAATACGTCGTGAAGCTCAACTGCGCGACGTTGCTCGGGCTGAATTGCAACTCGAAAGCCGAGGGCTTCAGGGACGACCCGCCGTGTGGCACGGTCGCCGACTACTACCGGTGCAAGCCCGGCTTGCTCGCGTGCGGCGCGGAGAAGATCGGAACACGCCGCCAGGGGTGCAAGTGACGTGAGCGCACGGACTCGTTCGCGGCGGAGCAGAAGAGGCCTCTTCGTGGGCGCCGTCATCGCCTGCGCGGCGTCCGCGGCGGCGTTTGCTTGTGGCTTCCCCGACGTCCGGTTCGGCGACGTCCACGATCCGGACGGGACGGCGCCGGAAGGCGGCGCAGAGTTCGACGCGCCGGCGGATGTCATCGGTGCGAACCTCGATGCGCCCGGAGACGAGGTCGAAGCGGGCGTTCGTCGCGACGGCGAAGCAAAGCTCGACGTGGACGCGGCGTGCCCGGGGCCGAACCAGTGCGATTGCGACAACGACGGGTTCGAGGCCGAGGGCGACCCGTGCGGCGGTACCGACTGCGACGACCGCGATCCGCTGATCCATCCGGGACAGGGATACGTCGCGGAGCCGCCCGAGCCGCCGAACGAGGGCAACTGGGACTGCAAGGACCCCGTGGAGAAGCAGTACGTCTACAATCTCACGTGCGGCGTACTCGGCGGAACGGGTGAGGGCTTCCGCGGGGATCCGGCGTGCGGCGAGGAAGCCGACTACTACCGCTGCACGGGCGTGCTCTTCAGCTCGACGAAGAACGGCACGCGCCGACAGGGCTGCAAGTAGTCGTCCCGGCCGGATCGGCGGCGAGGTCGCTCACCGCCGATCGTGACCAGCGCGCAGTGGCGATCAGAACGCGAAGACCCAGCCGGTCGCGCGGTACGTCCCGTTGACCGCGAGCGCGGGGAATCCGAACGTGAGCGACGTGCCCGCGGGCGCGAGCGTGCCCTGCTGGGTGCGGAACGCCTTGTACGTCGGGATGACGTCGGCCTCGATGAACCCGACCTCCGGGGGGTACCAGCCCTGGCCCGCGTCCGCGTCCGGGAGGAACTCGTTCGCGTCTGCGGGCAGCGCCGGGGCGCTCACGGTCGTCGAGCCCGGCGGAACAACGATCGTCCAGACATACTGCTCCTCGTTCCGTCCCCAGAACTGGAGCCGAACGAGGCCGCCGTCGGCACTCGCGGTCGACGCAGAAGACTCCCACGAGATCACCGGACGTTTCCCGTTGGTACCGTCCGCGATGTCGGCGTTGGCAATGGCCGGCAGGACGTCCGCCGCGTCGAATTCGATCGTCGTCGTCGGCGCGACGCGCTTCGCGATCACCTGCTCCCCACCTGCGGGGGTCGTCAGGCGAAGGCTCGCCTGCAGCGCATCCGCGAAGCCGGTCGCCGCCTGGAACGTCGCCGAGCCATTCTCGAGAGGGCGGCGGAAGCCGATCTCGTAGCCGTGGCCATCGGCGATCTCGAGCAGCTCGACCTGGGCGACACGATTCGGCGTGTTCGTGGCCGTGAGCGTCACGGCGCTCGGAGACGCCCATGCCCCGGTGGTCACCGGCGTCGCCACCCCGGATGCCGGGACGGCGATGCCCTTCTTGAAGGAGTGACCGAGGAGCTGGTTCTCGGTGTCGTAGGCGTACGCGAGCATCGAGGTCGTACTCTGGCGTGCGCAGAACGGATAGAGCTGGATCGAGCCGCTCGTGCCCCCTCCGCCCTCTCCGGAACACCCGCTCGCATAGCCGTACCAGTACTGTGTGCCGTCGGGTAGGGCAGGCACCGAGACGTCGAATCGCCCGAGCTCGCCATCCTCCATGTCTTGCGCGCGGACGGCGAGGTCGTCGCCGGCCTCGATGGCCGTCCACGTCACGAGCTGGCGACCTCGGTCGCTCGTGAGCAGCGCGGTCGCCATCGCAGGCAGCGCGGCGGTGGTGCTCTTGGCCTTTCCGCTCGCGTCGGTGACCTTCTCCTCGATGACGGCGCCGCTCGCATCGTGGAAGACGACGCGCGTGCCGGCCTTTGCGCCCGAACGATCGGTTACCGTCACCGTGACGGAAGGCGGACCGGGCGGGGCGTCGGGCGAGCTGTCCGGCGTGCCGCCATCGAACGGCTGCTGGCCTCCGTCGAACGAGGGCACGCTGCCGTCGAGCTCGAACGAGGGACCTCCGACTCCGTCCGGGTCGCTTTCACACGCGAAGACGGCACCCGCAAGAAGAGTGCACGAACCAAGGGCAAGGGCAGCTCGGCGCATTGCCGGGAACAATGCCGCGCCTCCGCCCTCTCGACAAGTCACACGAACGGAGACCGACGCGTTCCGCTGCCACGGGTCGGGCGCGGTCGGCACGCTCGGCACGCCCGGCACGCACGCCGGCGCCCGCGCACATTCTGCGGGCGCGGGCGCGAGCGCGTGGCGCCTTTCAGGATGCTCCTCCCTTTGCCCCGCCGTTCAGGGCGGCTGCTGGAACCGGAGCACCTTGCGCCACTCGGGCGCCATGTTGTCGTCCGTGATGACCACCGCGCCGACGGCGTTCGCGCGTTCGAGGACGCTCTCTCGCTTCTCGAGGCCCTCGTCGTTGGGGGGCTGGTCCGCCGTGTCGGCGTAGGCGACGAGCTCGTCGAGGAACCGCTGGTCCTCTTCGTCGTTGAGCGTGATCGCGGGCTCGCCGTCGATCTTCATCGTGGTCAGCGTCGTGCGCCAGCGCTCCTTGTCGAACGAGAACGGCGCGTCGCTGACGGCGATGCAGTTCCACACGCGAAGCGCGTGCGGGAAGACGGTCGCCGCCGTCTTCTTCACGTCGTCCGAAGACGTGGTGTTGAAGTAGAGGATCCCGCCGGGTGCGAGGCGGCTCCGTACGAGCTCGAGGAACTCGACCGACAGCAAGTTCGTGCTGTGGCCGCGCCAGTTCCACGTCGTGTTCATCACCATCGCGTCGAACCTCTGGTCCGGATGGCGGTTCAGCCAGCGGCGGCCGTCGTCGATGACGATGTCGACCTTCGGGTTCGACAGGAGGCTCCTCACCTCCGGGTACTTTCCGATGAGCGCGAGGTAGCCGGGATTGATCTCGACGACGGTGAGCTTCTCGACGCCCGGCAGGTTCGCGACGACCTGCGCCCAGGCGCCGGTCGCGAGGCCGATCATCAGCACGTTCTTCGGCGCGGGATGCATCGCGCCCATCCCATACGCGCGAAGGATGCCGTTCCGGTCGTGGCGGATCGAGGTGCTCACCTTGCCGTCGTACGCCCCGCCTCCGTAGACGACACCTTCCTGCGTGACCGTGATGACGCCGCTCTTCGTCTCGACGATGTCGAGGAAGCGCGTGCTCTGCTCGTCGAACTTCCACTTGTAGAGCAGACGCTCCCAGATGCGGTCGTAGACCGAGGGTGTGCCTTTCACGAGCAGTAGCGCCACCACGACGAGGCCCGCGAGGCTCCCGAGCCGCCCGACGTGCTTCATGTCCGAAAGGAGCACGAGCGCTGCGACGAGCGCCATGCCGATACATGCGAGGACGGCGCCGATCGTCTGGATGGACCAGATGTCGAAGAAGACGAAGCCGGTGATCAAGCTGCCGGCCGCGGACCCGACGATGTTCGCGAGGTAGATGTAGCTGAGGTTCGCGCCGGCCTTGTCGTCCGGCTTGATGCCGAAGTGCGCGACGAGGGGCAGGATCGCGCCGAGGAGCGCGGCGGCGACGGCGACGGCGATGAGGGCCGGGGGCCAGTCGTACTTCTTTGCGCTCCATCCGAAGGCGGGCACCACGAGCCAGGCCAGGAGGTTGGCGACGAACGTGAACGCCGCGAGTGCACGGAGCTGCCCCGTGTCACCGGCCTGCGTCTTGTCCTTGCAGAAGGCACCTGCGATGCGTGACCCGATCGCGAGCCCGAAGAGGTAGGCCGCAAGGAGCAGCCCGAATGCTCCAGGCAAGCCCCAGCTGGCGAACGAGATCACCCGGTACCAGAGGATCTCGTACGAGAGCGCGATGAAGCCCGCGGCGGCGGCGACGACGAGAGCGACGGCGAATCCCATCAGACCGATCCCATCTCGCGCTCGGCAGCCTGCGCTGCGGCCGCCTCATCGTGCGCCGATTCGCCGTCGGGGTTCATCGCGCGCGCGAGCGTCTCCGCGACCTCCTTCGGGCGCATCGCGCGACGGTGGGCGACGTAGGCGAGGAGACTCACCGTGATGTTGAGGAGCGCCGCGAGCCGGACCGAGCCCGACTGTCCGGTCCTGCCGAGGATGAAGAGCACCGACGCTGCGGAGGCGAAGGCCGATCCGAGCGTGTTCACGAAGTAGAGCGTGCCGACGCTCTTGCCGACGTTCTTGTTCTCGCGGACGAGATGCGCGACGAGGAGCGGCAGCGTGCTGCCCATGAGCACGGTCGGCACGAGGACGAGGAGGAACGTGACGATGAACGTCGGCACGGCGCTCATCCCGAGCGTGACGTTGCCGACGGCATGAAACACGGAGAGCGAGGCCATTCCGAAGAGACCGATGCCGAGCTCGACGAGCGAGAAGTAGAGAAGGACGGGGCGCTTCGCGTCCTTCGAGACGATGCCGCCGACGAGACTGCCGACGCCGAGGCCGAGCATGAAGGCGGTCACCACCATGGTGACGCTCTCGATGTTGATGCCGTAGATCGCGTAGAGAGCGCGCTGCCAGACGATCTGGTAGAGGAGCGCCGCGAAGCCGGACAGGAGGAAGATGGCGTAAATCCAGAGGCGCCCGGGCATGACCCCGCACGCTACTACAAGTCCGCGACCGCAGGCTCGGCGGCGGCTCTCTCCCCCGCAGCGCAGCGTGCCGCGCCGCAACGCAGTCCGTCACACAGGCAGGTGTGAGACGTTCAGGGCCGTTCGACGTCGGCGAGCGCGCGTCCGAGCTCTCCGAGGAAGTACTCGCAGTCGGTCACGATGCCCACGGCTTGATGTGTCCCGCGATCGACGAGCTTGATCACGCTGTCGGCGCTCGTGTCGACGGTGAAGGTGAAGACGCTGGCCGGCAGCATGTTGCCGGTAGCGACCCCGTGGAGCGTCGTCGCGACGACGATCGCCACGCCTACGTCCTGCACGTGCGCGCGCATCGCGTCGGCCGCCGCCACCGCGTCGGTGATGACGTCCGGGAGCGGCCCGTCGTCGCGGATCGATCCGCACAGGACGAAGGGGATCGGCTTCGTCACGCAGGCGTGCATGATGCCCGTCGTGACCAGGCCCTCGCGCACGGCCGCCGCGATCGAGCCCGCTCGGCGTACGCGGTTGATGGCGCGGAGGTGATGCTGGTGACCGTGCGGGACGCTCTCGCCGTGCTCGAGCTGGATACCGAGCGACGTGCCGAACATCGAGGCCTCGATGTCGTGTGCCGCGAGCGCATTGCCAGCGAACAGCACGTCGATCCAGCCCTGGTGGATGAGGCTGGCGAGCAGCGGAGCGCTCCCGCTGTGGACGATCGCGGGGCCTCCGACGAGCAGCACCTTCTTCCCGGCGGCGTGGGCGCCCTTCATCGCGAGCGCGACGTCTCGAATGAGGCGCGCCTTCGGCCGCTCCGTGGAGACGCCGGACGACATGAAGCGGAACGCGTCGGCCTCGGCAGCGCCGCGAGGCGGCATCCGGACGCGGATGCCCTGATCCCCGACGACCAGGAGATCGCCCGTCTTCACCCGGTGCATCGGGCAGGCCTCCGCGCGGGCTCGCCCGCTTGCGTCGCGAACGACGCGGACGCCGACGTCCATCTCGGGGCGTGCGACCTCGAGCCAGGTTCCGTCGACGCGCACGTCCGTGGAGAAGTTCGTCGTCGAGTAGAAGCCTTCGGGAAAGACGCCGTCGAGATCGGCCGCGACCAGGGTCGCGTCATCGAGGTCTTCTGACTTGACGTCGCTCATCGGGCGGCGATGCTACCCCAGCGTCATCGGGAATTGGCCCGCCGCGGCTTCGGTCGGACGCGGCCGGGGCCGGCGCGGGTCTTCCGCCAGGGAAGGAGAGGGAACGTCGCATGCGGTCGAGTTGCCTTTACAATGTAAAGTGCTACGCACTGGCCGCGATGCTGCCCGTGGTTCGTCCTGCTTCGCTCTTCGGCCTCTCCGGACTGGTGCTGGCCGTCGTGGCCGGCCCCGCGTGCTCGAGCTCCGACGACGGAGATGCGCCGTCGACCGCGACGGTGGCCTTCGATCCCGACGCGAAGCTCGATGCCGAGGGCGCCTTCTTCGACTTCCCGTACCCGTCGGACCTCCGGCTCGCAGCCGACGGAGCGCCCGATCTCGCGTCCTTTCCGGACCCCGGCGTGCCGATCCTCGCCGGGCTCAAGCTCGGCGCGACGCAGCGGCGAGGCTTTCCGGTCGTACCCGTCGGTTACTTCAAGCTGACCGCAAAGCCACTCCCGCGCGATCCCGAGGTCGTGGTCGAAGGCGGCGCTCGCGGACCGCTCCTCCTCGTCGACGTCGATCCCTCCTCGTCGGCGCGCGGCACGGTCTACCCGGTCGTGGCGCACACGCCCAACCCCGACGTGTACGTCCCGGACAACCTCCTGGCGCTGGCGGCGAGGCCTGGCGTCGTGCTCGGGCCGAAGCGGAAGTACGCCTTCGTCGTCACGCGTGCGGTAGGCCTCGAAGGGGGCGGGGAGCCGCGTCCGCCGGCCATGCTCGAAGCGCTCGCGCGCGGGGAGACGCCGAGCAGCGCACGCGGGCAGGCGCTGCGCGACCTGTACGCGCCGCTCTGGGAGACGCTCGACACGATCGGCGTCCCACGGACCGACGTCGTCGGTGCCACCGTCTTCACCACCGGTGATGTCGTCGCCGACACGAACGCGCTCGGGGCGAAGGTCCTCGAGCTGTATGGCCCGAACGCGGAGCTCGGTGGCTTCCAGCTCGAGGCCGCGACGAGCGGAGAGGGCGCGCCGTTCTGTCATGTCCGCGCCACGATCACGCTCCCGCAATTCCAGCGCGGAGTCCCGCCGTTCAACACGGACGGCTTGTTCGAGCTCGGCCCCGACGGCGCGCCGGTGAAGCAGCGTGACGAGACCGTCAACGTGTCGATCGCGCTCCCGAAGGAGCCGATGCCGGCGGGCGGCTACCCGCTGACCATCTACTTCCACGGCTCGGGCGGCGTCTCGCGACAGCTCATCGACGGCGGCGACCCGGGTGACCCGAAAGATCGCTGGCCGGCAGAGATCCTGGCGAAGCATCACTTCGCGTCGGCAGGCGCCGCGCTACCGGTCAGCCCCGAGCGCGTGCCGGGAGCGAGCGACTACGCATACGTGAACGTCAACAACATGGTCGCGACGCGCGACACGTTCCGGCAGGGAGTCCTAGAGTCGCGGCTCCTCCTCTCTGCGCTCGAGCGCGTCCGGATCCCGGCGTCGGCGCTCGAAGGCTGCACGGGGCCCGCGCTTTCGGCAGGTGAAGACGCCTATCGCTTCGCGCCCGGGGTGCACGCGCAAGGGCAGTCGATGGGCGCGATGTACACGAACCTCGTCACGGCCTCGGACGAGCGCATCAAGCTCGCGGTTCCGACGGGCGCGGGCGGCTACTGGACGTATTTCATCCTGCGTACGCAGACGATCCCGGGTGTGGCCGGCCTCCTCTCGGTCGTGCTGAAGACCACCGAGAAGCTCACGTTCCTGCATCCGGCCGTGCACGTCGCCGAGACGGCGCTCGAGCCGGTCGACCCGATGGTGAGCATGCCGCGCAT
This sequence comes from Pseudomonadota bacterium, assembly GCA_023423895.1. Lineage (GTDB taxonomy): Bacteria > Myxococcota_A > Polyangia > Polyangiales > Polyangiaceae > Labilithrix. Next base: position 37,917 of record JAFAER010000205.1, read on the forward strand.
CGGCCACGATCCATTGCCCGGTCATCCTTCGCGCTCGCTCTACGTGCCCGCTGGCAAGGCCGACTCTTACTTCCCGGAGAGCGTGCTCGACGCGATGGCCGTGGCCTACCGTCATCCGCGCGCGGGCGACGTCGTCTGGCCGACGATGGATCCGGCGCTGTCGCTCGTCGGCATCACGGCGCCGGTGACGTATCCGGTGAAGTCGAACGTGTCGTCCGCGGCGGGCACGCCGTTCACGAGCGTGGTCGTCCAGTACGACAACCCGGGTCGAGACGGGCACGCCATCTATCGCCACCTCGATGCGGTGATGCACCAGTATGGCTGCTTCCACGAGACGTTCCGCACGACAGGGACCGCGGTCGTTCCTGCCCCGGCGCCGCTCGACACGCCGTGCACGCTGCCGTGAGCTCGTGATGCGCGGTCGTTCGCCAGGCGAACGACCATGACGGAGACTCAGAGTGCCAGCAGGACCGCACCGGCCGTGACGAGCGCGGCGCCGACGATCCCGAGGCGCCGCGGCCGCTCCCCCACCGCAACGGCGAGCACCTGCGCGAACAGAATCGACGTGTTGCGCAACGTCAGGACGACGCCGGCGCCCGCGTCTTTCATCGCGGAGAGGAAGACCAGGAAGCCGAGGCTTGCGAGAAGACCTCCCACCAGGATGCGTCGCGGCTGAGCCCGGAGCGCTGCGAGGGCGGCGCGGCGCTTCGGGCCGAGCGTCGCGATGTTCAGGAGCGAGGCGGTCGAGAGCGAGATCGACACGACCGCCTCCGGGCGTCCTCCCGCCGAGAGCGCGAGCTTGTACGCGAGGTGGTATCCGCCGACGAAGACGGCGCAGACCGCGGCCACGACGAGCCCGGAACGGACGGCGCGCGTCGCCTCGGTTGCGACGGGCGCGCGCTCGTTCGTGCCCGTCGCGACGAGGCCGAGGACGACGAGCAGCGTGCCGCCCGCGCGGAGGACGTTGATCGACTCACCGAGGAACAACACCGAGACCGGCCACACGACGACGAGCGCGCCGCCGCGTACGACCGTGTAGACGCTGCCGAGCGGAGCTCGCGAGAGCGCCCGGGCGAGCGTCACGAAGTAGCCCGCCTCGAGGACACCGGCGGCGATGCACCAGAAGAGGCTCAGACGTGACGGTGCAGGTATTCCGAGCCCGACGGCGAAGACGACGCCCGAGAGCGCCGCGATGAACATCATCGGGACAATGGCGTTCTCCGCGTTGCCGGTCCGCTTCAGGATCGCGTTCCAGGAGGCGTGCGCCAGCGCCGAGCCGATGACGAGGAGCACGATCGAGACGGGCATCGGGGAGGAGAATCCTAGGGCAAGCTCGAGCGCGAGCGCGGTCGACTCGCCCATGCTTCCCGCAAAACGACGAGCGGGCAAACGGCGCCCTACGCGCAGAAGTCCGGTCGCGAAGAGCTCGCGCGGAAAGGCCGAGCCTTCAGCGCCGGGCGGACCTTGCGACCCAACGGCAGAGCCATTGGGTGTTCCCCGACGTTTGCGCTAAACAGCGCTCCCATGTCCCGATCGAAGACGGCGTCCTGGCGCCCCGAGGTCCTCGCGCCCGCCGGCGATCGCGCTGCGATGGAAGCTGCCGTTCGCGCAGGGGCCGATGCCGTCTACTTCGGCCTTCAAGGCTTCAACGCCCGCGCTCGTGCGACGAACTTCGACGCCGAGGAGCTCGGCCGGACGCTCGCGTGGCTGCACGAGCACGGCGCACGCGGCTACGTCACGCTCAACACGCTCGTGTTCGACGAGGAGCTGGAGGCGGTCGAGCGCGCGGTCCGCACATGCGCCGCGGCGGGGGTCGACGCGGTCATCGTCCAGGACCTCGGCGTCGCGAAGCTCGCCCGCGCCATCGCGCCGGACCTGCCCGTGCATGCGTCGACGCAGATGACGTGCACGGATGCGTCTTCCGTCGAGCTCGCCAAGGAGCTCGGCGCCACGCGCGTCATCCTCGCGCGTGAGCTTTCGCTCGAAGAGATCGCCAAGATCCGCGCCGGCACCGACGTCGAGGTCGAGGTCTTCGTGCATGGCGCGCTCTGCATCTCGTATTCGGGCCAGTGCCTCACGAGCGAAGCGATCGGCGGCCGGAGCGCGAACCGCGGAGCCTGCGCGCAGGCCTGCCGCCTGCCGTACGAGCTCGTCGTCGACGGCGAGCGCCGGGACACCGGCGACAGCGCCTACCTGCTCTCGCCCGAGGATCTCGAGACCTCCAAGCTCGTGCCGGATCTCGTGAAGCTCGGCGTTGCGTCGCTGAAGATCGAAGGCCGGCTCAAGGGACCGGAGTACGTCGCATCGACCACGCGGCTCTATCGCAAGGCGATCGACGCGGCCGTCGGCGCCGGAGAAGGCCCCACCGACGAGGAGCGCCGCGACGCGCTGCAGACGTTCACGCGCGGGTCGGGGCCTGGGTTCTTCCCTGGCGTCGACCACCAGCGCCTCGTCGAAGGCCGGTCGTGTGATCATCGCGGGCTCCTCGTCGGAACGCTCCGGCAAACGGAACGTGCACGCGGGCGGACGTGGCTCGTCGTGAAGCTCGAGGCCGCCGTCGCCCGTGGCGATGGGTTGCTCGTCGAAGGTGGCTTTGCCAGCGAAGGCGAGATCGGCGGGCGCGTCTGGGCCATCGACGTCGCCGGCAAGGACGTCGAGACCGCGTCTGCAGGGTCGACGGCGCGCCTGTGGCTCGGGCCGGACGTCGTCGTGGGCGACATCCCGCACGCCTCGACCCGACGCGTCCACAAGACGAGCGCGCCCGGTGTCGAGAAGCGGATCCTCGCGCGCGATGCGAACGAGCGGAAGACGTCCGTCTCGATGCGCATCGCGGGGCGCGTCGGAGAGCCGTTCGTGCTCGAAGGGAAGACGAAGGCCGGCACGTACGCGCGGATCACGGGCGACGCCCCGATCGAAAACGCGCGGTCGGCGCCCGTCGACGAACGCGTCCTCCGCGACAAGCTCGGACGGCTCGGGGATTCACCGTTCGAGCTCGCGGACCTCGACGTCGCGCTGCCTGCCGGTGTCATCGTCCCGCTGTCTTCGCTCAACCGCGCCCGGCGAGCGCTCGTCGACGCGCTCGTCGAGGCGGCTCCTCCGCCGGTCGCGCACGCGACGACCGACGTCCATTTCGGCGATCTCGTCTCCTCGGCGTCCGCACCCGACCGCGCGCCGCCGCCGCCGGGGCTGTTCGTCCTCTGCCGCACGCTCGAGCAGGCGACGGCCGCATTGGATGCCGGCGCCGCCGGTGTGTACCTCGACTTCCTGGAGCTGACCGGCACCGGCGAGGCGCTCCGGGCCCTCCGCGCGCGTGGCGGTGCAGCGGGCGGTGCGTTCGTCGGGGTCGCGCCGCCGCGCATCCGGAAGCCGGGCGAGGAGAAGATCGACCGCTACATCGCGTCGCTCGCGCCGGACGCCGTGCTCGTGCGCGGGCTCGGAGCGCTTCGCGAGCTCGCGCGGGGCCAGCTGTCCGAGCACGCGATCGGCGACTTCTCGCTCAACGTCACGAACCGCGTGACCGCTGCCGAGGTGCTTTCGCGCGGGCTCTCCGCCTTCACCCCTTCGTTCGATCTCGACGCCGCGCAGCTCCTCGCGCTCGCGCGGACGCCGTTCGGCCCGTGGATGGAGACTGTGCTCCACCACCCGATGGCACTCTTCCACATGGAGCATTGCGTGATCGCGGCGCTCCTCTCGGACGGCCGCGACTACAAGACGTGCGGCCGGCCCTGCGAGAAGCATCGTGTCTCGCTGCGGGACCGCGCCGGGATGGATCACCCCGTGGAGGCCGACGTCGGCTGTCGGAACACCGTCTTCCACGCGCGCCCGCAGAGCGCCGTCCAGCTGTTGCCCGAGCTCGCGCGCGCCGGCGTTCGCCGCTTCCGCATCGAGCTCGTCCGCGAGACGGCGGCCGACGTGGGACGCCTCGTGGATGCGTATCGGCGCGCCATCGACGATCCGTCGCGCTCCGCGGTCGTGTGGAAAGAGCTGCGGACGGAGAGCGGCTACGGCGTCGTGAAGGGATCGCTGCGCGTCATCTCGTGACGCGAGTCAGTACCCGCAGCGCCCGCCGATGCCGTAATAGCCGTTCACGTTGCCGGAGTCCGGCGCCGGAGCGACCAGCTCGTGCCAGCGCCACGGCGTCGAGCCCGTCCGCATCGACATGTACGGATCGTTGTCGACCGGTGCTTCGATCGAATCGGCTTCGAGGGCGTGGTTCTCGAACGAACCCTTCCAGACGAACTGCCGATCGCTGTCGCCGACCCACTCGAGCAAGTTGCCCACGAGGTCCGCGATGCCGGCGTTGTTGTAGCCCATCGGTCTGCGGCCCGGCGGCGCGATGTTGAAGGCGATGTCGAGGTATCCGCCGGTATCGTCGACGCGCGCGCCGGCCGGTGGGTTCGGCGTCGCATAGTCCCAGCGCTGCACGGCATACGGATTCTGCGTGCTCGTCGTGTACGTGCCGCGTGCGCCCCACGGATACGCCGTCGTGTTCGAGTTCGTGTACGCCGCGCGGAGCTCTGCTTCGTTCAGCAGGTGCCCGCCGTCGAACACGCAGAGCGCTTTCATCAGCCACCACGGGACGCAGTTGAGCGCCTTGGTGTCGAGCACGTTCTGCGGAAAGTCTTTCGTGTCGCCGTACGCAGTCGGCGTCCAGAACGTGTGGCCCGTGTGGTACCCGGTCTCGCAGGAGCGCTTGCCCCAGAAGGGACCAAGCTGAGTGTTGGCGTTGTTGCCGTCGCCAGGCGTCCCGTCGATGCTGTTCGGGAGGTTCGGCGTCCAGGCCTGGTTCCACACGTTCGCCGGCAACGTCGCTGCCCAGTCACGGATCTTGCCGTTGTGACGGGTCAAGAAGGCACGCATGCGCCCGGCGGTGATCAGGTACTTGTCGATCGTGTAGTCGCCGACGGTCGCGCGTTCGCAGCAGTCCTTCTGCTTGGTCAGGCCGTCGTTCGGGCCGCATGTCTGGCCGCCTTCGAGTTGCGTGCAGCTTGCACCGATCGCGCACTTCTTGTCGAACGCGCAGCCGTTGCTCTCGCAGTCGGAGTGCTCGATGCACGAGAGACCGGCCGCGCACTTCTGCGGCGCGTTCGGCCCGCCACAGTCGACGTCTGTCTCCGGACCGTTCTTGATGCCGTCGTCGTAGGTGGCCGCCGTGCACTTCTTCTCGTCGGTGCAGACCTGGCTCTGGCAGTCGGCGCCGCTCAGGCAACCTTCGCCGGGACCGCACTTGTTCGGGTGCGAGCCTCCGCAGTCGACGCCGGTCTCGTCGCCGTTCTTCACACCGTCCTTCGGCCCACCCGGCTTGCAGATGTTCCCATCGCAGACGCCACTCGAACAATCGGCGCCGACACCGCACGTCATGCCGTCCGCGCAGAGCGGCAGACCGGGTAGCGTTCCGCATGCCGGACCGCCGGCGCACTTGAAGTCGACGCAGAGCCCGCTCGCGCAGTTGGCGTTCGCCACGCAGCTCTTACCCGAAGCGCAGGCCGGTCCCGCGGCGCCACCACAGTCGACATCTGTCTCGTCGCCGTTGCGGACGCCGTCCGTGCTCGTCGCTGCCTGGCAGCTTCCACCCGTGCACACGCCGGTGCGGCACTCGTCGCCTGTCGTGCAGTCCAGACCAGGAGCCTTGCCGTCAGGATTGGGATCGCCTACCAGCGGGGGCCCGGCCGAGCCTTCGTCGCTCGTCGTGCAAGCGACGAAGAGCGCGACGGCGAGGAACGTAGAGACCGAAACCTTGAAGGTCTTTGCGAAGAGCACGTATCGGCGCCTTCCTCGTCGGACGGTGGAGACGCTTCAGGGTAGTGACCAAAGCGCGTCGCGCCATGTGGCGCGCGCTCGAGGAAGCTGCGATCCGCGCGCGGCTGCGCGAGATCTCGCGCATATGCGTCGCGACGCCGCGATCGAGGAGACACCAAACAGACGACATCCGCGTCCAACGGACGCCGTTGGCGCTCCGAGGTGACGTCTGTGGGAAGAAAAATTCGACGTGGGTTCACCGCGGCAGTGACCGAAAGATCGTAAACTGGTCCTCACGCGGTGGCGTCCACCCGTGTCACTTACTTGGAGGTCGGAAGATGATCGGCTCGCGTGTGAGCTGGGGGCTTGGTGTCGTTGGTCTGCTTGCGGTTGCGATTCATTGCGGCACGTCCTCCGAGAGCACGTTCAACGAAGCGTCCGGCAGTCCCTGCGAGACCGTCTATCGCGGGCTCTGCGGTACCCCGTGCGCGAGCGACGACGAGTGCGCGGCGGGCCTCTACTGCGGGGTCGCCGGCACGTGCAACGCGGACTGCGCGCCCGATCACGAGTGCCTGAGCGGTCTGATGTGCACTGCGCGTGGTCGCTGCGGAGGTGACTTCGGCGGACCGCTGCCCGACGGAGGCGCGACCGACCTCGACGGAGCCCTCGCGAGCGACGCCGTATGCGCCGACACCGACGTGGCGCTGACGAAGACGCTGCCGAGGGTGCTCTTCCTGCTCGATCAGTCGTCGAGCATGCATCACTACGCGTTCCCGGGCAGCGCCTCGAGCAACAACTGCAACCCCGGCTGCCGCTGGACGGCGCTCAAGGACGTTCTCATCGGCCCGGCGGCCAATCCGGGCGGTCTTCTGCAGCAGCTCGACGGCGAGGCGGAGATCGCGGTCGAGATGTACTCGGCAACGGACCCGACGCCGGGAGACGGAGACGACACGTTCCTGACGGGCCCGACGGACAATGTCTGCCCGCGCTTCAACGGCAAGGCGTTCGACGGTCTCACGTTCGAGTCGCAGGCGTTCGCGACCGTGAATGCCCTACTTCGGCCGGCGAGGGTCGACGACGACACGCCGACCGGCCCGGCGATCCGCGCCGTGGTCGGGCTCGCGCCCGACGGCGGCATCACGAACGATGCAGGCTTCGCCGCCGACCCGTCGAAGGCGCCGAAGGTGATCGTCCTCGTCACCGACGGTGAGCCGATGTTGTGCAACGAGTACGTGCCTTCCGCGGCCGGGCGGGCAGAGGTCGTCAGCGCCGTCCAGCACACGTACAAACACGGGATCAAGACGTTCGTGATCGCGATCGGGGACAACAACCCCGGAGCCGTGCAGCACTTCAACGCGGTCGCGAACGCGGGGCAGGGCCTCGATCCGAGCACGGGGGACGCGGGCGCGATCCAGCCGGGCTCGCCGCAGCAGCTCGTCGATGCACTGAAGAAGATCGTGCTCGACGCGCGCACCTGCACGTTCGATCTGAACGGCAAGGTCGAGCCGGGAATGGAGAAGCTCGGCACGGTCACGCTGAACGGCGCCGTTGTTCCCTACGACGATCCGGGCGCGCCCGACGAGGGATGGCGCCTCGTCACCCCGTCCCGCATCGAGCTCGTCGGCGCGGCCTGCAACACCATCAAGACCTCGCCCGACGCGACGCTCACCGCGCGTTTCCCCTGCGGCGCGGTCTCGGTGAACAACATCCCGAAGTAGACACGCTCGATTCAGGCCGGCGCGCTCGAGAAGGACGCGCCGGCCTGATTGCGTGTCACGTGGCGAAGTGTCACGTGGGCGAAGATCAGTCGCAGCTCGCGCCAGCCTTGATCCACTGCTCGATCATGCGGATCTGCGCGGCGGACAGCGGATCGTCGCCCTTCGGCATGCGCTCGCCAGCCGTCGTGCCGTCGACGGAGACGCAGTTGCTGGTCGCGGTGAGCTTCAGATAGAGGAAGCTCGCCGACGGATCGCCAGCGGTCACCCGCTTCATGCCGGCGGCGGATGCGCCGCCGGTCGAACATCCCGGCACCGATGCGCTGTCCTCCACGTCGACGCCGACGAGGTTCGCGCAGCTCGTCGCCTTGTCGGTCAGCTTGAGCCCGCCACGCGCGCCCGAGCCATGGCACATGTTGCCGGAGCAGCTCGAGGCGAAGATGGTCGACTGGATCGCCGCAAGCGTCGGCGTATCGCTCGGACCGTCCGAGCCGCTCGAGCCGCCGTCGTCCTCCGTCTCGGACCCGCCCGAGCTACCGGAGCTTCCGGAGCTACCGGAGCTCCCAGATGAATTGTTTCCGCCGGTCGTACCGGTGTCGCTCGAACCGCAGTCGAAACACGCCAGACCGAGGACGAGCGCGCAGAACATCGAAGACTTCTTCAAGGTGAGCCCCACGTGGTTCGGAGAAAGGTCGAGGAGAGAAGGACGGCCCGTCCTTCGCGGTTGAATCTCATGGCTCGGCGAGCCGCGGTACGGCGTTCTTGCACATCTCTTGGTCGACCGCACCTCCGAGCCAAGATCGGATGCAGGCGTCGGCGGGGTCGTCGGGGAGGACACGTTGTCCGCCTACATGAGCCTCGGCTCCGCGAGCTTTGCGGACGAACGTGAGTCGCTGCGGTCGGATACCGCCCTCGGCGACGACCTGCCGGAGGACGTCGGGCTCGAGGGCGACGACGGCCTCGTAGTCGAGCTCCACCTCCGCGAGCGTCGTCTCGGGCGCATCGGGACGGTGCTCCGGAGCGAGCCGCGCGCTGCCGAACCCGAACAGCCGCATGTTGCGGTACTTCGATCCGTGGCAGTCGAGCGAGCCACATCGGTCGACCAGGACCTGGGCGACGGGTCGGAAGTCCTCACCTCTCGGTGCAGTCGTCGCGTCGATGCGCGCGTCGGTGGCGGGAGCTTCGCACGCAACCGCTCCGAAGATCGCGAGCGACCCGAAGAGCGAGATCCCGGCAGACGTGGTTGCGGCCGTCCTCATTTGTCCCTCAGGAAAACGCCGGGCATGAACGACCGGTCGCCGGAGTCACGGTGGCAAGTGGCGCAGCCGCCGTCGCGGCCGATGGTCGAGACCATGTCGCGCCGGATGCCTTCCGCTTCGACCGCGACACGAAGCGGGAAGACCGGCGACCAGTCCGCCTTCGAGGAGAAGAAGTTGCCGACCTCGTTCGACTGGACGCGACGCGACTCGCCGCGCGCGTCGGTGACGATGACCTCTCCGCCGACGAGCGGCTCCGTCCCGCCGCGCACGCGATAGAGCGTCCCACCGAATGCGAGCTCGGTCTCGGCAGGTCCTTCGCCGCCATGGCATGTCGAGCACGGCTGGCCTGCGCGGTGCTTCGGCCCGGGCGGGACACCTGGAGTCTCCGGTCCGAGCGCAGCGACCGCGTCGAGGTGGACCGGGTCGTAACAACCCGCGCCAACGGCGGCGATGCCGACGAAGACCGCGAAGAAGCGCGTGCTCAAAACGTCACCTCCAGCGTGCTGGTGCCGATCCCGCTGAACCGGTCCTTCACGTAGAGCGCGTCCGTGAACGACGTCCACGTGCCGTCGCCCGTGAAGGAAAGAACGACGTCGTCCTTGGCTCCTGCCTTTCCGAGCGCGAACCGGATCCCCGCGCCGAGCCCGAAGTTCGAGAGCGGCCCTAGCTCGCGATCGCCCGTGCGGATCGCGGGGAGATCGCCCGCGCCTCGCGCCGCGTAGGCGCGCTGCCAGAAATCGGCGCCGCTCTGGACGTGCACACGGAGGTGCGGCCACACCGTGATCCGCTCCGCGACGTCGATGAACCAGCGAAAGTCCGTCGTCGTTGCCTTGAGATTCCAGCTGTCCGTGTACAGGCGCTGCTCGAGCCGCAACGTCGTGTGCTCCGTGCGCCATCCCATACGTCCGGTCACAGCCCACCGGTCGCGTTCGAGCGGCAGCTGCTCGAGCGGGCGCGCCACGATGCGACTGTCGGCGACCGTGATCGCCGAGGCGCCGCGCGGAACGGTGGGCGCGATCTCGGGCGCGAACATCGGGACGTAGCGGTACGGCTTGGATTGATCGCCGCGTTCGAGCATCGCGTCGGCGTAGAGCCCGATGACGAGCGACGGATTGACGACGCGCGAGACGCCGAGCGTGAACGCATGGGTCGTCAGCTCGCGCGAGAAGACCGAGAACGGAGTGCCCGTGCGGCCGATCGTGTCGCGCCCGAACGAATAGCCCTCGACGAGCGTGAGGTTCTTGTCGTCGAGCTCCTGCACGAGCTGGCCATTGGCGCTCATCGCAAGGTAGTCCGGCGTGTAGGAAGCCGCGCCGCCGAGGCCGACGCCGAAGCGACCGGGCTTGTAGCGCGCGCCGATGTTGCCTGCGTGGCGGACCTCGCTCCATCGCGGCGACGCGGTCGCGACGATGTCGGGCGACGCCGCCGAAACCACGTCGACGAGGTAGCGGCCGTCGGCGCCCCATCCGGACGTCGGGCTGTCCACGCTCGCCCCGACGCTCGGGGTGAAGACGGAGACGCCGACCGAGTCGGTGTAGCCGGCGACCTCGGTCCTCGCCTTCGCCGTCGTGCTGCCTTCTGCCCGCGCGGCCGTCGTCGCGAGCGTCCATCCGAGAAACGTCGTGACGAAGCAGCGGGCCCAGCGCCCTAGTTGCATCCGCAGCCACTCTCCGCGGCTGCTCCTCCCCCGGCTGCGCCTTCCTGTACGGCGTACAGGTGCTCTTCCGCCGGCCCGGCGAAGCTCGACGTCGCCATCGTGTGATGCGCGAGCTTGCCTCGTTGCCAGGGCTTCACGTGGACACACGCGGAGAGCGAGGCGAGCGCCGCCGCGAAGGCGAGGAGCTTTGCCGTTGCGCGCAAGGCCGACGAGATCCGGGCCGTCGTCCGCGGGTTCATGGTGCCATCACCCGACCGGGAGCGCCGTTGTCTCCCAGTTCGGAATGGCAGCCGTTGCAGTCACCGTCGAACTGGGGCGTCTTCATCTCGCGGACCTCGTTCCCTCGAACGACCATCGCGCGGTAGGGCCGAGGGAAGCTCGTGACGCGCATGAAGTTGCCCGCGGCGTTCGTCGGGAGCTGCATCATGTTCCCCGCGGCGTCGATGATGAGGACCTTCACCCCGCTGACGCCGTTGCAGTCGTTCGGCTCGTGCAGCGAGGGGTAGACCGTCCCAGCGATCTCGAACGCCGGAGCGCCGCTCGCGGAGTGGCACTTGATGCACGCCTTGCCGGGTTTCATCGTGGCCGAAGCCGGCGAGCCAGCGGGGACCATCGAGCCGCTCGTGCACACGCTCTGCGCGGGCGACCCGGTCTCTTTGCCGGCATCCTTCTTCGAGGAGCCGCCGTCTTGCGAGCCGTTGGTGTCGCCCTCGTCGCCGCACGTGCCCTTCGGCATTCCGCTCTCGACCCACTTCTCGAAGATCGCGATGTGCGTGCTCGAGAGGCCGCCCGTCGGCGGCATCGGCCGCTTCGTCGACTTCATGCGCGCCAGGGAGAGCTCGGCGACGGTCATCTCGGGGTCCGCTTCGGACGGCGCCGTCAGATCGTCGTGCGTGAGGAGCCGGTTCGGTGCGCCACCCGAGAGCCGTGCGCCGTGACAGTCGGCGCACGACTCGGTGAGCACCTGGGCGACGTCACACGGAAGGCCCATCGGAGCGCGCACTGCGTCGCCCTTCGAGCTTTCGTCCCCGGTCTCGTCCGCCGGCTCGGTGCCGTCCGTGTCGGCGGGAGCGCCGGGCCCACGGTTCGCGTCCACCGCGCTGCCCGTGTAGCAACCCGCTACCGCTGCCAGTGCCATCACACCCGAGAGAAGTGCCGTTCGCTTCGTCATGGGAAATCTCGCCAGCGCGTCTTCGGCGCGTCGGGAGACTTCTTCGCAGAAACGGTGCGCCCGACAACGTGGCTCCCCGGAAGCGATCGTTTCCTGGGAGGAAATCCAGCGCAGACGCTCGCGTCGCCTGCGCACGCAGGCGAGCCACGACACGAATCTGAAATCGAGGAACGAGCGTCAGAGATACGTGGCGGCCTTCTTCAGCGCGTTCGCCGCTTCCGGACCTCTCACCACCTTCTCGTGTGCGACGACGAGGCGAACGAGGTCGGGATGCTCCGCGAAGCGCTCGAAATTCTCGCGCAACGCGCGCTTGTTTTTGACGAAGAGCAGCTTCACGAGCCGCGAGACCCGCGGCCCGGGAGCCGAGCCGAGCAGCGTGGTGAAGAGGAAACCGAGCGGGTCGCGCTTCCGGTCCATGTTGAACATGCAGTCGTTGAGGACCAACGTGACGCCGTCTTTCGAGCGGACGACCATCGCGCCCTCGGCGTCGCCGACGCCACGGAGCATCTCGAGCTGGATGTCCTCGTCGATAGGGAAGTCCTCGTAGATGCCGTCCACCGCGACCATCTTCTCGATGGCGTCGCGTCCGCCGCGCGGGGCGAACACCTGGATCTTCGGAAAACGCTTCTTGTACGCCGGCGCATCGAGGCGATGTCCAGCGTTCGGCACGATCATGTACCTGAGCTCGCCGAGCGCTTCGAGCTCGCGCATGCCCGCTTCGTCGAGCGCGATCGCGCTGTGCACGACGAGGTCGCCGTCGGCCCGCCTGGCCACGACCATCGAGCGCTTGAGGGACATTCCGGGTAGCGATCCCCACGTCCACCAGAGGTTCTCGGCGAGCTGTTCGAGCCTTCCGTGAGGCCGCACGATCCACTCCACGTGAGCGCCGTTCGTGCTGCTCGCACCGTTCGAAGCCTTGGCACCGTTCCCGTTTGCACCGTTCTTCCAGCCCATGCCCGACCTATCCTCTACGTCGGGCGGCCTGACAAGATGGGCGAAGGTCGCAGTTTCGTGCGGCAGTCGAGGAGTCCTTGTCACGTGTACTCTGCAAGCTTGCCGAGCGGCCCGGGCCGTCCGGCCTGCGCGTCGTTCCCAGACCTTCGTCGGCGCGCGTCGCGCGCTCTCACGGCGAAAGTGAGCCCTCCTACCGTGCGGTACATCCGTCCCGCTTGGTTTCCTGGTCGTCACGGGCTACCTAGCGGCGGGTGAGGCTCTTCGAACGCCATTGCGCCGCGCTCACGCGTACGAGCGGCTCGCTTCGGGCTCTCGGTTTCGTGGCGGCGACGATCATGGGTCTCGCCCTCCCTGGGTGCGCGGCCGAAGCACGCAATACGCAGGCGGTCTCGCCGTCCTCCGTCGTGTCCGCTCCGGAGGCGTCGGCCTCCGCGGACGACGCGCCCGTGTCGAAGTCATCGCAAGCTCCGGCCGTCACGCCGGTGGCCACGAACGAGAGCAACGGCAACACGGAGGCGACCGAGACGGAGGCTGTTTCCGTTCCGTCGACGGAGACCGTTCCGCGCGTCGAGCTGCCTCGTGGTGGGCGTGAGCTCTTTCCGGCACACCGTCTCGTCGGCTTCTGCGGAACACCCGGAGCACCTGCCCTCGGCAGGCTGGCGGGCAACCTCACCGCGAAGACGAAGCTCCTCGTTTCCTACGCGGACAAATACGCGCGTGGCCGCAAGGTGCTTCCCGTCTTCGAGCTCATCGCGGTGGTCGTGCAGGGTGCGCCGGGCAAAGACGGCAAATGGCGCCGTCGCGTGCCCGACTCGGTCGTCGACGACTACTTGAAGGCTACCCGTGCTGCGAAGGGGATCTTGCTCCTCAACATCCAGCCCGGCCACTCCGACTTCATGACGGAGGTGAAGGCGTTCGAGAAGTACCTGAAGCAGCCGGACGTCGGCGTCGCGCTCGATCCCGAGTGGGCGATGAAGGGCAAGCAGAAGCCCGGCGCTGTCTTCGGTCAGACGACGGGCTCGGTCATCAACGACGTTGCGGAGTACCTGTCCGGCCTCGTTGCCGCCGGCGACCTGCCGGAGAAGGCGCTCGTGTTCCACCAGGTCAACGGGCACGTCGTGAAGGACGAGTCGGTGCTCGCGGCCCATCCCGGGGTCGTCCTGATCAAGAGCGTCGACGGCCTCGGTCCGAAGGGCTCCAAGATCAAGACCTACAACTTCCTCGTGAAGGGGATGCCGTCGATGGTGCACGCCGGCTTCAAGCTGTTCTTCGACGAGGACAAGACGAACGGCGGCAAGCTCATGACCCCCGAGGATGTCCTCGGGCTCACGCCCGAGCCCGAATACGTCATGTACGAGTGACGCCGCGGTAGCCGTTGTCAGGTGTCGCGCCGGTGCGGCTCCTTGTCACGGGCTGCGGTACGACCTCACTGCGATACTCCCAAGATGCCGGGTCTGCCCGAACCCACAGCTGAACGTCACCTGCTCGACGGCGGTGGGGAGATGGGCGCCCTGATGCGCACGATCGACTGGTCGAAGACGGCCGTCGGTCCCGTCGACCGGTGGCCGCAGAGCCTCCGGACTGCGCTCAGCATCCTGCTCGATACCGGCTTTCCCATGTACATCGCGTGGGGCAAGGACTTCACGCAGTTCTACAACGACGGGTATCGGCCGATCCTCGGCTCCACGAAGCACCCTGCGGCGATGGGCATCAGCACCCGCGAGACCTTCGCGGAGATCTGGCACATCATCGGGCCGATGTTCGAAGGCGTCCTCCGCGGGACGCCCGTCACCGTGCGCGACTTCCTCCTGCCGCTCGACCGGCACGGCTTCGTCGAGGAGTGCTACTTCGACTTCTCGTACAGCCCGATCCGCGAGGAGTCGGGCGTCGTCGGCGGTGTCCTCGTCACCGTCAGCGAGACGACAGGTCGCGTGCTCGGCGCGCGGAGGCTCGAGACGTTGCGCGCCCTCGCAGCGCGGACGCAAAAGGCCGAGAGCGTCAACGGCGCCTGCACGCTCGCCGCCGAGGTGCTCGAGGGCAGCGCGCCCGACGTCCCGTTCGCGCTCATGTACCTGTTCGACGACGAACGTCGCTCCGCCGAGCTCGCCTGCGCGGCACACCTCGCGCCCGACTTGCCGCTGGCACCGTCGAAGGTCGCGGCCGACGCGGGAGGCCCGTGGCCGCTGTTCGACGTCGCGGCCAGAGGAGATGCGTGTGTCGTCGACGTCGATCCCTCTCTCTCGACGGACGGCGCCCTGCCTGCTGGGCGCGCATTCCTCGTGCCCATCCGTGCGCCGGGAGAAGAGCGCGCGAGCGGCGTCCTCGTCGCCGGCGTGAGCCCGCGGCTTCTGCTCGACGACGAGTACAAGAGCTTCCTCGGCCTCGTCTCGGGGCAGATCGGGAGCGGCATCGCGAGCGCGCGGTCGCTCGAGGAGGCCAAGGCGAGGGCGGCAGCGCTCGCGGAGATCGACCGCGCAAAGACGGCGTTTTTCAGCAACGTGAGCCACGAGTTCCGCACTCCGCTCACGCTGATGCTCGGACCGCTCGAAGATGCGCTCGCGACACACGACGGCGCCTTGGCGCGTCGTCCCGTCGAGATGATCCATCGGAACGGGCGGCGCCTGCTCAAGCTCGTCAACACGCTCCTCGACTTCGCACGCATCGAGGCGGGACGCGTGCAGGCGTCCTACCGTCCGACCGACCTCGCCACGTTGACGATGGATCTGGCGAGCGCGTTCCGATCCGCGATCGAGCGAGCCGGCCTCGTGTTCGACGTCCATTGCGAAGCGCTCCCCGAGCCGATCTACGTCGACCACGACATGTGGGAGAAGATCGTGCTCAACCTCCTCTCGAACGCGCTCAAGTTCACGTTCGAGGGAACGATCTCCGTCGGCCTCCGCTGGCGCGGCGGTCGCGCCGAGCTCGCGATCAGCGACACCGGCGCAGGCATCCCCGAGGAGGAGCTGCCTCGGCTCTTCGAGCGCTTCCATCGCATCGAAGGGACGCCCTCGCGCACCCACGAAGGCTCGGGGATCGGCCTTGCGCTCGTCCAGGAGCTCGTTCGCCTGCACGGCGGCGAGATCGCGGCGGAGAGCGCGCAGGGAAAGGGGACGACGTTCACGATCTACGTCCCGGCGGGCACACGGCATCTACCGGCGGATCACATCGCGGAGGCGAAGACGGACGCGTCGAGGGCTACCGGAGCTGCCGTGTTCGTCGAGGAGGCGCTGCGCTGGTTGCCCGACGTGGGAAGAGGCGAGAGCCCCACGCCGCCGTCCGTCACCGAGCGACCGACGACGACGGCCACGGCCGACCAGCAGCGCGTGCTCGTCGTGGACGACAACGCGGACATGCGCGAGTACCTCCGACGCATCCTGAGCCCGCGCTGGATCGTCGAGACAGCGCAGGACGGTCTGGCCGCGCTTCGCATGATCAAGGCGTCGGTGCCCGATCTCGTCATCACCGACGTGATGATGCCCACCCTCGACGGATTCGGGCTCCTCGAGGCGCTCCGGAAAGACCCACGCGCGCGCCGCGTGCCGGTGATCATGCTCTCCGCTCGTGCGGGGGAGGAGGCGCGTGCAGAGGGCCTGGAATCGGGTGCCGACGACTACCTCGTGAAACCCTTCGTCGCGCGCGAGCTCCTCGCGCGTGTGGAGGCGCAGCTCGTGCGCGTCCGCATGCGGGAGCTCGAGGAGCAGCAAACGAAGCGCCTCACGACCATCTTCCAGCACGCTCCCGTCGGCATTGCGATCCTGCGCGGACCCGAGCACGTCTACGAGTTCGCGAACCGCGGGTACCTGGAGCTGGTCGGCGGGCGAGACGTCGTCGGCAAGCGGATCGCCGATGCGCTTCCCGAGCTCGAAGGTCAGGGCATCTTCGGTCTGCTCGACGACGTCTTGCGGACGAAGGAGCCGTTCATCACGCAGAGCATCCCGGCGGTGATGAATCGCGGCCCGGGCGGTGCGCCGGAGAAGGGCTACTTCAACCTCGTCTACCAGCCGCTGCTGGAGAAGGACGGGACCGTCAGCGGTATCGTCGTGGTCGCCACCGACGTCACGGAGCTCGCGACGGCACGACGCGACGCAGAGGCCGCGAACCAAGCGAAGGACGAGTTCCTCGCGATCCTCGGGCACGAGCTCCGGAATCCGCTGGCGCCGATCCAGACGGCGTTGCAGCTCATGAAGCTCCGTGACGGAAACACGCACGAGCGCGAGCGCACCGTCATCGAGCGTCAGGTCAAGCACCTCATCCGGCTCGTCGACGACCTCCTCGACGTGTCGCGACTGACGCGCGGAAAGATCGAGCTGACACGAGAGCGTATCGAGCTCGCCGACATCATTGCCAAGGCGATCGAGATGGCGAGCCCCCTCGTCGAGCAGCGCGGCCACGCGCTCCATGTGGACGTGCCGGGCACAGGGCTCATCGTCGATGGCGATGCCACGCGGCTCGCCCAGGTGTTCTCGAACCTCCTTACCAACGCGGCCAAGTACACCGAGCCTCGTGGACGGATCGCGATCGCGGCGCGCGAGCACCAAGGCTCCGTCGTCGTCGACGTCACCGACTCCGGGATCGGCATCTCGCCGGAGATGGTCCCGCGCGTGTTCGAGCTCTTCGCCCAGGAACGTCAGAGCCTGGATCGATCGCTCGGCGGCCTCGGCCTTGGTCTCGCCGTCGTCGCGAACCTCGTGAAGCTGCACGGCGGATCGGTGTCGGCGCAGAGCGAAGGGCGCGGAATGGGCAGCCGGTTCACGGTGCGCCTGCCCCTCGCGAAGACCCGAAAGTCGACGCCGTCGCGCGAGACGCAGGCAGTGGCCGCGCAGACCAGCGCCGCTGCCGGCCGTCGAATCTTGATCGTCGACGACAATCGCGATGCGGCTCATCTGCTGGCGGAGTTCCTCGGTCTGCGTGGCTATCTCGTCGAGGTCGCGCACGACGGGCCGTCCGCCCTCGAGCTCGCGGCCTCCGTCCGTCCCGAGGTGGCGCTCCTCGACATCGGCTTGCCTGGTATGACCGGCTACGAGCTCGCGGTCCGACTACGGGAGCGCCCCGACCTGAGCGGGATGAAGCTCGTCGCCGTCACTGGCTATGGCCAGCAGACGGACCGCATGCGCTCGCATGAGGCGGGCTTCGACGAACACCTCGTGAAGCCGCTCGACCTCGAAGCACTCCGCGTGCTGCTCGACCGGATGACACGCCGCTAGCGGCAACGGGTCGTCCGACCCGCATGCTCTGCTTCGTCACTGATTCGGTCCGGTGAGCGCGACCTCTGCATTCAGCGACCAATCGAGCGGCGCGCCGATGTCGATGCGTTTCCATTCGAGCTGCGCGCGGGGGTTGCCGCCATCACTCGAGGGCGTCAGGATCAGCTTCGCCCTCGGCTCGTTCGTCGACGCCGGCGTCAACGAGATGCCACCTCCCGTCGATGGCTGTCCCCCGCCGAAGCTGTACGTGTGGACGTGCGTGGGGATCACGGACTGGCCACATTCCGATACCGTCGTCTCCTTGAACGTCCCCTCCACGGTGCTCGACGTGATGACGCCATTGGCATCGCGTGTGATCGACACCTCGACGTCCGTGAATTGCACCGCGTACGTGCAGTAGCCGCTGCCCCCGAACGTGACGACGGGCGTCGCGGGTAGCGCGCCCGTCCACGTGGTGGGTCGGTTCGAGGCCGGCGGTGTCTCGGGTCGTGGCTCTCGATCCGGGTCGCTCCGTCCGCTCTCGCGGCCTGGCTCGCCTCGCCCCTTCGACTTCTTCGAGCGGCTGTCCTGCTCGTCGAGGTCTTCGACTTCGAAAGGAGCCGGAGGCTCGATGGTCGGCGCGCATGCACCCGCAAGGGCCGAGCAGAGGACGAAGAGCATCGATGCGATTCGCGTCTTCGCGGCGGGCATGCTCCGCCCACAAGCAGGCTTCGCGCCGAACGGGATCCCGCTGAAGTCGCGTGTTCCGGATCCGGCGTCGGCGTGGGTGGAGGAAGAAGCTGGTCACGGGAGTGTTCTCGCCCCCGACGCGCGCCGAGGCCGTCTGCCGCGACCGGCGCCGCCAACCGACGCCGCGGGGCAGAGCGCTGGCGCTACGCCGACCGGGCGCTGAAGCGAGCCTCGAGCTTCCGAAGCTGGCTCTCCCAACCCATGGTCGCCATCTTCGTCCAGTGCGCGTCGTGCATCACGTCGACCGTGATGACCATGCGCACGAGGTCGCCCTCTGCGAAGAGCTCCATCACGGCCGTGGTGTCATAGGGCTCCACGCCCGGCAAGAAGTCGATGAGGCTCGTGATCGCCAGCCGCTCGAGATGCCTCACTTCCGCAAACGTGGAGCGCGTCGGATGCGACGTGGGCTGGCCCATCTCTTTCATCGCCGCGATCTGCTCGGGTGCGTCGGCGATCATGTCGTAGCGGAGCGCTCCGCCGACCCGCACGTCGATCTCCTGCACCTCGACGCGAAATCCTTCGGGGCCCCACCAGGATTCGAAGCCGTCCTTGGTCGTCCACAGGTCCCAGACCTCTTCGCGCGTGGCGCGGAACCTCCGCTCGAGGACAACGGTCTGCTTGGTGCTCGCGGTGCGCGTGCTCGTGCTCTGGTTCTGGGTCGTCATGGGTCCTTCCTCTTTTCCTTCGCGTCGTCGTCTCGTGTCTTGGAGCTGGCTTTCTTTCGCTTCTCGAGCGCCGCATCGAACCGATCGAGCCGCGCTTCCCAGACGCCGCGGTACTTCGCGAGCCACTCCTCGATCTCGCGGAAGGGCTGAGCACGAAGCGAATAGAAGTGCTTCTGGCCGTCGGCCCTCATCGCGACGAACCCCGCCTCGGAGAGGATCCGCAGGTGGCGTGAGACGCCGGACTGATGGATCTCGACCCGGTCGACGATCTCGCCGACCTGGAGCTCACCCTGTCGCAACGCATCGATCACCCGCCGACGCGTCGGGTCGGCGAGCGTCTGGAAGACAGCGTCAATATGCACAGAGATGTATATGCATCTTGGTGCATTCACAGTCAAGGGCGCGCTCGACGGCGAGCCTCGGTGTAGAAATGGAGCCATGCGTCAGCTCCCCCTCGTCAGCGTGGTCCTGTGCGCGTGCGGCGCGATCGCTGTCGATCCGTCGTCGTCGCCGGCGCGCGACGAAGCAGACGCCGCCGCAGATTCAGGGGTGGGCCAAGCGCCGGATCCAGTGAGGCCCGAGTCTCGCGACTGCCGCCCAGCGACCGACGCGGTCGAACCCGCTGGTCCGGTATCGCTACCGCCGGGCGTGACGGCCGACTTCGCCGTACGAGGCGTTCGACCCGTCATCGCGGTGTCCCCGAACGGTGATGCCGTGGTTGTGTGGCATGACGCGGGCCATGTTCGAGTCCGGCTGTACCGCGACTCGCGCTGGCTCGACGTCGAGACGATCACGTCACCGGATGGGTGGTCCAGATACTCCGACGGCACACCGAAGGTCGCCATGCGAGCAGATGGCACCGTCGTCGTCGCCTACAACGAGTCGCCCAGCAACTCTCACAACGTCGTGTGCACGCGAGAGCGAGACGCGAACGGCACCTGGTCGATGGTCTCGACGCTCGCGGTCACGGGGATCGGTTCGTGGCAGGAGCCTTCGCCGCCGATCTTCATGCTCGCTGCGGATGGCGCAGGCAACATCACCGCGCTGGTCGACGCCGAACCAACGAACGGCGGTCTTCTCGCGTTTCGAGCGCCTGCAGGGAGCGGTTTCGGCGCGGCGTCTCCTCTGACGAGGGAAGCGGTGAGGGACTTCACGTTCGCGGTGAACGCGAGCGGCGAAGCGCTCGTGGTGTGGTCCGAAGGCGGGCCTGTCATCGGCACGGCAAAAGCCGCCGCCTTCTCGCCCGCCGCAGGCTGGGGCGCCACGGAAGGACCCATCGACGTCGGGCTCGCCAGCTTGAGCGCCACCGCCGAACACGATGGATCGATGAGTGTGCTCGGCGCTCGATATTCCGAAGATGGCAGTGTTCGCGTCGAGGCCGCGACGCGCGCGCGCGACGGTGCCTGGAGCGTGCCGACCGATCTCGCGGATCTCCCCGCATCGTCTGCACGGATCGCGAGCGATGACCTTGGCCGCGCGCTGGTGGCGGGTGGCCGCTGGATCTCCGAATGCACGGTCACGAGCGTAGTGATGCGCCGCGACGCGACCGGAACCTGGGGAGCAGCCGAGTCCATCCCGGGCGCGCCGCCGAGCGGGACGATGATCGGCGAGATCGCGCTCTCGCGAAGTGGCCACGGCTTGGTGGCGTGGCAGGGCAAGAAGCTCTCGAATGGCAGCTGCGTCAACGAGGGCATGCACCTGTCCTGGCTCTCGCCGGAAGGAGCGTGGTCGCCCCCGATGCTCCTCGACTCGGAGACCGATAGCCATCCGACCCTCGCGCTCACGCCGTCAGGCAGAGCACTGGTCGCGTGGTCGCGCGGAGATCGCGTCCTCGCGCGCTGGGTCGACCCGCCCTGAGTCATCGCCGCTGCCTTCGACCGCTCTCGGCTTGCACGGCTACTTCGAAAGTATTAGAAGTAAGCGCGTGACCGCGAAGCTCGAACGACACGCCGAACAGCTGGGAGCTCTCGGGCACCCTGTTCGGCTTCGCGTCCTTCGCTTCGTCGTCCAGTCTGGTCCGGACGGCTCAGCAGCGGGAGACATCCAGGCTCATGTGGACATGCCGGCCTCGACGCTGAGCCACCACTTGAAGCGGCTGGTGGATGCGGGCTTGCTCTCGACCCGCACCGAAGGGACGTTCCACTACTACGCGGCGAACTACGTCGCGCTCCGTGGACTCACGGACTACCTCTGGGAAGACTGCTGCAAGCGGGGCAATCCCGGCCGCGGTTCCTGCTGCTGATCCGGCTCTTTTTTTTGCCCGTTGGTTCGAAATTATTCGAAGGAGAAAGCCCATGAACATCCTGAAGCCTCACGTCTCGCTCAACGTTTCGAACATCGACGCGTCCGTTGCCTTCTACGAGAAAGCGTTCGGGGTGCAGGCGACGAAGCGCCGCCCCGGCTACGCGAAGTTCGATCTCGTCTCTCCGTCGCTGAACCTGACGATGCAGGAAGCGCCGCGGACCGGGGTGAACGCCAGTCACTTCGGCGTGCAGGTCGCGTCGAGCGAGGACGTCGCGGCGGCATGGACCCGCTTCAAGGAAGCGGGGCTCGTCACGAAGACGGAGGACGACACGTCGTGCTGCTACGCGCTGCAAGACAAGGTCTGGGTGCAGGACCCCGACGGCAACGCCTGGGAGGTCTTCGTGGTGAAGGGCGACACCGACGAGATGGGCACCGGCCTCCCTGAGATGAGCACGTCCGGAGCATGCTGCGTCCCGGAGATCAAAGGCTCTGAACCTGTCGCCCCGACCGCGAAGAAGTCCTGCTGCGGCTGACGCCCGGACGTGAGCACGACATGGCCACCTCGCCGAAGCTGACCACCCAGCTCTCCGTCCTCGATCGATTTCTGCCCGTCTGGATCTTCGTCGCGATGGGGCTGGGGGTCGGACTCGGGCGCGTCCATCCGGGGCTGGGCCACGCGCTCGATGCCGTCAAGGTCGCGGGCGTGTCGCTCCCGATCGCCATCGGTCTCTTCTGGATGATGTATCCGGTGCTGGCGAAGGTCCGCTACGGCAAGCTGGGCGCGGTCGCGGCGAACGGCCGGCTCTTCGCGGCGTCCCTGACGTTCAACTGGATCCTCGGGCCGCTCGTGATGTTCGGACTCGCGTGGCTCTTCCTGCCGGATCTGCCTCACTACCGCACCGGGCTCATCCTGATCGGGCTCGCCCGGTGCATCGCGATGGTCCTCATCTGGAACATGCTCGCGAAGGGGAGCAACGAGATCGCCGCGCTGCTCGTCGCCCTCAACTCGGTCTTCCAGATCCTCTTCTACTCCGTGCTCGGCTGGTTCTTCCTGAACGTCGTGCCGACGTGGTTGGGCGCCGAGGGCGTCGGCTTCCACGTCTCCATGTGGGAGATCGCGAAGAGCGTCATTCTCTTCCTCGGTCTTCCGCTCGTTGCTGGTGCCGCGACGAGGTTCACGCTCGTCCGACGGCGCGGAGAGGACTGGTACGAGCGCCGCTTCGTTCCAAAGGTCGGGCCCGTCGCGCTCGTCGGGCTGCTCTACACGATCGTCCTCATGTTCGCGATGCAGGGCGACAGGATCGTGCGGCTGCCGCTCGACGTGGTCCGCATCGCGCTGCCGCTCGTCGTCTACTTCGTCGTGATGTTCACGGCGTCTTTCGTCATCTCGAAGCGGCTCGGCTTCTCGTACGAGGAGACGGCTTCCCTCTCGTTCACGGCGGCAGGAAACAACTTCGAGCTAGCGATCGCCGTCGCCATCGGCGTGTTCGGCATCTCGTCGGGCGAGGCGCTCGCGGGTGTCGTCGGACCTCTCATCGAGGTGCCGGCTCTTCTCGCTCTCGTCTACCTCTCGCTGTGGCTGAAGAAGAGGCTCTTCGGGGAGCAGACCAAGGACGGAACGCCGCTCGCGCACGAAGGAGAGCTCCGATGAAGACGGTCCTCTTCGCGTGCATCCACAACGCAGGCCGTTCGCAGATGGCTGCCGCGTGGTTCAATGCTCTCGCTGCCCCAGCGAAAGCGCGGGGACTATCTGCCGGGACGCAGCCGGGCGATCGCGTCCACCCGGAGGTCCTCGCCGTGATGCGAGAGGAAGGGATCGACCTGGACGACGTGCGGCCGCAGCGGCTGACGGACGATCTGGCCGCGAGCGCGACGCTGCTGATCACGATGGGATGCGGCGAGGCATGCCCGGTCGTTCCCGGTCTTCGACGAGAGGACTGGCCGCTCGAAGACCCCAAAGGCAAGCCGCTCGAACGCGTGCGTGAGATCCGGGATGACGTGCGCCGGCGCGTCGAGGCGCTCATCTCCCGCGAACGCTGGGGCCGCTGAGAGGGCTGTCGGCCGTAGCAGCCGCCTCGAGAAGCTCGCGGGCGTCGGCCGGGATGTCTTCGTCGCTGGGCTCGTAGTCGCTCGTCACCGGCCCGGCGCCGAGCAGGCCCGATCGAATCCTCCGTGTCGCGGTACCATCGTCTTCGTGGAGGCAAACCGATGGGCAGACCCGTGAGTGAAGGCAACGCATCCCTACCGCATGAAGGGCGACCGAACGTGACGATGCGGCGTCTTCAAGCCGACGATGTGGAGGAGATCGCCGCTCTCTGCGACGAGGCTGCGCTCGCGGGCGAATCGGCGGAGGGGCCGGCGCCAATGGATCGAGCGTATCTGCGGACGCGCCTCTTCGGCGGTGACGCGAAGTTCGAGGCGTACGGCTTGTACGAAGGCGGCCGCCTCGTTGCGTGGGGGGCGCTGGCACCGCACACGTACCGTCCCGTGTACAACGTCTGCGCGGAGATCAGCCTCGTGGTCGCCTCCGACCGTCGGCGCCGCGGACTCGGTCGTCGACTGGCGACGCACCTCCTCGAGCGCGCGCACGCGCATCGTCTCCACACGCTGCTCGTGGTGCTGCCGAGCGAGCCGACGCACCCGATGGCGTGGGCCGTCCGTCTTGGGTTTTGCGGCGCGGGAGGCCTCTCCGGCGTCCTGCAAACAGGCGACGACGAATGGCGCGACATCTTCCTCATGCAGAAGTTCCTCGAGCCGCGGGAGCCGGGCCAGTGACGTTCCGAAAGGCAGAGTCCCAAGACGCCGAGGCGATCGCGCGCATCTACAACGAGGCCATGCCGCCGGGCGTCTACGTGACGCCCGAGCTGCAGCCGGTCACCGCCGAGAGCCGGCGCCGCTGGCTGTCGGAGCTGGCAGATCCCTATGGAGCTTGGGTCCTCGAGGCGGCGTCCGGTGAGGTCGTCGGTTGGTGCTCCCTCCGGCCATTCGCCGTGCGACCGACGTATCCGCGCATCGCTGAGATATCGGCATACGTGACGCTCGCGCGGCGCTCTGGCTTCATTGGCGGCAAGTTGCTCGCCTGCGCCGTTCACGTGGCTCGGCGTCGCGGGTTCCGCTCGCTCGTCTCCATCGTCAGCGACAAGAACCTGACCAGCGTCTCGGGCTCTGTCGCCTACGGATTCAAGCCAGCGGCGGTGGTCTACGAGGGCGGCCGGCTGGGAGGGAACCTCGAGAATGCGCTGTGGCTCCAGAAGAGTCTGCTCGTCGACGATCCGGCACCCTATCGCAAGGTTCGCGACTCCATCCTGCGCTCCGAGTGCGCGGACGAACGGACCTATTTGTGATGCGATATGAACACTCGCTCGTGGACAAGACCTCGATCGCGGCCCTCTGGACAATCGCGCAGGTGGTGGAACCGAGCTAGGCCGCGTGGGTCCCAATCCACGCTCATCGCGCTCCGCCGCTCAAGGAGGACCATTCACGCACCTCGCTTCCGTGAACCAGTCGCGTCTGGCTCATGGCACCCGCCAGTAGCCCGTCTACACAGGTCAGTCTCGCGACAGGTCAGTCTCGCGGCGGAGGGCATGTCGGCAGCATCGAACGGACGCTGTCCAGCAACTCGTCCTCACTCGACCCCTCGAGCACGCACGGACCGTTGCGTTCGCAGCGGAGACGGAACTCCTTGCGAACACCGGAGGCGCTCTCGAGCACGTAGCGCGTGTCGGGCTCGTGTGCGAAGTGCGGGTGGAGAAGTGCGAAGTAGATCAAGAACTGGTACTTGGCGGCCACTTGACGCGCTGGATCGTTGGCGTCGAGGTTCGAGCAAGCGAGATGTACTCTCGTCGTGGAGCGTCGATACGCGTCCAGCCAGAAGGGAGCGCAGATGGCGCTTGGCGCAAGCCCGACGCTCACCGCAGCGACGAAGCCCCACAGCGCGAGGGAGCGCCTCCACGACACCCAGACGAGTGCGCTCGCGACCAGCAGCGTCAGTGCTGCGAGCGTGACGAGCACGCCCGCGAAGAAAAGAAGACCTGCATTTTCCTGACGGTTCCCCGCGCGCCAGCACCCCCTTGCGACATAGAAGAGAGAGAGGGCGGGCGCGACATTCAGGATTGCGAGCGCGCGGAGGCAGGTACGGCGGAACGGGCTCATCGAGCAGGTTGGCCCCGGCGTAGACGAGGGCTGGGCTGGCGCTATTCAGCGCGAGGACGATCCCTTGGCAGCACGTGAGCCTCGTACGCCCCGTCTTGGGGGGAGGCGACGCGTGCTGTGCTGCCGTCCCACGTCGGGTCGGGCTCGCGCGTGAGATACACGAGCTCGTCTTCAACCTGTTGGCCACAAGATGAGGGAGCGGCGCGCCGACGTCCCAGACAGGGAACCCCGGGCACGGGACGGCGTGCTCCGGTTCGTGCCTCGGGGCCTGCGTACGGTGTCCACGCGGCTCGGGAGTCGTCCCGGGCGGTGCACCATGGCTGGCAGGAGACGAACAACGGCCGCTCTTCGCAGCGGCGAGAAGACCGGGTTCCCCGGGGCATTCACCGGCGCGATGCTCATCCGGTCCACCCAGCGGGTATGTCAGCGGATTCTTTGCGGAGAGGGCGGGATTCGAACCCGCGGTCGGGTTTTAGCCCGACGCCCGCTTAGCAAGCGGGTACCTTCGGCCACTCGGTCACCTCTCCTGAGTGGGGACGGACGATCTACAGCGCCTTTTCCGACGGCGCAACTCCGGCGGAGCATCGACCTCGACTTCGTGCCGGATGGCCGCTGCCGCCGGGGGACGCTCGGGCTCTATTTCGCGGCGCGCAGGACGACGCAGGCCGTGATGCCGCCGATGCCGAGCATCAGCTTGAACCCTGTTTTTCCGGGGCCGTCGGCGAGCGAGGCGCCCTCGCTCGTCACGATGGCCTCCGGGCGCCGGATGTTCGGATGGAGCTGTTCGGGCTTCACGGTCGTCGGATGAGCCTGTCCGGCCCGGAGGCCGAGGGCCAGGGCGGTGAGCTCCCAGCCGCCGGCGTTGGCCATCCCGTGACCGAGCTGGCCCTTCCGGCCGGTGATGCGGGTCCGCTCCGAGACGAAGCTCTCGACGAGCGAGAGCTCGTTCAGGTCGCCCGGCGTGCCGGTCGCGTGGAGATCGGCGATGGCGATGTCGTCGGGGGTGACGCCCGCCTCCTCGAACGCGCGGACCATCGCTCGCTTGGGGCCCGAGACCGACGGCGTGATGATGTGCTCGGCGTCCGACGAGAGCGCGACGGCGTCGACCCAGCCACCGACCGGCTCGAGCCCGCGCGCGGAGAAGTACTCCTCGTCGCCGATGATCCAGATGCAGGAGCCGCCGGACAGGTGCGTGCCGCGGAGCGTCGTGAACGGGGCGTTCACCTCGCCGGTGCCCGCCATGACGCGTGCCTCGTGGAAGGCGCCGACGAGCGCCGGATCCGGCCGCGGATCGGTCGTCCCGACGATGGCCATCTTCGCTTCGCCGCGCAGGATCGCGTCGCGCCCGCACTTGAGCGCCACGCCGAAGGTCGAGCACGCCCCGACGGGCGCGAACGCGGCTCCGTGGACGTCGAACAGCATCGTGATCTGCGCGGCAGGCGCGTTCTGGATGTTCCAGATCAGATCGGGGCTCACGGACGTCCACGGCGGCGGCGGGCAGCCGACCTCGTCGAGCAGCGCACGCAGCGCGCGGACACGGCGGCGGATCGCGTCGAGATGGGCCTTCTCGGAGATGGCCTTCGGCTTCGAGCCCGGCGAGGGCGCTTCCGGCCCTTCGTCGGCGCTGCCGAGCGCCTCGATACGCTTCATGCGCTCGAGGAACTCTTTGAGGCCCGCAGAGCGCTCGGCCCAGTACGCGTCCCATGCGAGGCGCGCTTCGAGACGCTCCTCGCTGTCGACCGGCAGCGTCGCCGGATCGGGCGGAGGCGGCGTGGAGCCGTCGAAGTCGCCGGTCTCCGCGAACACCTTCCGCGCCGCGCAGCGGGTCGGATCCGCCCAGAACTGGTTCCAGGCGCGCGTCGCCTTGTCGAGCGATCGCGCGGCGGCGTAGCTCTGAGGGAGGTCACCGACGCCCGAGCCGACGTAGACGTGGCACGCCTCGTCGAGCTCTTTCGCGATCGTCTCGAGCTGCCCGTTGCACTGCATCGCCTGGACGGCCGCGCCGAGCGCGAAGAGGACGTTGTCGCCCATCTTCTTCTTGAGGCGAGTCGCGTAGGCCTCTCCCTTCCGCTCGGCGACCCAACCGACGTACTCGTCGATCGAAAAATCGGGGTCGCCCACTGCGAAGAGGCCTTCGCCCAGCTCGGGGCGAGACGCGGTTTCGAGGGCGGTTTTTCCTTCTCGGAGGAGCTGTTCGAGCGCGGCGACGTTCCTCGCGTTGGGGGCTACGACCCCCCAACCGTAGATACCGATGCGGCGTCCTGGTTTCGAGCTGCTATGACCCACGGGGACCGTGGAGTATCCATCTCGGTCCGACCCCGGTAAATTCGTTTTCCTTTCAGTTTTTGGTCATGGCCGCCAGGAAGAAGAAGACGCCACGAAAACAGCCTCAACAGGCACGTGCGCAGTCGACTGTGCATGCCATCCTGGAGGCCACCGTTCAGGTTTTGGAGCGCGAGGGGCCGGACGCTGCGACGACGACGCGCATCGCCGAAGTCGCAGGCGTCAGCGTGGGAACGCTCTACCAGTACTTTTCCCATCGTGACGCCATCTTCGACGCACTGCAGGAGCGCGAGTTCGAGCGGGCGATCGGCCTCATGCAGAATGTGCTCAGCGACAACAACCTGGCGCGGTCGCCGCGGGACACCGTCACGGCGTGCGTCCAGGGAATGCTTGGGCTCTATCAGGCCTCGCCCGGGATGCATCGGATCCTCACGATGGAGGGCCTCCGGGCGACGAAGGCGCACAAGCTCCACTCCTTCGACCTCCGCGTGATCGCGCTCATCCGACACTTTCTGGCGGCGACCGGCACGCCCATCCGGAAGAAGAACGTCGATGCGGCCGCGTTCGTCGCGTTCCAGTCCGTGCGCGCGACGATGCTCGCGAGCCTCCTCGAGACGCCGGCGGGGTTCAGCGATCAGACGATGGTCGAGGAGCTCTCGGACCTGCTCCTCCGCTACCTGGTCGAGGACGAGTGGCTCGCCGAGCAGGAGACGGCGGTGAACGGAGTACGGCTGGCCGTGAACGGCGCGAGCTCTCCGGCGCAGGAGCCGCCTGCGGCGCCGGTCGATCGACCTTCTCAGAAGAACGTGTAGCCGAGGCTCGCGCCGACGATGTCGAGGTCACGGCCCTTGAAGAAGTGGTCGTATCTCACGGCGAACGTGAAGTACGACGAGCGGCAACACGTTCCGAAGTGCGCTACGGCCTCGGGACCGATCGAGTAGCGGAACGGCTCCTGGTTGCCCCGGATCTCGATCGTCGATCCGAGGCCGAGTCCCGGTCCGACGACCCACGAGGTCGGATGCCAGATGAACCGGTAGCCCGGACGGATCGAGAAGCCGATGCCGCGCGTGCCCGAGACGACCGCCGGCTCGAGCAAGAAGCGATGCGCGCGATGCCCGTGGACGACGAACGTGCCCTTCTTCCGCGTGCACGAGTACATCGGGCCGATCGCGGCGATCGTCCACGGCCACGAGATGTGTGCTGCCGGTGCCTCGCCACGGAACTGCGCGCCGACGTGCGGGATGATCGTCGCGAGGACGAGCTCGCCGGAGCGTCCGAGGTTCGAGAAGAACCGGCCCCAAGGCGCGTTGAGGAAGGTCTTCTCGCGCGGGTAGCGGTAGGGGACCGGCGGCTGCTCCTTCTCCCACTTCGCGAGCTCGTTCGTGTTCTTCTCGCGGAACTCGTGGCAGTCGTCGGCGCCGTCGGCCGTCTCGACATCGGACGGCTCGTCCGGCTCGGCGTGTGCGGGACGCTCGTCCGCCGACGTCACGAAAGCGAAGCTCGCGACCACGAGAGCGAGGCCGAGAGGCGTGCGGCGCCGGCGCGTCACGGCCCGCAATCTATCATCGGCCAAGGGGGCGTCGCCCAGAGACTTGCCTCGCGGCGAGGGCCCGCACGCCCGCAGGCGTCCGCTGCGAGGCGCACTCGGACAGCCTCACGCGAATCGTGTCACTCGAAGTGGAATGACTTGCCCACGGTGACGGCGTCGCCCTTGAAGGCGGGGACCTTCGCCTTCTTGAATTCCTTCTGCATGCACTTTGCGACCGGTGTTCCGATCCAGGGCCCCTTGTCGACGACCGCGGCCTGCGCGACTCCGGCTGGAGCGAACGTGATGGTGACATGCCCGTCGCCCGCGGTGGCGTTGGTCGCCTTGCACTTCGACAGGTTGATCTCGGTGATGGCTGCAGCTGCAGCCTGCCGATCGAAATCGGCGATCGTCTGCTCGGTCTTCGGCGCCTCGGCCGCCGCGCTCTTCTTCTTTTTCTTCCCCTTCGGTGCGGCCTCGGCGCTGGCGGCCACGACGGCGACACACGCGAGCACCCCGATCGAGACCCAGCTGGTGAGGCGGCGCATGGGGAGCACGACGTAGCAAGCGAGGTGCCCGAGCAAGTCAGCGCGCAGCTTTCTCGTCCGAAGAAAAGAGACGAAGAGGTGCTCCGGGATTTCTCGATCGACGCGCGACGACGAAGCTCGTGCGCTCGCGACGATCATGGATCGGAGGGAGCCCAGATGCCGTCTCGGTCCCTCAGGGATCGAGTAAGCTGTCCGGCCCCATGGCCGAACCCGCGCTCAAAGACCTGCCTCCGCGCGACGCACCGAGCGACGAGATCCTGAGCGCGTTCCTCACGTACGTCGGCTCGCGCGGCCTCGACCTCTACCCGGCGCAGGAAGAGGCCATCCTCGAGGTGATGGAGGGGGCCAACGTCATCCTCAACACGCCGACCGGGTCGGGCAAGTCGCTCGTCGCGGAGGCGGCGCACTATCACGCGCTCGTGCGCGGCGAGCGGTCGTTCTACACGTGCCCGATCAAGGCGCTCGCGAACGAGAAGTTCTTCGCGCTCGTCCGGGCGTTCGGCGCCGAGAACGTCGGCCTGATGACGGGTGACGCCACGGTGAACCGCGACGCGCCGATCATCTGCGCGACCGCCGAGGTCCTCGCGAACATCGCGCTCGCCGAGGGCCCGCGCGCCGACGTCGACGTCGCCATCCTCGACGAGTTCCACTACTACGCCGACCGCGATCGCGGCCCTGCCTGGCAGATCCCGCTGCTCGCGCTTCCGAAGGCGCGCTTCCTCCTCATGAGCGCCACGTTCGGCGATCCCGAGCCGTTCCAGAAGCACCTCACCGCGGTGAACGGCCTCCGCACCGCTGTCGTGCGGTCGAACGATCGCCCCGTGCCGCTCGACTTCGAGTACCGCGAGTCGCCGCTCCACGAGACCGTCCAGACCCTGATCCAGAAGGGCAAGGCGCCGGTCTACATCGTCAACTTCACCCAGCGGGCCTGCGCCGAGGAAGCGCAGAACCTGATGAGCATGGACTACTGCTCGAAGGAGGAGAAGAAGGCGATCGTCGAGGCGCTGAAGGGCGCGCGGTTCGACAGTCCGTACGGTCGCGAGATCCAGCGCTTCATCCGCCACGGCATCGGGATCCATCACGCGGGCCTCCTGCCGAAGTACCGGCTGCTCGTCGAGAAGCTCGCCCAGCGCGGCCTGCTCAAGATCATCAGCGGCACCGACACACTGGGCGTCGGCGTCAACGTCCCGATCCGCACCGTCCTCTTCACGCGGCTCTGCAAGTACGACGGCGAGAAGACGGCGATCCTCAGCGTCCGCGACTTCCAGCAGATCAGCGGGCGCGCCGGGCGCAAGGGCTTCGACACGCAGGGCACGGTCGTCGCGCAGGCGCCCGAGCACGTCATCGAGAACCTTCGCCTCGAGGCGAAGGCGGGCAACGATCCCGCGAAGAAGCGGAAGCTCGTTCGCAAGAAGCCGCCCGAGTTCGGCTACGTGCACTGGGACAAGTCGACGTTCGATCGGCTCGTGACGTCGCTTCCGGAGGTGCTGGTCTCGCGCTTCTCGCTGACGCACGGGATGGTCGTGAACGTGCTGTCGCGCGAGGAAGGCGGCGGCTGCATGGGCCTCGCGCGCCTCATCAAGGCGTCGCACGAGCGTCCCGCGCAGAAGCGCATCCTCGGCCGGCAGGCGATCGAGATGGTGAAGACGCTCCGCGAGGCCGGCATCCTCGAATGGGAGTACGACGAGGACGGACGGCGCTATCCCGTCGTCAACGCCGACCTCGGCGAGGACTTCTCGCTGCACCACGCGCTCTCGCTCTACCTGGTCGACATCCTCGGAAAGCGCGACGAGTGGATGCCCGAAGGCGCCGAGACCTATCCGCTCGAGGTCCTCACGTTCGTCGAGTCGATCCTCGAAGACCCGGACCCGATTCTGCGCCGGCAGCTCGACAAGCTGAAGGGCGAGAAGGTCGCCGAGCTGAAAGCTGCCGGCGTCGAATACGACGACCGGATGGCCGAGCTCGAGAAGCTCGAATACCCGAAGCCGAACCGCGAGCTCGTCTACGAGTCGTTCAACGCGTTCGCCCGGCAGCATCCGTGGGTGAAGACGGAGAACATCCGCCCGAAGTCGATCGCGCGTGAGATGGTCGAGAACGTGATGTCGTTCACCGAGTACGTGCGCGAGTACGGGCTCGAGCGCATGGAGGGCTTGCTCCTGCGCTACCTGACCGACGTCTACAAGACGCTCGTGCAAACCGTGCCCGCCTGGGCGAAGGACGAGGGCGTCGACGACATCATCACGACCTTCGGCGCGATCGTGCGTCAGGTCGACTCGAGCCTGCTCGACGAATGGGAGCGCCTCAAGAACCCGTACGAGCTCTTCGAGCCGGCGCCCGATCGCGACGAGCTCGAGCCCGCCGGCTCGATGGACATCACGAAGGACCAGAAGGCCTTCACGGTCCTCGTCCGCAACGAGATCTTCCGGCTCGTTCGTGCGCTCGCGCGCCGCGACTGGGCGGAGGCGGCCCGGATCACCGCGGCGTCGCCGGAGGTCGAGGCGAGTGAGGCTTCGAAGATCGAGAAGGCGCTCGCGCCGTTCTTCCAGGCGCACCAGCTCATTCGGATCGATCCCGAGGCTCGCAGCCCCAAGCACACGACCATCGACCGCAGCTCGGCGGAGGCGTGGCGCGTGCGACAGGTCCTGCTCGATGCGGAGGAGGACAACGATTGGTACTTCGATGCGTCGATCGATCTCGTCCGCTCGCGTGAGGCCGCTCGGCCCATCCTCAGCCTAGAGCGCATCGGCACTTGAGGAGCTACGATGAGGAACGTGACCAAGAAGGTGAACCTCCCGCTCTTCTCGGATCCGGCCTTGGTGGCAACACCGGCCAAAGAAGTACGCAAGAAGCCGTCGATCGACGCTGCGCGCGCCCGCCTCGGTGGACGCATCAGCGAGATCGACGCGCCGCCCGCGGGCTTCGCGCCAGGTGTCGTCGTCACGTTCGTGCTCGGCGGCTCGAGCGCGGGCACCGACACGCGACGGATGCCGGGCGTCGTGGTGTTCGCCTCGCAGACGGAAGTGCACGTCTTGCTCGACGGCATCCGCCTCCGCAGGATGCCGCCCGCCGATCTCACGATCCACGAAGGCGGTGATGTGGCCATCGAGCTCGAGAAGATCGCCGGCGACGCGCGGCTCTTCGGCCAGCTCGTCGAGGGCCAGGCCGTTCGCTATGCGGACGACTCGGGCGCGCTGATCGAAGGAAAGGTCGTCGAGAAGTGCCGCTGGGGTGCGCTCGTGCTGCGCGATGACGGTGCGGTCGTCGCGGTCGGCTTCCGGAAGCTGTGGCCTGCGCCTTCGCGCGGCGGGGCGGCGTGACCAGGCTTCGCCCCGATCTCGCCGCCGTGGTCGACGAGCTTCTTCGGACGTCGAAGAAGGGAGAGGCCATCACGCTCGACGCCATCGGTGACGCGATTGGCACCTGTCCCGCGTCCGCGGACGAGATCGACGTGGTGCTCACGATGCTCGAGGAGGGTGGTCGTCACGTCGCCTCGAAAGAAGGCGGGAGAGGGGAAGCGAAGCTGAAGAGCGTCCTCGACGCCGCCCGCGCTCTCCGCACCGAGCTCGGGAGAGCTCCGCGTCACGACGAGATCGCTGCGCGCGCCGGGATCTCGCGCGAGGACGTTCAGCACGCGCTCGCTCTCGCTCGAATCATGCAGCGCTGAGCACGCTAGCTCGGCACGTCGGCGCGCCAGCGTCGGCACGGGACGTCGGCGCGTCGGTCACGTCGCGATGGAGCCGGTGCCCAGCAGCTTTGGCGCGCCGCTCGTCATCCATGCGAGGGCTCGCCGAGCTCGCTCACGGGCATCATCCGCGACGACGTCCCCGTGGGCGACGACGACGCGCTCGAAGTCCCACTCCAGCAGGTCCGATGCGGACCGTGCAGCGGCGGCGCGATCCTTCACGAGCCTGCGCCACTCCAGGCTCTGTCCGACCTTCTGCCAGGTGCCGCCGAGCCGAAGGACGAGACGCATCCAGAAGCTCCGGCACGCCTGAACGTTGAAGATCAAGTCTCCGACGACGAGCGATCGGGAGCTCTCGTGCAGGAAGACGTGCTCCTGGATCCTCGGCGCGCCCTGGATGCGCACGACGCGAATGCCGTCCATACCGCTGATGCGTCCGCTCTCGGGCAGCGCCTCGAAGGGAAAGCTTCCGAGCTTCTTCGCGAGCACCGGCGTGGCGAGCACTCGGGCCTTCGGCCACCGATCTTTGGCGGCCTTCAAGAACATCCAGTGCAGCGAGTTCGGCGCGACCAGGAACCGGACGTCACCGAGAGCGTCGATCCGATCCGCTGTCGCCTCGTCGACCGCCAGCGGGGCATGGATCATGAGCCCGCCGTCCCCGACACGCATGATGGTCGCGCGGCCGGGCAGCGAGAGCCCGAGCGGCAGGTCGACGTCTTTCTCGTGAGCCCAGATGTCCGCAGCGATCGGCTTCAACATGGCGTCGTCTCCTCGTTGGGGGGACCGTAGGGGCGGCGAGGAATTAGTCAAGCATGCCTGACGAATTAGTCAAGTCGGCTTGACTAGCGCGTCGCGGCCTGCTGGATTCAGGGTGTGGGC
This sequence comes from Pseudomonadota bacterium, assembly GCA_023423895.1. Lineage (GTDB taxonomy): Bacteria > Myxococcota_A > Polyangia > Polyangiales > Polyangiaceae > Labilithrix. The sequence goes on from JAFAER010000205.1 coordinate 72,323, forward strand.
TCCGACGACTACGCCGACAAGCTCGAGGCCGAGAAAGCGCAGTCCACCGTGCAACTCCTCTTCAAGGCTGCCCGGCTCCTGAACGAACGGGCGATCGCGCAGGTCCGGAGCCGGACCGGCAAGCCCGTACGGGTGGCGCACACCACGCTGTTCCCGCACATCGATCTCGAGGGCACTCGCCTCACCGATCTGGCGACGCGTCTCGGCGTCAGCAAGCAGGCGGCAGGGCAGCTCGTCGACGAGCTGGTGGAGATGGGAATGCTGGAGCGCGCTCCCGATCCCGGCGACGCGCGCGCGAAGCTCGTTCGCTTCACGAAGAAAGGCAAGGCTGGCATCCTCGAGGGCCTCGCGGTCCTGAAGGAGCTCGAAGACGACCTCGAGAGGCTCGTCGGCCCTTCGAAGCGGCGGACGCTCCACGAGGTCCTGACCGCGATCGTTCGCGACGCGAACCAACCCGTCGGCAGCGAGCCGAACCGTTCGAAGAAGGCATCCGATCGGTAACGAGGCGAGAACGTCGTCGCCGGAGCGCTCGCGCCGCGAAGCGGGCATCGCGGAGCCGGCATCGCGAAGCAGGCGTCGCCGAGCGGTCCCCGAGAGCGCGAGGCGGGGCGGTCGGTCCGGTGCCGAGACCTCGGCGAAAGGAAAGGGAGCGCTCCGCGCGGCAGTTGCCTGGCTAACTTTCCTCGGCAACTATGGCGCGAAGAGCCGCGCGGCAGTTGCCTGGTTAACTTTCCTCGGCTCCTCGGCAACTATCGCGCGAAGAGGCGGCGGTGGCGGGGCGGGGGTAGCCGCGCGGCGGCCGGGGCGGTACGCGAACGGGGCAGACGGAGCCTGGCGGTCCAGCGCCGGCGCCGCGATCACGCGAGCGCGCGCGGGCGGCCGGCCTGGATCCAGACGCCGTCGCGATCCATCTGCTCGTAGAACCAACGCATCTTCCCGCGGAGGTCCGCTTCGTAGGCGTTCGCGGTGTCCGGCAGTAGCCGAACGCGCGCGCCGAGATAGGCTTGCCAGTACGCGAGCTGCGCGTGCTCCCACGCCTTGAGGTGCTGGATGGTCACCGGCCGAGCGCGACGCCACGCGTTCTCCGCCTGTTGCATCGCGACCCATGCCTGCCACGCCGCTTCCTCGCAGAGCGGGTGCACGCAGATCTCGCCCATGCGCATGAAGGTCCCTGGCTCGAAGCCGTTGACCGTTCGGCAATGCGGGCACGGCATGTTGATGGCTCGAAAAGTGAACGGCACCTCGAGCGGCGCACCGCAACGAACACACGCGAAGGGCCGCCCGAGGTCGGCGACGGCGCGCTGGTAGAACGTGCGGCCGGCGTCCGACCAGATCTTGATGCGCGTGCGCTCACGCTCGACTTCGAGCCAATCGCGCAGTGCGTCGCCTTTCGCGCGCTCGTGGGCGACCACGTGCGGCGGCGCCCCGGCCTGCTCGAACGCGTTCTCGACCTGCCCGTTCCACGTCTCCTCGATCTTCGACACGAGCTGCTTCGCCCGGACTTCGATCGCGGTCCACGCGTTTCCCATCGGCAACGGATCGAGGTTGGCCTGCTGGAGGACCATCGGGCAGCCCTCGAGCGCTTCGTTCATGATCTGGACGAAGCGCTCGCGGATCTGCGCCAGAAACCCGTCCCAGCGGCTCGTGACGGCCGCGGTCATCGGGCGCCCTTTGCCGGACCGAACGGCGTCTGGCAGTAGCGGCACACGAGGCGGTCGTCCTGCGTGGCGACCGCGGTCTCGCGCGCGGCGCCGCAATGAGAGCAGGTGAGCGTGTTGTGCATGCCCGCCGAGACGCCCGCGTCCACGTACTTCGGCGTGGACGCGAGCGCGTTGGCGAAGATGCTGGAGAGCTTCTTCTCGGAGCTCACGATCAGAAGTTGATGTCGCCGTCGGCGGAGGGCGTGGCGAACCGCTGCTGGAAGTGCGCCTGAAGCTCGCTGAACCGACGATGGAGCTCGCCGTTGTTCTTCATCGCGTTCTGCGAGAAGTGCGTCGACCACCACGAGCTCGCGTTGCTCCATCCGAGCGCGTTCATCCCGTAGGTCTGGAGCACCTGATTCGCGTCACGGCCCTGCTGGGCAGCCGCGTTCTGCGCCTCCATGATCTCGACCCACTTCTCGAGCGAGATCGGCGGGCCCTGCGTGTCGCCCCCACCCGGATTGCCCATCCCCGCGACGCCCGCGGCGGCCGCGCTGGAGAACATGCCCTGGCCGGAGCTGCTGAAGGCCTTGCCGTATTCGGTCGCGATCGTCGCGGTCGTATCGCGCGACATGCGGGCCATCCACTCGTTCGAGACCGCGTCCCACTTCGCGCGATCGATGCCGAGCTTCGCGATGATGACGTTCACGTCCGTCCCGTTCGCGAGCGCCGCCTGCGCCTGCGCCCAGACCTGGAGGCTGACCCCTTCGTACGGAGCGAGCTCGCCGGCGAGCTCACCCTGCGCCCGGTTCTGCATCTTCTGCATCGCGAGCTTCGTGTAGACGTTCATCTGGAGCTGCGTGATGTCGCCAAGGTCCCAGCCGAAGCGCTGACGCTGCTGCGGCTGCGGCGCGTAGCGATAGACGGTCTGACGAAGGCGATCGACCTGCGCTTGATTGTCGATCGACAGCTCCTGCCAGAGCTGATGGTAGACGTCCTGGCGACCTGCAGTCATCGCGTTCTCGAAGCGCACGCCGCAGATGAAGCGGTTCACCGTCTCCGAGATCTGGTGGAAGTGCTGCTCGTTCCGGATCGAGAACTGCTGGAAGAGCTGGTAGCGCTTCGCCTTGTCCTCCCAGGCTTCCTCGATCTGGCGGTGCGCCGCCCACCACGACTCGATGTCGTTGCCGATGTCGAACCGCGCGGTGTCGTCCTGCGCTTCGAGCGCGTAGTCGCGGTGGTACTCGGCCTCCTCGTCGGCCTCGACCTCCTCGATCGGCTCCTCGGGCTGCTGCCACTGCTGCGGGTGGCCTTGCTGCGGATAGCCCTGCTGCGCGTGACCTTGCTGCGGATAGCCCTGCTGCGGGTGGCCTTGCTGCGGATAGCCCTGCTGCGGGTAGCCCTGCTGCGCGTGACCCTGCTGCGGATAGCCCTGCTGCGGGTGACCTTGCTGCGGATAGCCCTGCTGCGGATGCCCTTGCTGCGGATAGCCTTGCTGCGGGTACGGCTGCTGCGGATGCCCCTGCTGGGGGTACTGCTGGTTGAAGGCTCCCTGTGCCTGGTTGGCGAGGTCGTTGGCCTTCTTCTTCCACGAATCGAACAGACCCATACCCTTCTCCTCTTCTCTTCCTCGTGCCGCGGCGCCCGGCAGCTCGATCGCAAGCTCACGCGATCGAACGAAAGTCCGAGAGTACGGACGCTCGGGGAGGTGTCCACGGCAAACCTGATGCATTTGCATTAGCGTCGGACGTGGCCGCACTCGCGCGCACAAGTCCCCGGGAAGATTGTTGCTCTCCGGCAACGGTCGGTTCGCGCTGCGCTGCCTTGGCTCGAGGGGACGAGGTCTTACGGTAGGTGGTCGTAAGAACAACGGTCTCGAGGAAAGAAGGACACGATGACTCAGGTAGCGATCTCCACGTCGGGCCCGGCATTCGATCGAACGATCCAGAGGAGCATCCGCGGGATGAAAACCAGCGACGGCGCGGGCGTGAAGCTCACGCGCGTCATCGGGACACCGCTGCTCCGGAACATCGATCCCTTCCTGATGCTCGACGAGTTCCACTCGGATGATCCCGGTGACTATCTCGCGGGGTTCCCCGATCACCCGCATCGGGGCTTCGAGACGGTCACGTACATGATCGAAGGTCGCTTCCGTCATCGAGACAACAAGGGCCACGAAGGCTTGCTCGAGACCGGCGGCGCGCAGTGGATGACCGCCGGTCGCGGCATCGTCCACTCCGAGATGCCCGAGCAGAAGGAAGGCATCGTTCGCGGCTTCCAGCTCTGGCTGAACCTCCCTCGCAAGGACAAGATGTGCGAGCCGAGCTATCGCGATCTCCAGCCCGGGGACATCCCGCGCGCGCAGCTCGAGAGCGGCGCGACCGTGCGTGTCCTCGCGGGAAAGGTCGGGAACGTCGTGGGCCCGATCGACGGGCGCACCACGGAGCCGGTCTACCTCGACGTCGAGCTCCCGGCCGGTGCGGTCGCGGACCTGCCGGTGCCCTCGACACACGAGGGGTTCATCTACCCGTTCGATGGTGACGTCATCGTCGGCGCCCCCGGACGTGAGCGTACGCTCGCCCGCGGTGAGCTCGGCGTCCTCACGAAGGGAGACGGCGTTCGTCTTCGCGCGAAGAGCGGCAGCGCCCGTGCGCTCGTCATCGCAGGCAAACCGATCGGCGAGCCGATCGTGCAGTACGGCCCGTTCGTGATGACGACGCCCGAGGAAGTGGAGCAAGCGGTCCGCGACTTCCAGGCCGGGAAGTTCTGAGGTGGAGAGGGAGAGCCCTTCGCGGGGTCGTTCGTCCGAGCGAACGATCCCGCCGAGGGCCTCCTCCGCGTCGCGGGTTCGTTCGTCCGGCGAACGATCGCGCCGAGGCTGTCCCTGCCGTGTGGATCAGCCGCGTCAGCGCTCATGCTCATCGCGCTTCACCGGACTGTCGCGTCGTCGCCGCGTCGACCTCGAGCGGCAACGTGGCATTCGTCGTCGTCGTGAGCGATACGGGCTCCGTACCTCCCGTGCGCGCGGCGTCGACCGGGAGCAAGCTCGCGCCCAGGGCGGGCCGAGCAGGCTCCGGAGCGACGACGAGCGCTGAAGGAGCGGATTGGCTCGTCGTCGCTGCCGGAGGCTCGTTCTGGACGGATGCTGGCATCGCGCCAACCCGCGTCGTCATCGCCGCGGTCGCGTGCGGTCTCGCGTCGGCCGCCGACGTCTCGTGCAGGTACACGACCAGCCCGGCGGCGGCCGCGACGAGCCCGGCGGCGACGAACCACCCAGCACGGCGTGGACGCGGCGCGGCCGCAAGCGTCGTTTCTTCGTCGCCTTCGTCGCTCGCGGTCCACCTTCGTCGCTTCACGGTGTCGGCGAGCGACGAAGCCGAAGGCGACGCGGTCATCGTGAGCGGCGGCGTGGAGTCGAGCGACGAAGCCGAAGGCGACGCGGTCATCGTGAGCGGCGGCGTGGAGTCGCTCGTCTCGTCGGCGAGCGTCGCGCTGCGCGTGAGCAGGAACGCGTCCGCCGAGTCGGGCCCGGCGTCGGGGGAAGGTCCGGTAGCGACCGGCTCTTCTTCGTGCGAATCCTGCGACGCGAGCCTTTGGCGACGGATCCCGTCGTCGGCGCACTCCCGTTCGCCGCCGTGCTCGATTCGCTTCCACAGCGAGATGGGCGGGTCGGAAGAAGGCGGCGCGTCGAAGTCCTCGCCGGTGTCAATGATCGCCGCGACCGCAGCGAGCGGTTCGATCGGAGGAGGGAGCGGTGCAGGCTTCGGAAGCACGTGCGCGTCGTCCGTGACAGCCGGCGCCGGCTCCGCGGTGAGCGCGGTCGGACCGGTCAGGCAGGCCACGCTGGGCACGCACCCGTCGTGGGTGCTCGAGCTTCGACGTGGCGGAGGTGGAGGCTCGAGCACGGTCGGTCGCTCGGCGCTCGGCACCGGCGGAATCGGCGCGATTCGCAGGCGTGGCTCCGAGATGGTCACGAGCTCGAGCTCGAGGTCTTCCCCTGCGATCGAGAGCTCATGGAGCCGCTTCTCCTCTTCGATGTCGGCGTCCACCAAGGACCTGCGAAGCGCCCTCGCGGAACGGAACGCATCGACCGTTCCGCTCGGACGAACGACCGTCCACTGCTGCCGCAGGACGAAGACGTGCTCCGAGCCGCATTCGCCGCACCGTGCATGCTGCGCGAGCAGCGTCCTCGTTACCTCGAGCTTGTCGGCTCGCCCGCACTGCGTGCACGAGAAGGAGGCCGATGCTGCGGCGGGAGACGACGGCCGGCGCTCGCTACTCATCTCTATGAGGATAGTCACTGAAGCGGCGCGCGCCAGGCCCCTCACCGCGTTCGTGATCGTCGCGCGTGCGTCGTTCGCGGCGGGGCCATGCGGCGTGGACGTCGCGGCCGGTGCGAAATTGCGGTACTCAACACGTCGATGGCTTCGCGACGGGCGGCAAAGCCTGCCTCGAGCCCAGTACGAACGAGCGGGAGAGCCATTGCGATCATGATCGCGCTCGCCGGCGCCGTTCGGCCCGCAAGCGCCGCGCCGTCCGTCCGCGCGTCCGACGGACAGACCTTCGAGCTGGCTTGGGACGCCCCCGCCGGATGCCCCGACGTCGGTAGCGTCCGGCAGGACGTCGATCGCGTCGTCGGCGACACGGGCGACGTGCATCGGAAGCTGCGCGTGCAAGGGGAGGTGCGCTCCGACGCGGCAGGCGGCTGGACCGCGACCGTCACGCTCGTGACCGAGACGGGGCGTTCGGTTCGAACGCTGACGGCACCGACTTGTCGAGCCGTCGCACGTGCGGCTGCCGTCGTGATCGCCTTCGCGATGACGGCCGAAGACTTCGACGTCTCGCCGTCGAACGGGGACGAGCCGCGCACGGCCGACATACCGACCATCGAGCACCCCCGAGCTACGCAGGTGGGGGAGCCGAAGCCGCTTCCGTCCGAATCGGAGAAGGCGCGGGCCCGTCCGAGCTCGGCGGGGCCGACGATCGGCGTTCTCACGCGCGTCGACATCGGGACGTTGCCCAAGGTCGGCTTCGGACCTGGTGTGCTCATCGGGTGGTACGCGCGACCGATCTTCCTCGAGGCGTCGTTCGGCTGGCTGCTCGGACAGGACAGCGACGTCGTCGCTCCGCCCCCGCAGAGCGCGACGGTCTCGCGCGCGACGTTCGCTGCGTTCTACGCGAGGACTGCGGTGTGCCCGGCGGAGCCCGGGCTTTCGATCGCGAGACGCCAGCTCCGCGTCTTTGGATGCACCGGCTTCGGCATCCTGCAGACACGCGCAAACGGTCATCCGATCGACATGCCGGTCGGCGAGCGCGGAAGCTCGACGCTGTCGGGCGAGACCATCGAAGGTTGGTCGGGGAGCGTCTTTGCCGGGCCGCGCCTTCGATTCTCGGACGGGTGGTTCGCTCTGAGCGCGTCCCTGGACGTGGCGGTGCCGTTCCGGCCGCAAGAGTTCGTGCTCAAAGGCCGAAGCGGCGGCGGCGCGAGCGTGTTTCGAACGGCGCCGGTTCTCATCGGTATGACGGTTACGGCAGAGCTTTCTTTTTTTCCGTGAATCGTCAGCGCGTCGGTCATTCAAGGGACGTGCTGAAGTTGCTCGACCACCCGATCGCGCCCCGGCTGTCCCCGCGCGTCGTCGATGACAGGCCAACGGGCCGGCGTGAGGTCGCGTCCTCCGAGCCCGGGTGCGAGCCGTCGGAGAACGAGGTGGTGCAGGCCTCCGCTGCGTTCGATGCGTTCTACGTCAAACAATGGCGCTTCGTCTGGCGTTCGCTCGGTCGCCTGGGTGCAGCCGAGGCGGCGGTGGAGGACCTGTTCCAGGAGGTATTCCTCGTCGTGCACAAGCGGCTGCCTGCGTACGAGCCTGCGGCCGAGAACCGAGAGCTGGCCGAACGCGTATGGGTGCTCGAGATCATCCGAAACGTCCTGCGCACTCACCGGCGGCAGCAGCAGCGCAAGGGGGCGGCGTTCAACTCGGAGAGCAGCGACCTCGAAGCGATGCCGGCCCCGACGGAGACGCCACTCGGGATCGCCGAGTCTTCGGAGCGCGTGAGGCTCCTCAACGAGCTGCTCGCGACGCTGGATGAAGACAAGCGCGAGGTGTTCGTCCTCGTCGAGCTCGAAGGCATGTCCGTTCGAGAGGCGGCGCTCGCGCTGAACAAGAACGAATCCACGGCTCGCTCGTGCCTGACGACGGCGCGAGCCGAGCTCAAGCGGGCATACGACCGCCATCGCGTACGCGACGAATGGAGGCTCAGGTGAGCTCATCGGACGATCTGGACGCACTCGTGCGTGAGAGCCGAATGTCGAACGAGCCGGGGGACGCAATGGGAGCGGCGCTCAAGGAGCGCCTCGACCGTCGAATCGCTGGTGCCGCCGCCGTACTGGTGCCGGCGCATGCGGCGAGCTCGGAAGCGGCTCGGCCCACGAGCCCGAACGTGTCGACCTCGGAAGCGCCTCGGGCGATGAGCCCGCGAGCGGGCCTCGTCGGCGTGGTCGCCGCGCTTACCGGCATCGTGTGCGTGGGGGCGTTCGTCATCGAGCTCGGCGCCGGCGAGATGCCCGGCTCTGCCGCTCGCGGCAGCGCTGCATCGCCGCCGAGCGTTGCGCCCACGCCGGCAGAAGCGCGAGTGCCCGAGCCCATGAAGGAGATCCTCGAAGGAGAGTCGCTCGCGCAGTCGTCTCCGACGGTCGATGTGCGTGCGCTGCCGGATGCGCGCGTTGCACCGACCGGACCGAATGCGGGCCCGACCACGACGCGCGCGCAGGTGACGCGTCCCCCTGTCGAGGACGACGGCTCGCTCGAAGAAGAGACGAAGCTCCTTCGCGCAGCCCGTACCGCGAGGTTTGCAGGAGCACCGGAGCGTTCACTCTCCCTGACGAGCGAACACGCAGCACGCTTCCCGAAGGGAGCGCTCGCGCCCGAGCGCGATGCCGAGCGGATCAGCGCCCTGTGTGCCCTCGGACATCGAGACGAGGCGCGTCAGGAGATCGGTCGGTTCGAGGACCGCTGGCCGTCGTCCGCGCTGCTGGAACGTGTTCGGGCGTCGTGTCGAGGTGTGCCGTGAAACGTCCTATTTCGACCACCGTCGCCGTGTCGAGCGCCCTTCTCCTGACGGCGCTCGTCGCATGCACCACCACGCCGCGAGCCATCGGTGAGCTGATCGACCCACCGCCGCCGCCGCTTGCGGAAGGATCCGACGCCGGTGACGCCGGCTCGTCGCTCGAGCTGATGTCGTATTGCCCGACGGACAAGTGCCCCGAGGGGTTCACGACGTGCCCGACGTCCCGCTTCCAGTGTGACGTCAACCTGAAGGCGGACCGGCAGAACTGCGGCGCATGCGGTTCGGAGTGCCCCGCGAGGGTGATCTCGACCGGCGAGACGTTCGAGTGTGTGGAGGGGCGCTGCGTCCTCAACTGCGACCCGCAGAAGGGGCTCGATTGCGACGGCATCGCCGACAATGGATGTGAGACCAGCGCGCTCGACGACGCGAACTGCGGCGCGTGCGGCAACGTCTGCACGGATCCGGCGAGACCATGTGTGAACGATCCACAGACGGGCGTTCCGAACTGCGGCTGTCCTGGAACACTCATCGCGTGCCGGAGGACCATTTTCGGCACCACGAGCGTCCAGTGCGTCGCGCCTGAAGACGACGACAACAACTGTGGCGCCTGCGACAACAAGTGTCCCGCCAATCCGGACGGCGGTCCTCTTCCGCCGAACAGCTATTACGGATGTCTCGACAGGAAGTGCGGTAATTTCAAATGTTCGCCGGGCTTCGGTGATTGTGACGGAGACGCGCTCAACGGTTGCGAGACGTTCCTCAGTACGACTGAATACTGCGGGAAGTGCGGAGGGTGCGACGTAGGTCAGGAGTGTCGGCGGAACGTCAAAGGTCTCCTCGAGTGCATGTGCCCGCCGGGGCTCACGTACTGCTTTGGAGAGTGCGTCGATCTGGCGACCGACTCGCGGCATTGCGGAACGTGCGGTGTCGTCTGCTTCAAGCAGTTCTCCGTCTCGAGCATCGGCATCTGCACGAACGGCGTGTGCAGTCGCCAGTGCACGACCGGCCGCGCCGATTGCAACGGAAACGCCGATGACGACTGCGAAGTGAACACCAACAGCGATCCGAACAACTGCGGTGGCTGCGGGATCGTCTGCGATGCGATGCCGGGACAAGCATGCGTCGGAGGAACCTGCGCGGTCGAACCGTGCGCCCCTGACGGAGGCCCGCTGACACGATGAGAGCGCGATATCTTCTTCTAGCTGCGTGTTCCGCGGCGTCTGGCATTGTCGCGCTCGGTGCGTGCGCGACCGCCGACGACCCGACGGCCGCACCATCGTCGAACGTCGTCTTGACGAGCGACGCCGGGACCGACGGAGACGATGCTCACGCCGAAGATGCAGCTTCGTGCGTTGACTGCGAATACTTCCAGGAGACCTGCTCCGACGACGTCCTCTGTCCGAACTGGCCATCGGACATGATCGGGACGATCGATCCGCGAGTCACCTTCACGACCATCCAGGGCCGCTCTCGCGCGGACGTCTGGGTGGCCGGAGCTCTCGGAAGTGCCGCTCATCACGACGGCTCGGCGTGGACGCTCCACAAGCTCGAGTCGGCCGAGACGATTCGCGCGCTCTGGCTCGCCGAATCCGGCGAGATCTCCGGCGCGGCGCTCGAGCGGCTCTTCACCCGCGGTCTCGCCGTCGCGGACGGCGGCGTCGCTCCGGGTGAAGACTGGACCGCGCGGACCACGGTCCCGCATCAGGAATACGCCCGGTGGTCGAGGACCATCACTTCGGGTTGGGCCAGCCGTGACGCGCAATGGCTGTGGGCCACGACAGAGAACAATTGCTTTCTCGATCTCGGCAATTCGACGCGCCCGATCCCCGGATGCGCGACCGACACGAGCCCGTCGAGCGGCCTCTGGCGCGTCCGCGTCGACGCGTCCTCGGACGTCGAGCTCGCCGACGCGATCGGAAAGGAACTGTGCCGCGCGATCTCGTGCGGGAGCATGACGAGTGTTCACGGATCGACTGCCAACGCTCTCTGGGCCGTCGGCCACGCGGGCGCGGCGATTCGAGTGACCGACGCCGATAGCGATACTCCGAAGCTCCGCGCCTTCAACAGTCAGACCTTGAATGCCATTTACGGCGTCTGGGAATCCACGCCCCCCGGCACCGACGGCGCCGGCGGTGAGGCATGGGCCGTCGGAGCGAAGGGCGTCATTCGGCACTACAAGGGAGATCCGGCCGTCTGGGAGGTCGTCGAAGGTCCGACGACGATGGATCTGCGCGCTGTCTGGGGGTCGTCGTCGTCCGATGTCTGGGCGGTCGGCGACGAGGCGACCGTCCTCCACTACGACGGCACGTCGTGGTCGCGCGTGAAGATCGCGGGCCTCGGAGCGCGCCGTCCGAAGCTCACTGCGGTGTGGACGGCGGAGCCGGGCCATGTGTGGGTCGCCGGTCATGGCGTCGTTCTCAGCCTCGGAGGTAAGCCATGAAACGAGCCCTGATCGCGACATGCATCCTCATGCTCGCAGCAGCCGGCGCATGCGCCGCGTCCGAAGGAGAGGGGCCTGACCGGAGCTCCGACGGCGACGACGACTCTGGGGTGCGAGTAGGTCACGACGGCGGGGCGGACGCGGGCGTCGATTCGGGCGTGGTCGACGGCGCGACGGACGGTCCCATCTGCAGCCCGGGCGGTTGGTGCGCGACGACACTTCCGCATGAGGACCTCACGCTGCGAGACGTCTGGGCGACGGCTGGTCGGGCGTTCGCCGTCGGTATGAGCCCGACGGTCGGAGCAAGGGTGCTCGAGTGGAACGACACCGACGCGAGGTGGTCGTACATCGATGACAATACGCAAAACGAAGAAGGTCGAGGCGCCTTCGTAGGCCGGATATGGGCTCCGAACGAAAACGAGCTCTACTATTCGGTTGCTCCACGAACCATCTATCGCGGCGTGCGGGATCCGGCGAGTCAATCCCCGGCTACGGCGTGGTCCTGGACGCACTGGCAGCTCGAGGATCGCGCTCCCGCGTATCCAGCGCATCCGCAATATCCACATCACTACCAGGGCCTGCCGTTCTACGCGCTCCCGAGCACACACTTCGACTGGAAAGGCACCGAGCTTCCGGCGCTGGGCGTCCATGGGACGAGCGCGAAGGACGTCTACGCCTGGTACGCCAATACCATTTACCACCTGTCTACCGACGACGCCGGGAGCCCGACGTGGGAAGTCGAATACGTCGCGAATGATCACGATCGTCCTGACGAACAGCTCGTCTTCCTCGCGGCGACCTCGACGAGCTCTGGAGAGGTCTGGTTCGCAGGCGGCAGAGGTGGCGCGGCGTCCGCCGGTTTCGGCGGCATCGACCCGAGGCTTTGCTCCGTCCTCGTGCGAAAGGCATCGTCGTCGTATCAGCGCGTCGCCGACGGCGAGGGCGTGGGCTTCGGCTTTCCGACGCCGCCGCTTCGTTGCCGGGCCAGAGCCGGGACGAGCTACATCGAGGGGCCCGACGGCTGGATCACGGACATCCAGGCGGGCCCAGGCGACAGCATCGTCGCGCTGAAGTCCGCGCGCGACCTCGCACGCATCACGGTCGTCGGCGACGCGCTTTCGGTCGAGTCGACGAGAATGCCGCCCGACGTCTCCAAGGCCGCGCTCCTGTCGTTCTGGCTCGTTCCGAACACGCAAACGATCTGGCTCGGCGGGGTGAACGTCGTCGCTCGCGCCGACGACGCGTGGGTGGACGGCGGGACCTATCAAATTTCCTCGATCTCGCTGAACGGCGCGTGGCTGACGACCCCCGTCCATCAGATCCGAGGCTCGTCCAACAGCGACCGCTGGGCGGTCGGAGCTCGCTATGCACTACGCAAGACCACTCCCTGAACGGCTCGATCGACGCGATCGAGTCGCCCCGCTCACTCGGCGCCGGCCGCTCTTCTTTGCAGCCGTCACCGCCGCCATCGCAGCGGCCGTCGTGAATTGCGGGGCGAGCGATTCGCCGAGCGCACCCGTGGACACGTCCCTCGACTCCGCCGTCGCTCCGGAAACGAGCGCATCCGTCGACGCCTCGGTCGAGGACTCCAAGCCACAGGGGGAGCCATTCGACGGCGGCCTTCTCCCGGTGGTCTGCGCGTCGGACCCCTGCGCCACTGCGCTCGTCACGACGCGTGGCGCGAACGCGAACGATCCCGCCGAAGGGTTCTGCGTTCTGCTCCGCGACCGGACCGTGGCTTGCTGGGGAGCGAACGGAGCGGGACAGCTCGGTCGCGACGTCGACGCTGGGACGCTGGACAGCGCGACCAGCGCACGCGTCAACGGCCTGACCAACATCGTGTCGCTCGACCATACGTGTGCGGTCGATGACACCGGCGCCGTGTACTGCTGGGGAACCGGCCCGTTCTTGCGCAGCCCGACCGTCGCGATCACCACCGAGCGAACCCCGGTGAAGCTCGATCTCCCGGTCGCGACGAAGGTGGCGATCGGCAGCGTCGCCGGCTGCGCTTCGAGCGAAGGCCGCATCCTCTGCTGGGGGTCGAACGCCAACGCTCAGATCGCGCCCTTCCACCTCCATTCCGCGGCTTCCGTCATGCCGCTGACCGAAATGGTGATGCCAGCAGGAGCTCCGATTCGTGACCTCGTCGTGGGCGACGCGACGTTCGTGATTCGCGACGACGGTAGCGTCACGAGCTGGGGCGCCAACCCCCCGCTCGCGCGCCTCTCCTCGCTCGTCCCCGATCCGTATCCGAGGCAGAGCGCCCTCTTCGACGTCATGTCGCTCGACGTCGCGGACCACAACGCCTGCTCGACGGCAGGCGGGAGCGGCTATTGCTGGGGCAGGGTCATCGCGCGCCCCTCCGACCCGCCGCAGAGTGCTCCGCAGCTCGAGCGCGCTCTTCCCGCCCGCGTCGAGACGCCGGAGCCCATCGTTCAGATCGCGACCACGCGCTCGGTCGTCAGTGCTGCGACGGTCCCCGCAACGGTGCAGCCTCAACGGTGGTGCGCCGTCGGCGCGTCGGGTGCCGTGTACTGCTGGGGGTACAACGCCGGTGGGCAGGCCGGTGACGGGACGATGCAACACGCCTACGAGCCGGTCAAAGTGACCGGACTGCCAGGTCCCGCAGCGCAGGTGAGGACGACCCCCGGCGCGACGTGCGCGCTCCTCACGAACGGTAAGGTCTTCTGCTGGGGCACGAACTTCTACGGCCAGCTCGGCAACGGCGCGATCCGGCTCCCCAGCCTCACTCCTGGTGAAGTGACGCTTCCATGAAGAATGCACAGATTGTCTGCGCCGTGGTGTTTCCTGCGCTCGCGTTCCTCGCAGCTGGCGCCTGCACCGACGAGCGAGAGAAGTTCGTCAACGAGCCCACGTTCGAGACCGACGCCGGACCCGACGCGCCGGTCTGCGGTAGCCAGTGCTCGCTCGACGGGCGCTCGGTCGTCGAGACGTGCACCGGAGAGATCGAACTGTGCCCGCCCGAGCTCGCGTGTGGCGGAGGGCGATGCCAGCCGCCGTGCGCGGCCGCGGCGGAGGACGGGCGCTCGGAAGGCTGCGAATTCTACTTTCAGACGCCGCGTTTCAAGAAGAACCTGATTCAGTCTTGCCTCGCCGTCTATGTCGTCAATACGTCCTTGCAGCCGACCGACCTGTCGCTCTCGATCGACGGCTCGAAGCTCGATATCTCCAAGTCGCTTTATCGGACGAATCCTGGAGACGCGAAGTTGATTCCGCACGAGGGAGCGCTCGCTGCCGGCGAGAGCGCGATCTTGTTCGTCTCCGATGCCCCGCCGGACAGCCCCGCTGGCCTCAAAGCGCCGTGTCCGCCGGAGGTCACCCCGGCATCACGTACGGACATGCTGCCGGACGGCTCCGGATACGGTGCGGCATTTCATCTGACGTCGAACCTCCCGGTGGCCGTGACGTCGATCTATCCGTTCGGCGGTGCCGTCAGTTACTTCCCCAGCGCGACGCTGCTTCTTCCCGTCGCGACGTGGTCGAAGCAGCACATCCTCGTCAACGGCTGGGAAGCGGCGGGGTCCGGCGATCCGGGCGCGCAGATCATCGCCGCCGAGGACGAGACGGAGGTGACCATCCTGCCGAAACACGACGTCCAGGACGGTGAAGGACTCATCGGAGGGCCCGCCCTCACCGCGCAGTCATTCTCCCTTCGCAGGGGCCAGGTCCTCCAGCTCACGCAGAGCGAGGAGCTGTCCGGCAGTCTCGTCACCTCGACCAAGCCGACGACGATCTTCGGTGGCCATTCGTGCGCGAGGATCCCGATCTCGGGCGGAGCTTGTGACATCCTCAACCAGGAGATCCCCGGCTTCGAGCGATGGGGCTCGGAATACGTTGCCGTCGGCTATCGGCCGCGAACCGGCAACGAGGGCGAGCGCATGGGCTATCGCATCGTTGCAGCACGTGACGGCACGGTCCTCGACTACGACCCGCGACCGCCGCCGGGGGCCCCGCTCACGATGTCTGCGGGCCAGATCGCGACCTTCACGCACGCGACCGGCGAGCCGTTCGTCGTCCGCACTCAGGATGTCGACCACGCGATCTACCTCGCCGCGTTCATGAGCGGCCACCTGCAAGGTTTCGACGGCCCGGCGGGCGGCGAGTCGTCGTTCGCGGGCCAGGGAGATCCGGAGTTCGTCAACGTCGTCCCCGCGGGCCAGTACCTCAACGCGTACTCCTTCTACGCCGACCCGACGTACCCCGAGACGTCACTCGTCGTCGTTCGCGCTCGGACAGGCGGGACGTTCGAGGACGTCTGGCTCGAGTGCGCGGGCAACGTGAGCGGCTTCCGGCCCGTGGGGACCAGAGGCGAATACGAGTTTGCTCGCGTGGACCTCGCACGTGGCGGCAAGCCGGGCGACAGCTTCGACGGCGGCGTCTGCCAGACGGGGCTGCACCGCATGCGCAGCGCGGGCGCGTTCACGGCGACTCTCTGGGGATGGGGCTACGCCGCGAGCTACGCGTATCCGGGTGGCATGGCCCAGCGCAAGCTCGTGGCGTCACCGCTTCCGCCGATCCGCTGATCGGTTCGAGCACGGCTCGCAGGGCGAGCCCTTCGGCCGCAGGTTGCGGGGCGAGAGCACGTCGGCCGTTCCGAGCCGGCGGAGCGCTCGCCGCGTCTGGTCGGAGTACCTGTGGTACGTTCTACCGCGGCGATGCGTGCCTCCACGCCGGCGAAGAGGGCATGGCTCGAGCTGCTCTCGCCGCGGTTGAACAGAGCAGTTTCCCGTGGACGATGCCTCGTCGTCTTCAAGGCGCTTGCGTTCGCGGCGGCCTTCGCTCCTGGGCGTGCTCGCGCCGAGACGCAGCTTCCTCGCATCGAATATGTCGCGCCGCCGTCGTGTCCTGATCAGAGTCGATTCGTCGAGCTCGTCTGGCAGCGCGTGCGCGCGTGGCCGAAGCGCGCGGAGCAGCAGGCTCTCCTCGCCCACGTGTCCGTCGAGCCGGAGGCCGACTCGGCTGCATTCGTCGGTCGTCTGACGCTCGAAGATCCGTCGACGGGGGCGTCGCTCGGTGAGCGAGAGATTCATGAAGGAAGCTGCGAGGAGGTCGTCCTCGCGCTTGCGCTCTTCCTCGCGGTCGCGCTCGAGTCGGAGACCGCGGAGTCGGGCGTCTCGTCTGCACCCCCGGTGCAGTCGGGGCCTCTCGCGCCGCCGCCCGCTCCCGTAGCTTCCGAAAAGAAGGCAACCGCTCCCCCGGTGAGCGCGCCCCCTCGCGGGGCGACATGGAACGTCGCTGCGGGCGCCCACGCCGTCACGGGGCGCACGCCGGAGGTGGCGGCGGGGGCGTCGGCTGCGCTCGAGCTTCGCCCGCGCATGGCATGGCCCGTCATCCCGTACGCCGGACTCGGGGTGGACGTCGTGCCGTACTCCACGGCCTCCCAAGGACGCGGCCAGGTCATGTTCGGCTGGGCAGCCCTCGTCGGCTCCGCATGTGCGGCGTTCGAGGGAGCTCGCGACCGACTCTTCGCCGGCACCTGGGAGCCCTGGGTATGCGCGCGAGCCGAAGCCGGTGGCCTCCGCGCTGTTTCACGAGGCTACGACATCAATCAGGCCAGGATCCGGAGCTGGCTCGCGGCCGGCGGCGAAGTCGGGGTCGCGTGCTGGCTACGCCCCAATTTTGCGGTGACGCTGGGGGGCGGCGCCAGCATCCCCTTCATTCGTCAGGCGTTCGTCGTGAACGACGTGCGCATCTACCGAAGCCCCGCCGTCACTGCAGAGCTAGGGCTCGGAATTAAACTGCGTGCGTGGTGATCCGTTCTCTCGATTCCGGGAACCTCACCTCGAGGACTCGATGAGGCGCCAGCAGAAGTACCCATGTCGGCGAATGTGATCCAAGCCGTGCCTCTCGTTCCGGCTACGGTGGCCGAACGCGAGGAAAGGCTTCGGCGCGCCGTCGACGAGCACTACGCCTTCATCTGGCGAACGCTTCGTCGCTTCGGCATCCCGAAGGACGAAGCCGACGACCTCGTCCAGGAGGTCCTCCTCGTCTTCGCCCGCAAGCTTGAAACGGTCGAGATAGGCCTCGAGCAGCCGTTCTTGTTCCGGTGCGCGGCGAACGTCGCATTGCACGCGCGGCGTGCGTTCCAGCGAAGGCGCGCGCTCCAGGAGAAAGCAGCGCGACTCGACGGCGCTACGCAGACCGGCCCGAGCGTCGAAGACGATGCCACGCGCCAAGAAGATCTCGAGCTGCTCGACGAGCTTCTCGCGGAGCTCCCCGACGATCTCAGGGCCGTCGTGGTGGTCTGCGAGCTCGAAGAGATGACCTTGAGCGAGGCGGCGGTCGTCCTCGGTCTACCACGGGGGACCGTCATGTCGCGATTGCGACGCGCTCGCGAGGAGCTGACGGCGACCATCGTTCGTTTGAAAAGGGACAACCGATGAGGGATCTCGATCCGCTCCTCTTGCGAGCCTTCAAAGCCGGGCGCGCCGAGAATCCCGATGAGGTGCAGGGCAAGGCCAGGGCGCTGGCAGCACTCGGCCTCACCGTGGAAGCGCCGCCCCCGAGCGCAACGCCCCCGCCCACGCCGAGCGGCCTTCGTCTCGCGCCGGGCGCGCGGAGCATGTCGCGACTGCCGTGGTTGACCCTCGTGTTCACGGTCATCGTCGGAGGCGGAGTGGCGTGGTTCCATTCCGATGGCGACCGGGCACCTGCGGCGAAAGAAGCGTCGGCGTCGGCCGCCGTCACGCCGCTCGCTGCGGCGAGTCCCACTTCGGCTTCGCCGATCGGAACGACGCTGCCGGTCCTGCCGGAAGAAGAGTCGGCGCCGTCGCTCGTGAAGACGGACGAGTCGGTGTCGGCAGAGACGAAGGCAAAGGCACTACCTCCCGTCGTCGGTCCGCGCGCCAGCGACGCTGCTCGCGTGTCGACACGCTCGGTCGAGGAGCTCCCGAACGCCCGCGAAGCGACGGCGCGATCCGACGCCAAGCTCGCGGCAGCGCCTAGCCCAGGCAAGCTCGAGAATTCTCCATCTTCGAATTCCGAACGAATCGAAGACGTCGGTACGACTGCCGGCGCAGGCGCTTCGTTGCGTGAGGAGATCGAAGCCCTCGAGCGAGCGTCGAGCGCGCTCGCAGAGCGGCATTGTGCAGGCGCCCGACGAGCGCTCGTCGCATATCGGTCGAAGTTTCCGAATGGCAAGCTCGGACGAGAGGCAGACGTGGTCGAGATCGAGATCACGGGTCGCTCGGGCGACAGCGAGGGCGCCCGTGTCGCCGCTCGGCGTTTCGTCGAGCGGTTCCCGAATAGCCCTTATTCGTTGCGCCTCCGTCCGTGGTTGCGACCCGAGACCGATCCGGCCTCGAACATCGCTCTCTGCGTCGACGCGGCACGATGACGATTTCGTGATCCGGCGGTAGTCAGCCGGGAACATCTCCTCAAACGATGCGACGGATGCACATCTTCGATTCGGCGCGAGCCCGTACTGCGGTTGGCGTATTCATGACCGTCCTGTTGGCGGTCGCCTGCGGCGAGCAGAATACCTATCTCGGCGGTGATCGCCCCGTCGAGCCGCCGCCGCCCTTCACCAGCGAGGACGGTTCGGTCACTTCGGTCCCCGACGGGGGCCAGGAGCCCTTGTCGTATTGCCCGTCCAACAAGTGCCCTCTGGACCGGACGACCTGCCCGGACTCGAAGTTCCTCTGCGACGTCGACGTGATGTCGGACGTGAACAACTGCGGGGGATGCGGACTGGCTTGTCCCACGTCGACCGGCTCCGAGACGTTCAGCTGCATCAACGGGCAGTGCGTCATGAACTGCAGCGCCATGTACGGCGACTGCGACCAAGTCGTCGACAACGGCTGCGAGACCGTGCTCACGACCAATGATCATTGCGGCGCGTGTGGCACTCAATGCGATCCCGAGACGGCAGGGTGTAACCGCGATCTTTCGGAGATCCCGACCTGCGGCTGCGCCGATCCGTTCTCCTACTGCCCGGCCGACAATCCCTACTCCCCCGTCTGCTTCAATCTGCAAAAGGACGACAACAGCTGCGGAACCTGCGGCAACGGCTGCGATTCATGGGGGCCCCCCGGCGCTCCGTCGCCTCCGCCGAACTCGTACTACGGGTGCAACGACGGGGAATGTGGGCATCTGAAGTGCTTCCCGGAGTTTTCCGACTGCAACGACGACCTCGCGGAGCCGGATTCTGACGGATGCGAGACGCAGCTCGGTACGCATGACGCCTGCACGGCATGCGGTGACGACTGCACCGCAAAGGGCCAGTTCTGCGTCGACCAGAGTCCCGTTCGCAAGCCGAAGAGTTGCGGGTGCGCCGCCGGAGAGAACTTCTGCGGATCCGATTTCGGTAGCTCGCTATATGGCGCGTGCACGAACGTCACCTCGGACCCCGCCAACTGCGGCGCCTGCGGGCGGGTATGCCCGGGCAATTCGACTCGCAGTAAAGCGGTCTGCGACTACGGCGAATGCAAGCTGGAGTGCCTCGGACGATGGGCGGACTGCAACGGCGACTTCACTGACAATTGCGAGACGGACACCTTCGGCGACCCGGAGAACTGCGGTGGCTGCGGGATCCGCTGCGACATCGAAGCT
Source organism: Pseudomonadota bacterium (assembly GCA_023423895.1). GTDB lineage: Bacteria > Myxococcota_A > Polyangia > Polyangiales > Polyangiaceae > Labilithrix. The sequence continues at coordinate 92,039 of JAFAER010000205.1, forward strand.
GGGCAGGCGTGCTCGAGCGGGCGCTGCGTCGTCGAACCCTGCACGGACGGAGAGGAGACTCGATGAGCAATCATCGCATCACGACAGCGCGGCTGTCCTCGCCACCCGAGAAACCCGAGAAACCCGAGAGCTCCAAGAACCCAGTGCTCTGGCGACGACGATTCCTTCTGTCCGCAGTGCCGGCGCTCGCAATGCTCGCAATCGGGCCGAGCGCATGCGCGGGCGATGACAGCACGCCGCCCGTCGACAAGGTCGATCCGGTCCCGGTTCCGACGGTCAGTGAAGACTCCGGTGCGCTGGACGCCGGCGGCGCCGACGCCGATGCCACGGCTCCCGACGCCTCGTGCGACGACGATTGCGAGTACTTCCCGACCACGTGCTCGGAGGACGTGCTTTGCCCGAATGGGCTCTTCGATCCGTCGCAGCCGCAGGGTGGAGCGGACAAGCTCGACGGACGAACCACCATTCACCTGATCCGCGGAACGTCCGGGACCGACGTCTGGGTGCTCGGAGGGCTCGGAGCGGTCGCGCACTTCGACGGCACGGCGTGGGTTCGCTCCTCGCCTCCGCTCCCGGCGCTGTCGCCGCAAGGGCTGCCGGCGACGCTTCGGACGCTCTGGCTTCGCAGTGAGCAGGCGGTCGGGATCACGGGCTTCGACGAGCTCTACGCCCATGCGCTCGCGCCGAGCTCCGAACCCGATGCCGGCGGAAGCGACTGGACTCGTTTCGGTCGGCTCTCCCCGGCGATCAACCTCGCCGCTCAGACGATCATGTCCGGCTGGTCTCCGCCGGGCTCCGAATCCTTCTGGATGGTGTCGGTGCCGCCCGTCGTCACGACGCGCAACCGGCCGTCCATTCTTCGCCTGCGCGCGACGGGGCCGGACGCGATCGGCGGCGCGGTCATCGCGTCGAACATCGGCACGTTCCTCGGCGTGCACGGGGCTACGGCCGACGAGCTTTGGGCGGTCGGCATCGGCGGCGTGACGTTGCGAATCTCCGGCGCGGAGGGCAACACGCCGACGAACCAGGCGTATGACAGCCAGACCCGAAACGCGCTCTACGGCGTGTGGGCCGCCTCGTCGTCCGAGGCCTGGTCGGTCGGCTTCGGCGGCACCATCCGACACTACACCGGCGATCCCTTGCGATGGGACGTCGTCCCGGGCATCTCGGAGGAATTCCAGCTCAGCGCCGTCTGGGGAACGTCGCCGACCGATGTCTGGGCAGTGGGTAAAAATGCCGTCGTCCTCCACTACGACGGCACGGAGTGGAAGCGCGTGACGATCGCAGGGCTCGGATCGCGGCGCCCCGACCTCACGAGCGTCTGGGCGTCCGACCCGAACCACGTCTGGATCGGCGGCCAGGGAGTCGTTCTCTCATTCGGAGGAAAGCCATGAGGCGCCTTTCAATTCTCGGCGGTGTGACGATGGCTCTCGTCGCCGTCGTCGCGTGCGCCCAGTCGGACGAGCTCTCGGATTCCCAACTGCCGCCGCCCGGACCGGAAGAGCAGCCCACGATTCCGGATGCCGGCCCGCAGAGCAGTGACGAAGCGGACGGCGGCAGCGATGCGTCCGTCGACGCCAGCGGCCCCGAGTGCAGCGCGGACGGCTGGTGCGAGACGTTGCTGCCCACGTCGGATCTCGTGCTGAGGGACATCTGGCCACTTGCCGATCGGGCCTTCGCCATTGCAGAGAGCAGAACTCTCGGCATCAAGATCCTGGAATGGACGAACGTCGACTCCACGTGGAGATACATCGACGACAATTCTCAGAACGAATCACTCGCTGACATCGGCGTGAAGATCTGGGCGCCGAGCGCCGACGAGGTGTATTTCGTCGTCGCGCCCGCCGCGGTCCATCACGGGACACGCCCCGTTGCGCCTGCCACCGATTGGACCTGGGAGAGCGCGAACCTCGCCGACAACAACCCCTCCGTCAGTCCCGCAGACGACGCTCAAAGGCGTATGACGCTCGGGATCTGGGGGACGGGCAGCGACGACGTCTACGCCTGGTATTCGAATACGATCTATCGTCGGAAGAGCGTTGCCGGCGGTGGGCACGAATGGGTCGCGGACCTCGTCGCAGACGATGTCGGCGAGGCCGACGAATACGTGTTCTTCACGGGCGGCGCCGGAACGCAGCCTGGCAACGTCTGGTTCTCGGGTATTCGAGCGCGCCCGTTCAACGGCACGTGCAGCGTCGTCGTTCGTAAGGCGGCCGAGGGCTACGATCGGATCGCCGATGGCATCCCGACGGGCTACTGGACGCCTTGTGCGCCCAAGGACGGTGTTCCGCTCGTTCTCCCGGGCACCGACAACCCGAGCCTGTATCCGCTCGCTGCGTGGCCGCTCCAGTTCCAGTCGACGGACGGCCAACGGTTCTTCGCCCTCAAGCCGCCGAACGAGATCTTGCAGATCGCGCCCGACGGCGAGGGCTACTCCATGTCGACCGCGGTCGTCCCGGGGTCGATCGTCAACCAGCCCACGTGGAGCTCGGTCTGGGGTGAATCCGCGGATCGCCTGTGGATGGCCGGAACCACGGATCCGAGCACCAGCTGGGGGATCGTCCTTCGGGGAGATCAGGTTTGGGGGGAGGCTGGCAGCTACGAGTTCTCGTCGTTCGCACTGAACGGCGTGCCGACACGTCAGGCGCCCACCCAGATTCGTGGGACGGGAAGCACGAATCTCTGGGCCGTAGGGAACGGATATGCGCTCCACAAGACGACTCCTTGATCGATATTCGCCGGTCGCGATCGTGCTCCTGTCCTGCGTGGCAGGGACGGTCGCGTTCACGGGCTGTTCCGACGCGGAACCCATACAACTGGACGACGACGCTGGCGCTCCTGCCGACCTTGGCGACGCCTCGGTCGATGCTTCGACGCCGCCCGAAGACGCGGCGCCAGCGGAGACCTCGACGACTCCGGACGCGGCTCCACTCGTGCTCGAGACTCTTCCCGTCGAGTGCACGTCACCGACGTGCGTCGTAGCGCTCGTGACGGCGCGGGACGAGAGCTTCTGCGCGCTCCTGAAGGACGGCACCGTCGCGTGCTGGGGCGCCAACGGCGCGGGCCAGCTCGGTCGCGGAGAGACGTCGGCCGGCAGTGCGTCGGCAGCGCGTGTCGCCGGCCTCACGAACGTCGTCACGCTCGGCCGCACCTGCGCGGTGGACGGAAGCGGAGAAGCCTGGTGCTGGGGAATGGGCCCGTTCCTCAAGGGATCGAACGTCACGACCGAACCAACACCGGTGAAGCTCGGTCTTCCGCCGGTCAAGAAGGTCAGCGCGTACGAGCGAACCGCCTGTGCCGTCGCCGAGGACGGCAGCGTCCTCTGCTGGGGCTCGAACCTCACGGGCCAAGTCGCGCCCGGCAAGGCGTTCGCGGCTACACCTCTCCATGCGCCCGAGGCGAGATCCGTCGCGGCCGGTGCACCGATCCGTGACATCGCCGTCAACGAAGCGACGTTCATCGTCCGTGAAGACGGCACGGCGGAGAGCTGGGGCGCGAACGTTCTCCTCGCGCGAGCGTCTTCGCTCTCTCCCGATCCGAATCCGCTCACGACCTCGCTCGGCAAGATCACGTCGATCGACGTCGTGGAGAACCACGGCTGCGCGGCTGCGAACGGTAACGCCTATTGCTGGGGGACCGACGTCGGACCGGATCCTCGGACGGTGACGGCTCCCGAGCCCATCGTCCAGATCGCGACGACGAAGACGGTCTACAGCGGGTCTACCGTGGTGAAGCCGTCACGATGGTGCGCCGTGACCCCAAAGGGAAACGTGTTCTGCCTCGGCGACAACGCGAGCGGTCAGGCCGGCGACGGCACGACGGACTTCGCGTATCGACCGGTCCAGGTCGTCGGCCTTCCGGAACGCGCCGCCCAGGTGCGAACGACGAACGATGCCACGTGCGTCCTCCTGACGACCGGTGACGTCTACTGCTTCGGCAACAACTACTACGGACAGCTGGGCAACGGTGTCATGCGAAGGTCGAGCATCGTCCCCGTCAAGGTGACCCTGCCATGATGCAAAAGGCGCCCAACGCCCGGTCCGGTCTCGTCGCAAGGCTCGCCGGCCTCGCCGTTTTCGGGCTGGGCGCCTGCATCCAGCTCGGCGCCTGCAGCGATGACCGAGCTGGATTCACGAATCCGACTCAGGGCTTCGATGACTCCACCGAGATGGACGCGGGCGAGTGCGCCGACACGTGCTCGCTCGACGGTCGTTCGGTGATTCGATGCACGGGCGAGGTCGTCCCGTGCGCGACCGAGCTCGCGTGTGGCGCCGGTCGATGCCAGGCGCCGTGTGACGCCGCTGCCGCGTCGGCGAGCTCGAACGGCTGCGCGTTTTATCTACAACCACCGCTGCTCATATCGACGAAAGAGTTCTCCCAGAGCTGTTATGCGACGTACGTCGTCAACACCTCCGCGATACCGGTCGATCTTCGACTGGAATACGAAGGCAAAGAGCTCGACCTCTCGAAGTCGATCTACACGAGCTCGGGTCCGGCGACGCTGACCCCGCACAAGGGGCCGATTTCGCCGGGAGACGGCGTCATCGTGTTCGTTTCGGACCGCGTGGAGCGATCCGATCGACCCGAGGCGGAAGACCGCGGCTACATCGGTTGTCCCGACGGAGTCACGCCGGCGCTCCGATACGACTACTATCCAACGGGCACGCAGTTCGGCTCGTCGTTTCATCTGAGCGCGAGTGCGCCCGTGAGCGCCGCGAGCATCTTCCCGTTCGGTGGGGCGGCGAGCTTCGTCCCCTCGGGAACACTCCTGTTGCCGGTCGCGACCTGGACGAAGGAAGCAGTCCTGATCAACGCCTGGTCGCAGGGACGCACCTATCCACCGGGCCTGCAGGTCGTCGCTTCGGAGGACGACACCGAGGTCACCATCGTCCCGAGGGTGGCCATCCAAGATGGGGCCGGAATCGTGGGGACGCCCGCGGGCGTACCCGCCGTGTACCGCCTCGAGAAGGGGCAGTTCCTTCAGCTGGTCCAGCAGCAGGAGCTCACCGGGAGCATCCTCACCTCGACGAAGCCGATCACCACCTTCGGTGGGCACGCCTGCTCCGACATCCCGTCCGACGTCGGAACCTGTGACATCATCGGCACGCAGATCCCCGCCTTCGAGCAGTGGGGCTCCGAATACGTCGGCGTCGGCTATCGCCCGCGCCTCGGCGATGAGCGGGAGCCCGTGCCGTACCGCATCGTCGCCGCACGAGACGGGACGCGCCTCTCCTACGATCCCGCGATCCCCCCTGGGGCACCTCTCGAGCTGAACGCTGGCGAGCTGGCCACGTTCGCCTCGGGCACGGGAGAGGCCTTCGTCGTGCGAACGCAGGATGCCGAACATCCGATCTACGTGGCCGCATACATGACGGGCCAGGGCGGCGACTACTGGGGCAGCGGACGCGACTTCGACACGCACGGCGATCCGGAGCTCGTCAACGTCATCCCGACGGGCCAGTACCTGAACAAAGCGAGCTTCTACGCCGACCCGACGTACGCGGAGACGTCGCTCGTCGTCGTGCGCGCAAAGACCGACGGCGAGTTCAAGGACGTCATCCTCGATTGCCTCGGCGGTCCCGTGACGGGCTTTGCCCCGGTCGGCAACGGGGGCACCTACGAGTTCGCGCGGGTCGACATCTCCAAGGGTCGGCAGCCGGGCGTCACGTCCGGCAAGAACCGCTGCTACTACGGCGCCCACAGCCTCCACAGCGAGGGCGCGTTCACGGCCACCTTGTGGGGCTGGGACTTCTGCTCCAGCTACGCGTTCCCGAGCGGGATGGCGACCCGCAAGCTCGTCGCGGCGCCCCTCGTCACGAAGTAGCGGGCCCCGCAGGAGCGTGCGCTGAGGGAGGGGCCGCTCTGCGATGGGTCGTCGAGGCGTGCCAACGAGCGTGGCAGATGTTCACGCCGTGCGCGGGCGCCACGTGACAATCGTGCGTCTGCAACCCTACGACCGCGGCGCCGGAGCGGCCGTCAGTGGTCCGCGATTTGCTGCGTGCGCTCGCGTACCGCTGCGAGGTGCGAGGTGACGAGAGATGTTGAATGGGACCGGCGCGAAGGCGCGGGTGCTGGTCGTCGAAGATGATCCGGATGCGCGTGAGATCTACGAGGGGACGCTCCACTTCGCCGGGTACGACGTCGCGACGGCAACGAATGTAGCGGAGGCGAAGCGTGCTGCGCGCGCGCATAACCCGCGTCTCGTGTTGCTCGACTCGCGGTTGCCGGACGGGCACGGGATTGACTTGCTCAGGAGCTGGAAGCGATGCCCGGAGATGTCCGGCGTTCCCGTGCTCATGGTGACGGCATTCTCGGGAGAACAGGATATGCGAGCCGCCGCGCTCGCCGGAGCAGACGCGTTCATCGTGAAGCCCTGCTACGGCGGCACGTTGACGAATCATGTCTCCCAGTTCTTGCCGGCGAGCAGGCCGACTCGGAATCGCCCGTGCTCGCGAAGAAGTGAGCCGCGCGTCGCGCTGACGCTCGCGGATCGGAGCGCGGAGGGGCCGGCAAAGTTCTATCCGATCGGCGATGGGAAGCTCCATGCTCGCTGCCGCTCGTGCCTGCGTGGCTCCCCAGCTCTCGGGCGCGCCGCCGATGAAGCGGAGACGCACGCGGTCCGCCTCGGATGGTCCTTCCGGCGAAACAGCTGGACGTGTCCCGTCTGCATCGAGCGTCACAACGCAGCGCACTCGACACGTGCACGAGCTCCTCGATGGGGGACACCACCATCCACGAGGGCCGCTCGGACGAGCATCGTCCCGAACGCTCCGGCAGCCGCTGCTGACTGGCCTCCGAGAGGACGACGCCGTCCGTAGCGAGAGGCGCGGCACCAGGCTCGCTGGAAGATCACGACCCGAGGAGCCCATGAAGGGCGTGGGGCGGGCACCGGCGCTGCAACACGGAGCGGCGGTCGCTTAACATTCGTCCGGATGGCTCCGCCGAGAGGTGGTCGGGCCACATGCTCGACGTGGCGATGAAAGGGAAGGGCCGCGGAGAAGCTCGACCTGTTCGAACGTTGGGGGCGGAACGTCGTCGCGTGGAGTCCGCCCGGATGGTCGCTCACGCTCGCCTCCACGAAACCTCTGGAGGTCTGCGCAGGAAGAAGTAGAGTAGTCGTCCGTACTTGGAGGAGTGGCCGAGTGGTCTAAGGCAGCGGTTTTGAAAACCGCCGTGGGGCAACCCACCGGGAGTTCGAATCTCTCCTCCTCCGCCAGGAAAATCCGATCGATGTCCAACGGTTGCGTACCGCGAGGGCAGAGGTCCGCGAGGTGCCAGGGGTACCGCTTTGGTATTCACGAAATACCCAGGGGCCGGTCCGGGATGGCTCAAGGAGCCCCAACGGGGTTGCCGGAGTGGCCGAGAGCAGCCCCCGAACCGACAGAAACGGTAGTTCCGTGATGTTCGATTGATGACGCTGGACGCCGCACCTGAAGGGCGGGTAGCTTCGTCAGCATGGGGAAGATCAGTCCTCACCTCCATCTGAGTGGCGAGGAGATTTTGCACCGACGTGACACGTCGGTGCGGGAAGCGGCGACAATCTTCAGAGAAGGATCCTGAGTGGACCTTCACGACCTGAAGTTGCACTTGCAGAAACACTTTACCGACGGTCTTGTGACGGTCGTTGGCTCAGGTCTGTCGTGCGCCGAGGGTCTACCGGGCATGGGCGAGCTAGCCGCTCATCTCGAAGCGACGGTGACGGCTGACATGGCGACGGAGGACGTCGATCGGTGGAAAGCTATCTCGCCGCTCCTTCCGCACAAGGGCCTTGAAGCCGCACTTCTGGAGGTCCCTCCCACGCCGGGATTGGAAATAGCGATTGTTGCGCGGACCGCTGAACTGATCGCCGCTCGCGAACGCAAGATCGTTGCGGAAGTGTTCGCGCGGACTCGAACGCTCCGATTTACGCGACTAGTGAAGCAATTGTTGAAGCCTAACACCGGACTTCCCGTCGTCACGACGAACTATGATCGTCTGATTGAGGTTGCCGTGGAGGAATCCGGTCTTGGTGTTGACACCATGTTTGTTGGTCATTTTGCGGGAGAGTTGAACGAGCGGGAAAGCCGTTTGAGCCTTTGCCGGGAAGTGACCTTAAAGTCCAAACGCCCGCAGTATCGTTATCGTCCGCACGCCAACGTGTTCAAGCCGCATGGGAGCCTGGACTGGTATCATCGGGACGGGAAGCCTGTCCGCTATGCCGGCGATCTCGAACTTCCGAGGCTCATCATCACTCCGGGGCTGAACAAGTTCCGAAATGGCTACAATAGCCCGTTTGACCGTCATCGCGAACGAGCTAATTCTGCGCTAGACCGAGCAATTCGATTCCTCGTGATCGGATATGGCTTTCACGACGACCATCTTGAAACGCACCTGACGCCGCGCATTCGTGGTGGCGTTCCAACGCTTCTGTTGACCTATGCATTGTCGGACAACGCCGCAAAGCTGGCGGCAGAGTGTTCGAATGTGACCGCCATTCAGCGCGCCGAACGGAGCGGTGCTTCAGGCTCTGGCGTCATTGTCGGTGGAGTCGAAACCTTCTTTCCGGGACTGGATCTCTGGGATCTAGGCTCATTCGTTGCCGAGGTGCTTGAATCATGACTGAACCCGCTCTCGAGTTCGCCAAAGAGGATAAAATCGGCCGTGTCGCATCGGTTGATACAAGCCGTGTCGCGATCGATGTGACAAACTCGGTGCTACTTACGCGGATCGGCATCGGGCAACTCGTTGCCATTAGAGGGGCGACGGAGCGAGAGTATCTTATCGCGATGACCGAGCGCGTGACCCGTAGCGTTCGGGAAGAGCTACCCGGTCCCGAAGAGGAAGACGGTGATGGTGCCCTGCTAGCCGCGGTGCCGACCGATCTGATTCAGGGCGTGTTGATCGGCACGTTCAGGACAGTCGAGGGCGATCGGAGAAATACCTTCAAGCGTGGCGCTGATAGCTTTCCGCAGATCGATCGGGACTGCTTTGTGATCGAAGGCGGAAATCTCCAACGTTTCATGGGTATTCTGGGGGCTGGATTTGCAGCAGACGAACGGCTGAAGCTCGGCACATTCGTTGCCGATCGCACGGCCGATGCGATTGCCAGTGGCGACAAGTTCTTCCAACCACACGCAGCGATTCTCGGCAGCACTGGATCAGGTAAGAGCTGGGCCGTTGCACTTATTCTCGAACGAGCCGCCAAGCTGAGATTTCCGAACATCATCGTATTTGATATGCACGGTGAATATGCGCCGCTTGCGGACAAAGCGGCAGGGGGCTTTGCGGAGCGCTTCCGTATTGCCGGTCCCGGTGATCTGGAAAATCAGGATGATGAGACTCTGTTCTTGCCCTATTGGCTGCTCAATCGGGATGAAATGCTGTCGATGATCCTCGACCGCAGCGATCAAAACGCTCCCAATCAAGCCTCGAGGTTTACGCTGCATGTCCGCTCGTTGAAAGGACAGACGCTTGATGTCAAGGGCAAAGAAGACATCAAGAAGACCTATACCGTCGATTCACCTATCCCCTACGACGTGAAGAAGCTGCTCGGTCTTTTGCACACAGACAATACCACGAAGGCGTCGGTAAGACCGGTTTGGTTAAGGGGGAGTGGGAAGACAAGCTGACCCGATTTTTGTCCCGCCTCGAAGCGAAGCTGGATGACCGCCGCTACGGCTTCATGTTTGCACCGCCGCCCGCAGCGATGGAATATGGTTGGCTCGCGTCGCAGGTGTTGAGGCTACTGCGATCTGGCGACGGAACCGGAATTAAAGTCATCGACTTTTCGGAAGTCCCGGCTGACGTTTTACCGGTCGTTACCGGCACACTGGCCCGACTGCTCTATGATGTGCAGTTCTGGATGGCGGGAGGATTTCGAACTCCGGTTACGCTTCTGTGTGACGAAGCGCACCTTTACCTTCCTGTTCGTGATGACGCCGATGCCGTCCAGCGCCAAGCGCTCGGGTCATTCGAGAGAATCGCCAAGGAAGGGCGCAAGTATGGCTTCTCTCTGTTGGTTGTGAGTCAGCGGCCCTCGGATGTCAGTCGGACGATCCTTAGCCAATGCAATAACTTTCTCGCTTTGCGCCTGACGAACGAAACCGATCAGGGCGTTATCAAGCGCCTGATGCCAGACTCGTTGGGTGGGTTAACGAGCATCTTGCCGCTGCTCGATACGGGCGAGGCGCTATTGTTGGGAGATGCCGTTCTGCTGCCAACGCGGATCAAACTCGACATGCCAAGAATTCCACCTGACAGCGCAACACGCGAGTTTTGGAAAGAATGGGGGACAGTGAAGCCGGATGATGCCGCGATCACCTCTGCGATCGAATGTTTGCGCGGTCAATCTCGCAATAGCTGAGCGCCCATGCGCGATCGGATAGGCATGAGTGCTGTTCCCTTCGTCGAAGTCTTCGGCGATGACCGAGCGGATGCCGTCGCCGTTTCCCGATCACGTCTATGTCGGCTACTGGGTCCGCGAGAAGGGCGACAATTGATCTGCGAGCCGTTCCCCGTGAAGGCGAAGTCCTTCAAGAAGGCGAAGCTCGAGGTCGAGACCGAGACGATCATCGAGTTCTCGGTCCACGCCTCCGGCGTGAAGGCGACGTTCTTATCTAAAGAAGACGCTTCACGAGCTGATCGCACTCAAGAACGTCGAGGCATTTCTTGGCGGCCCGAGCAAGAAGGACGTTCACGTCGGCGACAGCCCGCAGCGGAGAGCCTGGCGACTCATTCCTGGATTGGATCGAGGCGGAGCAGGATCTCCTCTGGCGGCAGATTGGGTTCTCCCCGCATGAACGTCCTCGCGGTTCAGCCTCGTTAGGTGCTCACGAAGAATGCTCAGGAAGTGGACTTGGGCGGGAGTACCAGGACGTCCGCCTTCGCGAGGTGCAGCTTGATGCGGGAGAAGGCTTCGTGACGAGCGCGGCCGCCACATCTTGCCCCGCGGTCCGGGAACGCCGGGTCCGTCGGTGGCGGGCGCCATCCGACGTACTTTGCCGAGCCCCACGCCTTCCAGCGCTTGAACGCCTTGGCGGCGTCGGGGTGCAGAGCGATGTAGGGCATCGGCTGGAAGATGGAGGTCGGGCAGTTCGCCTATCGAAGCGATCAGCCCTTCGATCAGGCGGTCGCGTCAGCCCGGCATGCACTGCAGCAATCGATCCGGAGGAGCGCCCCGAACGAAGTCGCCGAGGCGTTGAGCGACCTGTCGCGGCGAACGAAGCCCGATGGGAACGGCGCGATCCAGCACTCTATGGCGGCTCTCGCGTGCGTAGCCCGTGACATCAGGGGCGACCCGAAGCAGACCCTGCGGGGGCACTTTGAAGAACCGCGGCACCGTACTCGCGAGCCCACGTCCCTTGGATGTGGCGGTCGAGAAGGCGTGGGGCTACACCTCCGAGGTCGGGCGACATCTTCAGGAGCCGAGAGCCGTTGGCCGAGGAAGCTGAGCTAGTCACGACCGTCTGCGCTGCTGTCGTCACGTACCTCGTGAAGAAGCACGGGGCCGGAGTAGGCGGAAACCCATGACCTCATCACACGAGTCCCAACACCTCGACCGCAAATCGCTGCGCCTGGTCACCGGCGCGAGGGCCGACTTCGGCGAGCTCGCGCAAGACTGCGTCTGCTTCGCCAACGCTGCGGGCGGCACGCTGCTCATCGGCATCGAGGACGACGCCGACGCGCCGCCCGCGAGCCAGCGCGTCGAGCCCGCGCTCTTCGATCGTATCCGTAAGCGCGTCGGCGAGCTGACCGTGAACGTGCAGGTGGTGCCGGAGCTGAAGCGCCACGAGAACGGCGGCGAGTACATCGTGCTCACCATCCCGCGCGCGACGGGCATCGCATCGACGAGCGACGGCCGCTACTTCCTCCGCGTCGGCGACACGTGCCGGCCCATCGTCGGCGACGACATGATGCGCCTCGCGAACGAGCGCCCGGCCACGCCGTGGGAGGAGATGACCTCGCAGGGCGTCCCGAGGACGAACGCTGACGCCGCGAAGGTCGCGAGCCTCTGCGCGCGGCTCCGCGCGTCGGACCGCGTGAAGCCATCGGTGAAGGAGAAGACCGATGGTGAGCTTGTCACGCACTACGGCCTTGCGAAGGGTGATGTGCTGACAAACCTCGGCGTGCTGCTAGTCGGCACCAGGCACGATCGCGCAGGCCTAGGCAGCGCGCCCATCGTGCAGGCCATCAAATATGACGAGCGGGAGGTGAAGGTCGCGAAGTGGAGCTGGGACGATCACGAGCTGTCGCCCATCGACCTGGTCGACGCCATCTGGAGCGAGGTCCCGGACTTCCGTGAGAGCTACGAGCTGCCCGACGGCATGTTCCGCACGAAGCTCCCTGCCTACGACGAGCTCGTCGTTCGCGAGCTACTCGTCAACGCGCTCGTCCACCGCCCCTACACGCAGCGAGGCGACGTCTACTTGAACCTGCATCCGGACCGCCTCGAGGTCGTGAACCCCGGGCGACTGCCGATTGGTGTCACGCCGCAGAACATCCTCCACGAGAGCCGCCGCCGGAACGACGGGCTCGCGCGCATCTTCCACGACCTGAAGCTCATGGAGCGCGAGGGCAGCGGCATCGACTTGCTCTTCGAGCGGCTGCTCGCGACCGGGCGCAAGATGCCGACTATCCGCGAGGGGACCGACTCCGTCCACGTCACCGTCCCGCGCCGCGTGGTGCAGCCCGGCATCATCAAGCTGCTCGTCGAGGCGGACAAGCGGTACCAGCTTACGCAGCGCGAGCGCATCACCTTCGCGCTCGTCGCACAGACCGAGAGCGTGTCGGCGGCCGAGCTCGCAGAGCAGTTGGAGCTGCCGGACGCCAGCGCTTTGCGCCCCTGGCTCGGCCGACTCCTCACATCGCGCCTCGTCGAGCAATCAGGCCGCACGAACGCCACGCGCTATTTCGTGCCGCCCGCGCTCCTGCGCGAAGCTGGGCTCGACGCGCTCACGACGCTCACGCGTGTTCAGCCGCACCGCCTGCGCGCGCTCATCCTCGAAGACCTCGAGCGCTTCCCGGACTCGTCGAAGGCCGACATCTGGCGACGGGTGGGGCCCGAGATCCCCGAGCGGACTTTTCGTCGCGCGCTCGAGGACCTCGTCGCGTCAGACCGTGTGGTGGCGACGGGCGAGACGAGGGCCCGCAAGTTCAGCCTCAAGCGCGGCGTTTCTGGCCACGGTCACGACGATGGCCAGTAAGGCGGCACTTGAAGATGTGTAACTGTTTGAAATCTATGGAAATGGATTCTGGCCAAGTCGAAACGGTCGCCAGACTCTTGGCCAGAAGGAGCGTGACGGGCCGGTTCAGCCCAGCTTCGCCCACCGGCCCGTTTCGGTCGTGCTGCGAGATGTCGGTCCCATTTCGGTACGAGAAGGTCACGACCGGCGTGAAGCGCCATCTCCTTGCGCCTGGGACGCGCAGCTCTTCGTTGGGAGGCCGACACCGGGTCGGAGGGGCGTTCCCCGCGATGCGCGGCTTTTCGCGCGCGAACATGCGGGCGTTCGCAGAGGCATGGCCGGACGATGGCGCAATCGTCCAACAGCCTGTTTGACAACTGCCATCCGCGACACGAGCAAGCTCATGGGCGAGACGAACGCCCGCGTCAGCGGCGGCCAGGCCGGCCCAAGGAGTTCCTCGACGCATGACCGACGCACAAGACCGTGGCGAGCAGAGCAAGAAGATCGGCAGGCTCGCCGAGAAAGAGTTCTCCGCGTGGTGCACGAGAGCGGACCTCACCGTCAACAAGTCGGACGAAGACGACGAGGGGTGGGACTTCTTCCTCCAGGCGAAGTCGAGCAACTCGCCGCGCCCGTTTCTGGATCGAGAGGCACCGGCGTTCAACGCGTTGGTGCAAGTGAAGGCCACCGGCGACGCGAGCGGCGCGGTTCGAATGTCTCTCGCCAACGCGCTCAAACTCGCGAAGCACGGCGGTCCCGCGTTTCTTTTTATCGCCCATGTCGAAGGCAATGACATTGCCACCTCTTGGCTGATCCATTGCTGGAAGGAGTTCATCAGTCGAGCGATCGAGTCCGCGATCGCTGCGGAGAACGGACTGTTGCTGAATGAGCGCACCCTCGTCTTTCGGCCAGGCGTCGATGACCGCGTGAGCAAGGAGACGCTTCGAGCCAAGCTCGACGGGGCCATCGGAGACACGAAGACCTATAGCCCCCGGAAGTCCGCGTTGGTCGAGTCCGTCGGATACGATGAGCAGCGCTACCGCGTCCGCCTACGCGTGCCGGTTGAGGACGGCCTCGACCCTGACCGGCAGTTTGGCGAATTTCTCGTCGGGGCGCGCACGATCGAGGGAGTGTCGCTGGAGATCGAGGAGAGCCGCTTCGACGTCGTTCGACCGAATCAAGCGCGTCGAGAGCGCGACTATCATGAGGCCGCAGGTCGACGATGACGGCCCATCGGCGACGCTGATCTTCGAAGGTAGAGACGGGCGACGCGCGGAGATCGAGTGTACCGCGTACGTCGCCTCTATGTATGCACCAGGACTGCCGGACTCGGCGAATGTGACTCGGCTCGTGGCTCCATACTTCGAGTTCATCTCGCAAGAGATCACGGCGGATCGTGTTCGATTCGGCGTCCGGTTCCCCGGCCTCGATGCTCCCATCGCTGCCGCCGAACTACAGGAACGAGCCCACGTCGCACGTGTCGCGCGCTTCTTTCAGGAGGGAACCGTTCGCGTGAGGATCCGGGTAGACGGGTTGGAGACCGAGCTGCGTCATGACGGAGACGTGCGTGCCGAGCCGAACCCCCCCCGTGTCAGGGAAGTTGTCGCCTCCGTCGCGTAGGCGGTTGCAGTCGATCTCTGGGGACGGGATCTGAGAATTCTTGTGAACTACACGGAGTCGTTCAAAGCGAAAATGGTGCAGAGGATGA
>JAFAER010000209.1 GCA_023423895.1 Pseudomonadota bacterium
CAGCTCGAGCTCACCGACGAGGAGCGCAACGAGGCCGGCTGTTTCATCGGCGTCGGCCTCGGCGGCCTGATGACGCTCGAGAAGACGAAGCAGACGCTGCTCGAGAAGGGCCCGCAGAAGGTCAGCCCGTATTCGATCCCGGGCATCATCGCGAACCTCGCCGCAGGCCAGGTGTCGATGATGCACGGGCTCAAGGGGCCGAGCTACTGCAACACGAGCGCATGCTCGAGCGGAGCTCACGCGCTCGGCGAGGCCTTCGAGTGGATCCGCCGCGGCCGCGCGCAGGTGATGGTCACGGGCGGCGCCGAAGCGACCGTCACGCCGGTCGGCATCGGCGGCTTCGAGGCGATGTACGCGCTGTCGCGACGGAACGAGGAGCCCGAGAAGGCCAGCCGCCCGTTCGACAAGGGGCGCGACGGCTTCGTCTGCGGCGAGGGGTCCGGCGTGCTCGTCCTCGAGACGCTCGAGCGCGCGAAGAAGCGCGGCGCGAAGATCTACGCAGAGGTCACGGGTTACGGCGCGTCGAGCGACGCCAATCATCTCACGCAGCCGGCTCCGCACGGCGAGGGCGCGCAGCGCTCGATGAGGATGGCGCTCAAGGACGCGCAGCTCAATCCCGACCAGATCGACTACCTCAACGCGCACGGCACCTCGACGCCGGTCGGCGACATCGCCGAGACCGAAGCGTTGCTCGAGGTCTTCAAGAGCCACGCAGTCGACAAGAAGCTCTGGGTCAGCTCGACGAAGTCGATGATGGGCCACCTCCTCGGGGCCGCCGGCGCCGTGGAGAGCGCGATCTGCGCGCTGGCGATCGCCGAAGGCAAGGTCCCCCCCACGATCAACCTCACCGATCCGGACCCGGCCTGCCCGCTCGACTACGTCCCGCTCGTCGCGCGTGAGCGCGCGATCAAGCACGCGCTGAACAACTCGTTCGGCTTCGGCGGAACGAACGCCTCGCTCATCTTCTCCAGGTACGAAGGCTGAGCATCGTGCGCATCGCCATCGCTTCCGATCACGGCGGCTTCCGCCTCAAGGCCGACCTCCTCTCGCTCCTGCGCGAGCGCGCGGGTGTCGTCATCGAGGACCTCGGCACGAACTCCGAGGCGAGCACGGACTACCCGGACTACGCGCACAAGGTCGCGACCGGGATCCTCGAGGGCAAGTACGACCGCGGCATCCTCGTGTGTGGAACCGGCGTCGGAATGGCGATCTCGGCCAACCGGCACAAGGGCATCCGCTGCGTGAACTGCTCCGACACCTACACGGCAAAGCTGTCGCGCCAGCACAACGACACGAACATCCTGTCCCTCGGCGAGCGCGTGCTCGGCAAGGGGCTCGCCTGGGACATCGTCGCGGCATGGCTCGACGAGCCGACCGACACGGACGCCCGGCACGTGCGCCGGCGTGAGAAGATCGATCCCTGAGCTTTCACCGTGAAGTGCCCATTCTGCGGCCATCTCGAGAGCAAGGTCACCGACTCACGCGCCGGGACCGCCGGGGACGTCATCCGCAGGCGGCGCGAATGTGAGACGTGTGCGCGCCGCTTCACGACGTACGAGCGCGTGGAAGAGGTCGTGCCTCTCGTCGTGAAGAAGGACGGCCGGCGTGAGGCTTTCGAGCGCCAGAAGGTCCTTTCAGGGCTCCGTCGCGCTTGCGACAAGCGTGCGGTCCCGCTCGAGCGCATCGAGCACATCGTCGATGCCATCGAGCGCGAGCTCATCGACAGCGGCGAGAAAGAGGTCGCGGCCGAGAAGGTCGGCGAACGCGTGATGAAACACCTGCGGGAGGTCGACCCCGTGGCGTATGTTCGTTTCGCCAGCGTGTACCGTCAGTTCAAGGACATCGACGAGCTCCGTTCGGAGATCGACCAGCTTTCGCGGCGGCGCGGCGACGCGCCTGCTACCTCCGATGCGGTCGGCGGCTCGAACGAGCACGCGCCGGTGTCGACCGAAAACGGCGAGGGCGTGCAGCCATGAGCGACGCCGAACGAAAATCGAAGCGACCTTCGCAGTTGCCGCCGCCACCGCCCGATCCGCAGCAGCAAGAGGACGAGCGTTGGATGGACCTCGCGCTCGTCCACGCGCGGAGCGGCCGGCCGTCGCCGAATCCGCACGTCGGTGCGGTGCTCGTGAAGAACGGCGAGCTCGTCGCGACGGGCCACCACGAGCGCGTTGGTGCCGACCACGCGGAGACCGCGGCCGTGCGATCGGCAGGCGAACGCGCAGCCGGTGCCACGCTCTACGTCACGCTCGAGCCGTGCAACCATCACGGACGAACGCCGCCCTGCACCGAAGCCATCGTTCAGTCGAAGGTGGCACGCGTCGTCATCGGCTGCCGAGACCCGAACCCTCACGTCGACGGTGGCGGGATCGAGGTCCTCAAGAAGGCCGGCATCGAGGTGACGCTCGGCGTCCGCGAGGCGCAGTGCCGGACGCAGATACTGCCGTGGACGAAACACGTCACGACGGGACTGCCGTACGTCTCGCTCAAGCTGGCGCTCTCGCTCGACGGTCGAATTGCGACCCGCTCCGGCGCATCGCGCTGGGTCACCGGCCCCGACGCCCGGGCGAAGGTTCACCTGCTCCGGTCGCGCTCGGACGCGGTCGCGGTCGGTATCGGCACCACGATCGCCGACGATCCGCGGCTGACCGTTCGCGACGCTCCGGGAGAGAGCCCGCTTCGCGTCGTGTTCGACACGAACCTCCGCCTCACGCAGGAATCGAAGCTCGCGCAGACGGCGCGGGAAGTCCCAACACTCGTGCTCTGCGGCCCCGAGGCGTCCCACGATGCCGAAGAGGCGCTCTCGGCGCTCGGCGTCGAGTGCATGCGGCTGCCGCTCTCCGCGGAAGGCCGCCTGGACGTCCTCGTCGCGCTCAGAATGCTCGCGCAGCGCGGCGTCGTCAGCCTGCTCGTCGAAGGTGGCGCGGAGCTCGCAGGGAGCTTCCTCGCGGGACGGCTCGCGGATGAGCTCCACGCGTTCATCGCGCCGATCTTGCTCGGCCCGCGCGGTCGTCCCGGCGCGGTGGACTGGGCGGGGCCGGACACGCCGCAGCAAGCTCCGCGGATCGCGGCGCCGGCCTGGGAGCTCGTCGGCGAAGACGCGTACGTCCACGGACAGGTCATCTACCCCGAGCAGTGAGGCCGCCCTCGCGTGCCCCGGCGAGCGAACGCCGAGCCCATCAGGTCGGGCTGCGTCGGCGCGCCTCCGATGACGCGAAATCCCGTGAGAACGTGACCCACTCGCGCCGCACCGGTTCCCGGGTTAAGCTCCCTACCGCATCATGATCCGCACCATCCTCCACTACCCCGACAAGCGCCTGCGTGAGCGCGGCGACAAGGTCGAGGCGATCACGCCCGAGATCCAGACGCTCATCGACGACATGGCGGAGACCATGTACGCGGCTCCCGGCGTCGGCCTCGCGGCGACCCAGATCGGGGAGAAGCTGCAGCTCTTCATCATCGACATCGCGGACGAGAACGAGCCGAGCGACCTCCGGGTGTTCATCAACCCCGAGTTCATCGAGCGAACGGGGGAGATCTCCTGGCAGGAGGGCTGCCTCAGCTTCCCCGGGGTGCAGGAAGAGGTCGAGCGCAACGCGCACGTCCATGTCCGCGCGCAAGACCGCAACGGCAAGTGGTTCGAGCTCGAGGCGGAGGGCCTGCTCGCGGTCGCGATCCAGCACGAGTACGACCACCTCCAGGGCGTGCTCATGATCGATCACATGGGTCCGCTCAAGAAGCGCCTCACGCATCGCAAGATGGTGAAGCGCGCCGAAGAGCAAGCGTCGACCTGACGTCCACGCGCCGGCCATGACGACGGCTCCCGACTTCGCCGTCGGCGACGCGCGCCTTCGTGCACGGTGAGATCGAGCCGCATCGACGGCGCCGTACTGGTCGTTCGCGATCGCTTCCCTACGATGGGTGCGATGCCTTCGCCGGAGTGGTTCGACACGCTGCGCACGCCATCGACCGAACGGCCCTTGCGCGTGTTCTTGAGCGGTTGTCTCTCGGGCAGCGCGCGCATCTGGGACGGGACGCCCTACCCTGCGTGGGATCCGTTCGCCAGGCTGGCCGCCTTGTCGACGGTCCGTCTCGTCTCGTTCTGCCCGGAGCACTTTGCGTTCGGAACACCGCGCGAGCTCTGTGACATCCACGGTGGGGATGGTGACGACGTCCTCGACGGGCGCGCGAAGGTGCTCTCGGAGACGGGCAAGGACTGGACGGACGGAATGCTTCGCGCGGCCCACCGCATGCTCAGCGAGGCACGGGAGCACGGCATCGAGCTCGCCATCCTCATGGACATGAGCGCCGCGTGCGGGTCACAGGTCATCTCGCTCGGCTCACGCACCGTCGCGTCGCGCGCGTACCAGCGCGGTCGAGGAGTCTGTGCGGCGCTCCTCGAGCGCAACGGGATCCCCGTCATGGCGCAGCGTGACCTCGGGAGCATCGAGCGACTGCTCTCGAAGCTCGATCCCGCACACGTGATCGATCCCCGGGCCGTGGACCATCACCAGACGCCTTGGTACCGCAAGTATTTCGGCGTCCGGTGACGAGCCGCGACCGGCAGAGTGGTCCTCAGAACGCGTAGCCCGCCTGCGCGAGGAAGCGGGGCTTCACACCTTGTTCGGCGATCGTGCTCGGCCCTGCCGACAGGTCGCCGAAGTCACGGCTCACGTTCAGGTACATGACGCCGACGCCGGCGCCGAGCGCGAGGTGATCGAAGAAAATCTGCTGTACACCCACGTCCGCAGCTACGCCGAAGTTCGTGAACGCCTGCTCCCCCGTGACGAGGTTCGCGTTGTAGACGCCGCCGACGAGCGACGGACCGACGAACACGCCGTTCATGCCCTTCCGGCCGGTGTAGTAGCGATAGCCGACCTCACCGCCCACGCCCGAGAACGTGTTGCTGCGCGTGACGTCCGGCGAGATGCTCACGTCCTGCGACGCGTTCGCGAAGTGCGGGCTCAGGATGACGACGTGGTGCGTGACCGGCGCCCATTCGAGGTTGAAGCTCACGCGACCGCCGACCATGAGCCCGAGCGGGTTCCACGTGACGGCGACCGGGTTGTAGCGGCCGGGCTTGTCAGTCGCTCGGGTGAGGTCCTCGCCGGCGTTGACGACGGAGGCGGCGGCCGTCGTGGTCGCGCTCCCGATCTCCTCGGCGGCTTCCGGAGTCTCGCCTTCCTTCGTCTCCTCGCGATCGGTCCTCGGTGCACGTGCGCGCTGCTCGTTCGTCTCCTGGGCCTCGTCACCGACGATGTCGGCGTTTGCCTTCGCGGCGCCGCGCGCGGCCCCCTCATCGGCTTCCTCGAGCGCGCCCTTGGCGCTGTCCGTGTCCGCGTCGTTGCCGGCCTTGCTGTCCTTCTTCGTGCCCGCCTTGACGGTCTTCTTCGTCGAGCTGCCGTCTTGTTTCTTGGTCGAGCTCTTCTTCTGCTGGGTCGTCTTCTCCGACGCGTTTCCGTCGCGAGCCTCCTGACGATCCGTCTGCTGCGCCGTTGCGGTCGTCGCCGAAAAGACGACCAAGGTCGCTGCAAACGCAGCGCTCGTGAGCTTGCTGTTCATGACCGACTGCTCCTTCGATGGTCCGAGAGGTTCGCTGCGACCGTTGCAAGCCTGCTGCCGCGACGACGAAACGCGCGGTCCACGCATGCCTGTCAGGCGCGTTCGCTCGCGCGGCTCGCTCGCAGCGCGCATCGTCCCCGCACATCGCTGTGACGAGAGCGGTCATTGGGACGCCCGTGACGCGCTCGCTGCCGAGCCAATGTCCTCGACGCGAATCGGTCTCGACAGCGTCGGGCGCACGGCGTCGGGTCCGGCCCGATCGAGCCCGCCTTAAATGCGCTACGCGACCGAGCGCTCGCGCGCCGATCGCGTAACTTGGTTTGAAAGAGAGCGGCGTCGTCAGCTCGCTCTCGCCAGCGCGTGCGTTGCGCGGTCAGCTTCCGCCGCCGCCACCC
>JAFAER010000214.1 GCA_023423895.1 Pseudomonadota bacterium
GGCCTCCGTCGGGCCGGCGTCAGCACCACTGGCATCCGAGCCTGGAGTCGATCCGTCCGGAGTGGGAGCGATGCCATCGTCGACGGGTTCGCAGCCCGCGAAGACGACGAGGACGCAGGCGCCCGCGACGATACCGATCTTCGAAAGTGTCATTCAAAGCTCCTTCCGGCGAGAGGGAGGGCGCGAGGTAGGGAACAAAAGACGAAGCGTCGCGGCACGGCCCCCCTCTCACGACGACGCTTCCTCCTCGAGCCTACGTTGCGCTCGGATGAGGCGCCCGGGGGATGGGCGCGCCTGAGTAGTTCTCGTCTGGTCAAACCAACGGCGTCCCCCCGCTCGACGAGGAACGTCGGTTACGCGCGATGCGTCCGCTCGACGACGCCTCGCACGAGGTCGCTCCGACCCTCGAGCCCGAGCAACCGATAGCTGGCCGCGAGATGGTTCGAGACGGTCCGCACGGAGGTGCCGCGAGCCCGCGCGATCTCGCCGTCGGACAGACCGCGCGCCGCCGCCGTTGCCACTTCGAGCTGGGCTTTGGTGAGGCGGGATCGCCACGCTGCTGGAAGCGCGGGCTCCTCGATCCGAAGGACGTCGATGCGCTCCTGCCCGACCTCGAGAGCGAAGCGCTCCATCAGGTGTGGCTCCGAGAGCCGAACGAGCTCCGCGCGACTGCGCAGACCGAGCCGCGAAGCCCCCTTCGAGAGCACGCGATCGACGGTCGAAGGCGCGAGCCCGAGCCCGAACGCGATCTCGTCACGGCTCGCGTGAAGTAGGTGCATCCGGAGGACGCGGACCTCCCAGGGGGCGAACCCTTGCACGGTGCCGACCGTCGCGCCGTTCTCGTAAGCGGCGACGTAGCGACGGCCATCACTCTCCCACTTGTCGACGAGTGACCAGCGGCCGCTCACGAGTCCTCTCCACACGTCGAGGACATGTTCGGGATCGTCTCGCCTCGGAGACACGCGCGCGCGTTCGAGCCGTCGCACCGCATCGATCAACGCCTCGCGCGCGCTGACCGTCGTCGCCTCTCCTCGTGCGTCGACGATCTTGCCCTTGTCGACGAGCGCCTCCGGCTCTCGACCTCGTTCGAGCCGCCGGCGGAGCCGCCAGGCAATCCCAAGATGCAGTCCGACCTTGCGCCACGCGGCGCGCGAGCGGCCGTGGACTCGGACGACGTCGGCCATCGGGCTGACGATCTGGAGCCCCGAGCCTTCTCCGTCTTGCACCGCGAGACCGACGCTGTCGACGAACGGGTATCCTCGCCCGTGGGCGGGGGCCAATCCCGACGCTCCGAAGATCTGGGACACCGATCCGAACTCGACCATGTTGGTCCGAAAGTGCTGCACGACCGTGGGCGGCGCGGCGTGGCTCATTGCGGGGCCGATGCGACGGACATCGGTCGAGACGCGATGGAACGCGGGCGGCGCGAGGAACGGAAAGTCGTCACGGGTGAGGTCGAGGACGAGCGCGTAGAGGCCGAGGTCGCCCTCGAGATCGCGCGCCATCGCGCGGAGGATCCGCCGGAGCCACGCGTCCGTCGGCTGGCCGACGTCGTAGGCCGCCTCCAGGACCGAGCTCGCGTGTCGGAGCGGCGCGACGAACTTCACGTTCGTAGAGCTTACACGCGCGGCCGGCGCCCGCGCGCGTCGCGTGGGATGCTCCATCTCGGTGAGCGTGCCGGTCACCGCGGCCCCATCGGTAAGCCACCGAGGTCGGGCCATGTCCGGCACGGCACGCACCGGCGTTCAGAGGCTTCGGCGCACGCCCCACAGCTCGCGCAGCTCCTCCGGGAGCTCGCGCGCTACACCCTCGACGTCTCGACCGGGCAAGCGCGAGCTGATCGCCGTGAGGACAGCCGCGATCACGTCCTCCGCGTCGCCCAGCGAGAGCTCGAGGTGACCGGCGACACGGACCACGAGCTGGTCGCGTCCGAACGGCTCCGCGGCGTCGTCGCGATGCAACATACACCGGTCGAGCAAGGGCTTGGTCTCATCGGGGAGCGCGTCGAAGAGGCGCCGTGCCTCGATGCCCGAGACGTGCTGGCTGAACGTGCACATCACCGCGCTCACCGCATCCTCGGGCTTCACCTTCGCGGGTAGCTCGCGGCGAAGCTCCTCGAGCATGTCGTTCGTGCTCCGGTTTTCGCTGCTGACGCGCTGTATCTCGGGCATGTCGTCCTCCTCCCCGCAATCCGATCACGTGGGGTGCCAACACGAGCCGGTCGAGCACGCCCTGGACGAGCCTCCACCGTCGATCAGGACCCGACGTACAGCCCGGCCTTCGTGCGCGCGCCCGAACGACGGTAGGCGGAGCGTCGGACACTGAGGTAGAGTTCCAGTTGGCGACGGGGGGGTGGCAACTGAGGGGACGACCATTGCGGGGGCCGACTGGATCAAGCCGACATGCGCGCTCTCGGTGTTCCGGGAACGTTGCGCGAGGCGCGCTCCCGCTTGGAGCGGCAGCAGCGGCCGCGCTCATCCAGGCGGCTTGCTCCCTTCTGGTGAATACCGACGGTCTGGCGAACGACGACCAGCGCGCAGCTCCGCGGGATGCCGCGACCACGGACACGGTGACGTACGAACCCGTGACCGACGCGCGCGCCGACACTTCCTCGCCGGTGAGCCCGTGTGACGGAGGGAATCAGACGCAGGCTCATTTCATCTGCGCCGACTTCGACCACGGGAGCGTAGCCGAGCAGTTCTCGAGTACACGCCTCACTCCGGGCGGGTCGGTCGAGCTCGACGAGGCGCACGTGTCACCTCCGCGATCGATGCGCGCAACGATCCCCGCGGTGCCGAGCTCCTACGCGGAAGCACGGCTCGAGCGGGTGCTGCCGAGCACTCCCCGCCGGTTCCGCCTGTCGGCGGACATCTTCGTATGCCCCAGTGGGCCGACCGACGCTCAGGAGCTGTTCAAGCTGGCGGAGCCGAGCGGCGAGGGGATGAAGCTCGTCAGGGAGGGCGCGTCGACGCGAATCGTCGCACGCCTCGCGGACCGTCCCTCCCGCGACTATCCGCTCGAGCAAACGCTACCTCAGGATCGGTGGTTCAAGCTGACGATGGATGTCGTCGTCGACTCGACGAGCGGGTCGATCGCCATCGCGTACGACGGCACGTCGGTCCTCGAGCGCACGAACGTCCCGACAGTGGGCAGCGAGGGAATCGCGACCTTCTACATCGGTCTGTGGGCCAACAGCGGCGAGGGCCCGTGCTCGACCCTGTTCGACAACATCGTCGTAGATCTCGATCTCTGAGCGGCCTGTCGGCCTGCAGATTCGCAAGCGACGCTCGAGACCGTCGGTGTCAGAGATGCCTGCCGACGTCAGTGGAGTAGCTCCTCGGAGTGACTACCGAGCCGAGGGAAAGGTTCTCGAGCGGCTCTTCGCGATGGCGCCCGGAGACGCGAGGTCTCCGGGCACGCGCCCGCGCGGTGCAGCGTGATGTGGTCTGGAGGGGCTACTGCCGGCGGAACACCATGTACCAGGAGTCCGCGCCCGCGCCCGGCGGCGTGGTCAAGGACACGTGCGTCTCGGCACCCGCCGCGAGCGCGAAGCGGCGGTAGCTCGCGGTACCGCCCCGCGCGAGGTTGAGGGAGAGGGGTGTATCGGCGACGAGGACCGGCGGGAAGTCCAGCGCGAAGCCGGTGAGCGTGCCGTGGATGGATCGGTAGTGCCAGCTCGGACCACGGTAAGGCAGGCTGGGGACGTCGAGGTTCGGGATCGCGCTGTCGTCGATGAAGACGGACGCGATGAAGTCGCGCATCCAGAGGCTCGAGCTGCTACCGATGCGCGCGTCGAGGTTCGTGAATCCGGTCGTCGACGCGTTCGCGAGGTCACGGAGGAAGCTCACCTCCGCGGCCGAGTTTCCGCCGGCGGCGCGGTCGGCAGCGTAGCGGAGGAACATCCAGCTCATCCCGCGCTGAGCTTGCCGCGCCGTGTTCGACTCGGCGACGCCGAACACCGTCGGACCACGCATCCATTCGCGCATCCGGGCGAACTGGTGGGTCTGGTACGCGTTGAATGCTGCTACCCGCAGAGCAGCGCTGGGGCCGGTGTTCAGGTTCGTCACGACGATGTTCATCCCCGGGGTGAGCCCGACGCTCGCCTGGTAGAAGACTCGCTCCTCGCCGATTCCGGCGAGGCCCTCGTCGAGCCACGTCTCCTCGAACGGCGCCCCCGCAGCGATGCGGCGCGAGTCGATGACGATGTGGGCCAGCTCGTGTGTCGCTCGGGCGGTGTTCCCTGCGATGGAGTCGACGTTCCTGACGTTCGAGTTGATCGCGCCCGTGACGTCGGCCGCTGCGAGGTAGATGATCTCGCCGCGATTGCTCGTCGGGCACTCGGAGTCGGACACCAGGTCGCGCGGGAGCGAGCGCGCCAGAACGGCGGCCCCGGTGCCCGGCGCATCGAGCTCGTTCATCGCGCGAGTGAAGAAGAGGACGACGCGCCCGTTTCCGTCGACGTCGGTAGGCGCACCGTAGAGACCGGTCACCGCCGGATAGATGACGTTGTCGAAGGTCGAACCGTACGTCGCGTACTGCGCCGTCGTCAGTCCGTCCGCCGGGTTCGTGTCGTCGGACACGACGATCGCGCGGGTGCCCACGTAGCGCACCGTCGCCTGGCGCGCCGTGCCGTAGGTGCACTGCGTCCTCAGCTCGACGTTGAGCGACCAGATGTCACCGACCGCCGGCGGGCCCGACGGGATGCCCGCGAACGGCGAGACCGGCGTCCCGGTGCCCGTCGTACCGCGGCGAGCCGCGATCTCGGACGTGGCTGCGATCCGATCGGCGTTGTGCGTGTCGGAGACGCCGACGTTCGAAGTCGACCCCGGCGTGCCGCTCGGGACCGCGAGGCTGCTCGCCGTGACAGTGAGCGAAAGGGAGGCGGTCGACGACAGGTTCATCGGGATGAACATGTACTCGGCCTGCGACTCGCTCGTGTTCGAGACGCAGAACGTCGGGCGCTCGCTCGTCCGCACCATCATGTGGTCGCCGACGCCGAACGCCGCGCACGCGCGGCACTCCGTCACGCCGTCGCCGATGAGGTCGTCGTTGCACGCGCAGGTGAAGCCGCCCGGGGTGTTGGTGCAGCTCGCGTCGACGTGACAGTTGTCCGTACCGGCGGCGCACTCGTCGATGTCCGTGCAGCCCGTCTCCCCCGTCCCGGCGTAGCCAGCGGGGCAGGCGCTGCAGGTGAAGCCGCCCGGCGTGTTGGTGCAGGTCGTCGCCGGATCACAAGCGCTGGTGGTCGCGCACTCGTCGATGTCGACGCAGCCGGAGGAGCCCGTGCCGGTGTAGCCCGCCGGGCAAGCTCCACACGTGAAGCTGCCGGCCGTGTTGGTGCAGGTCGTGAGCGCGTCACACCCGCCGTTGCTCGTGGCGCACTCGTCGACGTCGGTGCAGCCCGAGGCGCCGCCGCCGGTGTAGCCCGCCGGGCAAGCGCCGCAGGTGTGGCTGCCCGGCGTGTTGGTGCAGGTCGTGAGCGCGTCACACCCGCCGTTGCTCGTGGCGCACTCGTCGATGTCGACGCAGCCGTTCGCGCCGGTCCCCGCGTAGCCGCCGGGGCAGTGCCCGCAGACGCGGCTGCCGGGGATGTTGGTGCAGGTCGTGAGCGGATCGCACCCGCCGTTGCTCGTGGCGCACTCGTCGATGTCGACGCAGCCGGTGGCGCCGGTGCCGGTGTAGCCCGCCGGACACGCGCCGCACGAGTGGCTGCCGGGGGTGTTGGTGCAGGCGGTGAGCGCGTCACAGCCGCCGTTGTTCTCGGCGCACTCGTCGACGTCGAAACAGCCGGTGGCGCCGGTGCCGGTGTAGCCCACGGGACACGCGCTGCACGTGCGGCTGCCGATGGTGTTGGTGCAGGTCGTGAGCGCGTCGCAGCCACCGTTGCTCGTCGCGCACTCGTCGATGTCGAAACATCCGGTCGCGCCGCCGCCGGTATAGCCGTTCGGGCAGTCGCCGCAGGTATGCCCGCCAGGCGTGTTGGTGCAGCCCGCGAGCGGGTCGCAGCCGCCGTTGTTCACGGCGCACTCGTCGATGTCGACGCAGCCGTTCGCGCCGGTGCCGGTGAAGCCGGACGGGCACGCGCCGCACGTGAAGCTACCCGTCGAGTTGGTGCATGTCGTGCGAGCATCGCAGCCGCCGTTGTTCACGGCGCACTCGTCGATGTCGACGCAGCCGGCCGCGCCCGTACCGGCGAAGCCGGACGGGCACGCACCACACGTGAAGCTGCCCGGCGTGTTGGTGCAGGTCGTGCGGGCGTCGCAGCCGCCGTTGTTCACGGCGCACTCGTCGACGTCGAAACATCCGGTCGCGCCGCCGCCGGTATAGCCGTTCGGGCAGTCGCCGCAGGTATGCCCGCCAGGCGTGTTCGTGCAGGTCGCGAGCGCGTCGCAGTCGCCGTGGTTCGAGGCGCACTCGTCGATGTCGACGCAGCCGGTCCGGCCCGTGCCCTGATACCCGTTCGGGCAGTTACCGCAGGTGAAGCTGCCAGCGGTGTTGATGCAGAGCGTGAGCGAGTCACAGCCGCCGTGGTTCGAGGCGCACTCGTCGATGTCCTTGCAGTCGGAGGCGCCGGTGCCGGTGTATCCGGCCGGGCAGGCCCCGCAGACGAAGCTGCCGGGCGTGTTGGTGCAGGTCGCGAGCTTGTCGCAGCCGCCGTTGTTCACGGCACACTCGTCGATGTCGACACACGCCGAGCCGCGCTTCTCGAAGCCCGCCTCACACGTGACCGCAGCGCCGCCGCCGTCGACGCTCAGCCCGGGCTCGTCGCCTGGGCCACCGCTGTCAGCAGCGCCGCCGTCGACGACGGGGCTGCTCGAGGGGCTGCTCGAGCACCCCGAGAGAGCGAAGAGGAGCGCTCCGAAGAGCAGGACGGAGTGCGCCGCGGCTCCCCCGATTCGCGGTGTCAGGTCGTTCCGATGGCGGTTCACATCGCCTCCTGTTCGCGAAGATTCAGGAGGAGAGCAGGGGCATGGCCGGCGACGACCACGGACCCCGTCGCAACCGCGAGCACGATCGGTTGAAGTGAATTCGCACGCATCGACGATCCGACCGTTAGAGCACATTTTCGCGCTCTTCGGGGAAATCGTTACGTTCAGCGGGGAAGCCGTGCGAGAGCTCGAGCATGGGACTGGTGCGGAGCAAGACCGTCACCGGCTCCCCGCACGCGGTTCTTCGCGACGGCGACGGTGGAGCTCGACCATCGCGCGCCTTGCACGGCCGGCACCGTTCGTCGCCACGCAGAAACCCACGCGCCGATGGCGAGGAGGCGCGCGAGCCGCCGCTCCTCCGCGATCGACGCGGCGAGATAAACGGCGACGCCCTGGAACACTAACGGCCCGGCCGGCCAGCTCCCGCCCTGAGGCGACCGGGAGTCACTTCAACGTTCGGACGAGTCGGAAGCCGTCGCCGGGGATCGCGACGTGACGTTCGCGTTCCCATCGATGTGCACAGGTGGTCTGGGCGGTCCAGCGGCTGTTCGACGGACCCGCCCCGCGACGCACGCCGTTGCGAGGGGAGCCGAGCTGTGGATCGGGGTCGGTCAGGGGTTCGGTGCCGTACCCGAGTCCGTTGAATGCGTCGTTGCACCACTCGGTCGCGTTGCCCAGCATGTCGTGGAGCCCCCACGCGTTTGGCTCCTTTTGACCGACGGGATGCGTGACGCCATGGTCGGTCTCGGGAATGCCTGAATTGAAGCAGTACCAGGCGATACGATCGAGCAAGGGATCGCGGTAACACTCCCACACGTCGCCGTGGGCGATGTCGCCGGCGTATGTCGCCGTCGTCGTCCCTGCACGAGCGGCATATTCCCATTCGGCTTCCATCGGGAGCCGGTAGCCATCGCAGTCATAGAGCGACGGCGTGCGGCTCGTGACGGAGGCGCACCTGTAGTCGCGGGGCCCTGGTCGATCGTCATGGCCGCCGCCCGGGGTGCCGGTGCATCCGGAGAGCTCGTAACATTCAGGCAGTCCGCGCGCGCGAGAAAAGGCGTTCGCGTAGGCGACCGCCTCGTAGAAGTTCACGTTCCCCACTGGGCATTCGGGGTCGAGGCAATCGCTCACCATCCCCTCGTCCGGTGGAGGCGCGGTGCTCGGATTCGGCAGCCCGACGGCCGCCCATTCGGCTTGTGTCGTCTCGTGCTGCTGAATCAGAAACGAGTGCGTCAGTGTCACCTCGACCTGGTTCTCGTCGTTGAGTGCGCGTCCGAGCTCGGTTTCGGGAGACCCCATCGTGAAGGTGCCTGCGGGAATCCGGCACCACCCGTCGACGCAGCTGGGAGCAGCCGCCATCCGCCCTGCACCGTCCGTATCCGTTGCGCATGCAACGGGCAGACAGACGGTGAGGAAGACGAGTAACGCCGCGCCGCTCCTCACCGTCCTGCCCATCAATTGTTCACTCCGAATCTTGGTCCCAGACGCGTCGAACTTGGAGGAGCTACGGCGATGCCGCTGCTCCTTGCTCTCGAAGTGATTGTAGAACCCGCCCCGCGTCAGCCCGGCGCCTGCCATGATCTGATCGATCGAGACTTGTTCGAACCCGAACCGATTGAACAGGTGTCGTGCGGACTGGACGATCCGTTCGCGCGTGCGCGCTTTGTGCTCGGCACTGTAGGGCATGCGACCCTCGACTTCTCGGCGTTCAGATAGCAAGCGTCAGAAGATGTTCTTGAACATAAATTGTCGGACGGCATGCTGCTCTCACCGCGAGCCGATGTCGCGGGCTGGAGGTTCCAACATGAAGAAGATCTTCTGGATCAAGGCGCAGGCGCCGCGGAAGGTGCTCGCCCTCGTGAAGCACCTCGGCATCGACGCCGAGCTCGTGCACGTCGATCTGCTCGCCGGCGAGCTGAAGACCCGAACCTACGCCGAGCTGAATCCGAACATGAAGGCGCCGACGCTCGTGGACGGCGACACCGTGCTCTGGGAGTCGTCGGCCATCATGGCCTACCTCTGCATCGAGAAGGGCTCTGACATGTGGCCGGCGAACGCGCCTCGCGAGCAGGTCGAAGTGCTCCGCTGGCTCGCGTGGAACGACTCGCACTGGGCGTCCGCCGTCGCGCCCTTCTACTTCGAGCACATCGTCAAGGCCACGTTCGCAGGCGGCCCACCGGACCGGGCATCGTTGACGTCGAAGGTCGAGCCTCTCGAGAAATACGCGAGCGTCCTGGACCGGCATCTGGCGGACCGAACCTTCGTGACGTGCGGGCGGCTCACCATCGCGGACTTCAGCCTCGCGTCGATGGCGACGTACTGGCGAGAGTCGGAGATGCCGCTCGACCAGTTCCGCAACGTGGTGCGCTGGCTCGACGGTCTGGCGAGCATCCCGGCGTGGGCCGATCCGTGGCCCGCCTCGGCGAGGGCCTGATCCTCCGGGGAGCAAGGTGGCGCGAGCTGGCGGCGATGCCGCTCCTCTCGAATCTGTCGAACTACGCGTGCATCGCCTCGCAACGATGAGCCAACGAGTGCCATCCACGAGTCTGGATCAGACTCACAGCTCGATCGCTTGCAGGGGGACGGGCACCTCGACGCGCGTACCGGGAGCGCAGGCACCGACCTCCGCGACGAACGCGTCGAGGTTCGCGCGCGTGGACGGATCGAGCGCCATCTCTCCCGGCCGAAGTGGCTCGCGGAACGCATCGAAGTGGTTGGGCATGACGAGGGGTGGCCGGCCGAGCGCGTCGAGCAGCCGGCAGGTGTAGTTCGGGATCTTCTCGCGCAGCCCCACCGCCACGATCGCGACGTCGGGTCGAGCATTCACGGCGCGCACTTCCTCCTCGATGAAGTTCGCCGTCCCCACGAAGTAGATCGATCGTCCTTCGAAGCGGACCAGATACTGGAGCGTCCCTCCCTCTACATAGGCGCTTGCGGCCATGGGCAACGTGACCCCGGCCGGGATCGGAACGTTCTCCTGTCCCGTCAACGAGTGACGCGACGCGACGACCCGCACCGCAAACGGCCCGATCGTGAACGACTCCCCTCCGTGCACCACGCGGATCCGATCCGCCGGGATGCCACCTGCAGCGGCCACGCGCGCCGTGCTGTCGCTACCGATGACGTTGGCTCCGGTGCGCCGAGCGATCGAGGGAACATCGAGCACGTGATCGTAGTGCGAGTGTCCGACGAGCACGACATCGGCCCTCGAAGGCGTGTAGGCCGCAATGGCGGCCTCGTTCGGGACGAGCGGCGCCGACTCGTCTTCGACTGCAGCGCGGGTCACGTAGGGATCGAAGAGCAACGTCCCGCCGGACGACTCGAGCTTCCAACCGGCAACACCGAGATGGGTGAGCGTCACGCGCCGAGACGCAGCGGGAGCGAGGCTCGTGTCGGCCGCGCCGGGCGCCCGCATGCTCGCGCACGACGAGAGGGCGACCAATTCAAGCAGCAAGAGAAGGTGACGAGCATGGGGCATCGACATGGGGCTTCCCGAACGCCGGCGCCGCCGAGGCTATTCCACGCGCACGGCATCGAGCGGACGGCGAAGAGCGATTGCGCCCGCTATCGTCACGATGACGTCGAGGCGGCGGACCTCGAGCGCGCGAGAGCGCCTCTCGGGCGTCGCGAGGCACGCTCTCGGTCACTCGGCCGGGGGCGCTTCGAGCTCGCCGTCTGGCTTCCGCGCGCGGCCGCCGAAGCGCCGGTCACGATGACGCCGACGAGGCGCCGAAAGTACGCGTCGTTCGGTCTCTTCTCCTCGAAGAGCGCTTGCTGAAGGACGGCTCCGAAGAGCACGCTCGAGAGCAACCTCGGGTCGGAATGCTCCGGGAGCTCGCCGCGCGCGACCGAACGCCGGACGATCTGGTGCAGGACGCCCTGGTCATCGTGCGGCAAGGCGCTCTTCAGCTCGACGATGCTGATGTCCGCCTCCTGAAGGATCGCGAGATAGAGGGCCCGGCCTCGCCTGGACCGAATGAACGCGTTTATCCGGCGCGCCAAGATCACGAGATCCTCGTGGACGTCACCGGTGTCAGGGTCGGCGAAGAGGGACTCCAGCTGCGTCGCGAGCGCAGCGAGCACGAGGCGCGATTTCGTCGGCCAGCGCCGGTAGAGGGTGGTCTTGTTCACCTTCGCGCGCTGCGCGACCCCGTCGAACGAGAGCCCGCCCAGGCCGACGCGCGTGAGCTCCTCGAGGGTCGCCTCCAAGATGGCCGCGACGACCTTCGCGCCGCGACGTTGAGACGGGGACGAGGAACGCTGGCGCCGGCTCACCATGCAGCGAGTCTACACGAGCTCCTGAGCGAGGGCGCTATCGCAACAAGTGTTGCAATGCTCCGAGCGCTTGTTACCCTCGGCACATTGCAACAATAGTTGCGATGAAGCGCGTTCTCGGAGACAGGTGCCGTGGGAGATGGGCCTTTGCGATGCGGCCATTGCCGGCGAGAGTTCGACGCCGGGGGGTGGGCGGCGCTCGATCTCGTCGACGTGCTCTCTGCCTGGCGCGTGCGCGAGCTGGTCACGGAGTGGCCCGACGGCCGACGGATCGAGATCCGCCGATGCTCCGGGTGCAGCACGACGATGGCGCGGACGACGAACCGGGACGAGCTGTCGTCCGGGCGAGGAGACGGGGCTGGATGAGCGCCGCTTCCGCCGGGAGGCGTCGCGCGCGGCGCGGACGATGGCCTCTGACGTCGATCGTCGTTGCGGCGAGCCTCGCGTCCGTGGAGGCGCGCGCCCAGGTCGGAGACTCGCTCGCGTCGGCGAGTGTCGAGATCTATCCGTACGCCCGGAACACCGACGACCCGAGGATGCAGGTGAGGCTCCAGATCTATCGCGCGAACGTCGGGCTACCGATCCGCCTGTCGCAGCAGACGATGCTGCTGGCGGGGCTCTCGTACGAGCAGCTCAACGTCGATCTGCGTGGTGACACGTCGGCCGGCGCGCCGACGTTCCGGTCTCCGGCGGCGTCCTTCGGCGTCGTGCAGCGGGTCGGCTCGCGATTCACCGTCATCGCGATCGCGGGCGCCGGCCTCGCGTCGGACTTCTCGGATCCCGTCTCGAGCGACGATCTGCTGCTGTCGGCCACCGGGATCTTCATCTACAAGGTCAGCGACGCGCTCTCGCTCGGAGCCGGCGTCGTGTTCGATCGACGCACCGGTTCGCCGACGCCTTTGCCCGCCATGAGCGTCAACTGGCGCATCTCCCATGACGTGCGTCTCCGGGGGTTCGTGCCCGCGCGGCTCGACGCCGAGCTCCGCGCGAGCCGCTGGCTGACCGGCGGTATCCGGGCGGCCTTCAACGGCAACCGCTACCAGCTCGGCGAAGCCAAGTACGGCATCTCCGATCAACAGATCGCCTACTCGACGCTGACCGTCGGCCCCAAGCTGACGTTCAGCGCCAGCGACTGGATACACCTCGACCTCTACGCGACGACGGCGGTGTACCGTCGCTACGACATCCGACAGGACCAGGAGGACGCTGGCGGCCTCTCGCTCGCCCCCGCCGTCGCCTGGGGCGTGCGGTTCTGGTTCGGCCCCGCACTCTGGGAGCC
>JAFAER010000245.1 GCA_023423895.1 Pseudomonadota bacterium
GAGCTGCACTTCTTGCAGCGAATTTTGACGACCTTGCCCAGGACCTTCTCGTCCGCGATCGTGTATTTCGCCTGGCAAGACTGGCACTGGATCTTCATCGCGGAACCGTCCTTGGAGCGCGTCTTCGTGGTGAGGGAGCGCGCTTGCTCCCTTGCTTCATGCCGCCCGTGAGAGCTTCGAGAGCTTTGCAGGCTGCTCCGCTCCCTCGGGAATTCAGCCAGTTTGTGTTGCGTCGTGAGTATAGCGGGCGCCGATCGAAGCGATCAAGCTACAGACCCACGAGTTCGATGCGTTAGCGCAGAGAACCTTTGGGGCGTGACCGAGACGATCGTGAGCACCGGCGCCGTGCACCTGCCCTTGGACGCAGGACGCCCGAAGACGGTCTGGGCTATTTTTCAGCCGCTTCATGGGGCCAGCTTCGCGCCGTGGAGCGCGAGCCTACACCTGAGCACTCGGACCTCGCTCACCCGCGCGCGGTCGCGCTTCGATATGCGCTTCCAGCTCCAGCTCTGGCTCACCTGACCTCGCTTCACTTCGCCTTTTCTTGCGCGTCTTGCGCGTCGTCCGCGTCAGACGCTCCCTCAATTGAGGAGCACGAGCACCGTTCCGTCCTTGCCGCAGAACTCGGCGGTCCCGTCGAAGCGTTGGCCGCACGTCGGGCAGATCTTGCCGCGGCTCGCCAGCGGGACCCCGCCGGATCGCGCGGCCATCGCGGCATGTACGGGCGAAGGCAGCAGCTCTTCGCCGTCCTTCGGGCAGACGCGGACGTCGGGCCCGTACCCCTTGTTGCACACCGGACAGATCCCGCCTCCAGCAGGCATCGACTTCGATGCAGGCGTGAGCGGCGTACCGTCGTGCGGACAGAACTTCGTCCCTGCAGGCTGCTCGCGCCCGCAGGACGCGCAAACCATCTCCGCGCGGCTTGCAGGCGCTGCGATTCCCTGCGCCGAGCCGACCGACCTCGGCGCTTCGGTAGCGGCGGCCGCGGCCTTCGCTGCCGCGACGCTCTCTTCGTGCGCCCGCATCTGCGCAGCGTGCTCTGCCTCACGCTGGCGACGGCGATCGAGCACCTGCTGGACACGTGCCTCGTGACGTTGCTCCGCCTCGCGGGTCAACGCTTTCGCGCGGCGCGATCTCCTCACGAGAAAGAGCGCGACGACGCCGAGCACGAGCAAGACGCCGCCGATGATCGCCATGAACATCATCCGGCGCTCGCGCGAGCGGTCCTCCACACGACCTTCACCCGCGCCGAGCGACTCGGACGCGATCGTCACGGCCGAAGCTTCGTCGTTCTCACCGGCAGCGTTCAGCCCGGACTGCGCGAGCAACTCGCCGTAGCGCGCCGGCGAAACGACCTCGACGACGACGCGCGCGTCCTTGCCGGCCGCCGTCGCGACGATCTCGACGTTGCCTTCCGTCGCGTCGTTCGTGACGGTCACGCGGCCCGTCGCGTCGACGGTCACGCCCTTGCCTTCGAACGCGCGCGACACCCTCCACGTGGTGACGGTGCGCGTCTCGCAGCCGCGGGAATCGAGGACGAGACCCCGGAATTTGAACGACTCGCCTGTTCGAAGGAGCTTCTTCGACGGACGCACCTCGAGCCTGGAGGGATCTCCCGGCACGCCGCACACCGACGGTTTCGGCGGCTCGGGCTCTTTCGTCGTGGGCTGGGGCTGCGCCGTCGGCGCTGCGCTCGGCGTGACGTCCTCGGGGACCAGCGTGAAGCTGCGCGTGCGCTTCACGTCCGCGATGCAGCGACCGTTCTCGAGCGTGATCTCGTACCGGCCCGTCTCGACGAGATCGATGCGCTGGTCGTTCGTCGCGACGACCAGCGTGTTGAGGATCGTCTTGCGCGGATCCGTCGGGGAGGTGACGCAGCGGGTTCGCCACGTCTTTCCGCTGGCCTCGCGCGAGTGCGTCTCGCGAGAGAGCGTCGGCATCGGGTCGTAGCACTGGTTCGTGCGATAGACCCGGCCGCCGCCGACGAAGGCGAGCTCGTCGCCCTCCATGCGGATGTCGATGACCTCGCCGCCGCCCGTGCTCGTGGACTGAGGAGGCGGCCCGCAGCCGGCCTCGAGCCATTGCTGGATCGTGAAGTCTTCCCGGAGCGCGCTCTGCTTCCAGCGCCCATCGAGCTTCAGCTCCGCGCGGGCGGGGCGAGCCGCCGAGAGGATGGAGAGGATGAGGAGGACAGCCATCAGGATCGTGGCTGTCACGGACCGAAGGCGCGTTCGGGCGCGGTGGCCGCGAACGAGGAGGAGAGCGTCCGAGATGAAGGCTAGACGAGCACGCATCGACGGGCCGGTGCGAAGTGTACCTATTTTCACTCGCACTTTCGCGTTGTGTTAGCGTCGTCTCGTGCGCGCGTCGAAGGCGAAAGGGTCGCTTCGCTTCACCACTGGAACGAGCACGAGAACGTTGCGGCGGGCAGTCTCCGTCGCGGCGGTTCTGGCTCTTGCGGGGCTAGGCTCCGAGCGGGAGGCGGCAGCGCAGCCGATACCCCAGAATAATGGGGACGGGTTCGACACCCACCTCTTCCGTCCAGCGCTCGACTCCAAGGGGTTCTTCCACACGAACGGAACGGACATCCTCGGCAAGAACGACATCAGCTTCGGGCTGGTCATCGACTACGGCCGCGGTCTCTTGCGCACGCTGGACAAGGGCCAGCCGAGCGCGAACCTCATCGACCACTCGTTCCAGGGCACGTTCGCGTTCAACTACGGCATCGCGAACCTGCTCGTCGTCGGCCTCACGCTGCCGATGAACCTCGCGTCGGGCGAGGAGCAGATCTCGGGTCGCGTGGACCCCGCGACCGGCGCGCCCATCGGCAACACGCAGGTCGGGCCCATCGCAGGCGGCGGGAACGGCACGCAGTGGGGGCCAAACGCGCACGACTTCCAGAACGTCAGCTTCATCGCGGCGCACGCGAAGATGCGCATTCTGCGCGTCGAGCGCGGCTTCGGCCTCGCTGCCGCAGTGCAGCTCGGCGTCCCGATCTCGGACGCGCCCATGAACGCCGCGGGCGACCCGGGCTTCTGGTACTGGCCGCAGCTCATCGGCGAGAAGCGCTTCGGCTCGACGGGCCAGTTCAAGATCGGCGCGAACGTCGGCTACCGCGGCCACGCGGTCAGCGACACGATCATGACCTTGCGGGACGGCGAGTTCCGCGACGGCAACCGCGCCACGTACGGCCTCGGCCTCGCGTACCGCGTGCTCGAGGCGGTCGACGTCGTCGCGGACACCTACGGCACGTACCTCCTCAGTGACGCGGCGAGCAAGCTGAAGCCGTCGAACGAGGTCACCGGCGGCATCAAGGTCTTCGTCGAGCGCAACAGCTACCTGATGCTCGGCGCCGGGCCCCGCTACACGTCCGGCTTCGAGGCCGCCGACTTCCGCGCGTTCGTCGGCTTCATCTTCGAGCCGTCGATCGGCGATCGCGACGGCGACGGCATCAAGGACGACGTCGACAAGTGCCCGGACGAGCCGGAGGACTACGACGGGTTCCAGGACGAGGACGGCTGCCCCGATCCGGACAACGACAACGACGGCATCCTCGACAAGGACGATCGCTGTCCGAACGAGCCCGAGGACTTCGACGGCGACCAGGACGAGGACGGCTGCCCCGAGGGCTCCGACGGAGACCGCGACGGCGACGGCATCCTCGACTCGAAGGACAAGTGCCCGGACGATCCGGAGGACAAGGACGGCTTCCAGGATCAGGACGGCTGCCCCGATCCGGACAACGACATGGACGGGATCCCCGACAAGAAGGATCTCTGCCCGAACGATCCGGAGGACAAGGACGGCTTCGAGGACCAGGACGGCTGCCCCGATCCGGACAACGACAAGGACGGCATCCTCGACGTCGTCGACAAGTGCCCGAACGAGCCCGAGACCTACAACGGGTTCCAGGATGAAGACGGCTGCCCCGACAAGGGCCTCGTCATCGTCGACAAGGACAACATCCTCATCCTGAAGAAGATCAAGTTCAAGACGGCCTCGGCGGAGATCCTCCCCGAGTCGAACGAGATCCTCGACGCGGTCGCCACGACGATCGTTCACCACCCCGAGTTCACGCTCATCGAGGTTGCCGGCCACGCCGACGAGCGCGCGAGCGACGAATACAACCTGCGCCTCACGCAGGATCGCGTGAACAGCGTCATGGCCGCCCTCATCGCCCGCAAGGTCGAACGGTCCAAGCTGCGCGCGAAGGGCTACGGCGAGTACTGCCCCGAGGACCCGGGGCACAACGAAGAGGCCTGGGAGAAGAACCGCCGCGTCGAGTTCAAGATCGTGAAGACGAAGGACGGGCCGACGAACGTGGAGCTCGGCTGCCAGGCGGCGTCGATCAAGGGCGTCCGGCCGGATCCGGTTCCGCAGTGACGCAGTGACGTGAGGTAGAGCAGGCCACGACGGGATCGTGGTCATCGCGGCGAGGAGGCTCCGGCATCCTCGCCGCGCTGCTTTTGTGAAGCTCGCCCGCGGCTGCGACCCTCGCATCCGTCGCAACGCGGACTCGGCGACTCCCACCGCTCAGCCATGCTCGCGGTTAACGCGCGCTCGGCGCACGCGGAGCGCCGGACGTTCCTCTGACCGCCCGTCGTCCTCTCACATGGCTGCGCTTCGGCGCCTGCACGTGTTTGGAAAGAGTCGAGCGACGGTCGTGCTCTCTGTGCGTGCACACGTACCTGCGCAAAGCGGCCACGTTGCTCGCGGAGTCTCGCGCCGCGTGCGGCTCATGCCGACGATTCACACGACGCGGTCTGCCCATTGCAGTGATCGCGCGACATGAAAGCGCTCACCTATCGTGGTCCGTCGAATGTGAAGGTCGTGGGCAAGCCCGACCCTCGCATCGAACACCCGGACGACATCGTTCTTCGCATCACCCGGTCGGCGATCTGCGGCTCCGATTTGCACCTCTACCATGGGCTGGTCCCCGATACGCGTGTAGGGTGCACGTTTGGTCACGAGTTCGCGGGCGTCGTCGAGGAGATCGGGCCGAACGTGGCGACGCTGAAGAAAGGCGATCGCGTCGTCGTTCCGTTCAACATCAGCTGCGGTACGTGTTTCTTCTGCCAGCGCGGCCTCACGAGCGTCTGCGACAACTCGAATCCCGCGAACGACATGCTGAGCGGTGTCTTCGGCTACTCGCACACGACCGGCGGCTACGACGGCGGGCAGGCGGAGTTCGTCCGTGTCCCGTACGCCGACGTCGGCCCGATGCTCGTGCCCGACGACATGGACATCGAAGATGTCCTCTTCCTCTCGGACATCCTTCCGACCGGATACCAGGCCGCCGAGATGGGCGAGATCAAGCCGGGTGAGACCGTCGTGGTCTTCGGCGCCGGTCCTGTCGGCCTCTTCGCCGCGAAGTCGGCGTGGCTGATGGGCGCCGGGCGCGTCATCGTCGTCGATCGCGTCGGCTATCGCCTCGAGTTCGCGAAGAAGTGGGCGCAGTGCGAGATCGTCGACTACGAGGACGCAGGCCGCGAGGACGTCGTCGGGAAGCTCAAGAAGATGACCGACGGGCGCGGTCCCGACGTGTGCATCGACGCGGTCGGTTGTGAAGCGTCCGGCTCGTTCATGCAGAAGGCGCTCGGCATGGGCAAGCTCCAGGCGGGCGCAGCGACGGCCCTCATGTGGTCCGTGCAGGCCGTTCGCAGGGCGGGCAACGTGGTGGCGATCGGCGTCTACGGTCCGCCGTGGAACCTCGTGCCGCTCGGCGAGATGATGAACAAGGGACTCACGCTGCGCGCCGCGCAGTGCAACGTGAAGCGGTACATGCCGCGTCTGCTCGAGCACATTCGCGCCGGGCGGATCGATACGAAGGGGATCATCACGCATCGAGGGCCGCTCGAGGCGGCGCCGGACCTCTACGAGATCTTCGCGCGCAAGCAGGACAACTGCATCAAGTGCGTGCTGGTCCCGAACGCGGCGTGACGCCCTGAAC
Organism: Pseudomonadota bacterium; assembly: GCA_023423895.1. Lineage (GTDB taxonomy): Bacteria > Myxococcota_A > Polyangia > Polyangiales > Polyangiaceae > Labilithrix. Next base: position 5,951 of record JAFAER010000245.1, read on the forward strand.
AAGGAATCCAAGGAGACCTGACATGCAACAGACTGCGAACATCATCGGGTGGGGCGTCGACGCTGCTCCCGAGAACCGTCCGGGCGTACCGGAGGAGCTACCGCCGCAGCCGATTGGCTACTCGCGGGTCGGGGGACCGTCGATGCAGACGGTCGGAACGCCGACCGCGAAGAGCTTCGATCGTCCCGTCACACCGACGTACGGTACGACCGTTCCGCTCCGCGGACTCAGCGGCGTCCTCCGTCGCATCGCGTACCAGACGCCGACCTACAAGCCGCGTCGCTGGATGCTGCTCCTGCTCGCCGATCGCGTCGACGTCATCGAGCACAACATCGTTCCGATGACGCTCGTCGTGGGCGGCCTCGCGGCAGCAGGCTTCTTCGGAGCGCGCGTGCTCGCACGGCGCCGCTGAGGCGGTCGCCATCTCCGGGCGGCCCGACGCCTGGAGCGTGCACGATCCAGTGAGCCTCGCTCGATCGACCGACGCGGTCCGTTCGCGCTGAGCACAGCTTCGCGCAAGAGCGCGCAAGAGCGGCCGCGCGGCCGCGACGAAGCGGCCATCCGGCGGCGGGCCGTGCGGACGGCGGTGCCTTTCTGCCGAGATCGCGGCCGATCGGCGCTGGCTTCGTGCGTGCATCGAGAGCTCGACCGATGACGCGACGAGCTCTCGCTTTCACCTTCGTGCTCACCCTCGGCTGCGGGCTCATTGCGGGTCCGACGTTGACGGCGTGCTCGGACAACAGCGATTCGCTGATCGGCGCTCCCGGCGCGCGTGCTCAGGAAGACGTCGATCCGGAAGACGACGACGATCTCCACGGAGCCGACCTCGAGGGGCAGGAGCCGCCGAGCGACGACCCGACGATCGGCGACGATGAGGTGGAAGACGTCGATCCGCCGGCGGACGCAGGCGTGGACAGCGGACAAGATGCGGGCAAGAGCGAGCCGCCTGCGAAGGTCGCCTCCCCCGTGCCCGGTCGCAAGGTGACGTACCCGTACGGGGTGAAGAACTCGCGTTACGCCGCCGGCTATCACACGGGCGACGACTACGCGGCTCCGACGGGGACAAACGTCGTCGCCGTGAGGAAGGGGAAGATCCGCTGGTCGAACGACAACGGCGGCGCGTACGGCAAGTGGATGGGGCTCGATGCCGACAACGGCCGAACGTACGTCTACTGCCACCTGTCCGTGCGCGGGCTGAAGGTCGGAGCCACGGTCGAAGCGGGGCAGGTGATCGGAAAGGTCGGCGCCACGGGGAACGTGACCGGACCGCATCTCCACTTCGAAGATCACCCGCTCGGGCCGTTCAAGTACGGCAAGGGCCGCAAGCCGGCCTGGTGAGCACTGCGGCGGGCGATCGCTTATGATCGCACGTAAACTGAACGAATCCAGCGACATCCAAAACTCGACCGTTTCGCGTCCGTCGCGTTGCGCGTCATCCGACATGTGGTAGAGCCTGCTTCCGTAAGCGAGGAAGACCTACCCATGACGATGCGCAACCTGATCCCCGTCGCCCTCCTTCTCTCGGCCGCCGCCTCCGTGTTCGCGTGCTCTGCGGAGCCGCAGGAAGAGGAGCTGTTCGACGAAGACCGGTGCACCGAGGAAGGTGTCCAGTGCCAGGGGTACGGTCGTAAGAACTACGCGAACAAGCCGGCGGCCTACGAGCTCGGGAACGGGTCGGTCGCCCCCCGCCTGACGATCGTTCACCAGGGTCAGCCGGGCTGGGACCCGGTCGATCTGGAGTTCAATCCGCGCCGTCCGCGCGAGCTCTGGATCATGAACTACGCGACGAGCCACATGACGATTGTCCGCAACCCGGGCACGTCGCAGGTGCAGTCGATCGAACGTCGTGACCCGGCGTACTCGCACTACATGTACAAGCCCGTCGGCATCGCGATGGCCGGTACCCATCCGGAGTGGGGACAGCTCTGGGCGACCTGCGGCGACAACGACAGCTTCGGCAACTACCACATGGGGCCGACGCTCTACTCGGCGGAGCTGAACATCTTCGGCGGGAACAACCCGCAGACCGGCCTCGGCTCGCATCTCGACATGCTGCACTCGACCTCGTTCTGCCGCGGCATTGCGTGGGCAGGGCAGGGCAACGAGTACTTCGTCTTCAACTCGCACAACAAGGCGATCGACTACTACGACTTCAAGCAGGACCACGGCCCGGGCAACACCGATCACTCCGACGGAGTCGTGCGGCGCTTCTGGAACAACCAGGTGAAGGGCGTCGACGGGGTGATGAGCAGCGTCGCGTTCAATCTCGACGACAGGAAGCTCTACGTCGCCGACACGGGCAACCGGCGGCTCCTCGTGCTCGATCCCTCGCTCGGTGAGTCGGTCGCGCCTTTCCCCGGGACGGAAGTCATCGCAGAGCGCAGCTACTTCGAGGCGCCGCTGAAGGTCCTCACCGAGGACCCGATCCTGGAGCAGCCGAGCGGTATCGAGGCTTCGGGCGGTCTCGCGTTCGTGACGGATGCGCAGACGAGCATGATTCACGCGTTCGATCTCACGACGGGGCAGCGCGTCCGCTCGGTCGACACCGGCCGTCCGCCGGGCTCGCTTGCCGGTCTCAACTTCGGGCCGGACGGGAAGATCTACTTCGTCGATCGGCTGGCAAGCCGCGTCTACCGCATCGATCCCTGATCGATCCCCCCTCCTGCGCGCACTTCGAAGCCCCGCAAGCTCTTTCGAGCCGCGGGGCTTCGTCGCGTCCGAGCACGAGGCGTCGTCTCGGGCCGTCGCTCCGTGGATGGACGCTTCGGACCCGCGCTGAGGGAGCGCTACACGATCGGCTGCGGCCGCTCGGGCGAGCCCGCGACCGTGCCGACCTCGGCGCCCGAGTAGACGGGCTCGCTCCGGAACGTGTCACCCTCCACGTCGACGGACTCGATGTCACGCCCGTAGTAGCCCTCCTCCTCTTCTCCACGGCATGCGAGCGAATAGGCGCCGCCGAGGGAACCGTATTTCGCTACTGCGCCCGCAGGTCCGATCGCCGTGACGAGCTTGCCGATGTACGACGGACCCATCAAGAGCGAGTCCAAACCGATCGCGCTGGCGATGGCGAGAGCGCCGCGGACGAACGGGCGGTCGCCTACGCGCCGTCCGATGCGGTGGTTCAGCGCTGTGAGGACCATCGCGCCGCCGATGATCGATCCGATCCCGCCCAGCACGTGGCGAGTACGGAACCTCCGCTTGCGCTCCCCGAGGAACGGCAGCTCCTCACCCATCATGCTGAACGTCTCGAGCGGGTTCGTCCGCCGCAGCATCGACGTGATCAGGACGGTCCCGAGGACGGCCCCGGACATCAGCAGAGACGACCGGAACGTGCTCTTGCTCGGCGCGTAGCGCTCCATTCCTCGTACGCGGCCCGCTACATGGTGCGCCGCGGTTCGCGCCTTCGCTTTGATCTGTCCGGCCGCGTCCTGGACCTTGCCCTTGATCTGTCCGGCCGCTCCCTCGACCTTCTCCTTGATCTCCTCGGGCGTGTGACCCGAGGTCGACTGAACATCGGCGTTGATCGTCATGGTGCACCTCTGGTCCGGGGCTGCCAGCACTCGGCGTGCCGTGTGTTCGATCGGCGGAGCTCGTGTTCATCGCGGTCGTCTGTCATTGCGCGCGTGTCGATGCGCGAAGCGACTGGAGCGTGCGCGTTCGCACGCGAGCGCGGGAGACGGGGCTCGGGCGCGTGCATCTCGAGCGTGGCGAGCTCTTGGCGAGGGTCGTCCTTTCGACCCGAGCTCTTGGCGAGGGTCGTCCTTGCGACCCGAGCTCTCGAATGCCAACCGCCCTGCGACACGTTCGCGAGCGCATGACCGTTGCACGATGCGGTGAGCCCGAGGAGGTCGCATGAAGACCAGGAGCATGGCCCGCCTGTTGGCGGTCGCCGGATCGACGGCCATCGTGGGAGCGGCGGCGTGCAGATCCGAGTATCCAGGCAGCACGTTCGACGTGCCTCCGGGGACCAAGGTTCCCCCCGCGCCCGGCGGAGAGGGTGGAGAGGCGGGAGACGACACGGGCGGGCCCGCACAGCCCCCCGAGCCGGCTCGAGCGGACCTGCTTGCGACGTTCACGCCGGAGGAGGTGATGAACGTCGTCATCGTGCTGAACCTCGGAGAGGTCACACAGGGCGAAGTTGCACGCCAGCAAGCGACGAGCGCCGATGTGAAAGCCTTCGCCGTGCGCATGATCGACGAGCACAACCAGGCGCTCCAGCGGATGCAGCAGGTGGCCGGCTCATCGATGTCGGGGACGTCGTCGCGTGCGCGCATCGCAGACGACGTCACCGCGAACCTGCTTCAGCACGAGCAAGACGTCCTCACGCGCGACCTGAAGTCTCAAAAGGACGCCATGTTCGATCTCGCGTTCATGACGGCTCAGATCTCCTCGCATGCAAAGGCGCTGGCGTTGATCGATCGTGCGCTGTTGCCGAGCCTCGCGCCGTCCTCGCAGTCGCCGGCGCCCGGACAAGGCGGAGCGCACCACAGCCACCCGTCGCATGCCGCGGCAGGAGAGCAGGTCACCGGTGGCGCCGGCGGAACCGAAGCTGCTCCTGATGGCCGGATCGGACCCGACCCTGCAGCGCTCCACGGCGAGCTCCAGGTGTTGCGCACCAGCATCGCCGGTCACCTCGCCGAGGCGCTGTGGCTCCAGAAGACGCTACGCAGGGAGCCCGCGGCCGAAGGCGCTGCGGTCCACGCGCGGTGACGCGGACCGTCAGAAGAAGATCGGGTTGCTCACCGCGAACGGCTTACGCTCGGGATGGACCGGCGCGAGGTCGCCGTCGCCCTTCGCGTGGAAGACGACCCAGTGCCGAGCGCTGCTCTGCGAAGGTGTCACGTTGACGGCCGTCTCGTAGCGCTTACCCGGGCCCGTACCTTGCGGTGTCAGGGGAAGCACCTCCGTCGTCATGCCGTCGACGATGACCTCGAGCGTCGTCGCGGACAGCCAGCTCGGCGACTGCACCACGACCTTGTAGGCGCCCGCGGCCGACGTGCCGCCGGGGCCAACCCCGTCCGGCCCCTCCGCCGTCAGATAGAGCCCTCCGCTGATCGTCGCAGCGCCCGATCGCAGCACGTCGCGGACGATCTCGGGCGTGAGCCTCGTCGGATCGTCGTGTCCGAAGCGCAGGCACGTGCGCGGGTAGCCGACGGGCGACGTCCGATGATCGTGACTGTCCGAGTTGCCGGTCGCCCAGTACGTCTTGCCGGCGTTCAGCAGCGCGAACCAATCCGCGACCGAGGCATTGCGGTTCGCCTCGAAGTCGCTGTCGTTGAACACCTCGACGGCGCCAAACGTGTCGCTCCAGAGCTCGGGATCGCCGCTTGCGGTCGCGCGGTCGAACCCGGCCGCCGTGAAGTACGAGCTGAAGGCGGCTCCGCCGCTCGGGTGGTTGATGATGAGGACGGGCTTCTCGGGCAGATCGGTCACCTGCTGGAAGAACTCGCCCGGCTTCTTGCCGACCCAGTCGACGGCGCCGTTGTTCGGCGCGTCTTCACGCGGGTAGAGCGGCACGACGCCGAAGTGGCCCCACGTGAACGTCGTGAGCTCTTCGGACGGCATGCCGAACGCCCACTTCGTCAGGCCGAGGCGCTGGATGATCGGCTGAAAGTCGATGATCCATTCGTGCTCGCTCGACACCGGGATGTCGAGGCCGTCGGCGATGGCGCCCTTCACCTTCTCGTCGGCGGGGTCGGAGGAGTCGGCCGAGTAGAACGAGTGAATGTGGAAGTCGGCGCACATCACGTTGCTCGTGTCGACCGCGCGCCGAAGCTTCGCTTCGATGACCACGGGCGTCGCAGGATCCGCCGTGACGGGTGTGTCGAGGACCTCGTATTCGTACCCGCGCGAGACGACGACGCGGTGAGCGCCGGGTGGAACCGGCAGAGCGGTGCTGCCGGTGACGGCGAAGTCCTGCCAGAGGCGACCTCGTGCTTCGTCGCGAAGGCCGAACGTCTCCGGCGCAGACGCCAGGGCAGCCGTCGGGATCACCTGCACACGCACCGGGATCGGCTCGCCCGTCACCTCGTCGGTGGCTTTCACTTCGATCGTCGCACGCTTCGGAAGCGTCAGATCGGCGACGACGGCCTCCGCACCGTCGGCGACGGGCGTGCTCGCCGGGATCGCCCAGCCCTTCAGCGTCGGCGTGAGCGCGGCGCCACCGGGCGAGGGCGGCACGTGAAGGATGTATTGCCCTTCTGCGTTCGTCCGCGCACGCGTGAGGTACTTGCCGTCCGGCGTCGTGGCGTGGACGAACGCTCCGGCGAGCGGACCGCCGCCGTCCTCCTTCAATACGCCGCGGACCTCACGCCACGGCGCCTCGCCGTACGCACGTCGCTTCGCCTCGAGGAGGCCGTCGATCCCGGGCGCTCCGGTGGCGAGCTCGAGATAGTCCACCGTCTTCTTCTCGCACGGCTCGGCAGAAAGCCCCTGCACGCTGAAGAGCTGGAAGCCGCTCACCTCGATCTCGGTCTGGATCGGACGGCCCTCCGGGGCGCGGACGAGGAACGCGGAGTCGCCGCTGTCGAACGCGACCCACGGGTTCGCTCCCTTCGGTCGGGAGAAGCCGTTCGCTTCGGTGAAGATCTGGCTCCGCGCCGCATGGAAGAACCCGACACGCTGCAGGTTTGCGAAGTCGACGATCTCGTCGGTCGCGTTCGCGATCGACAGACGGTAGACGAGCTTCTCCGAGCCGGGCTCGAGCACGTAGTCGATCGCGGCAGGGAACCCGTACTCCGCCTGCGACAGCGCCTTGAACGTGTCGAGGAACGGGATGTTCGTCAGCACGCCCGACACGCGCACGATCGCGGCCTTGCCGTCGGAGCCGTCGGCGATGACGCTCACCTTGTCCGGCTTGACCGTCTGCCGTGAGAGCGCAACGAGCATCTCGCCATATTGCGAGAGCCCCTTCGGCTTGCCGTCCTCACCGACCGGTTCGATCGCGACGATGTCGCCGCCGAACGGAGAGTAGCCGTTGGCGCGTCCCTCGGCCTCGATGTAGACCGCGATGCGATCGTTCGCGAGCGCGAAGTCGCCGACGCGCACCTTCTGCCGGGCCAGCGGTCCCTGCACGATCTGAGAAACGTCGTGGATCTTTCCCGCGCGAGCCTGGCCGGCCGCCTTCGCCCCGAAGGGATCGGCGTGGCCGTCGTTGCCGTGCTCGTACCTGTAGTCCGCTAGACCACCGCACACGGCGAGCGCGGAGGCCGCGGGCTCGGGATCGGACGAACAAGCGAAGGCGGCCACGCCGAGCGCGGCCAGGACGAGCCCACGGCACTTCATGGGCCGAATGGTAGACCTGCTCGCGGCGGGTCGCGAGCGGACCCGCATGCCGTGTCGCGGTCGAGACGCCGGGGCGCTCACGCGCCGCGGGCGAGCGTCTCACTCTGCGTGTCGGCCGTCTCGGACATGAGCGAGCTGTTCACCGCGGCTCTTCCCCTTCACGCGGCTTCACGCGGCTTCACGCAAGCGGGCGCCACAGATTCTTCATGCGGGTCCACACGGCGAGGTCTTTGCGGATGGCCCGTGCCGCTTCCGTCGCATGCCCGCGCATGGCGAGGGCATCGCCGCGTTGCACGGTGAACCCATAGCGCGTGCGCACGTAGATCTGGGCGGCCTGCTCGAGCGCGTTGGAGCTACGGTTCTCCGCGCGGATTCGGGCCATCAGCTGCTCGACCGAGTCGGCGGACGTCGGCACGACCCCCGCGTCTTCGGCCGCGATGCGAATGTACTCCCAGAGGTTGTCGATCCGCTCCGAAGGAGGCGTCGGCGCGATCGGTGTCTTCAGGTGGCTGAGGAGCACCGCGCGCTTCGCCGGGCGATACAGGAGCAAGAGCAACAGCAGCGGCCAGAGCTTCGGGATCGTGTTCTTCGCGGCGTTCGCGAGCTTCTGAAGCTGGCGGGCGATCCCCTCGGCGTCGATGTCGGGGCCGTCGCGTGGCCTGGGATCGGTCTCGGTCGTCTCGTGATGCGCCTCGTGGTCGCCTTTGCCGGTCCGCCAGAGGTAGGGAGCGAGGACGGCCGTGACCGCGAAGAGGAGCAGCGCGACGACGACGATCGCGAGGAGGTTCTTTCGCGGGACCGCGCCCACGCGATTCGCATTTGCCTTCGGTTCCGCTTTCGAGATCCGCCGTGCAGCCGCGCCCGAGAGCGCCTGCCACATCTCGACGCGCGCGGCCTGCTTGGCGGCGAGGTAGAAGAGCCAGAGGACGAGGAAGCCCCCGAGATACGCGAGCGGTACGGGGAGCCAGGCCGCCGCCTTGTTCTCCTCCCAGACGTTGACGCGATTCTCCTCGTTCAGGATCACGAACACGCCGCCGATCCACCCGACGGCAGGCCAGAACGACGCGAACAGCTCCCAGCGATGCATGAGGGAGAGGAGCCCGCACGGGAACGCGAAGCAGAAGAACACGACCGGAACCGCGAGGTATTCGCCGCCGGGTGGCTGACCGTAGCTCATCAGCAACGCCGCGCCGGTCACGCAGATCGCGGTCGCGATGAAGACCGGGAAAGCGCGGACACGAAGCAGCGCGATCACCTGACCGAGGACGATCCCGAACATGCCCGCGCTCAGGCCGAGCATGAAGATGACGATGTCTTTGCCGCCCGCGCGCGCGTACCAAGCGATCGTGAGCAGGAGGACGAGCGACCCGAGGCCGGCGAAGAGGAAATAGGCGAGCGCGGGGCGCCAGGCGAGGCGTAGCGCCTCCTTCAGAGGTGGAGTCCAGCGGGGAACGCGCGTGCGGCTGTTCACGGCGTCTCCAGCGAGAGCGCGAGCCCGCGACGGCGGACCAGCATGACCGGCGCGTTCGAGGAACGCGCGTGTTCGATCGCGAACGCCGTCGCGCGCGCGAGCTCGGCGCGCACCTTCTCGGGCTTGGGAGGCTTCGGTGCGAAGAGCTTCGCGAAGTCCATTCGGTTGTCGTCGGCACCCACGGGGTAGTCGGAGATCAACAGGCGCCGGAGGAATCCGAGATCGTCGTTCGGTGCGTCCGGCACGACCGAAGCGCCATCGGCGATGACGAACGACGTGCCGGGCGCGGGACGTGCGGCGCCGGCTGCGAGCCCTGCCGAGACGATGATGCTGCTCGCCTTCGCGTTCGCCGGATCGATCCGCGTCGTGAGCGTGTCGGGATCGATCTCGTTCTGCCACGCAGCATCGGAGCCGATCGCGCGCCACTTGCGCTCCTCGCCCCGCTTGCACTCGATCTCGCGGACGACGACCGCGTCGCCGTCGTGCACCGGCGCGACGAGCGTCACCTTCTCGCCGCGCTTCAGCAGCATGTGCGCGAGGCCGACCCAGCCTTCGACGAGCAGGTCGAGCACGTCGTCCATCGCGTCCGGGGCGCGCGCGACGGCCCGCTCGCCGGGGTTCAGCTTCCGTCCGCCCGCCGTTGCGGCCATGCGCCAACCCGGCGGCAGGAACGTGTCGAGCACGAGCCGCACGCGCGTCGGCGCGTATGGGATCGCCTCCGGAACGCGGACCATCAGGTTGCCCGTGTTGATGGACTGCTTCCAGTGCACGCGTCGGAGGTCGTCTCCGGGAACGTACTGCCGCGTGCGGAAGTGCTCCTCGGTCGCGATCCGCGAGAGGACGCTCAGCGGTCCTTCGGACTTGGACCTCGATCGCGGTTTGCGTTCGAACATGACCGGCCGGAGCCGCGGGAGCGAGCGCAGCGACGCCGTCGCCCGCGATGCGACGAACACGCGGGTGAGGCCGAGGATGTCCTCGTACCAGACGTGCGCAGGGCCGAGGCGATAGACGCCGCGTGGTGTCCGGGGAAGCGGCGCGGAGACGGTGACCTCCGCGCGGGAGACGTTGCGGTCGAGCGCGAAGCGCGTGTCGCCGCCGAGCCGCTGCGAGAGCTGTTCCTCGATGTGGAGGCGAAAGCCGAACGGAACGGGGACGCGTGCCAGGAAGAAGCGCTCCTCGACGGGATCGCCTGCGTCGACGACGGTGGGCGACATCTCGCGATCGATCGCTCCGCGACCGCGGCGTACCCGATCGTCGAACGCGCGCACCGAGAATGCCGACACGAGCGTCGCCCACGTCGAGGCGATGTACATGATGCCGAGCCCGGCGACGGCGAGCACGCTGAACTGCCCCCACTTCGCGCCGAGAGCGATCGCGACCATGGCGAGCGACACCGCGGCCATGCCGATGCCGCGTCCCGTGAGGATGCGTACATGGCGATCGATCGCGTCGACGAAGACGCCGAACCCGCGCCGGCCGTCCGCGCGCTGGACGCGGAGCTCGCGGCTCACCTTGATGGAGATCGCGACGAGCTGCAGGAGCAAGAGCGGCACGATGATCATCGCGAAGAAGCTCGCGAACTGTCCGGAGGTCTCGGAGACCTCGCGCACGTCGAACGCCATTCCGGTGAGGGCACCGGTCAGCCACGGCAGGACGAAGAGGAGGCTCGTGTGGAAGCCGGCTCGCAGCAGCCTGAAGAGCGTCCTCATCCGATGATGTCGAGGCTATCGTGACACGCGGCGGCCCTCCAGCCCTTGACTCTCCAGCAACTGGAGACATCACTCTCCCTGGCCATGGCGAAGAGGCTCACGATCGGCGAGCTTTCGAAGCGCACTGGTGTGCCCGTGAAGACGCTCCGGTTCTACTCGGACGAGGGACTGCTTCCTCCGGCCGAGCGGTCACCGAGCGGCTATCGGCTCTATGCCGAGGAGCACGTGCTCCGCATCGACCTCATCCGCGCCCTCCGCGAGGCAGGGATCGGGCTCGAGGCGGTCGGACGGGTGCTCCGGCGCGACATGAAGCTCGAGGAGGTGCTCCACCTCCGTCTCGGCGCGGTCGAAGCGCACATCGCTTCCCTTCAGAGGGTGGCCGCTGCCCTCCGCGCCGCGATCCGATCGGGAGCCACGGAAGCCGATCTGAGGAGGCTATCCATGGTGACGAAGCTGTCGAACGAAGAACGCAAGAAGGTGATCGAACGGTTCTACGACAAGGTGATGGATGGATTTCCCGCGGCCAAGGAGTGGACGCGGAACATGATCGACGCGAGCATCCCGGAACTGCCGGAGGACGCCACGCCCCAGCAGCTCGACGCGTGGGTGGAGCTCGCGACGTTGCTCGAGGACGAGTCGTTCGTGCAGGCGACCCGAGCGAACGCGGTGCAGTTCTGGGCGAAGGACGTGGACACTCTGGCGCTCCAGAAGATCCAGGGCGAGTTCTCCCGCGAGGCCGCCGCGGCGCGCGCCCGTGGCATCGAGCCGACATCGGAGGAGGCAGTGGCCTTCGTGCGCCGGTACGTCGGCAAGATGGCCGCCGCCGCCGGCGAGACCGACGAGCAGGTGACCGAGCGGCTGCGGACTCAGTACGACCGCCGCGCCGAGCGCTACTGGGAGCTCGTCGCGATCATGAAGGGCGAGCCGAAGCCCGAAGGGCAGTTCGCCGACTGGAAGTGGTTCGGCGAGGCGATGCGTCACGTCCTGACGGGCTGAGACGCCGAGCGCTCACGCCGGCGCAGGCACGCGCTCGAGGCAGTGCGCGACGAGCTCGCGTCCGACGCCGGAGTCGCTCGTCATCACGCGGTGACCGAGGACGTCGGGCGCGAGCGCCTTGACGTCCTCGACCGAGACGAAGCCGCGACCGGAGAACATCGCGCGGGCCTGGCATGCGCGCGCGAGCAGGAGCGTCGACCGCGGCGAGACCGACCGAAGGTTGCGGTCGTCGGTGCGGATCGCCTTGAGGACGGCCACGAAGTAGCGCCGCATTTCCGGCGAGACATAGATCTTCGGAACGGCCTGTTGCCAGCGCACCACGTCGTGCTTCGTGATGACGTGGCTGATGTTCGAGATCGCGGGCGACTGACCGAGGTGCACCTCGAGCATCTTCGCCTCCGCCTCCTCCGGCGGATATCCGACGGAGAGCATCATCATGAAGCGATCGAGCTGTGCGGCGGGGAGCGGATAGGTGCCCTCGTCGTCGAGCGGGTTCATCGTCGCGATCGCGATGAAAGGCGTCTCGAGCTTGTGCGTCGTCCCCTCCACGGTCACCTGCCGCTCTTCCATGACCTCGAGGAGCGCCGACTGCGTCTTCGGCGGAGCGCGGTTGATCTCGTCGGCCAGGAGGACGTTCGTGAACACCGGGCCGGCCTGGAACTGGAACGTCTTGTTCCGCATGTCGAAGACGTTCGACCCGGAGACGTCCATCGGAAGCAGGTCCGGCGTGAACTGGATGCGCTTGAACGTGCAGTCGACGCTCGCCGCGAAGGCCTTGGCGAGCATCGTCTTGCCGACGCCCGGCACGTCGCGGAAGAGGACGTGCCCCTGCGCGGCGACCGCCCACAGCAAGCGGGCGATCACTTCGTCCTTGCCGAGGATCACCTTGCGGATGTTCGCGGCGACCTTCTGGAACTGCTCCGGGATCTGCGGATCGACGGCCTCGGGCGCGGCGACACCCGGTGCGGATGCCGAGCCGGCGGGCGGGTAGACGTTCTGCATCGAAACCTCACGCTATCTCATCGGCCGGCGTTCATCACCGGGAACGGGCGCCTGCGCGCGCGTGTTACGAGGCTTCGCCCCAACGTGCGGAGAGAACGAACCTCCGGAGCTTCAGGAAGAGCTGCCGTGCGAGCGACGTGTTCATCGTCTCGTAGCCCCACATCCAGAACTCGAGCTTCTCGTCGTCGACGTCCCAGGCGGTGGCGTACGCCCGGATCACCCGGCGCTCGCTCTCGTCCGGCATGCCGTCGACCGCCGCGCTCTCGCACATGAGGCGCACCACGTCCTCGCGGCGCTCCTTCGGGACGAAGTGGGCGACCTCCGACGGATGATGGACACAGAGCTCGTGCGGCGCGAGCGGCGCGAGGCCCTCGCTCTGGAGGAAGCGGTCGACGAGCGCGAGCTCCTCGGGATGGATCTCTCCGTCCGCCACGATCACGCTGACGAGCGGGTAGACGATCGCGCGCGGCGGCGCCGATCGCGGCGGCGGCTCCGGAGACGCGAGCGGGGCAAGCGGCGGCGGCTCCGGAGACGCGAGCGGGGGAAGCGGCGGCGGCTCCCGAGGCGCGAGCGGGGGAAGCGGCTCGGTCGGCGCCAAGGCGATGTCTTCGGCCGTCGGCAATGCAGCGACTGCCGCTACGCGCGGAGCTGCCGGCGAGATCGGACGCGCAGCTGCTTCGACGGACGACACGGCGCGGGCCGGCGCGGCCGCCTTCGCCTGCGGCGTCTCGGGTGCCGTCGACTTCGCGCTCGCATCCTTTCGACGGCTGCTTTCGCCCGTGCGGGTGCGCATGCCCATGTTCGCGAACGGGTCGGCGAGGATCTCGAGCGGCTCTCTCCGCTGGAGCGCGTCGAAGATCTTGGCGACGTCCGGCTCGACGAAGGTCGCTCGAACGAGCGCGTCTCGTGATGCGAACCGTTCCCGTTCGGCCCACGCGTCGAGCGCGCGCTCCAGGTCTGCGACCGCCGTGAACGACGACGGCGCGTTCGTCTCGTAGAGCGACGCGCGGGCTGCGCAGCTCGGACACGCGCGGGCGTCGAGCGCCGCCGGGGTCAGCTCGAGGAGACAGGCCGGACAGCGGTTCGCGGGGATCTCCACCAGCGGCTTCGCGATGGGACGATCGAAGTGCCCCGTGCTCGCGACCGCGCAGAGCTTGCAGCGCGTCGAAGCCGGGACGCCGAAGCGGCACGCCGGGACGAGCGCGTCGTACACTTCCACGACGCCTGCCTCGAGCCCACATGCGGTGCAGTCAGCGTTGAGCTCGACCGGGGCGAGGCCTGCCATCTGCGGACGATGTTATCCCGGAAGCGGTCGAATCAGAGAAGCGTCCGCGTCACGACCGCTCACGGATGAACTCGAGCAGCAGCTCGTTGACCTGCTCCGGCGCTGCGTTCTGGACCCAATGCGTCGCCTCCGGGAGATGGACGACCTTCGCGTTGGGCACGAACCGCGCGGGCGGCTCGGCGAGCTCTTTGCCGAGCGCGAGATCGCGGTCACCCCAGATGACGAGGACCGGATGATGAATCGGACGCATCGTCGGCACGCGGCGAGCGAAAACGCGGCGCATGCTGGCCCGATAATAGGCGATGGCGGACTTCACCGCGCCAGGCGCGCGCAGGGCGGCCACGTAGTGCTCGATCTCCTCGTCGCTGAATCCCTCCGCGCGGAGCATCCAGCGAATGGTCGCGAAGTCCTTGAGCCGCATCAGCCGCTCCGGAATGCCCGGCAGCTGGAAGAAGAAGATGTACCAGCTCTTCTTGAGCTGCGCGGGCCGGCGAAGGCCGCGCATCATCTGGAGCGGATGAGGCACGTTGAGGATGGCAAGCCGCTGGAGCATCTCCGGGTGCTCCATCGCGAAGGCCCACGCGACCATCGCTCCCCAGTCATGCCCGATGACGATCGCGTCCTTCCGCCCGAGCGCGCGGATGAGACCCGCGACGTCGCCGGCGAGCTTCTCGACTTCGTACGACGACGTGCCCTTCGGTTTGTCGGACTCGTTGTAGCCGCGGAGGTCCGGGGCGACGGCCCAGAAGCCGGCCTTCGACATGGCCGAGAGCTGATGGCGCCACGACCACCAGTACTCGGGGAAGCCGTGGAGGAAGACGACCAACGGTACGTGCGACGGGAGCTCGGTCGACTCGGCGGTCCCCTCGGGACGCGCCTCGGCCACGTGCAGCCGGACCTCCCCGACGTCGAGCGTTCGGTGGAGGAAACCGTCCGAGCGGCGCTCGGCTCCGGTCACGTCCTTGCGTGATGCACCGTTGGTCGAGGTCGGGATCATGGCGCCTCCTCACACGAGGGTACGTGCGTCGGCCCGACATGGTGTCGATTTTCGGCCGGCGTCTGCGGCCGCAGTGATCACCGTGCCGCTCGGGCGATCAGCCCTCGACGCGCCTCGCGATGGCCGCGACCTCGGTCGTCCCCGGATCGATCGGCGGAGGCAATGCGCCGAGCGACGTCAGCGACTTCTCCGCACGCGAACGAAGGAAGCTCCTCGGATCGCCGAGCATTGCCATCAGCTCGGGGACGAACCGCTCGTCGTCGGGTGCGTTCTCCGCGATCACCGCGCGGACCTGATGATTCTCCGACTTGAGGCCGTCGATGAGGACGTCGTTGCCCTCGGGATGGTTCAACCTCGCCAGCGCGCGCACGAAGGCGACGAGATGCGGCGGTGCATCGTCGTATTCGTACGTCGACGTCGGGGGCTCGGCGAACAGGCGTGCGGTGGCGTCCGCGAGCGGCCGGATCGAGCGTGCGTCGCCGATCTCGGCGAGCCGCGTCGCGACGTTGTGGCGGAAGACGCCGAGCGGATCGCGTACGGCTTCATGGAGCGCGTCGAGACCACCGACGCGTTCGAGCTCGGGGAGCGCGAACGAGAAGTACGGCCGGACCTTCGGAACGGGCAGCCCCCACGCACTGAATGCGGATTCCGCCGCCTTGCGCACGCGCTGGTCGTCGCGTGTCACGAGATGGCGAATCGCCTCGTGCCCGAGAAAGAGCGCTTCGCCTTCGATCCTCGCGCCGCGCTCCGTCTTCGCGATCGTCGCCAGATCGTCCAGCGCACGGAGCCCCCAGGCTCGACGTCGCGACGACTCTTCCTGACGGAATGCGGGCTCCCACAGCGCACGATCGATCGCACGCCGGAGCTCGCTCATCTTCGGCGCGGCTTTGCCGAAGCGCACCTTCGCGAGCGCGGCGAGGCGAGTGACTTCGGCGCCGGGCTCGAGCCCCGTGAGGCGGTCGAGGAGCTCGCCTGCGCTCACGCGCGCCTCTGGATGAGCGAGCCCGATGGCGCCGACGGCCCATACCGCCTCGCATGTCACCGGGTCCTTCGGCGAGAAGAGGAGCCGTTCGAGCGACGCGAGCGCCGGGACGTACCGGAGGCGGCCGAGCGCGTAGGCTGCGACCGGCAGTACCGCGCGGTACTCCTGGCTCGTCGATTCGAGGATCGCGAGCAGCTCCGGGGCCGAAGCTTCGTCTTCGAGCTTTCCGAGCGCGAGGACGAGCTCTCGCACGAGGACGCCACGTTCGAGGCCTTCGCGCCAGCCGCTCAACGGATTGTCGAGGAGCAGCTTTCGCAACGCGGGCAGCGCCTCGCGCGCCTCGATCGCCGCGAGCGTCCGCACGAGCGCCGCCTCGTAGCGCCGCACGGGGCTCGGCTCGGATCGGAGCAGGCTGTCGAGATGGGCGATGATGCTTCGATCGCCGAGGGCCGCGAGCATGTCGACCGCCGCGGCGTCGCCCGTGAGAGCCCGTGCAAGGAGCGTCGGCGCGATGCGTCTGTCGCCGAGCTCGCCGAGCGCAAGCAGCGTCTCGTCCCGCTCGGCGACCGTGGCCACGGACTCGGCGTTCGGCGGGAGCTGATCGAAGCGAGCGATGATTCGACGTGTCGTCTCCATCGCTTCGACCGCTGCTGCCTCCGATCGACGGCTCGTGCGGAGCGCGCGCAGCGCAACGTCTCGGCGCCGCGCGAGCTCCTTGGCGACAGCCGGTCGTCTGCCGCTGGCGAGCGCCGTGGACAACAGTGCCGTGGCGTCGCGGACGAGATCGTCCGACGAGCCCGCATGGGCTGCGAGGTGTGTCGTGAGATCGTCAGGTTCCTCACGGAAGAACGCTTCGAGCAGACCGCCGAACGCGAGGGGGATCGTGCGCTCTTGCTTCCGCGCCGACGGCTTTCGCGAGGGAACCTTCGCGCCCTTGCTGCGGCGCGCCTTCACGATGACGGGGCCCTCCGGCGGAGGCACGTAGAGCGGCTTCACCGCAAGCGCCCGGATCGCAGTCCGTACCTGCGCGTCGGTGCCGGTCAGCACGAGGGCGAGCATCCGTGCGCGCTCCATCTGCGAACAGACGCTCTCCTCTTCGCCGATGCTGAACGGGGGAGTCTCGGCCTCTTCTCCTGCGGCGAGCAGGCTGCAGATGACGGCGAGCTCGGCCGCACCGATGCAGAGGAGGCGCTCCGTCAGGCGGCGCGGCTCGATCGCTGCGATCACGCCGAACGCGGGCTGGTCTGCGAGGAAATACGCGATGACCTCGCCGATGTGGTTCTCCCCGATCGGCACGGCGCCGGCGAGCAGAGCCGTGAGACGGGCGAGGGCCGGCCCGCCTTTTCGAGCCGACGTCAAAAGCACCGAGAGGGTCGGCAGCGCGGGGCGTGAGATGAAGTCGGCGATGGTTCCTTCGCCGACTGCGGCCATGAAGCGAGAGAGGTCGCGAGGCAGAACCAGACGGAGGTCACTCGGCGCGCGCGCCTTCGTCGGGTGACGGATCACCCCGGGGCGCGACAAAAATCGCGCGAAGCCGCGATCGAGGAACCGCTCCGGCGCCGCGGCTGCACGAAGCATCCAACGCGAGCTCACGAGGCCAAGGAGGATTCACGCGAAGTCACGATCGGTCAAGCCCCGGCCAGCACGATGACGCGATGCGATTCGGGAGAAGTGTCAGTGTCTCGCATCGGACATCGCTCGTGCAGCTGAGCCGTGACGTTGTCCGACACGGACCCCTGCCCGTTCGCCAGCGTGCCGAACGAACGGCGATGGCAGCGCGGACCGGTGTTCATCACCCTCACGTCACGTTCAGTGGGGCGCGGCGTCAGGACGTGCGCGTTGCACCTTTGCATTCCGAAGCGCGTTTCTGGAATGTGCACGACCACGTCGCCGGCGCTTCAGGTCACCATGTTCACCGGCAGGTGTGCCGTCTCGTTGTACGAGACGACCCGCACCGCGCCCGTATCGCGCACGAGGATGCGCGTCAGCCCGCAATGGTTGCTGTTCATCCGCGTCCAGCGAACGACGGGAATGTCCATCGCGCGACAGACGAGGTAGCGGATCAAGTTCCCGTGACAGACGACGATCTCGAAGCGGTCCGAGCGGCTCGTCCGAAAGATGCGGTCATAGGCGAGATCTGCGCGTGCGCGGTCTTCCTGCCGCTCGCTCGCTGGCACCTCGTAGCCTTTGACCTTCGAGTACATGCCCTCGCGGAGGACTCCGATGGGTCGGACCCGCGTACGCGTGATGCACGCTCCGATGATCGCCGCTGTCTCCCGCGCGCGCGGAAGGGTGCTCGACCAGAGCGCGGCGACACGCTCACCGGCGAGCTCCTCGGCGATCCACTTGCCGGTCGTGCGAGCTTGCTCTCGGCCGAGCTCCGTGAGCTTGCCGCCGTCTTCGAGTCCGTACTGGCCGTGCCGGACCAGTAGCAACATTCGAGTGCCCAAGGCGACGAATCTACGTGAGGCGTTCGACGATGAGGAGACCGATCGAAACGGCCGCGAGCACGTAGGTGGACCTCGCTCCGTCGGCTCAATGAGGGCGTTCTATGTAACCAGGCGGAGCGACGGAACGATACAGGTGCTCGAAGAACGTGAGCGCCTCTGCGCGTCCAACGGCGATCGACGAGCGGCGGGTATTCTCGCGAAGGCCGAGCATGACGGGCCCGTCACCGCGATCATCGACGAAGAACCCGCCGTACGTTTCGACGTAGCCGAGCCGAAGCCGATGCAGGCCGACCCGGAACAGCATGCGCGCGAGCCAGTAGCGCGGCACCTCGGCGCGCGCCTCACCGACGGAGACGCGCACGAGCGCAGGGCTGCTCTCTCGGACCTCGAGCCCGAGGTCGGCGAACGGCAATGCTCCGGGCGAGGCGTCTTCGAACGGCGCGAACGGCGCCGACGGGCCGAGGGCCCACGAGGCCGGGACAGGATCCGGGGCCGCCGAATCGGACGCGAAGACGAGCGCGCGGGAGATGCTGGCGCCGTCGAGACGCGCGCCCGGAGCGAGGCGGTAGAGGTCACATGCAAAGGGCTCTGCGCCACGCGACGCCTCGAGGACGACGACCCATCCGCCGTGTGCTGGGGCGATGGTCGCCGGACCCTCCACGAGCGTCAGCGAGGTCGAGCCAATCATCGCGAGGCGTCCTGTCACGTCGCGCGTCGAGGCGAGGACCATCGGCGGCGCCGGCTCGCGATAATGTTTCACGTCCTCCGAGCGTCCGGGAGGAGCCGGAAGGGGAACCTGCGTCGGGGGCGTGGGCCTGCTGGCACAGTAGACGAGCGAGAGGCCTGCGCGGCGCATCCCCGGCGGAAGCTCGAAGGGCTCGTACGGCGGACGGAGCCGTCCCGGCCAGTGCATCCAATGTTCGGGATGGAGAACGAGGTCGCCGACGCGGTGGTTGTAGCGCCCGACGTCCTCGCCCGTGACCGGATCGGAGATGAACGTCCGCAGCGGGAAGCGATCGACGAGCTGATCCCCGCTCGGCAGCGCGAGCGCATATTCGTCCGACACGTTGATGTGGGCGAAGTACAGCGGCTCGGACGCGGTCGTGATTTCGAGCTGCGCGCCGTCGATGCTCGCGCACACGACGAGATGATGCTCGAAGCGGCCGGGGCGTGCGGCGAGCTCACGCAAGTTCGCGCGGGCGATGCCTTCAGCCGGGGCGTTTCGCGATACGGGCGGGAAGACCCATTCGCGCGTCGCCGGATGATGATGTCCGCGGTACGACTCGGGCCCGTCACGTCGTGGGCTCGTCGTGGACGTGGCTCGCGGTGCCGGCGAGCGGGTCCAGCGGCGCGCCGCTTCGGCCACGCGGCGTCCGAGCAGCGCGGCGGTCCGGAGATCGCTCTCGGGTACGGAGCCCCCGCCAGGCCGCGACTGAGCCATCGCGCCGAGGTGGCTGCCCAGCCTGTTCGTGTCGTCGTCGACGCTTCCCGCGGCCGCGTACGTCGGCGGCAAGCCCAGCCCGACCCAGACCATCCCGTGCTGAGCGGCGAACACGACGAGCTGCACGAGCGTTCCGAGCTTGTCGCCGCTCGGAGCCGCCGAATGGGTGAACCCGGCTGCGACCTTGTCGCGCCAGCCCTGGAGGGCCCAGACGGCGCTCGTCGAGTCCATGAAGGCCTTGAACGCCGCCGAGGCGCTTCCCATGTACGTCGGGCATCCGAAGACGACGGCGTCGGCCGCTGCCAGCACGGGATGAAGGCGCGGCCCTTCCTCGACCGAGAGGAGGTGCGTCGTCGTGCCTTCGACTTCCTTCGCGCCCCGCTCGACCGCCTGGGCGAGCGCGCGCGTGCGACCCGTCGCGGAGTGGTAGACGATTGCGACCGACGTCACGATACCCGCCCCCCGAGCTTCTCCCGTATCCACGGGACGACGATGTCCATCAGACGCTCGACGTCGGGCGCCTCCTTCTCGCCGACGTCGCCTTCGAAGTAGTGCCGCGCGTCGACCGTGACGGCGAGCTTGTCGCGGGACGCGATGGCGCTCTCGACGGCGAGCGCGTCGGCGGGAAGGATCTCGCGGTCTCTGCTCGGCGTGACGAGCAACGTCGGCTCCTCGATGCGCCGGACGTTCGCGACGAGGTCGGCTCGCGAAGAGAGCGCCGACCAGGTCGAGAGCCACGCGCGCGGTGTGCACGTCCGCGCGAGGCCGAGTGCAGCGTAGTTGAGCAGGTCGGGACGCTCACTCAGCAACGACCCGTAGTCGCGGGTCGAGGGGTCGATGCGCCGGTCGACGAACGCCGGGTTGGCCATCGTTCGGTACACGACCATGACTGGCTCGACGGCCTTCTGCCGCAGGATGCTCCGGCGCTCGGCCGCCGAGCGTGACGCAAACTCGGGAGCGGACGAGACCCGCGTCGCTTCGTCGTGTCTGGCGATGAGCGCTCGAGCGAGCTCGTCGAGGCGCTTCACACGGGCGAGCTGGGCGGCGCGATAGCGAGCGAGGAAGCTCTCGTCGTATTCGCTCCAGATGGGCGGATCGCGAAAGCCGTTGCGCTCGTCGTACATGTCGAGGGTCGGGTCGCACGCGAGCGGATCGGACTCGTCGACGACGGACGGATCGATGGCGTCGAGGAGCACCTTCCCCTGACCGCGGTGGGCCGCCACGTAGATCATCGCATCGGCCGGAGTCAGCGGAGCGCTCTCGAAGTGCGTCGGGCTCCCGCCCGGTGACCCCGTCGTGCGCTCTGCCGGAGGCCGCCGCGCTTCGGCCTGGTAGTAGGCGACGAGCGAGCCGCCGCCGCAGTTGCCGAGGAGCACGACCTTCTCGACGCCTCGCCGCTCTCGCAGGTGCTGGACACATGCCGCGACGTCGAGGACCATCGCCTCGTGCTCGGCGAACGTGTCGTTGTTGCCGTAGCGTGTGCATGATGCAAGCACTCCGAAGCCGGCCTCGACGAGCCGCGGGATGGTGTAGTGGTGCGTGAAGTCGATCCGTGGGTGGATGAGGACGACCCCGACCTTCGCGGGCGGGCTGGCGGCCTTCTTCCAGTAGATGGCTCGGAGCTGGCGCATGTCGTGTGCACGGAGCACGAGCGACTCGCTGACGGTGCCTTCCGGCAGGCGCCTGAACCAGAACGGCATGCCGGCCCAGTACGTCTTCGAGACGAGAAGCATCGCGTCGACGAGCGTCTCACCGCGCGTTCGCGAGCGTCAACGAGCGCCGTGCAGCAGATCGCGTGCTGCCTGGATGTCTGCGCGCGTACCTGCGACGGCAAGGACATCGCCGGCCGCGAGACGGTCTTGTGCGGAGGGCATGACGGTCGCCGAGTTGCCGCGTGTGATCGCCAGGACCGTTGCGCCCGTCTTGCCGCGGAGGTCGAGCTGAGCGAGCGTCTTCCCGACCGCCGGGCTGTCGGTCGCGACCTCGATCGCGATCGGCTCGCCGAGCCCTTCGAGGAGCATGGCGAGCGGCATCGGTGCGGCGACGGCGCCGCCGGTCACATCCCGGTGCGCCTGCGCCACGAGCATCTCGACGAGCACCTCTGCGCCGGCGCGCACGTGGCCGTGTAGGTGCCTGGTCGATCTCCAGAGAAGCGCTCCGAGCACCAGGACGACCACGAAGAGGACCTGTGCGCCTGCGAGGCCCGGCAGGAACGGCTGCGTGATGGCGACGAGCGGAGCTCCGACGAGCAACACGCAAGCGAGCTGGATGGTGATCGCGAGCACCCGACGAGGTGCCATCGCGAGGTCGACGCCTTCTTCGCAGACCGGTGGAAACGCGACCTGCGCGACCGTCTCGCCGAGTCGGCCGGCGACCCTCAGGATCCCCACGGCGAGTGGGATCCCGAACGTGGCGGCCGCGGCAAAGGCGAGGAACGACGCGAGCTGCGGCGCGAGTCCGTGGTTCGTGAGCCAGAGGCGTCCGCTCTCCGCCCCGAGCCTGCTGCCGACGACGAGCGCGAGGAGCGCCGTCGCGTCGACCGCGAGCATGCGGACGAGCCGGCGGATGCGCGCGGCTGTCTCGGACCTCGGCTTCGCCGCGCGGAGCCGCTCGACCCAGCTCCCGTAGAGGACGCTGAACGTCTGAAGTGGGCGCGGCAGCTTGCGGTCGACCCAGCTTGCGAACGGATCCGACGAGCGGATCAGCCAAGGCGTGAGCACCGTCGTGAGAGCGGAGACGGCGACCGCGACCGGATAGAGGAATGGGCCTGTCGCGCCGAGCGATATGCCCAGCCCGGCGATGATGAAGGAGAACTCGCCGAGCTGAGCGAGGCTCATCCCGGCCTTCAGCGAGAGCCGAACGCCATTGCCCACGAAGAAGGCTCCGAGCGCGAAG
The DNA here is from genome assembly GCA_023423895.1 of Pseudomonadota bacterium. GTDB lineage: Bacteria > Myxococcota_A > Polyangia > Polyangiales > Polyangiaceae > Labilithrix. The sequence continues at coordinate 28,463 of JAFAER010000245.1, forward strand.
CTCACGATCTTGCCAACGACCACCACGAGCGTGAGCACGAGGACAGCCGGCCAATGCTGCGCGATGAGCGCAGGGTCGATCATCATCCCCACGGACACGAAGAAGACGGCCGCGAAGACGTCGCGCACGGGCTCGACGAGGATGCTGATGCTTCGCTCCTCCCCCGACTCCGCGACGAGCGATCCGGCGATGAACGAGCCGAGCGCGACCGAGTAGCCCATCTCGCGGGCGAGCAGCGCGGTTGCGAAGCAAAGCCCGATGCTCGCGATCAACGTCGTCTCGGCGCGCCGCAGCGACACGATGTATCGGAGCAGCCGGGGGACGACCATCATGCCCGCGACGATGAGCGCTACGAGGAAGACGCCGAGACGACCGGCCGTCTTGCCGAGCTCGCTCGCCGACACAGCTCCTCCTGACCCGATCGCCGTGAGCGCCGCGAGCAGCACCACGGCGATGAGGTCCTCGACGATGAGCGCACCGACGACGATGTCGCGGAGACGTCCGGTGACCCGCTGCTCCTCGAAGGCCTTCGCCACGATCGTGGTGCTGGAGATGGAGAGGATGGCCCCGGTGAAGAGGCTCTCGAGGACGGTCCAGCCGAACGCCCGCCCCACGACGAAGCCGAGCCAGAGCAGCAGGCAGCAGCATACCGTCGTCGTCACCGCGATCCCGGGGCCGACCCGTACGAGCCTCCCGAAGCTGAACTCCATCCCGAGGGAGAACATCAGCAACGTGACCCCGAGCTCCGAGAGCGTGTGGACGATCGCGGGGTCCGCGACGAGAGGGACGGGGAGGTGCGGACCGATGACGAGCCCCGCCACGACGTAGCCGAGCACGACCGGCAGGTTCACGCGTCTCGACAGTGTGCTCGTGAGCGCCGAGACGCCCAGCACCACCGCGAGTGCCTGAAGCAGGTCATGGGCTTGCGCCACCCATCGCACCTACCACCGCGGAGACCGCCTTCGGAGCGGCATCGGCCGCTACGTCAGCGACGACGGCGCACGCGTGAGAGACCGAGCCCGAGCGCGATCGCGACCCCGGCGAACGCGAGCGTCGGGACGTCCGAGGTGCGCGTCGTGCGGCAACCGCATCCGCCGTCGTCGTCGTCACCCGCTCCGGACGGGGTATCGTTCGAGCCGCCCGGGGCGTTGCCGGACGATCCTTCCGGACCTCCGCTCGAGCCCGCGTCGTCGCCGTTCGATCCGCCGCTGCTCGATGACGACGACGACGATGACGATGACGACGTGCCGCCGTCGCCCGAGGAGGAGCCGCCGCCACCTTGCGGCGGAGGGAACGTCGTGCAGTCGCCGAGCGAGTGCTGAAGAGCGCCGAGGTCCCACGTGCCGGAGCGCGCCCGGATGCAGTAGTCGTCGGGAACGTTGGCATTCATCGGGGCCTTGCCGAGCAGCGCGGAGAGGTCGCCCTTCTTGCGAAAGTCACCGGCGAGGGGAGCCATGTACATCTGCTCGAACGTCGCTTGCGAGACGTTCAGGAGGTTGGTGCCCGCGGTATGGGTCGCGGCGTCGCGATTGCGGATGGTGCGCAAGAGGACGTTCCCGTGTGCTTCCCCCGTCGTCGTGGAGTAGCGGAAGTCGATCCCGAGCTCGGTGACGAGGGTGTTGTGGAGGAGCTTCGTGTTCTTCCCACGGTTGATGTAGATGCCGGCGTCGTTGCAGCTCGCGATGATGTTGTTTCGCATCATCCCGTTGTCGTGCTCCACCGAGCACGGCACGCCGGGGTCGAATGCGGGCGCGCAGAACGCCGCGCCCGTTCCTCCTCCGCCGAACGAGAGACCGAGCTGGGCGGTCCCGGACTGGACGTCCTTCGAGCAGAGTACGAGGTTGCGCTCGAACAGCCCGTTCTTGCCGCCGCTCTTCATGAAGGCGCCGTACGTCACTCCACCGCTGGTGCGGTGGAAGTCGTGGATGTAGTTGCCGCGCACGATCCAGTCGTCGCCGGTGTCGATGTTGAGCTTCGTCACGGGGACGCCGGTGGCGACGTTCCGTGCCTTCGAGTCGAACAGCTCGTTCCCTTCGATGAGCCCACGATGCGGGATCTTCGGCGTCGCGCCGGTCAACGCGTTCACCTTGAGCTGCGCGTTGAAGTCCACGATCCGGTTGTTGCGGAGGACGAAGTCTTCCGCGCCGCCGACGACGTGAAAGGCATGCTCGCAGTTCGCGTCGTTCGCGCAGGTCCCCTTGATGTCGAGCCCCTCGAACCGCCAGTGCGCGCCGGAGACGAGGAACCCTTCGACGGTCGACATCTCCAGCTTCGCGGCGAGCGGGGTGGCGGACCGCACGATGATGGGCGCAGCCTGCGTCCCGTTCACCGAGCAGGCGATGTTGGCGCCGGAGATCGTGTAGGTCCCTGCTGCCAGTATGATCTCGTCGCCTGCCTTCGCGGCGGCGATGGCGTTTCGCAGCTCGGTCGGGTTCGAGACCTGGACCGGCGCCGCCTCGACGCTGGGCGACCAAGCGAGCGCGACGAGGCTGGCGGTGACGAGGATGTGGCGGCGCATGGTCCCAGCGTACGCCACGGCCGCGCTCAATGGTGTGTCTCGATCTTTCTGGCGAATGACGCTCAGGCCGCGCGGACGTCGATGAGCTGGAAGGCGTCGACGTCCATGAGGCCCCGATCGGTGAGCTTGAGGCTCGGGATGACGGGGAGGCTGAGGAACGCCAGCTGGAGGAACGGCTCGGGAAGCTCGCAGCCGATGGCTTTGCTGGCGGCGCGCAGCTCCTCGAGCGTGTGGGCGATCGCCTGCGGCTCGTCGAGCGACATGAGGCCCCCGAGCGGAAGCGCCAGACGCGCGAGGACGTTGCCGCCCTTCACGACGCAGAAGCCTCCGCCCACCTCGGCGAGGGCCGCGAGCGCGACGCGCATGTCGTTCGTGTCGTTGCCGACGACGACGAGGTTGTGGCTGTCGTGGCCGACGCTCGACGCGATGGCCCCGTCGAGCTCACCGAAGCCCACGACGTAGCCGTTCGCCGGTTTGCTGCCTTTGCCGTAGCGCTCGAGGACGCTCAGGCGGCGGATGCCGGGCGCGTCGTGACGGGCGACATGGCGGTCCGTGAGGATCCGTCCGGCGCGGACGCCGATGACGTGGACCATCCCGCTCGGACCTTCGAGGTCGCGGGCTTCGGGGATCGCCGCTCGGATCGTGTTTGCCGGTTTGGCGAACGCCGGGCGATCGGTCTCGAGCTCGCGAACGAACGTCCCGCCGACGAGAACGTCCCGGATCGCGCAGCTCGCGACGTCATCGAGGATCACGAGATCTGCGCGGAAGCCCGGCGCGATCGCCCCGACGCGCTCCGCGTTGCGCGCAGGCCCAGCGAGCCCGTAGTGACGTGCCACCGACCAGGAGGCCGCGCGGTACACGACCTCGGACGGGATCCCCTTCGCGATGGCAGAGCGGACGAGCCAGTCGAGGTGGCCCTCGTGCGCGATGTCGAGCGGGTTCCGATCGTCGGTGCAGAAGCCGATGCTCGTCGAGGTCGCGAGCGTGAGGAGCGGAGCGAGCGCGTCGAGATCTTTGGCGACGCTTCCTTCTCGGATCCAGACGGCGATGCCGTTGCGCAGCTTCTCTTGCGCTTCTCCGAGCTCGGAGCTCTCGTGGCACGTGGTGATCCCGGCGCACGCATACGCGGAGAGGGCGTGGCCGCGGACGAGCGGGGCGTGCCCGTCGAGGGGCCGCCCGTCGAACGCCGCGAGCTTGTCGACGAGGAGGGGATCGCCGGAGAGCACACCGGGGACGTTCATCACCTCTGCGAGCCCGAGCGTCTTCGGGTGCGGGAGGAGCGGCGCGAGCATGGACGCATCGAGGACGCCCGCGCCGTTCGTTTCGAAGCTCGTCGCCGGGACGCAGGAGCTGACCATCACGCGCAGGTCGAGCCCAGGCTTCCCGCCGTGAGTCATCCGCTCCGCCGCGTCGAGAAAGAATTGGATGCCGGGCACACCGAGCACGTTCGCGAGCTCGTGCGGATCGCACACGGCCGTCGTGGTGCCGTGCGGGAGGACGGCGCGCTGGAAGTTCTCCGGGACGAGCAGCGAGCTCTCGAGATGAACGTGCGCGTCGATGAAGCCCGGCACCACGTGCGCGCCGCGACCGTCGATCTCGCGCTCGCCGCGCAGGCCCGGCAGGAGCCCGACCACGACGCCGTCCTTGATCGCGACGTCGCCAGCGACGAACTCGCAGCTGAAGACGTCGAGCCAGCGGACGTTCCGCAGGACGAGGTCACATGGCTCCTGCCCCTGGGCTGCACGGAGTCGGCGGCGAAGCGCGTCGGCGATCGTCATGGACCGAGCATAGCGCCACGGCGGCGATGCGTGGCAGGGGCGGCCGTGGGCAAGCGGGCGAGCGATGAGCGCACGAAGGCGGGGCGCGGTGAATCGGTGCATCGGTGTATCGGGGAAATCGCCGACCCGTTGAAGCGCCTCCGAACCGCAGAGCTCCCGAGCGGAAGATTCGGCGGCGGCGGGCTCCGACGAGGCTAGACCTCGAGCGGAGGCATGCGATCATGCAGGGCATGCGCGCGCTGTCTGCTCTCGGGGTCTCCTCGCTCGTCGGAGTATTGCTCGCTGTCGCCTCGTGCGTCGGAGACGACCCTGGAGCGGTTCAACCCCCGACCACCACGCCCGACTCCGGCGCGGCGGATGGCTCCAGCGATCCGACGGGAGATGCTGGAACGGATTCCGGGAACGACAGCGGGACGATGTGCACCGCGCCCCTCGCTGACTGCGACGGAAACGGTTCCTGCGAGACCTCGACGGCGACGGACGCGAACCACTGCGGGGCATGCGGCCACGACTGCGGCGGCGGCTCGTGTGTGGACGGTCGCTGTCAGCCTCAGGTGATCGCGCCGAACGTCGACGCGCCGCTGAGCCTCGCCGTCAACTCGTCGGGGGTCTTCTGGGTCCGTGCCGAGACCGCCGAGAAGTGTTCGAAGACGGGCTGCGTCGGCGCGCCCACGCTCCTCGCGAACTCCACGCTCCAGGCCGACATCGGGCCCCGGCAGATTTTCGTGAACGAGACCAACGCCTACTGGCTCGGACAGACGCCAGCCGCCGGCGTCGACTACTACGTGCACCGCTGCGAGGTCGGCGGATGCGGACGCTCGCCGTCCCCGATCGGCGACTACACCGGGACGGGACAGCTCGTCGGCAATTCGAAGTCGCTCATCTGGTACGACGGGACGGGCGCGCTGAAAGGCGTGCGGCTTCCGAGCGGCCCCATCGACGACCTGTCTGCCATGTACCGCGAGAGCTCGCATCGCTTTGCCGTCGACGAGACCTGGCTCGTCTTCTCGAACACCGACTTCTCCGCGAACGGAGCGGGAGGCGTGTGGATCGGCAAGATCGAGAACAAGAACCCCACGAAGCTGATGGACAAGGGGGGAGCCGTCGCGATCGTCGGAGGCACGACCGTCCTGGCATCGGCGGACATCAACGCGACGCAGAGCACGGTGATCTCGTGTCCCGTCACGGGCTGCGGCGGGACCGGGACCCCGCTGTTCGCGACGCCGGAGGGGACCATCCTGGACCTCGTCGCAGACCCCAACGCCGTGTACTGGGGCGTCAAGGCGAGCCCCGGCGCAGCCGACGGCAAGATCCGGATGTGCAAGCTCCCGGGCTGCCCCGGCGGGCCGGTGACCGTCGCCGAAGGGCAGGCGAACCCTCACGCCCTCGCGCTCGACGGAGAGTTCGCCTACTGGGCGAACAAGGGGACCGGCGCAACGAACACCGGGTCGATCGTGCGCGTTCGTCGCTGAAGGAGCGATCGGGATCGCTACGGCGCCTCTCCCGATCATGTCCGATCATGACGGCGCGGCCCGCCAGCGTCCGCGCCGCGCGGTGAAGATTGCCACTCGTTACGGGGACGAGCCCGGGTGGCGTCCGCTCACGGCGCTGCTTAACGTCGACAGCCGAATCCGAACCCATGACGCGGAGGCTGGTGATGGAGCATTCTCGTCTCGAGCGAAGCAGTACGGCGATGGCCAAGGTGGCGCGCAGCTTCGGTATGGCGGTGGCGGTCGTGGCAGCTTTGCTCCTCGGCGTCGTGGCGGCCGCCTATGCCCGCGGCGGCATCGACACGGCCGACAGCACACCGTTGCTTTCCGATCCGAGCGTTCGCTGAGCGCGTGAGCGCCATCAGGTCATGAACGTCTCGTAGTCCAGCCGATCGAGCTTGCGTGACAGGACTGCGAGCGAGACCAGGCTCGTGAGCGCCGCGGCGAGAAGGAAGCCGAACCCGTAGAAGCGCGGCCCGAGATGCTGGCTCACGATGGAGAGGACGAGGTTCGCGGCGGTGAAGAGCGCAGCGAGGTAGAGCGCCAGCTTGCGGCAGTCCAGATAGAAGAGGATGGTCAGCGTCGCGAGCAGGAGCACCTGGAAGCCGACGCCCGCGACGTCGATGTTGAACAGGTACGAGTAGAACGAAGGGATCCGGAACAAGGCGAGCACGTGCTCACCGACCAGCAAGAGGACGAGCACCGTGAGCCCCTGGATCCGGAAGATGTCGTTGATGCCGGAACGCGCCGCTTCGGCCAGCGCGAACCGCAGGCGCTGGAGCTCGGCGAGCGTGTCGCCGTCGCGCACGGCGGCGTAGTACCGGTCATAGCTCTCCGCGAAGTCCGTCTCGATGCGGACGAAGAACACGGACATGCCTGGGATGACCGAGAGGTACGCGACGAAGATCGGCACATCGTAGACGACCGAATGCCGGATCGGGCCGATGAGCGGCTCGGACGTGATCGGATTCATCCAGAAGACGAACTTGTCCACCCAGACCGCTGCGTTCAGGAGGAGCCCCGTGAGCGCGAGCTCGGGATGGATCTTCGTCCGTTCCAGGAACTCGAAGGCGATGAACCGATGGCTCCGGTACCGGCGGAGCACGAGGACGAGCATCGCGAACAGCATCACCGCGTGCCCGACGAAGAACGCGGCGAGATAACCCGCGAGGCCGATGTGTCCGAAGACCGGGGCCAGCCCGACGGTCAGCCCGTACCCGAGCGTGAACACCGCGACGACGCTCCGGTACGACTTCACGCCGGAGAGGAGCCCGCTCAGGATCCATACGTTGCACAGCGTCACGAACGCCGCGACGAGCAGCGCGCGGAAGGCGATGCCGCCTTCATGTGCCGGCGGGACCGCATGCTCCCAGATCGGCGATGCGGCGACCGCGGTCCCGCAGAGCCCGCTCGCCGCGGTCGTCACGAGGAGCGCGCCGAGCAGGTTCGGCGCGACGGCGTCTTCGCGCTCTTCGAAGAGGCGATCCGCGACGAAGCGTACGAACAGGAGCTGGAGGAGTCCCGAGAGCGTGAGCGAGCACGCCATCAGATACGTGACCGTCGCGAGGAACGGGGTGACCGCCTCCTCGTGTCCGGGCGCATTGGCGAGCGCGCCGATGAAGAGCATCGAGCTGATGGAGATGACCCACGGGCCGGACCCCACCATGCCCGCGAGAAAGTACGCCCGAAGGACACCGGCATACGTGTCCTTGCGGAGGTGTTGTCTCAGCTCGAATCCGATCCCTGCCACGAAGCCCCCTCCATGCTCGCTCCGCCCGTCGGTAGGGCAGGCACCAGCGCGCTCTCGTAGATCGAGCGGTAGCGGGCGAGCATGATCTCCTGCGTGTACAGGTTCTCCACGCGCGCGATGCCGGCTGCCTGCGTTGCGCTCCAGCGCTGCACGTCGCCGAGCAGCTCGAGCGCCGCGCGTGCGGTCGCCTCGGGGCTCGCGATGTCGACGACGGCGCCTGCCGGCCCGTAAAGGTCGCCGGGATGGCTGCCGTGAATCAGCTCGCGGACGCAGCCCACGTCGGTGGATACACAAGGAACGCCAGCAGCGAAGCCCTCGAGGACGACGAGAGGCTGCGCCTCGCTGATCGACGTGAGCACGTTGAGCCCGAGCTGCGGAAGAACATCGGCGACGTTGCGGAAGCCGAGGAACTTCACCTTCCCCTCGAGCCCCAGGCTGCGAACGAGATGGTGGCATTCCTCGGCGTAGGCTGGATCTTCGTCCTCCGGCCCCACGATCCATCCTTCGGCGTCTGGCAGCTCGGAGGCGACGACCCGCATCGCACGAATGAAGGTCTTGATGTCTTTGATCGGCACCACGCGCCCGACCAGACCGAGGACGCGTGGAATCGAACGCGGTCGCTTCGCGCGCAGCGCGGTGAACCGGACGAGATCGATTCCGTTCGGAACGACGCGCGTCCGCCCCGGATCGGCCCCGTCGCGGACCTGGCGCTGCCGGTTGCCTTCGTACAGCGAGACGATGGGACTGGCTGCGCCGTAGGCCATGCGCCCGAGCGCCTCGAAGAAGCGGATCCACATCTGACGGAAGTACCCCACGGCGTAGCGCTCGGGGTCGGCGTCCGAGTCTTCGTCGTCCTCTCGGATCCAGGTCGCCTGGAGCAGCTCGATGGTGCGCTCCTTCGAGTAGATGCCGTGCTCGGTGAGGATGAGCGGGCGCCCGCGCCTCTTCTGCAGCAGCGCCCCGAGAAAGCCGGCGAAGCCCGTCGAGACGACGTGGAACGCGCGCGACGCAGGCACCGACGCGGCGGCGCGCGCCATGACGAAGAGCGGGGCGTGCATGGAGCGCACCGTCCAGAAATACTCGAGGAAGCTCTGTGTCTTTGCCGACCGCTCGTAGTGCGAACAGATCTGCTCCCAGGACGACTCGCTCGAGAGGAAGTCCTTCTCGTGACGCTCCGGGTCTTCGAGCAGCGCACGGACCATACGCTCGAGGACGTTCTCGAGTACGTCGCTGGAGCCTCCGCGTGCGAGCTCGTCGTGCAGCTCCCGGCTCATGCGGTAGAAGCCCACGTCGCCGACGCGGGCTGCGACGCGCTGACAGCCGCGCGCCGCGCCGAGATAGTGCTCTTCGAGATGGACGACGTTCGGTGGAAGCTCGTAGCGGAGCCGGTCATAACTCTCGGGAGATCCACCGATGAAGACGAGCGCGAACCGGAGGTCCGGCAGTCCACGGATGATCTGATGGACCCAGCTCGAGACGCCGCCGCTCACGAAGGGGTAGGTCCCCTCGAGCAGCAGCGTCACGTCCGCCGTGCCTCCCGCTTCGAGCGTCGGGCCGCCGAATCGGTTCATACCGTCTGCTCCGCGACCGCTGCGGGCGGGCGCTGCGTCGGCCTCGAGGGATCGCGCTCGGCCCAGAGCGCGAGGAGATCGCGTACGTCGGCCGTGCCGTGCGCCGAAGCTTCGAGCTCCGAGAGCGCAGTCCGGACCTTGCCGAAGTCGCGTTGCTCGAAGGCGCACTCCGCGAGGAGCAACAGCGCCTTGGGCCGAGGATACCCCGCCTGCACCGCCGCCTCGAAGGCGGCGGCCGCGGCGTCCGCGTCGCGTAGCGCGAGGAGAACACGCCCGCGAACGAGCTCGGCGGCGGCGTGAGACGGTGCGAGCTCGCAAGCGGACCGCGCGTGTCGATGAGCGCAGGAGAGCGCATGCGCGCGGACGGCTCCCTCGGCGAGGCCCGACGTGCCGAGCTCCCAGTAGCTCTCGGCAAGACGGAGGTGAAGGCGCGGACGCACGTCTTCGGACGCATCTTCGAGCGCGGTCTGCAGGCCTTCGATGCGCTGCTCGATCTCGTCGCGCATGTTCTCGAGGCGCGAGAACGCGTAGAGGCGCACCTCGTCCGACGGGTCGCGCTGCGCAAGCTTCAGGACCGGGACCGAGAGCCTCGCGGGGAGGCGCTTGGTCGCGAGCACGGCGCGGAACCGGCTTGCTGCGTGCTGGGCCGCCCGAAGATGCAGCGTCGCGACGATGTCCGGCGCGGACGCGCGGCGCTGGACCGAGCGGACCGTGCGCCGGCGCCGCTCGGCGAGCGCGAACGGCGGCTCGTGCTCGATCCAGCGATCGACACGCGACGCTCGAGGCTCGGAGACCCCGAAAGCGAGAACGGCGACGACGCCGAGAACTCCGAGAACGGGGACGAAGAACGCGACGCACGCGATGAAGAGCCCGAGGTTCCGCCTGGTGACGACGAGAAACGAGGGGGGCGTCGCGGACAGGAGCGCCCCCGCCGCGCTCGCACAGCTCGCATGAACGCCGAGCGCGGCGAGGAGTGGTCCCTCCGGTGGCATGAACACGCGGACCATCAAGACGAGGTCCACCACCAGCACCAGGATGACGCCGGCGCTGAGGGCGAGGGCCTTTGCGGGCGTCATGCCGACAGCCCCTTGATGAGAGCTACCTGCGGCTCACGTGGCCTGGGCACCGCCGCGAGGCGGTCCGCGACGGTCGCTGCGATCGTCACCATCGTGTCGAGGTTTCGCTTTTCGAACGCGGCAAACGGCATCGCCTGGACGCAGAGGACGCCGCGAACGATGCCGAGCGAATCGACGAACGGCAGCGCCGCAAGCAGCGCCGAGTCGAACGGCCGCCGGTCACGCCCGGGAGTCGTCGTCGTCGCCACGTGCGTGAGGCGACCCGACCGCATGGCGTGGACGAGCAGAGGGTCGTCGCCTCGAATGAGCTCCGGCCGCCCAGCGGTCGCGCATCGCGGGCCGAGTGTGCCTTGCTCTACGCCGAACAGCTCGGCGATCTCGAGTCCGCAGTACGTCGTGAACACTTCGAGGATGGCGGCTCCGTGTGTCTGTAGCGAGTCGATCTCCGGTAGCTCGTTCACAGCCGCCATTGCTTCACGGAGGCTCGTCGTCTTGCGCTGGAGCTGCTCGTCCAACCGATCATGCGACGCCTCGAGGAGCAGGTGGGCGCGCGCGAGTCGATCGGCCTCGCTCCGGAGCGTTGCCAGCTCACAGTCGCGGCGTTGTGATTCGCGCCTCCACAGGTCGGCGAACTGGCCGGAGATCATCGCGAGCCCGAGCAGACCTACGACGGGCTCACCGGGGAAGCCGGCCAGCGGGACGATGCGCGTGCGCCACGCGAGGATGAGCGCCACCACGAGCACCGCGGCGCTCGAGAATCCGAGGCGGAACCCGTGTCGGAGGGCGATCAGCAGCGGGGCGAAGACGAGCCACGGAAACCGGTGCCGAAGGAAGAAGGGATCCGTGGAGTCGATGACGAACCCGATGACGGGGATCGCGATCGTGATGACGACGCACTCGCCGATGCGCCGCGCCGCACCCGGGTCGTTCACCGCGGCCCTCACTGCGTCTGCCGAAGGTCGTGGACCATGCGATCCAGCAGCTTCAGCGCGGTGCCGCTCGCGTTCTCGGTCCCGCTGCCGGTCTGGGTACCCGTCGCTGCCCAGACGACCTTCCCGGAGGACAGCTCGACGACGCGCATCGAGATGCCGATCGCAGGCTCGCCGTCGAGGCCGCTCTTGTATCGCCACTCCTCGACGCTGCCGGTGACGGCGTAGTCGTATTTGCTCCCGCGGGCCCAGTCGAGAGCCGCTTCATAGCGCTGCCGATCGCTGTTGAAGAGCTGGGCGTCGCTCTCCTTCGGCGCCGGGTAGTGATCGAGCTGCGAGACTCCGCCTTTCCGGAGCAAGGTCTCGAGGATTGCCTCGACACGCTCGCCCGCCTGGGGCGTCTCGGAGTGGTTCTGGACCGGCAAGAGCGCCCAGCGCGACGCCGTCTTCACCTCACCCGCGCGGTGGACGCTGGTCACGGGACCGCCACAGCCGAGTGAAGGAGCAAGCGCCGTGAGGGCGGCCAGGAGAGCGACCGTCGACGACCGCTCGACCAACGTGACCAGGCGGTGGAGAGCCGATGCCTCGCGCGCTTCCGCGCGCGAGTGCGCCGATGCGAGACCTTCGCGACCCACGGAGCGTTCCCCCTTTCGTCACTGCCGCCGCTCGAGGAGCGCTACGGAAGTCGTGCTCTTTTGAGGGCTATTGGCATCGTGGTCAAGACGACGAGTGATCGCACGTTCACGCATCGCGTGACGAACGAGGGTGAGATGGCTCAGAAAAGCGCCGTGTACGAGAGCGCGAGCTCGGCGTTCTCGTTGTTGCGGATGCCGGCGACGCCGCGGTTGTAGAAGGCGAGGAGCGTCGTGTAGCCGCCCGGAGCACGCACGCTCGCGCCGCACAGGACGTGGAGAGCGGTGTCGGTGTCCGGCATCAGCGCTCCGAACGCCGCCTCGCAGTCGTAACGTGGGAAGGGCGCGCGGTCCGGCCGGGTCCGCTCGTAGAAGTCTCCGCGGGAGACATGGATGACGCCGCCCACGAGCTGGAAGCTCGGAGGAAGGGCGCGCACGAGATCGACGTTCGGCGAGACGAGCCTCGCGTCGCCGGGCAGGCGCGTCGGATACGCCCGTTCCGATGCCTGCACCTGGGCGCCGACGGAAACGTGCGGTTCACGCGTGACCAGCTTCACGCCGGTCTCGGCGGTCGCCACGACGTCCCAGGCGAGGTGCTGATAGCGCCGCGTGTGCTCCTCGCGACCCTCGAGCTCCGCGGTCGCGTACCAGCGCGGCAGATCGTAGCGTACGCCGACCGCACCGGAGTTGCGGACCGCCGCGACGCGGAGGAAGCTCGTATCGTAGATGCGCGCGCCAGCGCGTAGCTCCGTGATCACGGCGAGCTGCTTTCCGAGACGACGGAGGTCGAAGATGCCTGCGCGTCCGACCGGAGTGTCGGTTTGGTAGTCGAACGCGGCCGAGATGTCCGTCACCGCGACGACCGACGAGAGTCGTAGGAGCGCGCCGACCTCCGCTTCGTCTCGGGGGCCGCGCAACAGTAGCTGCCCGCCGCGGTCGAACATGCGCGCAGCGCTGGCCGAATACGTCACACGGCCGCCGAGCCCGTCGTGGCTCGCGGACAGCGTCGGTCCTGCGACGTCGAGGCCGCTGATGTGCTCGTACACGCCTCCGATGCGGACGTTCGGGCGATGGATCAGCGCGAGCTTCGCGAGCTCGGCGTTCATCGCGGGGGCATCCGGGCCGTTCGGCGCGTGCGCGAGCTCTTCTCGCATGACGGCCATCGCGTCGCGTCCGCGTTCGAGCTCGACGAGCGCGTGTGCGCGGTTTTCGCCCGATGCGCCCGAAGCATCGGCGAGCAGCGCCTTCATCTGCGCCGGGTCGTTGTCGATCACCGCGAGCGCGAGGCGATGCTTGCGGAGGGGGCCCGCACCATTCTGCGCGAGGACGCGGCGTGCGTGCTCCGGTCGGCCGGTAGCGAGGTACCATTCGACCGCCGTCTCCTCGTCCGTGCGTTGTGCTCGAAGGCGCGTGCGCGCTCCGGGAGTCACCGCGGGGCCTGGCTGGGGCGCCTTCAGCAGGGCGGTCATCCAAGCATCGGCGCGAGGGATGCCGCTGGTCTCCCGGAGCACGAGGGCCGCGGACTCCACCAGCTGACGCTGCTCGTCCGTGCGGTCGCGCGTGCGGACCGCAGTTCCGATCTCGAGAGGAAGCTGGGCGAGCGCGCGCCGCCGCAGGTCGAGAGCCGTACCGTCGCTGCCCACGACGGAGAGCGCATCCGAGAGGTCGAGCAGCAGCCGTGCATCGCGCGGTGTGCTCCGAAGCTGCAGCGAGAACCACACGACGGCCTCGCGCGGTCGGCCGATGCTGGCAAGGCCATGCGCCATCGGAAGCCAGAGAGCCGACTCGTCGCGCGTGCCGTTGCGGAAGCGCTCGACGTAGCTGTGGATCTGACGCTGATCGCCACGCTCGATCGCGGTCCAGAGCGCGCTTGCTCGGATGTTTGCATCGTCGGGGGCGAGCGCGAGCGCTTGCGCATACGCCTTCGAAGCCTCCAGGGAGTCTCCGAGGTGTTTCGCGGCGTCGCCCTTCAGCACGAAGTACTCGGCGCGTGAATGAAGGGCGCCGGGCGCTCGTTCGAGCTCGCGGATGACGGCCCAGAGCGCGTTCCAGTCGCCGTCGCTCGCCAGGAGGTGTGCGGCGAAAAGGGCGGCGTTCGCGTCTCCGGCGCGCGCGTGCTCCGCCATCGCGACGCGGACAGCCTCGTCGCGCCGCTTGGCGTTCGCGAGCAGCGTCATCAACCGAGCGCCTGCGTGGAGCGTCTTCGGCTCGAGACGGTACACGTGCTCGTACGCTGCCAGCGCCGTTTGCGTGTCGTCGCGCTCCCACGCGAGCGTCGCAAGGTCGGTCCAGTACGCGGGGTCGTCGTCGGGCGCGTTCGCTCTGGCTCGGAGCAAGAGCGCGTAGGCACCGTCGACGTCTCCGATGCGCGACAGGTCGCGGGCGTACCGAAGGAGGTCATCCATCGCGAGCGCCTCGAGCCCGTGCTTGTCCACGTGCTGACGCCAGACGAGCACGGCGTCACGCGACTGACCGATGCGTGCCAGGAGCCGGGCGAGGTGCACACGCGAGCGCTTGTCGTCCGGGTAGAGCTGTACTCTCTTGCGGAGGAAGTCGACGGCGAGCTGCGGAGCGCCTGCGGCCTCGTGCGCGTCGATGACGGCGACGAGGTCGGCGTCCGACGCGCTCTTGCCCATGCCGTGCATCGCGAGCAGCCGCGCGACTAGGTTGTCGTCGTGAAGCATGCGCGCGATCCGGAGCGCGTTCGAATACGCCGAGCCGGCGGGGGTTGCAGCGGACGTTGGGCCGGAGCGCCGGTCGGCGCGCGTGTTCTCGGGCCGGCGAGGCTCTGCGCGAGCGCTCGACGAGCTCGATGCGAGGAACGCGACGACGGAGGCGATCGCCCATGCGGAAGGACGACGACGCATAGCCGGAACAGGCATGTGTCGTCGTTGCCCGCCGACAAGCCCCGGCGCGTTCGAAGCTCGAAGTTTGTCCGACGCGCCGCAGGGGCATCATTCCCAGAAGCAGACGACGCGCTGTCCACTGCTCTCGTCGCTCGCCCACGGTGAGAAGCCGCGCGATCGAGCGCGCGCCGCCGACGTATTGGCCGCGCGCGCGTTGCGGCAATTGCCGACGTAGTCCTCCACGCCGATCCAGAAGGGGCGGTGATCGCGCGTCGACAGCCCCATCGCGCTCCAGGCGACGAGCTCGGTCTCCGCGCCTTCGTCGTAGGTCGGCGCGTACACCTCCTCGTGGGCAATGCCGTCGAGAAGCAGCGGGAAGGGAATGCCGCCGGTCGTGCCGAGCCGCGTCGTGTCCCCCGTCGCGTTCTGCATGATGATGAGGTGGCGTGGATACTTGTCGCGGAGCTTGCGAACGAGATCGAGGCCTCCTTGCCTGCACGCCGCGGTGCACGGGCCGTTCGACGACGACGGCGCGTGCTCCACGATCTCCAGGTTGTCGAGGTAGAACCCGTCGACGCGCGCGGCGAGGCGCGGTGCGACATGCTCGAGGATGAGCGCCTGATAGTCGGCGTTGCCGACGTCCATCCAGGTCTCGTCGGGGTAACCTTGGTAGGCTCCACGTCTGGCGTCCGCGTTGGCAGAGCAGGAGACGAGGCTGCCGGGCGCCGTCGTCCAGTAGGTCCGGAACGTCTCGCACGAGCCGAGGTTCATGTAGCTGATGACGCGGTTGCGCCCGCCCGCGCGTAGCTGCGCAAGCTGGGCGTCCGTGAAGTTGCGCATCCCAGGATCGGCGTCGATGACGATGATGCGATAGGTGTGCGCGACCCGGGCGAGGTCGCCCATCTCCGAGGCCTTTCCGTAGAACGTCATCCACGGTCCCTTGTCGGTGAAGCCGGGGCCGAGCATCGTCTGCGAGGGAGCGCGAGCTTCGGCCGTCTTCTCGCTCCCGTCGTGCGCGGCGGCTGGTGGCGCCTTCGACGGTGCTTCGTCGTCTCGATTCGGTTCCGAGCGCGCCTCCATCACACGGTACGTGTCCGAGCCAGGTGGCTTGCGAGCGCAGGCGGGAGACGCTGCGATCGCGATCGTGAGGACGATCGTCGTCCGCGTCGCGTGGCTCCGCACGGTACGAGGCATCGAGCTCATCGCAGGTCGGTCTTAAGCACGCCGCCGGCGGTTGTCCGTCGGACCGAGCAAAGAGAGCAGCATGCGCGAGCGCGGTGGTTAGCTTCGCGCGCATGTTCGGATCGATGCGTCGGGCCGCCATGGCGCTCGTCTCGCTGATGCTCGTCGGCCTGCCAGCGCGGGCGCAACCTGCGGGCGCTCCATCGACGCCAGCCAATCCATCGACGGCGTTCTTCTACGGGAAGGATCTGCCGCTGGAGCTGCTCGCTCACTACGACCGCGTCGTCGTCGAGGCGGACCACTTCGCGGTCATCCCACGGTCGTCACGTGCCGAGCTCTTCGCGTACGTGTCGGTCGGCGAAGCGCACCCGACGCGGTCATGGCACAAGGCCATCCCGAAGCGGCTCGTGCTCGGTCGGAACGGGACGTGGGGCTCGGATGTCGTCGATACGAGCAGCGCGGAGTGGTCGACGTTCCTCCTCGAGCGAGTCGTCGAGCCTCTCTGGACGCGCGGGTACCGCGGGTTCTTCCTCGACACCCTCGACAGCTACGAGCGGTTCGTGCCCGATGCTCGAGCCCGCGCGCGTCACGCGCGGCAGATCGGCGCGTTCGTCGCGTCGCTGAAGCAGCGCCACCCGGATGCGAAGGTGCTCCTCAATCGCGGCTTCGAGGTCCTGCCGCATGCGCCGAGGGTCGACGGAGTCGTCGTCGAGTCGCTGTTCTCGACGTGCGATCCCTCTGGCACGGGTTGCCGCGCGCAGACGCCTGCCGAGACCGAGGCGCTCCTTCGGCGCATCCGCGACGTGCAGGCGAGCCATCGGCTTCCCATCACGGTGATCGACTACGCACCGTCGAGCGATCTTGCCGCGAGGCGCGCGCTCGCAAAGCGGATCGCGGCGCTGGGGTTCGAACCTTGGATCTCGACGCCGAAGCTGGACGAGATGGGCATCGGGCGCGTCGAGATCGTGCCTCGCAAGGTGCTCCTTCTCTACAAGAGCAACGGCGAGGGTTACCTGGGTGTGCAGGACGCTGCCGTCCTCGTCGCACCCGTCCTCGAGTGGCTCGGCTACGCGGTCGACTACGTCGACGTGCGGCAGTCGCTTCCTGCGGGCAAGCTTGCGGGCCGGTACGCCGGGATCGTCACGCTGCTACCCGAAGGCGTCGACGCGAGGGACACCTATCGGAGATGGCTCCTCGAGCAGATGGCTGCCGGGATCCGGATCGCCTTCGTCGAGGGCTTCGGCTTCGACGCGGACGTGGCGTTTCTCGCCAGGCTCGGCCTTGCTTCGGCCAACGCGGTCGCGAGCCCCCCGATGCGGATCGTGTCATCGACGGAGCACTTCGGATTCGAAGCTCCGCTGCGACCGCGTCTCCACGAACGACCGCCGGTCGTCGCCGCACGCGACGACGTGCGGTCACTTCTCCGCGTCGCCGACGGTGGAGGCAGCTCGTGGGACGGCGCGGTGATCGGTCCGTGGGGCGGCGCGGCCTTCATGCCATACGTCATCGAAGATCGGCTCGAACAGGAGCGACGCTGGATCCTCGATCCGTTCAAGTTCCTGAAGGACGCGCTCGCGCTCCCTCCCATCCCGGCGCCCGACGTCACGACCGAGGCCGGCAGGCGCATCCTCACGGCGCACCTCGACGGGGATGCCTTCGTGAGCCGGGCCGAGCGTCCGGGCGCGCCCTTCACGGCGCAGATCATCCTCGAGGAGGTCCTCGAGCGTCATCGATTTCCGCATACCGTTTCCATCGTCGAAGGCGAGGTGGGGCCCGCGGGCATGTATCCGCAGCACACCGAGAAGCTCGAAGCGTTCGCACGGCGGATCTTCGCGCTTCCGCACGTCGAGATGGCCTCGCATACCTTCAGCCATCCGTTCGAATGGGAAGACGCCGAGGCCGGGCGTCGGGACGGGCACGTCCCACACCTGGCGATCCCCGGCTACACGTTCGATCTCCAGCGAGAGCTCGCGGGGTCCGTCGCATACATCAATGGGCTCGGCCCGCGAGGCAAGAGCGTGAAGGTGCTGCTGTGGTCCGGTAGCTGCTCGCCCAGCCAGCGCGCCGTGGCGCTGTCGCAGAGGCTCGGGCTGTACAACGTGAACGGCGGCGGCGCGACGCGGACGCGGGATCTTCCGTCGCTCACACGCGGCTCCGCGATGGGGATCCCGAAAGGTGATGGCGCGTACCAGGTCTTCGCGCCGATCGAGAACGAGAACGTGTACACGAACGACTGGCTCGGGCCGTTCGACGGCTACCGGCACGTCATCGAGACGTTCGAGCTGAACGACGCGCCGAGGCGGCTCAGCACCATCAGCATCTACTACCACTTCTACTCGGCCGCGAAGACCGCATCGCTCCGCGCGCTCGAACAGGTGTATGCGTGGGCCGTCGCCCAGGAGACGACGCCGCTGTTCTTGAGCGAATACGCGTCGAAGGTGCTCGCGTTCCAGCAGGTCTCGCTCGCGCGGCGGCTCGACGATGTGACGTGGGAGCTCGGCGGTCTCGGCGACCTTCGTACCGTCCGCATCGATCCCGCGCTCGGCTGGCCGGAGCCGTCGCGGAGCACCGGTGTGGCCGGTGTTCGCGAGCTGAGGCAAGGGCGCTACGTCCACCTGACGGACGATCGGGACCGCAACGTGGCCGTCCTCGCGTTCGGCGCTTCCACGCCGCTCGGGCCGCAGCTCGTCGACGCGAACGGACGCGCGCGTCGGTGGCGTGTGCGCGACGCGAGCCGCGCCTCGGTCCAGATCTCCGGCAATGTCCCTCTCGAGATCGACGTTGCCGCCGCGGCGCCGTGCACACTCGCGATGAAGGGGCGCCGCATCGGAGGTTCGCCCCAGCCACCCGTCGTCTCCGGCGGTCGTGCCGTCACGCGCTTCCGTCTCGCGACCTCGGACACGGAGGAGGTGGACCTTGAGTGCCGCTGAGCAGGCGATCGGTCGACGTGGGGGCTTTGCCGGGGCGCCGACGCTCCTCGGGCTCGCGTTCATGATGGGCGTCGTCCTCACGGTGGTCTTCCCGTCGGGTCGCGAGTTCGCGGAGCTGACGGGCAGGCAGCGTGTCGACGCGTATTCGCTCGCCTACCTGACCGTGCTCACGCGTGCGAAGCAGGACGATCCGAACCTGCGACTCGTCCAGGCGAGGCAGCTCGGCGAGATCGGGCGTTGGGACGAGGCGCTCGCTGCGCTGGACGGAGTGGCGTTCGACCGCGCGACCGAGGACGCTGCGAGCTCCCTCCGCCTCGCGCTGCTCCTCGCGCGGGCGCGATCACTCCCGGTCGAGAGCGCCGAGCGGAGCAGCGCGTTCGATGCGGTCCGGCAAGAGCTCCATCGCGCCAGTGTGCGGGCCTGGCCTGCTCAGCGCTCGTACGAGCTCGGGCGGCTCGCCCTCGAGCTCGAGGAGCCTGCGCTGGGCGCACGCTACTTCGTCGCTGCCGGTGCAGTCGAGACGGCGCCGGCGGCGCGTGCAGCAGCGCTGGCCGAAGCAGGGAGATGGCTTCGCGCAGGAGGCGACGAACGAGCGGCGTCCGAGTCGTTCCAACGCGCCGCGGAGACGGCGGACGATCCCGCTGACGAGCGTCGTTACGTGCTTGCCGGGGCCGAGGCGCTCGAAGCTCTCGCGCGTCCGTGTGAGGCCGCCGATCTCGTGCGACCGTACGCGTTCCGCTCGGATGACGTCGATCTGGTCATTCGGTCCGCCGCGCTCGCCACCTCTTGCGGGAACACGGGCGACGCGCAGCGCCTCGGACGACGTGTCCTCGAGCTCGCGCCGAACGAAGAGGCCCACGTGCGCGCGCAGGTGAGTCGCGAGCTCGGCGCTGGCGACCCGCGCAGCGCGCTGGTGTTGCTGAAGAAGCTGGTGAAGGTGCACCCGACCGATCGCGGCCTACGACTCATGACCGCGAAGGTCGCCGAATGGTCGGGGGATCCGCAGACCGCGCTCGAGCAGTGGATGTTCCTCGTGTCACACGGTCATGTCCCGCGTGCCGAGGCATTGTGACCGATTGCGTCCGTCCTCGACCGACACAAGCTGGAGCGGACCATGGGGAGGGGACCGAGGTCTCGTGGGCTCGCCAGGGAGCGTGCCGGTCGCAACGACGGGCCGACGCTCGGGCGCCGTTCGCTGCTAGAGGGAGGCCTCGGGCTCGGGCTGCTCTCGTCGCTCGGTCGGGGGGCAGGGCTCCTCGGAATGGGCGGCTGCGCGACGGAGCTCGCCAAGGCCGATCCGCCGACCGCCCGCTGGATGTTCCATGCGCGTATCGCGGGCCTCGACCTGAGCGACCCCGACGTTGATCACGGCCGGCTCTTCGACGCCGCCGTGAGACAAGGCGCAAGCGTCATCGAAGGAGACAGCACGCTCTCGGACTACCTGACGGATGCCGTCTTCGACCTCGAGGTGCAGCGCATCGACGAACACGCGAGGAGCTGCCACGCCCGCAACCTGAAGCTGGTCTGGTACTACCCGAGCCTCGAGGTGATCACGCCCGACGGCGAGAAGCCGGGCGTGCGGTCGCTCTACAAGGATCACCCCGACTGGGTGCAGCTCAGCATCGAGCGGCTACCCAACGTCTTCTACGGCAGCAAGGAACACTGGGTCGACCCGCTCGCCGAGAGCGCGTGGCTTTGTCACAACTCCGGCTATCGAGCGTACTTCTTCGATCGGATCAGGAAGCTCGCGCGCACCGGTCTCGACGGGCTCTGGATCGACGTCCCGCTCTTCATGGACACCGTCCTGCGTTGGACGTGCCTGAACCGCGCCTGCATCGACAAGTTCCGCTCGGACACCGGGCTGTCCGCCGAGGCGTTGCTCGAGGACTGGACGGATCCCGTCTTCCGCACATGGGTGCGCTGGCGTCACGAGGAGCTGTCGCGCTTCTGCATGGACATGCTCGCCGTGGCGCGGTCGGTGAACCCGGCGATCGAGATCGTCTTCGAGACGGTGACGATGGATACGGACATCGCGACAGTGCAGGGCCTCGACGCGAGCTTCCGCACGTTCTCTTCGAGCCGGCCGGCTCCGGACACGTCGGGGCTCGTGCTCCCGGAGCGGATCGATCGCGTGTGGGAGCTCGACTCGGTGAGCAACATGTTCGGCATGCGGCCCGCACTGGCCGACGACTGGCTCTGCAAGATCCGCGGCGCCAAGTTCGCGCGCGGCTGTGACCGACCGCGGCCGTCGTGGGTCTTCAGCTACGGCGCGGAGGAGCCCGACGCGGGGCTCGTCATGGCGCTGCTCTGCGCGACCGGCTGCAATCCGTACGAGACGAAGACGCCGGAGATGACGACGAGCGTCGGTGCTCGCTTCCGGACGCGAATGTTCCAGTTCATCCGCGAGCACGCCGAGCTTCTCTTCGACGCGGAGCCGATGCCCACGGTCGGCGTCCTGCATTCGTCCGCGAGTCGCGACTACATCGACCGGGGACCAGTCGACACATCGTTCTTCGTAAGCGCCGTCAACGAGACGGACCATCGTGACGTGCACGAGGCCGATCCCTCGTTCTTCTGGGGCTCGTCGCTCCGGAGCACCACGTATTGCGCCGACTACGGCGGCGCGGTCGCCGCGCTGTCTCGCCTGCACGTGCCGTTCGCGATCGTGCCGCTGCAGACGATCACGGAGGCCGATGCGAGCTACCTCGGATCGTTCCGGCTCCTCGTTGCGCCGAGCTTGCAGCATCTCGACGATCGCCATGTCGAGATGCTCGTCGCGTACGTGGAGGCAGGAGGGCACCTCCTGATCACCGGGCCGGCGCCCGGGCACGGGGACGCGGTCGGCACCCCGAGAGGGGAGGAGGCGCGGCTCGATCGTCGGCTCGGCTTCGACGCGGCGGTGGGCGCGACGACGGTGGGGCGCGTCTCCTATCGGCCGGATCTCGTAGGTCGGACGTACCTTGCCGGAGCGAACCCCGAGGCGCTCGCGGTCTTCGAACGAGCCGTCGAGGAGGCGGCCGCAGGGCGGGTCTCGATCACGAACGGGCATCCTGACGTGCACATCGAGCTCACCAAGCTCGGGCGGAGATGGCTCCTCCACGTCCTGAGCTACGGAGGCGCTCCGTCGAGCCTTGCCGTCAAGCCCGCGGAGGCGAGGGCGGCCGGCGCGTATCCGTTCGCCGGCGAATACCGGATGGAGCGGCGCGATCTCGCGATCGAGCTCTCGCTGCCGGAGCCGATCACGCGTGCCACGTTCCTCTCCCCGGACGCAGCGTTCGTCCCGAGCGAGGCGAAGTGGCTCGGCGGCGGAAAGCTCGAGCTGCCCGTCTACCAGTACTCCGTCGCCGTCCTGGAGACCTGACGATGCCCCGACGCTCGATCGTGCGCGACGCTGCCGTGATCCTGCTCGCTGCCTTCGCGTTCGCGTGCTCGAGCGACGCGCGGCGCGAGGCGGACATCACGATGCTCCCCCCCGCGCCCTGGCTCGACGCCGCGACGCTCGCCGGCGCGATGTTCGTGGCGGGCTCGTCGGCAACCGCCGTCGATCAGGTGCTCGACGAGCTGCACGCAGAGAACGTCACCGCCGTCGTCGGTCACTCCGCGCTCTCCGACCAGTACCGGTCGGACGCGGAGCTCGACGACGAGCTTCGGTTCGTTCGCCAGGTCGCCGATCGCGCGCATAGGCGAGGACTGCGGCTCCTCTGGGCGATGCCGACGCTCACGCAGCGCGCAGGCGACGAGCTGCCGGCGATCGCTTCCGAGCACCCGGAGTGGCTGCAGCTCGCGCCGGATGGCTCGGAGGAGACCGATGGCGTACTTCTCTGTCCGATGGGACCCGCGCGCGAGTGGCTGCTCACGCGCGTCCGCAAGCTGGCTGCTGCGGGCGTCGACGCGCTCCTCCTCGACGCGCCGGAGCTCGCGCCGCTCCGCGGAGACGGGCAGCTCGGATGCCCGGAGTATCGAGCAAGCTTCCGAGCGGACACGGGCTTCGAGGTGCCGCCTCGCGTGCCGTGCGACGATCCGGACAAGTCCGCGCCCGCGGCGTGCGAGACCGTGTGGCGCGATCCCGCTTGGCGGGCCTTCGTACGGCATCGCCATCTCGCGCTCGCCGAGCTCGAGGCCGCGCTGGCGACGGCGGCCCGCGAGGTCCGACCCGACGTGTCGACGATCATCCGGGACCGCGCGTTCGACACGAATGACGCCACTGACCGCGGCAACGATGGGGCCTTCGCTCGCGACGTCGAAGGTCTGCATCGTCTGTGGGACGTGCCGGTGCCTTCCGCAACGGAAGGCATGCGCCGCGCGACCTCGGACGACTGGCTGCAGCGAATCGCGATGTTGAAGTATGCGCGAGGCGCCGTTCGTGGCCGGGTGATGCTCGCGTCGAGCAGCGGAGCGTCGGAGTGGGATGCGCGGCTCGCCATCGGGACCACGCTGGCCGCCCGCGCGAGCCCGTGGGAGTACCGCGTGGCCATCCCGCACGCGTCCGTGGCGCGGGACGTCCGGACACGCACGTTCGCTTGGGCGCGCGCGCATCTTCCGGAGATCCAGGCCGCGCGCTCGGCGGCGCGCGTCGTCGTCCTGCAGTCGTCGTCGTCGCGCGATCTGCTCGACTTCGGGTACGGCAGCGGGACCTTCAGCTCGTTCCTCGCGCCCATGACCGGCGCGGGAGGACCGAACGTCGGTCCGGATGTTTCGTGGTTCGCCGAGGGGCATGCCGACGCTACTGGCGCGCTCGAGTCCGTCGGTGAGCTTCGCGGCATCGTCAAGGCGCTCGCGCATCTGCACGTGCCGTTCGACATCGTGCCGGCCGAGAACGTCACTGCGGACAGCCTCTCGAGCTACCGCCTCGTCATCGCGCCCGATGTCGTGGCGACGACGGACGGGACCGCGCACGCGATCCAGGAGTTCGCGAGGCGCGGCGGCTCCGTGCTCTCCACGGGCCTACGCACATGGACGCTCGACGAGCTCGGACGCGAGCGCAACGAGCTGGCGATCGGCGATCTGTTCGGTACGCGAAAGAGTAATCCCGTCGTCACGGACGAGTCCGCATCGACGGGCGCCGCGATGCACGTGGAGTCTCTCGTCGGTCGCCGGTACCTGCGCTATGGCGACGAGCTGGCACTCGCTCTCGTACGGGCCCGCGTCGCGCGCGCCGGGGCGGCGCCGATCTCCACGGACGCGCCGCCCGCGGTGTGGTTCGACGTCCTCGACGGCGTCGACGAGCAGCTCCTCACGGTCGTCAATCTCACCGGGGCCGGAGCCGGCGCAAGCTCGCCGGTCACGATGCGCGTCGACCTCGAGGTCCCGCGCAACGTCGCCGCGGTCGCCTTCACCTCGCCGGACGCCGACGGCGCCGAGAGCGTTCTACCGTTCCACATGCCCGAGCCTGGCGTCGTGTCGTTCCAGCTCAGCGTCTCCGAGCTGGCGCTCGTGCGCGTGCGGCTCGCCGCGGACGGCGGACCGCGCGTCCCGCGCAGCGCTGGCCGAACGCCCGACATCGCGTCGCTTCGCGAGACGTCGGGCCTCGCGGGGCATTCGATCGGGATCTCCGGACGCGGGTTCGGCCATGACGGGGGAGGCGTGACCTGGGGTGGTTCGCCCTGCACCGTGACCGCCTGGCGAGAGGATGCGATCGCGTGCTGGCTTCCGCACGCTGCATCGCCGGAGACGGCGGACATCGTCGTTCATGCCGGGGGTGCGGCTTCGAACGGCGTCGCATTCACGGTCGTCGCGCCGACGCTCGTTCCGTCCGACACGATGAGGCAGGCCTTCGACTTCATCAAGAACCGGATGCGAAGCTCGTTCGGCGGCGTCTTCACCAACTTCAAGGACCGCATCGACGATGCCACGTCCAACGAGGTCTACCCGTACGGTCATCACCAGACCGCAGAGCACCTCGGGTTGTTTCTGTGGACCGCGGCGGCGCTGCAGGACCACGCGGCCTTCGAGGACGCCTACGAGTTCCTCGTCCGCCGCATGTTGTCGCCGCGGACGGACGTCGTGAACTGGGCAATCGACAAGACGAGCGGCACGCCGATGCTCCAGAGCGACGGTCCAGGGGCACCGCCGCTGTCTGCGAATGCTCCGCTCGACGACTTCCGCGTCGTCAACGGCCTCGTCGCCGGATGGGAGCAGTGGAAGGATCCACGGTACTACTGGACCGCCCTCCGCGTCGGAAGCGCGCTTCTCGAGACGTCGACGACGGCGGCGCTGCGGTTTCCGGAGTACCCCGGCGGGCTCGTTGCCTACGCGTACAACTGGGCGGAGACCGCGGGTGCGGGCGAGACGGACGCCGAGGTCATTCCGATCGACTACGCCGACCTCTGGACGATGCGATGGCTCTCGGAGCGCGATCGGCGCTGGTCGCCGGTCCTCGACGAGAGCGTCCGGCTGATGGAGCGGGCCTCGTTGCCTGCTGGACACTTCTGGAATTCGTACCTCGCCGAGACCATGACGCTGAGCGGCGATTTCGAGTACCGGGACACGATTGCAGGGCAGAAGATCAAGGCGATCCAGTCGCTCTGGACGGCCATTCACCTCGCGCGCATCGGTCGGACGGCCGCGGCGCGGCGTGCGCTCGACTTCTACGAGAGGATCTACGCCGAGCGCGGGCGCATCGCCGAGTACCTGAACCCGGACGGCTCCGAATGCACCGAGCCCGAGCTGTCGACGACGCTCCACCAGGGTGAAGCGCGCATCTACGCTCAGCTCGTGCGCCTCGCCTACTATCTCGGAGACAAGGCGTTCGGCGACAAGGTCGTCACGGAGAAGATCCTCGTCGACCAGGTCACGGAGGCCTCGTCGCCGCTCTTCGGAAGCATCGGCAAGAGCTCGACGGACGCCGACGACGCGGAGGCGTGGAACACGCTGGAGGCGCTCCTCGCGCTCGCGATCCAGAAGGGCAGCCCCGTCGTGAGCGCGACGTATCGGTGACGGGCTTTCGACCCGCGCGCGCGCTCAGCGCGGCGCTGCGTCGATCGCCTTCTACGGCGCGCCGGACGCGCGCCGGACGTCCTCGCGGACATCGAGGGCGAGCGCACAACTGTCGAGCCCGACCGCGTACGTCGCCTTCCGCGCCGGCGTGATCCAGCCCGGGTCGACGACGTGGCGGGCTCGGAGAAGCACCTTCGCCGAGGGTAGATCGACGAGCGCGACGCGAACGGCGTGCGGGCGCTCGCCGTCGAGCTCCGTCGGACCGGCTCCGTCGCCCGGCTCGTCGATCACGGCGAGGAGCAGCGTGGATCTGGCCGCCTGTTTCGCATGCTCGATCGGAGCGCGTTCGAAGTCCGCGCGCAGGCGCGCGAGCTCTCGTGCGTCTTCGCTCGCCTGGACGCGCTCGGCCCACTCCGGTTGGAGGAACGGAAGGCCCATGATCGCGTCGTTCAGCGGGCGAACGTTCGTCGTGCGGCTCTCGACGTTCCGGCCGCCCGCATAGGCGATCCGGACCTTGTCGAGGAGCGCGGGCTCGGTCCGTGTCGCAGGCGGGTCGACGAGGCAAACGACGACGGCGTCTTTCGTCGAGGCGCGTGCCGCGGCGGCGACGGCCTGCGGGCTCACGAGCGCGTCTACGGCGCCTCGCACGTAGACCATGGGCCGCGCGAGGGTCTCGGCGAGCTTGCCGGGGCCACGCAGCTCGGCGTCGACGAGATCGCCCTCGTACGGACCGGAGAGCTGCGTCAGCCATGTTTCGATGCGCGGCACCGCCTGGGTGTCCTCGGCGGAGATGGACTCTCGCTGGACGCGCACCGACTCGAGGAGGCTCGCGCGCGCTTGCACGAGCGCGCGTTGGCTCTCGCGGCGGAAGACGATGAAGTTGTAGATCGCGAAGGCGACCGTGAGGACGAGCACGAGGCGCGCGATCGAGACGAACCTCCGCATCCGCACGGAGGACGTCCGCGGGGCACGGTGCGCATCCGCGGGCTGGAGCTTCCGGCCCGTGACGCTCGCCTCGATCCGCGCGGCGAGCGCGGGAGACATCTTGGAGGTCGTGAGGAAGGTCGGCATCGCGGTCGACGCTCATCCTCGCGTGCGGGAAGGAGGCACGCCCTGCGTCTTCCGCTCGATGAGCGAAAGAAGCTGCTCGCGGGTGACACCCAGCCGCGCCGCGGCGTGGCTCGCGAGCGACGTCTGGGCGACGCCCGGCACGAACTGGTACGTCGGGCGATCTCCGGCGCCGAGCTCCACTTGCAGGTACCGCAGCGCCTCGATCGAGCGCTCCCGCTCGAGGCGCGCGGCGAAGGCGAGGAAGTGCGTCGTGATGAACGCCTGCGGAGCGAGCTTCGACAACATTCCGACGACGAGCTCGAAGATCTCTTCGCCTTCGGACGGGTTCGTCCCGGAGCAGAGCTCGTCGAGGATCACCATCGCGCCCGGGGGCAAGCGCTCGAACAGGTCGCGGATCCGGAGCAGCTCCGTGCCCAGACGTCCTTCCGTCTGATCGGCGCGCGTCTCCTCGATGAGCGAGACGACGAGCCCCGTCGACAGAGCGAGCGATGCCGCACGGGCAGGCACGAACAGCCCGCACTGCGCGAGGACCTGTGCGAGCCCGAGGGATTGCAAGAGGCGTGTCTTGCCGCCCGAGTTCGGTCCGGTCACGAGGACCGTGGTCTCGTGCCGGTCCGTCTCGAGATTGCAGGGCACGGGTTTCACGCCGTGGGCGAGCAACAGTGGGTTGAACAGGCCCGTGAGCCGCCTCGGCTCGTCGGCCGCGACGAGCTCCGGCAGACACACGGACAACCCGGACTCGAGCGCAGCGTCGCGGAACCCGAGGACGCCGAGATAGAGCTCGAGGTCGCCCACGAGCTGCACGAGCGCGACGAGCTCGTCTTTGATGCCTTCGAAGACGGCGTCGATGAGCCGAGCCATCACCTCGCCGTCGCTGAACTTGAAGCCTCGTACGTAGAGCTCGAGCTTCGACAGCCACCGGCGCCAAGGTGAGCTGACGAAAGGGTTCTGGTCGTCTTCCTGGATCGAGAGGACCTCGAATCCGCGGATGCGTCCGTCGGCGCCGACCCGCACCTTCAGGTTCATCGTCGCGAGGCGCTCGTCGTAGCGGAGGAGATCCGCGAGCGACTGGTAAGGCTCGCCATCACGGACGCGACGCCCGAACGCGGTGAGCCGCGAGAGTCCCGAGCGCGCCGTGACGAAGCCTTCCGCCGCGCAGTCGATGATCTCTTTGACGAGCTGCAGGATTTCGAGCTGCCTCCGGTTGACGTCCCACTTGCCTGCGCCGGTCGCGCCCTCGAGCGCGGACCGGAACGTGGCGAGCTTCGAGTACAGCCGCTCGAGCTCGTCGCGCAGGTGCGGCGCACTCACGAGCTCACGGAGGATCTTGCGGCGATGGTGGAGGATCGCCGGATCGGAGGGCGGGTGGGCGAGCACCTTGAAGAGGTGCTTCGCCGAGATGGGAACGCGATCTTGCCCGGCGACCCTCACCTTCAGGCAGAGGCTGACGAACTGCTGGAGGAAGAGATCGGCGGCGAACGACCCTGGCTCCCAGCTCGACGGCGCCATCCGTGCGTTGTCGAGCGCCTCGGTGAGCGCCCCGCCGGAGACGCCGCTGGCGAACGCGAGCGAGACGGCGAGCGTCGTGCTCTCGGCATCGATCCGGAGCGTCGGCTCCGGACCGAGCAGATCGGGGACGAACACGAGCTCGCGGTCGACCAAGGGCGGCTCTGCCGCCGCGTGCCGCTCACCGGCCTCCGCAGGAAGGATGCTCACCACAACCATCTAGCGCGTGCGAGACACGGAGACCCTGCAAAAGTTCCCGCGCCCGAGCCCGATGAGCCTCGATCGAGCCCGACCGACGGAACGGCGGCGCTGGCGGGGCGCTTCAGTCGAGCGCTGCTTCCCGTGTCAACTCGAGCCTGACGGCAGCATCGAGCCAAGTGCGGGCTGCGCCGGCGTCGCCGCCCTTTGCGGCGTCACGGAGAGCGATGAGGCGTCGACGCGCTCCGCCGAGGCCCACCGCGCCGAGCGCATCGGCCGCGTGCGTCGCGCGGTCCGCGAATCCTGCACGGAGATGGGAAAGCCCGTCGTGCAGCGCTTCCTCGAGCAAGGTCGATGCGAGGACGACGGCGGCGTGGAGCGGGGGCTCCTGCCGTGGGGCCAGAAGCGGAAGCTTCTCGACGATCGCCGGCTCGGTCTCGAGGTCCGGCACGACGACCCGATCGGTGACGATCGCCGTCGGATCGATCTCGAGGCCGCGCGGTCCGAGGCGTATGTCGCCGGCGACGAATCGCGGCGTGGACTGGAGCGCCTTGGCGATCGCGTCCAGCGCAGAGGGCCCCGTGCGGGAGTGCTGGCGGACGAGATGGATGGCTCCCGTGATGCCCGTCTCGGGATCCGTGCTCGCGAGGACGGCGACGATCTCTTGATCGCCCGGACGGTACGCCACCTCGCGGACGGCGTCGGGCTCGAGGGCGAGCACCTTCATCTGCGAAGCAAGAGTGCGGGGACGAAGCAGCCGCGGAGGCCGCGATCGCACGTCCTCGGCCAGCGCGCTGAAGCTCTTCACGCGAAGGCTCGCCGGCAAACACTCCCAGTCGCCCGAAGACGGCGCGACCGACGTCTGCCCCGTGCGCGTCGTCCCGAGCGAGAGCGCGTGGTTCGCGTGGCGCTTCGCGGCGCGCGTCACGAGCTGCCCGCGAGCGAGCGCGCCGAGCGTGATCCGCCCCGTGATGACGCGACGGGCGAGGGCGGGCCCTTCTTCCGGCTCTGCCTTCTGATTGGAGCTCGTCGCCGCAGGCGCGGGGAAGGCGCGCGACGCGACCAGGACGACGCCCGAGTCCGGATCGGCGAGGTAGACGCTCGCGTCACGACGATCGCCGTCGGCCTCGACGCGTGCCCCGAGCGACACGAGCCGCACGTGGTCGAGCAACGTCTCGCGAGCCTCGTCGCTGCCGAGGACGAAGCGGCTCGGCAAAGCTCCACCGCGGCTCGCCGCGCGTGCGCGCGCTTCGAGGCTCGCGAGCAAAAAAGCCGCGTCCGTCGTGCGGTACCGGGCGCTCCGTGAACGGTAGGCCTCGAGCATGATCTCGAGCTCATCGACGATGGCGCCGGGCCAGAGGAGCCCCGCCTTCGTCAGGCCGGCGCGCACGCGAGCGAAACGCGCCTTGTCGACGTCGCCGAGATGCGCGACGCCTTCGACGACGACGTGCTCGGCGAGGCGCAGTGCGTCCTCGAGCGGCGCGGCGGTCCCCGCGGCGACCGTCCCCGGCTTCGTCCCGAGCTCGATGGTGCACGGCGGCGGCGTCGTGTTCGCGTCCGCCTGGCGGAACGCCCACGCGGCGACGACGACGTGCTCACACGCGATCGCGGCCTGGCAATCGCACCGCGCATATGCGAGGTCGCGAGGGACGTGGAAGCGCACCGCACACGTCGGCAAACGCGCCTCCGGGGTCGCCCCGCCTTCGAGCTCGACGACGATGCCCGTGCGCACCATCGTCTGCGCGCGCGCGAAGACCCGCTTGCCGACGAGGGAGAGGAGCTGCTCGTCCGTGAAGCACGACGGCGACCACATCTCCACGACGGGAGCGGGCGCAGCGTCTCCTCTCGAGGCGTGCCACGCGGAGTACGCCAGGACGACGGCGACGCGATGCCGGCATACCGTCGTCGAGCCGCAGGAGCACGACGCGTCGCGCAGCGGGATCCCCGGCGGGATCTTCGTGACGATACCGTCCTCGAACGTGCCCGTGACTGTGCCGGCGTCGTCTTCTTCGAGCTGCGGACCTTTGCCTGCCTCGATTTCGCGTTGTGCGCGCTTCACGAGGCCGAGGTTCGCCAGCGCAGCGACGCTCGCCGGCGTGAGCGCGAGCAGGTCCGCACGGCTCATGGCTTGACCTTCTCGGCGATGAACCCGACGAGCTCGCCGGGCGTCATCGCGCCGACATGGGCTCCGACCTGTACGAGCTTCCGCGCCGTGTCCTTGTCGTAGGAAGGGTTCGCCTGCTCGTCGAGCGCCGCGAGGCCGAGCACGATCGCTCCGGACTCGCAGAGCGCCTTCACGGCGCGGATGAGGGGATCGGTGCTCCCGCCTTCGAAGAAGTCGCTGATGATCACGACGATCGAGCGCCGCGGAGATTCGACCAGCCCGGCCCCGTACGCGACCGCCTTGCCGATGTCGGTGCCGCCGCCGAGCTGCACCTTCATCAGGACCTCGACGGGATCCGTGACCTGCGCGGTCAGGTCGACGACCTCGGTGTCGAAGATGCAGAGGTGCGTCTTCACGCCGGGAAGGCCCCACAGGCACGCGGCGGTCACGGCGGCATGAATGACGGAGCCGAGCATGCTGCCGCTCTCGTCGACGAGCAGGATGACCTGCCACTTGTCACAGCTGCGTCGTGACCGAGAAAAGAAGACCGGCTTTTCGATCGCGAGCCGCTTCCTGGTCTTGTCCCACCGTCCGAGGTTCGAGCGGACCGTCAGCTTCGCGTCGAAGTTGCGCGCCAGCTTGAACGTCGAACGCCGCCGTCGACGAGCGCCCGAAAAGCTCGTCCGGACGTTGCGTGCGAGCTTCTCGATGAGCCGTCGAACGACCTTGGCGATCAGGTCGCGCGCGAGCGCGAGGACCTCCGGATTCATCAGGTGCTTCGTCCGGAGCACGGCCTTGAGGAGCGTCTCGTTCGGCTCGACGCGTGCGAGGACCTCCGGATTCGTGACGACGTCGTGGATCTCGTATTTCTCCACGGCGTCCCGCTCGAGGCGTTCGATCGTCTCTTTCGGGAAGAGGCGGTGGACCTCGTCGAGCCAGGCAGGCACCGTGAGCTGTGACTCGTCGAGGCTGCCGCTCCGGTCGCGAAGGTCCCGTCCCTGGAGGGCCGCATCACGGTCGTAGAGCCAGCCGAGTGCTGCATCCGCCGCGAGGTCGTCTGCGCTGAGGTTCCCACGCCCGCCGAAGCCGCCGGTCGACGTGCTCCCCAGCATGAGCCGCCACCGCGCGAGCGCCTCGTAGTCGATCTCGGTCACGACGTCTCCTCCGTTCGCTCGACTCTCTCTGTGCCCGAATCGAGCGCGTCGCCGAGCCCGAACCGCCGTGCGAGCTCGTCGACGTCCGCGTCGATCTTCAGCCCGGACATCGCGACGTCGGCTCCGACCTCCAGCTTCACGAAGCGGCGTGCGTCGCCGACGTCGCCGCCATGTAGCCCGAGCACCTGCCGGGCGATCGTCTCGCGTTCGCGCGGCGGGAACCAGGCGAACGCCATTCGCAGCGAAGGGATCGCGACGAGGAAGTCCTCGCGGGTCATCGGCGAGACGAGCCCGTCGACGACCGTGAGGAGGCCCGGCGTACGCAGCACTTCTTCGCGGGCGAGCGCGAAGACGCCGGCGAGAAAGTCTCCGAGCGTCTGCGGTCGACCGGCGCTCTTCACGGCTCGAGCGGCCTCGGTCTCGTCGATCGTGCCGGAGACTGACCAGAGGAAGCCGAACGCCGCACCACGTACGGGCGCCGCTGCTTCGTGATCGGCGGCGCGCCGCTGCATCACCGCCTCGGCGCGCAACCCGTCGAGCCCGAGCTTCCGACCCGAACGCCGGAGCGCATCACGCAGGGCGAGCGCGCCTTTGACCTCGGCCTCGCCGGCGTCGCCTCCGATGCCCTCGAACAGCCAGAGCCCCCGGTCGAACGCAGCGCTGATGGCCTCTCCGACGAGCGGCGCGTCTTTCGCGCCGAAGAGGACGTCGTGCTCGTGGAGGGCGACGAGATCCGCGAGGCCTTCGCCGAGCTCGGC
The DNA here is from genome assembly GCA_023423895.1 of Pseudomonadota bacterium. Lineage (GTDB taxonomy): Bacteria > Myxococcota_A > Polyangia > Polyangiales > Polyangiaceae > Labilithrix. The sequence continues at coordinate 60,892 of JAFAER010000245.1, forward strand.
GAACGACGCCTCGACACCGGCGGCGCGCCGCGCTTCGTCGGCGAGGCGCGTGGCGAGCGAGCGGATCCCGACGAGCGCCGCCTCGCGGAGGTGCCTCGCGAGGACGGCGACGCCGCGCGCCGAGCCGATCGACTCTTCGAGCCGCGCGGCGGCGGCCGCCTCGAGCGTCGCACCGTACGCCGCGGCCTCGATGAGGGCCGGCTCCTGCTCGATCGTTCGTCCGACGTTCCAGACCTCGGTGAGCGCCGTCCGGTCGCGATCGAACGTCGGCTCTTGCACGAGCGCGATCCCGGGGATCCGGAGGACGCGAAGCCGGTGCAGGACGCGGCTCGCCTCGATGCCCGCGGCGTCCGTCAGGATCACGGTGATGTTCCGTGCCTCGCGCTGGAGCTCGATCCCCACGCGCGCGAGCTCGTCGAAGGCGTCCGGAACGAGCGGCGGCAGCGGCGTCCCCTCCGCGAGCTTCCCGATGCGTTCGCCGGAGAATGCCGAGACGATCTCGACGAGCATCGGATCCGTCCCGCGCATCAACGTGCCTCGCCGATTCCACGGCAGCGGTGCGTCGAGGGCATCCTTCACGATGGCGGCGGCGAGCCCGTCGAGCACGTCGACGCGCGCGAGCTCCTCGTGACCGCGGAGGGTCTTCAGCCCCTGCGCGAGCGTCATGGCTGCAATGGCGTCCGCGGGCGAGACGCGCTGCTTCTTCTTCCGGAGATGCCGGATCGCCTCGAACAACATCTGCTCGCCCGCGGCATCGGCGCCGTCCTGCCAGAGCCGCTGGTAGAACTCGGGGGACGGCATGCCCGACTCGTAGCCGACGAACGCGTCGAGCCGGTGGAACGAGTACGGCACGAGATAGCTGCCCGTGCGGATCGCCCCGTCTCGGCTCGGCACGTCGGGCCGGCGCTCCTCGGTGAGGGGCTTCCACGCCTCTGCGAGCACGGGGGCGTGATAGCCGCCGCAGACGACGACGACGTCGCTCCGGTCGCCGTCTCCGGCCTCGTGCATCGCCCACGCGATCCAGCGGCACATGTAGGCCTCGCGCGTGACGTCGCGTCCGAGCGCCTCGTCTCCTTCGCGGAGCTCGCGGAAGTAGGTCTCGAGCCGCTCCTTCAACGCCGGCATCGGGACGGGCTGCTCGAAGAGGTGGTCCCACAACGCGTCGGTGTCTTCGATGCCCAGTCGCTCGCAGAGCGCCTGCATGCGGAGGCTGGATCGCGTGTGGCGATCCGAGTAGCGGTTCTCGACATCGAGGAACGCGGCATCCCAGGCGGGAAGGTCGACGAACAGCGCCTCTGCCTTCACCGCGCGCGCTTCGGTCAGCGCGACCCACTCGGGCGAATACGCGCAGAACGGCGACCAGCTCGCGTGGTGGAGGTCCTGGCCATGCGCGTAGCTGAAGATCGCGATCGGTAGCGTATGTCCTTCCAGGAGCAGCTCGTCGATCCGACCGTTCATGTCGGCGGGGCCCTCGATCAGGACGAAGCGAGGCCGCAGCTCTCGGATGACGTGTGCGACGAGACGCGCGCACGCCGGGCTGTGATGCCGAACGCCGATGACGTGAAGCCTGGCCAATGCGAGCTCTTACTTGCCGGGGATCCGGTGGCGGGCCTCGTGGTACGCCTTCCAGTGCTGGCCTTCACGCCGGGAGACGCGCTGCTCGAAGTAGCGGCGGAGGCGCTTCAGATCGTCTTCGTTGCTCTTCACGGCGGCGCCGACGAGGCACTCCACCAGATCCGCCGGCGTCGGTCCCTGCGTGAGGAAGTAGCCGCGCACCCCGACCGCATGCGCGACGCTGACCGCCTCGGCCGTGCTCATCGCCGTCGTGAGTCGCTCCATGGCCTGGCCATCCGTCGTCTCCCCGGAGCGAAGCTCACGAAAGGTCGTGACGAGCAGCTCGAGGATGTCGTCCGGGAGCGGCTTCGCGACGCCCGAGCGCTCGAGCAGCCGGCGCGACTCTTCACGCACGAGGGCCATCTCCGTCTTCATGTCGGGGATCGGGAAGACGGTCTCGAAGTTGAAGCGTCGCTTGAGCGCAGCGCTCATCTCGTTGACGCCGAGGTCGCGCGTGTTGGCCGTCGCGATGACGTTGAAGCCGTCGCGCGCGAAGAGCATCGCATCCTCACCCTCGAGCTCGGGGACCGCGAGCACGCGATCCGAAAGCGCGGCGAGCAGCGAGTCCTGTACCTCGAGCGGGCAGCGCGTGACCTCCTCGAAGCGCACGATCGAGCCTTCCTTCATCGCCTTGTAGAGCGGCGAGGGGACGAGCGCGCGCGGCGTCGGCCCTTCTGCGAGGAGGAGCGCATAGTTCCACGAGTACTTGATGTGGTCCTCGGTGGTGCCCGCGCTTCCCTGGATGGTGTGCGTCGAGTTGCCGCTGACGGCCGCGGCCAGCAGCTCGCTCAGCAGCGACTTCGCGGTGCCGGGTTCACCGACGAGCATGAGGCCACGGCCGGTCGCGAGGGCGACCATCGCGCGATCGACGAGAGACGGGTTCCCGACGAACTTCTGCCGGATCTTCTTCTTCTCGTCGCCGAGGATGAACGTGCGGACCGCTCGGGCAGACATCTTCCACCCCGGAGGCTTCGGCGCATCGTCGCCCTTGCGCAGGCGAGCGAGCTCGTCCGCATACGTCACCTCGGCAGGCGGTCTTTGCAACCCAGCCTTCGCCTCGCTCTTGCCTTCGGCCATGGCCCGGACGATACCATCGCGCCCGTGTGGAAGGGGCTCGTGGTCTTCGGCATCACCTACGTCCTCGTGGCGGGCCGGCGGCTGCAGAGGCTCCCGATCGATCGCCCGTCGGGCGCGCTCATCGGCGCCGTGCTCGCCGTCGCGCTCGGGGCCCTCACCCCCGCGGAGGCCGGTGCCGCCGTCGACAAGAGCACGCTCACGCTGCTCTTCGCTGTCATGGGGATGGGCGCGTTCCTCTCGATCGAGGGCTTCCTCGAGCGGGCGACGCCTCGGCTCGTGACGATCGCGCGGACGCGCAGTCGCCTGCTCGGCGCCGTCGTGTGGGGCTCGGGGATCCTCTCCGCCTTCGTGACGAACGACGCGGTCTGCGTGCTCGCAGCGCCGCTCGTGGTCGAGCTCATCGAGCGATGGAAGCTTCCGCGCTTGCCGTTCCTCCTGGCGCTCGCGACGGGCGCGAACACTGGGAGCGTCGCGACGCTGGTCGGCAATCCGCAGAACATGCTCTGCGCGAGCCTCGGTGAGCTCGACTTCGCGACGTTCCTCCTCCACATGGGGCCCGTCGCGTTGCTCGGCCTCGCTGCCAACCATGCCATCCTCGCGTGGCTCTTCCGCAAGGATCTCTCCGGCGCGCTCGAAGTCGGGGAACAGGTGCCCGGCAAGCTCAAGCTGTTCACGTCTCGCACGATCCTCACGCTCAGCGTCATCGCCGGGACGGTCGTCGTCTACACGGCCGGCGGGAGCCTGTCGTTCACCGCGCTGGCTGGGTTCGTGCTCCTCCTCCTGCTCCATCGCGTCCCGGCGGAGAAGGTGTGGGAGAGGATCGACTGGTCGATCCTCATCTTCTTCGGCGGCCTCTTCATCGCCGTCGACGCGCTCGCGCGCAGTGGCGCGGTGAGCGCGGTGTTCGAGTGGGCGCCGCTGTTCGATCCGTCTCTCGGGCATCTGTCGTACGCGCGGGCCTCCGTGTTCTTCATGATCGGCAGCAACATCGTCACGAACGTGCCCTTCATCTTGATCGTCCGACCGGAGATGAGTCGCATGCCGGACCCGCTCCTCGCCTGGGAGCTGCTCGCGATGGCATCGACGTTCGCGGGCAACCTCACGCTCCTCGGATCGGTCGCGAACGTGATCGTGTCCGAGAAGAGCCACCGCATCGGCGGGCTCAGCTTCATGGAGTACCTGCGGGCGGGCCTTCCGGTGGCGATCGTCACCACGGCGATCGGTACCGTGTGGCTCGTCGGCCTACGCGTTTTTTTCTGACGCGCGTCGGTCAGAACCGCAGCTCGGCTTTCACCTGACCAGGCGCGATCGTCCCCGTATCCGGGCTCGTCTCGGTCGTCAGCGCGACGACGGTGGCCACGCCTCCGGCGGCCACGACACCGACGGCGGTCCAGAACCACCACTTGCCGAGGATCGAGGCGCGTTGGGCCATCGGGACGTCGACGTCCTTTCGCTCTCCGGGGCCGAGGACGACGTTCGTCTCGGCGCTCTCGTAGCCGTCGCGCTGGAGGGCGACCCGATGCGAGCCGGGGGAGACGGCGGACTCGGCGGGGACGATGCCGAGCCGCTTTCCGTCGAGCGACACCCATGCGCCCGCGACCGGTGACGTCACGCGGAGGAGGCCCGTCGTCGCGCGCGACGAGAGCTGCACGTCGGCGGTCTCGACCTTCGCGCCAGGCAGCTCGACGTCCTTCTCGAACGGGAAGTAGCCCTCCTTGGTGACGATCAACTTCTGTCGACCGGCGTTGACGCGGATCACGGTCTGACCCGCGCGCGTCTTGCCGATGACGCGCTGGCCGAGCCGGATCTCCGCATCGTCGATCGGCGCGCTGATCACGAGCGTCGAGACGCGCGTGCGTACCTCGCGGAGGAGCTCGTCGAGCTTCGGGACGCGCGCCTTCAGCTCTTTCGGGGCCTTGTCGGCGAACTCCTCGAGCGCATCGAGCGCCTTGGGAAACTCGGCGAGCCCTTCGTATGCGCGGCCCATGTTGTAGAGGAGCGCAGGGTTCTTCGTGGCTTCGTAGGCGGTTCGATAGAAGGAGAGCGCCTCCTCGTAGCGGAGGGCGATCATCGCCTCGTCGCCTTTGCGCTTTGCTTCGTCAACGCCGGAAGCGGTCGTGGGCGCGGACTGCGCAAACACCGGGCCGCTCACCGTCGTGGCGACGGTCGCTGCCAAAAGGGAGCCCAGAAGGACGAGGCGTCGGTGCGTCGACATGCCGTGCGCCGAGCGTAACACGATGTTTTCCCTGGCCAGCCGGACGGCAAAATGCAGGCAGGGGGTCGACAATTCACCCGCGAGGGCGGCATTCGGCCAGCGTCACCGTATACTGGTGCGCCCGCTTGTCCGGAGCGTCGGGGCGTGGTCCCGGTGCACGGAGCACGCCGGCAGAGGTGATCGATGCGTCTGTCTCTCGTGCAGTCCGTGCCGTTCCTCGTCCTCGGTCTCTCCGGGATCGCGTGCTCGATGGAGCCTCCCGGCTCCGAGGCATCGAGCTCCGACGTCGGTCGTACGGCGAGCGCCGTCATCAACGGTTCCGTCGATACGGCGCATCCAGCGGTCGTCGCCCTCATCCTCGCGCAGGGGAGCCAGGGCGGGCTCTGCTCGGGAACGATCGTGAAGAAGGACGTCCAGCGCGGCATCGGCTGGGTCGCGACGGCCGCCCACTGCGTCGAGGTCCCGCCGGCCCTCGTCCTGCAGGCACAGGACTTCACTGCGCCGGACGCGCTGCGCTACGAGGTCATCGACTACGAGGCCGACCCGAGATACTCGCCGCAGAGCGGAGGTTACGACTTCGCGGTCGTGCGCATCGCGGGCGTCGACGAGACGACGCCGGTCATCCCGCTGACGACGTCTCCGGACGGCGTCACGCGGAGCACGCCGGTCACGAGCGTCGGTTTCGGGCGTACCTCGCTGTCCGAGCCCACGTCGCCGAACGACGAGAACACGGAGCGGCGTGTCGTCCAGAAGACGGTGGACGAAGTGACGTCGACCTTGATCGGCTACGACATGTCGACGCGCGGCATCTGCCAGGGCGACAGCGGTGGCCCGGTGCTGCTCGGAACGGGCGCCAACCAGCGCGTCGTCGGGATCCATTCGTTCGTCGCGGGCGGCTGCGACGGTCGCGGCTACAGCGCTCGCGTGACCGCGGGGCTCACGTTCTTCAACCAGCAGCTCAACAAGGCGCTGCCGGCCGAGAACTGCTCGCTCTGCGAGAAAGTGGCGAACTCGGGCAAGCACGAGTGCGCTGCTCTCAGCGCATCCTGCCTCGCCGACAAGGACTGCCGCGGCTACTACGAGTGCCTCTCGGGAGGAAAAAAGGCGGCCGAGTGCCTCGAAGAGTTTCCGCTCGCGGAGGGACCGTTCAACGCCGCAGCGAACTGCACGTGTACCCGCGCCTGCGCCGATCTCTGCTCGAGCTTCTCGCAGTGCAGGGCCGCTCCGAAGTGTGGCTATCGGATGGAAGCGGGGGACTGCAACACGTGCATCGAAGCTTCGTGTTGCGAAGAGGAGACGGACTGCGCCGCCGACGGGCAGTGCTACGTCTGCCTCAAGAACAATGACGCCGATCCCGAGTGCGCGACGAACGCCGCTCGGAAGAAGCTCGCGACGTGTGCTGCGAGCAAATGCGCGACGGAATGCGCCGACTCACCCATCCAGGCCGGAGCCGACGAGCCTGCGGAGGAGGATGAGGCTCCGGCCGGCGAGGGGCCCACGGCAGGCACGACGACGATCACCCGTACGGGCTGCGGAGCTGCAGCGGGCGGTGCGACGAGCGCCGGCGGTGTTCTCGCGATCGCGATGGCCGTCGTCGTCGCTGCGGCTCGGCGGAGGCGCGTCAACGAGGTCGGCTGAGCGCGCGCGCAAACCAACTTGCGCCGTCTTCTAGCCCGTGCTGGAGAATGTGCGGGTGAGAACGCGCGCGCTCCTGGCTGTCAGCGACCTGCACGTGCGCCAGGTCCAGAACCGGCGCTTCGTGGAGCAGATCGCGGAGGCGAGGCCCGAGCGTTCGCCGGACTGGCTCATCCTCGCGGGTGACCTCGGCGAGTCACCGCGAGACCTCGAGCTCGTCTTCGAGACGCTCGCGCCGAAGTTCGAGCGGCTCGTCTGGGTGCCCGGCAATCACGAGCTCTGGACGGTCGAGAAGGACGGACCTCGTGGTGAGGAGCGTTACGCGCGGCTCGTCGAGACGTGCCGGCGCTTCGACGTCCTCTCGCCCGAAGATCCCTACGAGCGCTGGCCCGGCGACAGCGGCAGCGGTGCGGTCGTGATCGCGCCGCTCTTCCTCCTCTACGACTACTCGTTCCGTCCCGACGACGTGCCGGCCGATCGCGCGCTGGCGTGGGCGGCCGAGGCCGGCCTCGTGTGCACGGACGAATACGTCCTTCATCCCGATCCGTACCCCAGTCGCGAAGCATGGTGCGAGGCGCGCTGCGCCGCCACGGAGGCGCGCCTCGCGGCGCTTCCCGAGGACGTCGGCACGATCCTCGTGAACCACTTTCCGCTCCGTCGCGAGCACGCGCGCCTTCCGCGCGTTCCGCGCTTCTCGATCTGGTGCGGCACGCGGCGGACGGAGGACTGGCACGTCCGCTTCCGCGCGAAGGCCGTGGTCTTCGGGCACCTTCACATCCGCCAGCGGCGCGAGGTGGACGGGGTCGCGTTCCACGAGGTCTCGCTCGGCTACCGACGCCAGTGGGATCCGACCAAGCCGGAGCGCTACTTGCACCAGGTTTGGCCGCCGCGCTGAAGCGTCTATCGTTCAGGTCTTGGGCAGGCGGATCTCGAAGCGCGCGCCTTTCGGGACGTCCACGCAGACGATCCGGCCGCCGTGCGCCTCGACGAAGCGGCGTGCGGTGACGAGGCCGAGCCCGATTCCCATCGGCTTCGTGCTGTGGAGCGGCTCGAAGAGATGCGCGCTCACGTGCGGGCTGATCCCGGGCCCCGTGTCGCTGATGGTGATGACGACCTCGTCCTGCAGCGCTTCGAGCGAGACGATGAGGTCGCCGCCGTCCGGCATCGCATCGATCGCGTTGCGTACGACGTTGGCGATCGCTCCCTGCAGCTGGTCGGCGTCGACGTTCCTCACGACAGCGTCGCCGTCGGGGAGCTCGCGGACGACACGAATGTTCGCCGGGATCCAGTCGGATGCGAGAATGCGCTCGAGGAGCTCGACGATCGACGCGGGGTGACGGTCCGGCGTCCGAACGCGCGCGTAGTCGAGCAATCCGGTGATGATGATGTTCGCGTGCCGAACCTCGTCGTGGATGATGCGGATCGCATCCTCGACGTTCTGGTGCTGGACGGGCGAGAGGTGCCGCTTGAGCACGTAGGTCGCGTTCATGATCGCCGCGAGCGGGTTTCGGATCTGATGCGCCACACCGCCCGCGAGCTGACCGAGGACCGCGAGACGCTCCTGGCGAACGAGATGCTCCTGCGCCTCCGCGAGCTCCGCGGTGCGCTCGACGACGCGTTGCTCGAGCTCGTCCCTTGCCGAGCGGAGGTGCTCCTCGAGCTGCTTTCGCTCGGTGATGTCGCGGGCGATTCCGGTCGTGCCGATGACCCTTCCCGCGTCGTCGACGATGCACGTCTTGATCGTCTCGATCCAGCCGCGCTCCCCGGCTGCGTCGACGAACGGCTCTTCGATGCGCTTCTGCATCCGCGTGCGGACGATCTCCTCGTCGTCGCGGCGGTATCGCTCGGCGAGCTCGCGCGGCCAGAGATCGGCGTCCGTGAGACCGACCACATCCTCGGGGGACGCACGTCCTGCCGCCGAGGCAAGGGGCTGGTTCGCGATGACGAAGCGCCCATGGATGTCCTTGAGCCAGGCCATGTCCGGGATGTTGTCGAGAATGGCCTTCTTCTCGCGCTCGCCCTCGCGAAGCCGCGTTTCTTTCTGCCGCACGGCGTCGATGTTGCGAAAGATGCACGCTGCGCCGCGGATGTGCCCGAACGGGTCACGCAGAGGGCTCGCGGTGACGAGCAGATGGGTTCCACGCGGCGTCCGCGGATTCTTCACGAACAAGCCGACGTCCCGCACGTCCTCGCCTTGGAGGGCCCGCACCACGGGCAGCTCGTCCGACGGGAAGGGCGTTCGTTCGTCGGGGCGATAGAGCCCGTACTCCGCGCTCCAGCGGCTGAGGTCGGCGGCGAACCCTCGTTCTCCGACGATGCGGTCTGCGGCAGGGTTGCGATAGACGAGTCGACCGTGCTCGTCGATGACGAGCAGTGCGTCGCTGATGCCCGCCACGGCATCGAGCACCCACGCACGCTCGGACGCCCCGGGAGGACCTTCGGCGCGTGCAGCCATTCTCGTGAATGGTAGCGCATGTTCGATCGTCCTGCTGCGATGGTCGCCGAGAGCTTCGCTGATCGCGCTAGTCCCGCTAGTCCCGCTAGTCGCGCTAGCCCCGCTAGCCCCGCGCGCGCGACGCGCATGACCTCGGACAATCCCGGCTGCGATCGGAGCCGCGGCGAAGTCGGTTAGGATGACTCGAAACGGAGGGCACGACCTTGGGCCAGGAGATCACGACGCAGCTTCGGTTGGATGGCCGCATCATCGACGTCACTGCGCTTCTCGAGACCGACACGCTCGTCTTCCGTGGTGGCGCGACGATGACGATCCCGTTTGCGGAGATGTTCTCCGTGGAGGCGAACGCAGGTTGGCTCGAGCTCAAGACTCCGCGCGGACTGCTCCTGCTCGAGCTCGGACCAAAAGCCGAGGCGTGGAAAGAGAAAATCAAGAACCCGAAGGCGCTCGTCGACAAGCTCGGCGTCGATGCGACCAAGAAGGTCTGCGTGGTCGGCAAGCTCGACCGCGATCTGCGCGCGGACATCGAGGCGAGCGGCGCCAAGGTCGCCAAGAGCGCCCGGGGGAAGGGCTTCGACGTGATCTTCGTCGCGGCGTTCGTGAAGAAGGACCTGGAGAAGATGCCGGCGGTCAAGGAGATGATCGTCGATGACGGAGCCGTCTGGGTCGTCTATCCGAAGGCGAGCGCGACCGGCATCGCCGTCGATCCGGACCTCACCGAGCGCGCAGTGCTCACGGCAGGGCGGACGCTCACGATGACGGACAACAAGCAGGTGAAGATCAACGACGATCTCACCGCTGTTCGGTTCGTCATCCCGGCCGCGTACCGGAAGAAGAAGAAATAGGTCGTGCTGTTGGAATCGACGGTGCGGGATCACTCGAAACGCGACGAGCACGGGGGCTCGGTGGCCCGTGATAGCTTCACCGCGATGTCGATGGAGAAGGGGGGCGCGGCCAATCCGGTCGCGATCATTCTGGATGACCGCATCGCTCCGCCGGACGTTCCTGCGCAGACCGCACGCCTCGCCGACCTGACCGCCTTCGTCGGAGGGATCCTCTTCGAGGTGGATCAGGAGGGGCGATTTCTCGGCGTGTGGACCGGAGAGCCAGAGCTGCTCTACCGGCCCCCCGAGGAGCTGCGCGGGCGCACGGTCATGGACGTCATGGGGCAGGGGCTCGGAGAGCAGTTCCTCGGGATCTTCAAATATGTCTTCGACACGGGCGTCGCGCAGACGTTCGACTACGTCCTCGACGTGCCCGCCGGTCGGCGCAATTTTCGTTGCGAGGTAAGGCTGACACCGCGCAGGGCGACCAGCGACGAGCCGCGCACGCTGACCCTGTTCGTGCGCGACATCACGGAGGAGACGGAGCTCCGCGCGAAGCTCGTCGAGGCAGAGCGGCTCGCCGCGATGGGCCTCGTCGCCGCGAGCATCGGGCACGAGATACGGCAGCCGCTCGCGTTCGCGACGACCAGCATCGAGGTGCTCGCGCGCGAGCTCGCGCGTTCCGCGGCGCCGAGCCAGCAGGCGGACGAGGCTCTCGACCACGTGCGCGATGCGCTGCGGCGAATCGCGGGGATCGCGTCGAGCGTCGGCGTCGTCGCGCCGGATCGCCAGCGCGACACCACGACCGACATCCGGCGCCCCATCGAGGCAGCGCTCGATCTCTGCGCAAGCGAGCTTCAGGGAAGAGCGAAGATCGCCGCGAGCATTCCCGAGCTGCCACGCGTTCGCGCGAACGAGGGCGAGCTGTGTCAGGTGATCACGAACGTGTTGTTGAACGCGGCGCATGCCGTGAATCCGACGCGCTCGACGACCCGCATCAGCATCGCCGCGCAGCTCACGGACGGCGGGTCGAAGGTCCAGATCATGATCGAGGACGACGGCTGTGGGATCGACCCTGCGGTCGTCGCGCGCGTGTTCGACCCGTTCTTCTCGACGAAGGCTCCTGGCCGCGGAACCGGCCTCGGTCTGTTCGTCTCGAAGCGGATCGTCGAGGCGGCGGGAGGTCAGCTCGAGATCGACTCGCGACTGAACGAGGGGACGACGGTCGCGATCACGCTTCCCGCAGCGACCGTAGACATCGCGACTCCGGCGTCGCAGCCGCTGGCGACGTCACGCCGGTGCACGATACTCGTGGTCGACGACGAACCCACGTTCCTGCGCTCGCTCGAGCTGGTGCTCGAGGACACCCACGACGTCGTCGTGTCCGCGCGCTCGGCCGACGCGCTCGAGCTGGTGCGCTCGAACCCACAGCGCTTCGACGCGATTCTCTGCGATCTCTCGATGCCGGAGATCGATGGCGTCGCGTTCCACGCGCACCTCGAAACCCTCGGGCTCGCAGACCGCTTCGTGTTGATGACGGCTGGCGCGTTCACTCCACGCGGCGAGGCCTTCGTCCGGCAGGCGAAGTGCCGTCGGATCGGAAAGCCGTTCACGCCCGAGCAGCTCTTGTCGGTGCTCGGCGGAATGATGTCACGCAGCGCGGCTGCGGCGGCGCCGAACAATCAGGCTCGTGCCCAGTAGGCCGAACGCGAGCACTGCACCGTACGACGTGCCGGACCCTCGCGGCGAGACAGCGCACCCCTGGGCGGCGTCCCCGCTCGGGAGCGTCAGGGTTGCTCCCGTCGTCGTCTTCTCCTCGGTCATCTCGGTGGACGTGTCGTTTCCGTCGTCCACCGACGGCTCGGTCGCGTCCGGAACCGCGACCGGGATTTCCTCGTCGTCGTTGCCGCTCGGCTCTTCGGACATCGGCATGTCATCCATCGGCGCCGACATCGACTGCGTGCAGCTCGAACCCTTGGGGAAGCCGCCCACGGGAGACTTCGCCAGACGGGTTTCGGTCGCGGGGCCGTAGACGCCGTCCTCGGCGATCGTGTCGTTCGGGTTGTTCCGATTCCACAACCGCTGGAAGGCTCGCACGGAGAGGCCCTTCATGCTGACGGTGCCACCGCCGCGGTAGTCGAAGTGCACGGGGTCACTCGCGCCGAGCCAGCTGAACCCTTTGCTGTTCATCGCCGATCGCCATGCTGCGTTGTTGGCGATGTCGACGGCGACGCCGGACTCGTGGTTGCTCGTGCCGGGTTTCGCGGCGAGGCTGATGCCGCACCGTCCGGTCTGATACCAACGATAGAGCAGGTACTGCGCCGGCAGCGCGCGCAGCCCGGAGTTGATCGAAAGGGTGACGCCACGCGCCTTCTGCGCAGCGATGAGGGCGTTCGCCGTCGGCGTCTGCAGAAACGGGAAGACGGTCGATCCCAGCGCGAGGCCGCTGACACCGTCGATGCGCTTCATGACGCCCGGCTTGAGGCATTGGATCTCTTCCACGAGCTGGACGGACAGACCCTTCACCGCATTCGTCGAGCAGGTCTGGCTCACGGCCGACGCGACGGACGAAGAGGACGTGAGCTCGCTCGATACCGTCCCGAGCGTCTCGCCCTCCTCGTCGTGGTCGTGATGGTCGGCAACGTCGTCGAGATCATCGGCGCCCGAGCACGCGACGGCGAAGATCGGCAGCACCGTCCACGCCAGGCGATGAAGCCTGCGGTCGACCGTCCTCAGCGGGGGAGCCGAGCGACTCACGCGAGAGAGGCGGGAGAGAAACGAGCGCATCGGAGGTGCCCTGTTGCATCCATCGGGCCCACGTCGCCCGGCGCCGGGTGGCCGATCGTCGGCTCGTGTATGCGCCCCCACTTCTCGCGATCATTTCGGAAGGGCGAACGACTCACGCGAGGTGTGGCCGTGTCGTTCCCTCGTCCGCGGTCCGCGTCCACGCGCGAACCTCGGACGCGAAGGCACGCGATGGATCGCGATGTCTCGCGGAGGGCATCTCATGGATCGGACGAACCTCAGGCATGAAGCCGAGGTCAGGTGGGCGCACCTCCGGCGGGCGTGATTTCCAGCGCGAAAGGACACTTTCGACGAGCGGCGAATCTTGACCCGTCACGGTATGCTGCGTGCACTGGCATCCTGATGGGCTCCGCCTCGCATTCCAGCCATCACGCTTCAGGCTTCTGCTGCTTCCGACATGAGTAACTCGGCTCGCCTCGATCGCTTCGTCGCGACGTTCGTCTTCGCGTCCGCCTTCCTCGTCAGCGTGAAGGCCTCGGCATACTGTCGAACGACGACGTGCGATCCGAACAGCGACCAGTGCCGCCGCAACGAAAGCGGCTGCATTCGCGATGGCGTTCCCCTCAAGTGGAAGGAGCTGCCCATCGTGTATCGCTTTCACGAGCGTCTGACCGACAAGCTCGATGCTGCGGGAGCGCGTGCGGCGGTCCGAAGCGCGTTCGATGCGTGGGAGAACGTCGAGTGCTCGCGCGGTCGCACCTCCCTCCGCTTCGAGGAAGGAAGCGACATCGACGTCGGCAAGCCGCTCGGCAGCAAGGAAGGCGCCGAGAAGTTCGGGATCTACTTCCGTGACGGGCGCTGGCCACACTCCGACGCAGAGGAGTCGCTCGCCCTCACGACGCAGATCTACGGGAAGACGTCGGGCAACATCGAATACGCGGACATCGAGATCAACACGGCCGACATCGACTTCCGCCTCACGGACGACGAGGGATCGGACAAGGTCGATCTCCAGGCGGTCGTCACGCACGAGGTCGGCCACTACATCGGCCTCGCACACAGCGACGACCCGGACTCGATCATGGTCGCGCGCTATTGCGCTTCGGTCGATCGCTGCGGCCAGAGCACCGACGTCGCGCGCGGACTCTCCGACGACGACAAGAAGGGCGTCTGCGCGCTCTACCCGCCGGCGAGCGCGAGCTCGTCGGACCCCGCCGCGGCTGGCGGATGCCATCAGGCGAGCACGAGCTCGAGGACGAGCTCGCATGCACACGTGGCGGTCTTCGGAGCGTTCGCCTTCGTCGGCTGCGCCTTCGCGCGGCGTCGTCGTCGCCACTGAACGCACGACGCTCGAGCTCGTCCGATGACGCCGAGCGTCCTTCGTCGGCACGGAGACGCTGTCGGTGACGGGCTCGCAGCGGCTGGTCGGAACCGCCTTTCCAGGCTTGTATTGCCGAGCCGAGCGACCGATCATCTCGCCGGGATGCGCTTCGACGTCGTGCCCGCGGTGGTGCTCGCCGGCGTCCTCGTTTCGATGGGGGCCCAGGCCCAGGAAGTCGTGCGCATCGACCAGGCGGTCCGGGCGGCGCTCGACAACAACGAGCGTGCACGCAAGGCACCGCTCAGGGTCGAACAAGCGGAGGGCCAGAAGGAACGAGCGCGCGGCGCGTTCTTTCCGACGCTCACGGCGGGGGGCACTGGGCAGTACCGCCTCCAGGAGGATCGCTCCGGGCGCAACACGACCTCGAGCGGCACGATCACGCTGAGCCAACCGATCCTCGCGCCGAGCGCCTTTCCGGCGTACTCGCAGGCGAATCACCAGCTCGAATCCGAGAAGTGGGGCAGCGTGCAGGACCGGCGGCTTCTGGCCTTCGACACCGCGCGCACGTTCCTCCAGGCGCTCGCCGCCGACCGCGTGTACGAGGCGGCGGTGCGACGCTTCGAACGCGCGCAGGCCAACCTGCAGAACGCCGAGGCCCGCGCCGCGGCCGGTCTCGCGAGCGTGAACGACGCGACGCGCGCGTCGCTCGAGCTCGCCACGGCCGCGCGCGAAGTCGCGACCGCAGAAGGCCGCGTCGGCACCGCGTACTTGAACCTCGGCTTCCTCATGGGGCGTCCCGTGGCGCCGCCGAAGCCCGGCGATCCCGCGGTGCTCGCCGCGCCGGATCGGACCGACGCCGCAGCGACGAACTTCGAGAGCAACCCGGACGATCAGGTGCGCGCCGCGCTCGATCGGCGGCCCGATCTTCGTGCGGCCCACGAGCGAACCGAGGCGCTCCGCGCATCGGCAAAGGAGCCGCTCTACCGCCTCGTGCCGACGGTCTCGGCGTCGGCGCAGGTGCGGGTGTTGCCGAGCCCGCTCCCGACCGAGCGCGGCCACGAGGAGACGGCGACGCTGAATCTGCAGTGGAACATCTTCGACGCCGGCTTCCGCTACGCAGACCGGCGCACGCGCCTCGCGCAGGCCGAGAGTCAGGCGCTCGACGAGAGCCTGCTCCGGCGCTCGGTCGACAACGAGATCCGCGTGGCGCTCGTCTCGCTGAAGGCCGCACGCGAGGCGCTGAAGATCGCCGAAGAGGCGATCGCTGCAGCCCAGCGGAGCTCGGACGAGACCGAGATCCTCTATCGCCAGGGCCTGGCGCGCGCGATCGAGCTGACCGACGCGACGGCCCGGCGCTTCGACGCGGAGGTCACGCGGGCGTCCGCGAAGCTGACGATGGAACAAGCGTATCTCGAGCTCCGCTACGCGCTCGGACTGGGGCCTGTCGACGAGGCTGGCGGAGGATCACCGAAATGAGGCGCCTCGTCCTGCTCCTGGCTGCGGTCGCGCTCCCGATCGCTCCCGTTGCGCTCTCCGCGTGCAAGCGCGACACCCCGACGGCCGATGCCGCGGCGAGCGGCAAAGGCGGGCGCGGCATGCGTGGCGACGGCGGCCTGGTCTATGCGGTCGACCTGCTCGAGGTCGACGCGAAGAAGGTCGACTACATCGTAGCGGCGCCCGGCACCATCGAGGCGTTCGAGCGCGTTCAGGTCACCTCACGCGTGGCCGGCGTCGTCGACAAGGTCGCCTTCAGTGAAGGGCAGGAGGTGAAGAAGGGCGGCGTCCTCGTCGCGATCGACTCGGAGCGCTATCGCCTCGCGGTGAACAGCAGCAAAGCTGCGCTCGAGAAGGCCAAGGCGGCGCAGAAGGACGTCGAGGGCATGGTGAGCCGTCGCGAAGGCGCGATGGAGCAACATCCCGGTCTCATCCCCGGCGAAGAGCTCGAGACGTACCGCACGAAGACGCTCACCGCGAAGGCCGACACCGCGGTCGCCGCGGAGAACCTGAAGATCGCCGAGCTGAATCTGCGCGACTCGTTCGTCCGCGCGCCGATGGACGGCGTCATCCAGACCCGTACCGTCGAGACCGGACAATACGTCAACACGGGCGTCGTCATGGCGACGCTCCTCCGGCAGGAGCCCATGCTGCTCCGCTTCCAGGTCGAGCCCCAGGAGGCGCCGCGGCTCAAGCCCGGGATGAAGGCGACGTTCACGATGCGCGAGACGCAGCGCACGTTCGAGGCGAAGCTCACGCTCATCGCGGCCGCCGCGGATCCGACCACACACATGGTCGGCGTCACCGGCGAGATCATCGCTGCGGAACACAAGTACTGGCTCCGTCCCGGCTCGTTCTGCGACGTGAGCGTCGACATCGGCGCCACGCGCGACGCGCCCATGATCCCGCGCTTCGCGACCCGCGCGACGGATCACGGCTACGTCGTCTACGTCGTCGAGAACGACATCGCTCAGGAGCGCGTCATCACGCTCGGCATGAGCACGAAGGACGGCTGGGTCGAGGTGCGCACCGGCCTGAAGGACGGCGAATGGATCGTCGTCCGCGGCGCCGAGGCGCTCACCCCTGGCGCGCGCGTTCGTGGGACCAAGCTCACGTCGCTCGACGCCGGCGCCGAGCCGGTCGCCGACAAGGTCGAATCAGACGCCGGCGGCGCTGAAGAGCGGCGGCGCGGCGGAGGTGGCGGCGCGCGAGGACGCGAGGCCGGCGCGTTTTCTCCTGACGGGCAGAAGGCTCCGTGAACACGCGTGGACGCAGTCCCGCGGTGACGGACGTGGTCCGTGAAGCTCCGCGAGCGACCGGAGGACGCGAGTGAGCATCACCGACGTATCGATCAAGAACCCGGTGTTCGCCTGGATGCTCATGGCGTGCACGATGCTCTTCGGCATCGTCGCGCTGACGCGCATTGGCATCAGCCAGTTCCCCGACGTCGACTATCCGAACATCTCGGTCTCCGTCTCGTGGCCGGGCGCCTCTCCGCCCGCCGTCGAGCGCGAGCTCGTCGAGCCGCTCGAGCAGGCCATCTCGCAGGTCGAGGGCGTCAAGCAGATCTCCTCGCAGGCACGAGCCGGCAGCGCCCGCGTCACCGTGACGTTCGACATGTCGCGCAACGTCGACCTTGCGCTCCAGGACGTCCAGGCGCGTGTCGCCGCCGCGCAGCGCTCGCTTCCGAAGGACGTGCCCGCCGCGACGGTGTCGAAGTCGAACCCCGACGATCAGGCGATCCTCCAGATTGCCGTCACGGGCCCGTTCTCGAAGCAGATGCTCGCGGACGTGGCGCGCTACCAGGTCCAGGAGCGGCTGCAGACGGTCGAGGGCGTCGGACAGATCACGCTGAGCGGCGCGCAGAACCGCAACGTCCGCATCTGGCTCGACGCGAGCAAGCTCATCGAGAAGGGCGTCGTCGCGAGCGACATCATCAACGCGATCAAGAGCGAGCACGTCGAGGTTCCCGGCGGGCAGCTCGACACCGGCGGCCGCGCGCTCGACGTGCGCCTCCTCGGTGAAGCCCTCGATATCGAGCAGTTCCGGAAGCTCGTCGTCAAGAAGGGCAGACCCGCGACGGTCGATCAGAAGACCGGGATGATCACGCCGGGCTCGACGACCCCGGTCTACCTCGAAGACGTGGGCCTCGTGGAGGACGGCTTCGAGGACGCCACCTCCGTCTCGCGCCTCGACGGCGTGCCGCTGCAGACGCTCGGCATCCTGAAGCAGCGCGGCACGAACGCGGTCGCCGTCGCGGCGGCCGTGAAGGAGCGCGTCGCCGAGATCCAGCGCACGCTCCCCGAGGGGATGAACGTGGAGGTGCTCTTCGACTCCACGGTCTTCATCCAGGAGTCGGTGCACGAGCTCGAGCTCGAGCTCGTCATGGCCGTCGCGCTGACGGCGCTCGTCTGCTGGCTGTTCCTCGGCTCGCTCTCGAGCACGATGAACGTCGTGCTGGCGATCCCGATGTCGCTGCTCGGCACGGTCGCCGTCGTCTACTTCTGCGGCTTCACGCTGAACACCTTCACGCTCCTCGGCCTCTCGCTCGCGGTCGGCCTCGTCGTCGACGACGCCGTCATGGTCATGGAGAACATCTACCGCCACGCGGAGATGGGGAAGGACCGCGTCCGCGCCTCGTCCGAGGGGACGAAGGAGATCACGTTCGCCGCGCTCGCCGCGACGCTTGCGGTCATCGCGATCTTCTTGCCGGTCGTCTTCATGAAGGGCGTCATCGGCAAGTTCTTCTTCCAGTTCGGCGTCACGCTGTCGGTCGCCGTGATGCTCTCGTACTTCGAGGCGATCACGCTCGCGCCCGCGCGCTGCGCGCAGATGCTGAACGCCTCGCGCGAAGGGCGTAGCGCGGTCGGGCGCTTCGTCGACCGCGGTTTCGGCGCGCTCGAGCGCGGCTACGCGCGCGTGCTCCGCGGTGCGCTCGAACATCCGGTCAAGGTGCTCATCGCGTCGGTCGCGATCCTCGCGTCGACGGGCTTCCTCGTGACGCGCATCAAGACGGAGTTCATCCCGTCGCAGGACCAGAGCCGCCTGAACGTCCGCATCATGACGGAGGCGGGCACCACGCCGGCGGCCGCCGCACCGCTGCTCGCGAAGGCCGAGGCGCGTATCGCGGCGCACCCCGAGATCTCTCGCATGCTGGTCAACCTGCAGGGATCGTCGGGGCAGATCTCGCTCACGCTCGTGCCGCCGAACGAGCGCAAGATGAGCGCGCAGGAGCTCATGCTCGCCTTGCGGAAGGACCTCCAGGGGATCCCGGGCATCCGCGGATCCGTACAGGATCCCTCGCAGCAGGGCTTCGGCTCGACGGGCGGCTCGCCGATCGACTTCACGATCCGCGGCTCCGACTGGGACGCCCTCGTCGCCGCGTCGAACATGTTCAAGACGGAGCTCGAGAGCAGCGGCTTCGCCAGCGACATCACCTCGGACTTCCAGCTCGGCGGCTCCGAGCTGCAGGTGATCCCGGATCGGCGCCGCGCCAACGAGCTGGGCGTCTCGGTGAGCGATCTCGGCAACACCGTGAGCGCGCTCGTCGGCGGCAACACCATTGGCAAGTTCTCGACCGCGGGACGACGCGTGGACATCCGCATGCGCCTGCTCGCATCGCAGCGCACGCGGCCCGAAGACCTCTCGCTCATCCGCGTCCGCGGCCTGAACAACACGCTCATCCCGCTGACGATGGTCGTCACGCAGGAGGAGAAGCCCGTCCTCCAGACGATCAGCCGACTCGATCGCGAGCGCGCGATCAGCATCAAGGGCAACGTCGGTCCGGGCCACTCGCAGGCCGAGGCGATGGCGAAGGTCTACGACCTCGCGAAAGAGCTCCCCGTCGGCTTGCGCGTCGCGGCAGGAGGTCAGGCTTCGCAACTCGAGGAGACGACCAGCGGGCTCTGGTTCGCCATGCTCGTCGGCATCCTCGTCGCGTACATGGTCCTGGCGAGCCAGTTCAACTCGTTCCTGCATCCGGTGACGGTGCTCACGATCTTGCCGCTCGCCGTATGCGGCGCCGTGCTCGGCCTCGTCATCGCCGGCAAGACGCTCAACCTGTTCAGCATGATCGGTCTCCTCCTGCTGATGGGGATCGTGAAGAAGAACTCGATCCTCCTCGTCGAGTACGCGGAGCAGGTGCGTGAGCACGAGCACCTCGACGCGAGGGCGGCCGTGCAGAAGGCGGGGCCGCTCCGCCTCCGGCCGATCCTCATGACGACGATCGCGACGATGATGGCCGCGGTGCCGCCGATCCTCGGCCTCGGCCCGGGCACCGAGACGCGCAGCCCCATGGCCGCTGCGGTCCTCGGCGGCCTGACCGTGTCGACCATCCTCAGCCTCGTGGTCGTGCCGGCCTTCTACGTCGTCAGCGATCGGGTGAAGAGCCGCATCTTCCGCAAGAAGGCCGTGGCCGGCGCGCCGCCTGTCGACGAACCGCGTCTCAGCGCGTGAGCGCGGCGTTCGAGCCGCGCCTCAGCGCGTGAGCGTGGTGACGAGCCGCGGGTCAGCGGATCTCGATCGGGAACTCCATCCACGACGTACCGCCTCGGTTGTCGTGGAGGACGGCCCACATCGTGCCCTTCGCAGGAGCGTTCGGGGGCGTGAAGTCGATCGTGGTCTTCGGCGGCCGGCCGCGATGTCCGTCGAAGAGGATCTTGCGATCGGTCGCGAACTTCCCGACCGTGGTGAACCAGTCGACGTAGATCGTCTCGCGGCCGACCTTTCCGTCCTCGTCGACGTTGTCGGGATCCACCTCGGCGGCGGCGTCCGAGAAGACGACGTCGAGCTTGGCCGCGGTGCAGTCGGCGTCGTCCGCTTTCGTGCAGCGGTTCACACCGATGCCTGCGGCGAGATCGACCGGCTTGCCCTCGAAGGTGACGCCGTCGAGGCTCGGGATGGCGTTGCGTCGCTCGGCGAAGATGAACACGCGGGTGTAGCCGAAGACGAAGTCTTCCGCGCCGAGCTCACGGCCGGCGCTGTCGAAGCACCCGACCGGAAGCTGGTTCGGACCGAGGCCGCTCCTGCGCGGCACGCGCTCCAGATGGCCGGCGCATGCGGCGACGAACGCGTACGCCGTCACGTAGCGCTCGCGCTGGCCTGGGCGCACGTCGACGCCGTCGAGCGCGTCCGCGGGGACGGCAAACGGATGCGGGCCGCTTCCCTCGAGCAGGGACGACGTCAGGTCGACGCCGGTCGGGAACAGCGCCTCGAGGATCGGGTAACAGCCGTAGTGCGACGCGCCCAGCTTGTCGACGCAGAGCGCGGGGAACCAGAAGAGGCGCATCGGCTCACGCTTCGCGCCGAGGCGGCCGTCGTGCGCGAGCACCTGGACGTTCACCATCTCGCCCGGCCTCGCATACGGCAGGTCGGCGCGGGCCGCGAGGATGCGGACGCCCTCGACCGCGTTTTTCGGTCGGAAGTCGCTGCCGCACGCCGTGATCGCCGAGAACGGCAGCACCAGCGAGCCGGCGAGCAGCGCGGCTTTCGCGATGCGCGCGTTCACAGGTCACCTCGCAGTCCGAGGATCGGCAAGATGGGCAACCCGAGCACCGGCTCGCGGCGCGTGTAGTTGAAGCTGTACGACATGCCTTCTTCCGACCGGTGGAAGTAGACGTTCTGGATGTCGAGGTAAGCGGTGAGCTTCAGAGGCTTCGCGTCGAGCGTCTTGTCGATGCGGAAGTCGAGCTGGTGGAAGGCGCCGAGCCGCGCTCCGAACAGCGGGTACGCGCTGACGGACTCGTAGCTCGAGCGATCGATGTCGAGCGCGCCGTAGTTGTTCGGCGTGTAGAGGTTGCCGGACACGAACCGGAAGCGCCCGCCGATGCGCCAGCCGTCCGGCAGCGCCTTGCTGATGATCGCCGTGAGGATGTGCGTCTGATCGTACTCGAACAGCCGCAGGAGCTCCTGGTCGGAGTCGCGCCGCTCGCTGCGCATCAGCGTGTACGCGATCCAGCCGAACAGCTTCGGGTCGTTCTTCCAGCGAAGGAGCCACTCCGTGCCGTAAACGCGGCCGTCGCCGGAGTTCTTCGCGTCCTGCACGACCAGGCGATCGAGCGACTTGTAGAAGCCCTCGACCGAGACCTCGACGTGCGAGCCGACCTCCTGCTCCATACCGAGCGCGTAGTGGACGGCGCGGTTCGTCTTGAGCCCGGGCTGCCCGAAGACCGGATCGAGCTCCACGGGATCCGGCGGCTGGTAGTACATGCCGACGCCGCCCTTGACCGTCGTTCGAGGACCGCTGGTCGTCAGGTCCTGCCGCGCGACGACGCGCGGAGAGAGGTCCCAGTTCTTGATCTGCTTCGTGTAGTCTGCACGGAAGCCCGGGACGATCCGCGTCCCCTTGAACGGCACGAGCTCGACGTCGGCGTAGGCGGCGGGCATGTACACCGAGTCGGAGATGGCCTGCGTGAGCGGCGGCTCGGCGAGGCCACCTTGCGGCTGACCGGGACGCGGCGGTCGCGGCAAGCGAACGCTGATGTCGTACGGGGTGTAGAGGACGTCCATGCCCACGTTCACCGTCGCGGGCCGCGCGATGCGATGCGAGACCTCGGCGCGTGCAGAGATGGGCTGGGTCGAGAGATCGAGGTGGTTCGAGCCGAAGCCGAATTTGATGCGATCGCCGCCGTATGCCGCGACGGCGCTGATGCGCGTCTTGGAGTTGACCTTGTAGAGGTAGCGCGCCTGCAGTCGCCAGAACGCGGTGAGGGCGCTGATGCCGCCGCCGAGGATGAAGTCACCGCCGCCGTCCGAGCCGAAGATCTCGATGCGGTCGTCCGAGCCGAAGAGGAAGAACCGGAGCTCGTGGTCCGGGCCGAACTCCTTCTTCAGCATGACCTGGTAGTCGTAGTACCGCGGTGCGGTGCTGACGCCGCCGGCCTGCTCGAGGATCGGTCCTAGCCAGAGGTCGAAGTACGAGCGGCGACCGCCGACGAGGAAGCTCCAGCCCTTGCCGAGCGAACGCTCCGCGACGACACGCGCGTCGATGAAGTCGACCTGCGCCATCCCGTGGATCTTGCCGTCGTCGCGCGGTCCGCGGACGGCGACATCGACGATGCCGCCCATGCCACGGCCGTACTGCGCACCAAAGTTGCCCGGATAGAAGTCGATCTTGTCGAGGACCTCGGTCGGGAGCACCGAAGACAGACCGCCGAAGTGATAGACGAGCGGGACGTTCGTTCCGTCGACGAAGTACTGGGTGTCTCCGGGCGCGGAGCCTCGGACGACGAGCTGACCGCCGAATGGCGGCGGACGCGCGACGCCCGGCAGGTTCTGGAGCGAGCGGAGCGCATCGCCGTTCGTACCCGGAATGAGGGCGATCTCTTCGCGCGGAATGGATCGCTTCGTCACCTCGCGCGGCGGGCGTTCGCCTTTCACGCGGACCTCCTCCACGGGTTCGCCTGGCTCGAGGCCCGGAGGGGGAGGGGGAGGCTCCTCGGCGCTCGAGAGGCGGAGGACGAGCTGCGCTTCTTCGCCGGGGCTCAGCTCTTCGTCGAGATCCTCCGGCTTGCGTCCGCGGGCCTCGACGTGCACGTGGACCGTGCCCGCCAGGAGCCCCTCGACGCGGAAGGTGCCGTCGGCGCCCGTCGTGGTCGCATGCTCGGTCCCGTTCGCCTCGCGAACCACGACGGTCGCATCGGCCACGGGGACGTCGTTCGGCTGCCGGAGCACGCGACCTGCCACCCGCGACATGGGTGGCACGAACGAATACGAGAAGCGGATCTTCGCGGCGATCGGCGTGCCGTTCCGCGTCGCAGGCTCGAAGACGAGGGACGAAGCGGCGGAGGCTGCGGCCTCGTCGAAGCCGTGACCCGCCGGTCTGTCGATCGTCGCGTTCTTCACGGCCCCGGTCGTGTCGATCTCGAGGACGAGATCGACGGTGACCTTCTCGCGAACGCCGTCGCGGAGGGCCTGATCGGGATAACGCGCAGGCGAGTCCGTCTTCAGGCGCGGAGGGACGACCGCTTGCTGTTGCGTCTGCGTGGGCTGGGCAGCCGCGGGAGCGGCGTGCAGCGTGGCGACGGCGAGGCAAAGTGCGGCACTGACGAAAGAGAAGCGAAGGACGGGCGTCCTCACGGGCGCCTCCGATGCCTCGTGTGAGGATCGCGTTTCGCCAAAATCGGCGTCACGTGCACGATGCGGTTTCGACGAGGAGATGCGACGCGGCGCTGGCGCGCCACTCGGATGACCATGTGGCTCCGCGGCAAAGCAAGCGCCGCGCCGTCGGCCGTGCGCTCACGAAAACAAGGGTTCCTGCGTGGTGGAGGCGGTGCACGAAGGCGGCTTCGAGCCGGGGGATCGGCCGAATCACGCGGAACGTACACGATCCCCGCGAGAACAGGCGTTCTCGTAGCGCGCGATCGACGAAGTGCGCCTCAGGTCCGGCGAACGCCCATCGCGTTCGAGAGCAACATCTCGCGGACGCCTTGCGCACGCTCGCGGGCCACCGGCACGGTGACGCCGTCATGGGAGGGCCCAGGCCGATCGCTCGACCCTTCGCCCGGCGCGAGCGCTGCGCCGACGAAGATGGTCGTCTCGCTCCCGTCGCGATCGAGCCGCTTGATGTGCGTCGCGTTCACGAGCCAGTTGCGGTGCACGCGGGCGAACGTTCGTCCGAGCGACGCCTCGATCGCCGAAAGCGAAAGATCGACGTCGAACGTGCCGTGGGCGGTATGAACCGAGGTGAGCCGATCCGCGGCCTCGAACGCCCACACCTCCGAAGGAACGAGGAACACGAGGCCGCGGCCCCGTCGTGCGACGATGCGGAGCGGCGGGGGAGGCGGCTGCGACTCCGTCCGCGCGCGCCGCGCGTGTAGACGCTGCAGGCACGCCTCGACGCGCTCCTCCGTGAACGGCTTGATGAGGTAGTCGGACACGCCGAGCTCGAACGCCTCGAGGGCGTGCTCCTTGAACGCGGTCGCCAGGACGAAGAGGGGAGCATCCGGCTCCCGCGACAGCTCACGCACGAGCTCGAGGCCTGCTCCTTCGCCGTCGGGCATCAACTGCACGTCGACGAAGACGACATCCACGCTCACGCCGCTCTTCGCCGCCGCGAGGACCGTCTTGGCCTCGTCGACGGTCGCGATCGCGCCGACGACCTCGGCGAGGCCGGTGCCTTCCAGCAGCTCGACGAGGTAGTTGCGCGCCGGCCACTCGTCCTCGAGGACCAGCGCTCGGAGTGGAGTCACCCCGTTACGCTTCATGAGAGCTCCTTGACGTGACCGTCGAGCTCGGCAGCTCGACGATGGATCGGGTTCCTGCGTTCGACGACTCCATCCGTAGCACGGCATCGGGGAATTTGAGCTCGAGCCTGCGGCGAACGGAGCGAAGCCCGAACGCGCCTTGCCTCGGCTCGGTCGCGGGCAGGCCGGGTCCGTTGTCCTCGATCGTGCAGACCACGCGCTTCGCGACGCTCATTGCCGCGTGCACCTTGACGACCCCGCCGCCTCGCCGCCGGAGCGCACCGTGCTTCACCGCGTTCTCGACGAGCGGCTGCAAGAGCAGCCTCGGGACGAGCGCTCGCCTGGCGCTCGGCTCGATGTCCCACACGAAGCTGAGCGTTCCCGCGTGCCGCGACTCGAGGATTTGTGCATACCGCCGAAGCCACGCGACCTCGTCTTCGAGCGGTTGCAGCTCGTCTGCGTCGTGGAGCGAATCGCGCAGCAGATCGCCGAGGCACGCGATGAGCCGGCGCGCCTCCCGCGGGTTCTCCGTCACGAGCCCGGCGATGGCGTTGAGCGTGTTCAGCAGGAAGTGTGGCTCGAGCTGCGAGCGCAGCCGCGCGAGCTCCGCTGCGCTCTTCAGCTGCTCGGCCTCGATCCGCAGCTTGTCCGCCTCCAAGGCTCGCAGCCGCGCGTCCTCCGCGACGTATGGAAAGACGAAGGCGAGCGCCCAGACGCCTGCATGCAGCACCCCGACGACGATCCCGAACGTCAGCGTGAACGCCATCGTCCGCGGCGGGCCCTCGCCTCGGAGCAGCGGGAATGCGTCGAGGAGGAGCAGGTTGTACGTCACCACGAACGCTTCCGAGATGACCGCCGCGACGACGAGCGCGCTCACGAGCGTCCGCGTCGTGGTCGCGCGTCGACGCTGGTTCCAGTCGTAGATGGCCGACAGAGCGACCGTCAGGACCAACATGTCGAAGAGCGACCAGCAGAAGCGGGCGACGACCGGCGGCACCTGCTGCGCGCGCAGTGCAACGGGCGTCATCTGCAGCATGACCGAGACGACGACGATCGTGAGACCGATGACGAGGCGCCGCTTCGCGAGGTCCGGCGGATGTGCGTCTGCGCCCGGGACGAGGCGAAGGAGCCGCGGCCTTCGCGCCGGCGGTTCGCCGGTCGTGGGCGCGAGCGCGAGCTCGCTTCCGCGCGATCTCATCGAAGACATCGCCACACGGTAGCCCATCTCCGGTGCTCGCCAGAACGCCTTGATCGCTCATAAAAACGAGCATCGCGGGCCTGTCCGGGGCGGCGCAGCGACGAGGCGCGTGGGCTCGGTAGGCGGCCAGCGCGCGGCTGGCCGGCGTGGCGCAACGGAGACCCTCTTCCGCTTTACTTCGGCGACGGGCAGTGGAAATACGCCGCGATCACCATGATTTCCCGGACCCTCCGCGCGTCGGCGCTCCTCGCGCTCCTGGCTCTCAGCTGCAGCACGAGCGACCGTCGATCCTCGACCTCGGAGGAGCGTCCCGTCGTCGGCAGCGCGGGCGATGACGGTTCCGTCGCGCACTGGGACACGCGCCTCGGCGGGGCGCCTTCGTTCGTCTGGCTGAATCGGCAGAGCTCTCCGTCGTTCACGAGCGCGCTCGAGGCCGCCACGGCAATGCGGCCCATGGTCGAGCGCGCGTTCCGCGTGTCCGCGGAGGCGACCGTCCGTCTGGCGCACGTCGACGATTCGGGCAAGGGACCGATCCTCGCCCGCTACGACCAGCGCATCGGCGGCCTCGAGGTCTTTCGCGGCGGCGTGAGCGTCATGTTGACGCGTGCCTTCCGCCCGGTGGCGGCCGCAGGGTTCCTTGCACCGACCGATCGTGGCAGCGAGCGCGCGTTCGCGATCGGCGCGGCGGACGCGCTCGCGATCGGCGCACGCCTCGCTGGTGCGAACGCGGCGTTCTCGCGGGCCGCGGAGAAGGATGGCTACGAACGCTTCGATGCGCCCGGTCTGCTCTCGCCGGCACGCGTGAAGAAGGTCCTGTTTCCCGTCGATGGCGCGGATGGCGAGCTCGAGCCCGCGTATCAGGTCGAGCTCCTGTTGAAGGCCGGGCCTGCACGCGTGTACGTCGTGTCGGCGACGGACGGTCGGATCCTCTTCGAGACCGATCTCGTTCGCCATCAAGCGTTCACGTATCGCGTGTACGCCGACCCCGAGACGAAGGTCCCGATGGACGGTCCGCAGGGCAATGGCTTCGCCCCGCATCCGACCAGCACGCCGGACAAGCAGAAGCTCACCTGGCAGCCCAGCAGCCTCGTCACGCTCCAGAACTTCCCGTTCTCGAAGAACGATCCGTGGCTCGCGGCCGACGCAACGACCACGGACGGCAACAACGTCCGCGCCTTTGCCGACCTCGTCGCACCCGACGGCTACACGGAGGGCTCGGACAGGCGCCCGGCGCTCACCTCGGCCAACACGTTCGATCATGCCTACGACACGTCGGCTTCGCCGAGCGCGACGCCCGCCGCGATCCAGGCAGCGACGACGCAGCTCTTCTACGTCACCAACTTCCTGCACGACTGGTTCTACGACGCCGGCTTCGACGAGAAGTCGTACAACCACCAGCGCGACAACTTCGGTCGCGGCGGCGAGGACGGCGACCAGCTCTACGCCGAGGCGCAGGACAACAGCGGCCGCAACAACGCGAACGCGATGGTCCCGCCGGACGGAGCGTCGCCGCGCATCCAGATGTTCGTGTTCTCCGGGGCGAGCAACGCGTCACTCGTCGTGACCGCGCCTCCGTCGATCGCAGGCACGAAAAGCGTCGGCATCGCGAGCGGCTTCGGCGAGGACGTGTTCGCCGTGACGGGCACGGTCGTCCTCGCCTCCGACGGCGAAGGCGGCGACCCGGCGGACGCATGCGAGGCGCTCGACGGTGCTGCCGGCAAGATCGTGCTCGCGCACCGCGGCACG
This sequence comes from Pseudomonadota bacterium, assembly GCA_023423895.1. Lineage (GTDB taxonomy): Bacteria > Myxococcota_A > Polyangia > Polyangiales > Polyangiaceae > Labilithrix. The sequence continues at coordinate 88,398 of JAFAER010000245.1, forward strand.
TGCTCCTTCGCGCAGAAGGCCGCGAACGCGCAGGCTGCCGGCGCGCTCGGCGTCATCATCGCGAACGTCGCCTCGTCGACGAACGCGGCGATCGCTCCGTTCATGGGCGGGCAGCAGGACGGCATCAACATTCCCGTCCTCTCGCTCTCGCTCGCCGATGGTCAGGCGCTCGAAGGGGCGATCTCCGGAGGCGCGACGGTCACGATGAAGCGGGAAGCGGGCAGCGACCTCGACGGCGCGCTCGATACGACGATCGTCGCACACGAGTGGGGCCACGTCCTCTCGAGCCGTCTCGTCGGCAACGGCCTCGGCCTCCGGACGAACCAGGCAGGAGGTCTCGGCGAGGGCTGGGGCGACTTCGTCGCGCTCCTCCTCCTGGCGCGCCCCGATGATCCCGGGCAGTGGGGCGGCACGTACGCGAATGGGTCGTACGCGACGAGCGGCAGCGGCGATGACATCTACTTCGGCACGCGCCGGCTTCCGTATTCGGTCGACTTCACGAAGAACGGGCTCACGCTGAAGCACATCGCCAACGGCAATGCCCTGCCGTCGAACGTCGTCACGAGCTTCGGCGAGGACGGCAGCTTCAATGCCGAGGTCCACAACACCGGTGAGGTGTGGGCCACGATGCTGTGGGAGTGTTACGCGTCGCTCCTCCGCGAGGGCCGCCTCTCGTTCCAAGAGGCCCAGGACCGCATGAAGCGGTACCTCGTCGCGTCGCTCAAGCTGACTCCGCCGGACCCGACGATCATCGAGGCGCGCGACGCCGTGCTCGCAGCGGCGCTCGCGGTCGACGAGCAGGACTTCCAGCTCTTCTGGAAGGCGTTCGCTCGCCGGGGTGCTGGCGCCGGTGCCGTCGCTCCGCCGAAAGACAGCGGCAACAACCAGGGCGTCAAGGAGAGCTTCGAGTCCGGCAACGATCTGCAGATTGTCGACGCGAAGCTCGCCGATGACACCATCTCCTGCGACCACGACGGCCTCCTCGACGAGGGCGAGGTCGGGTCGATCGAGATCACGGTCCGCAATACCGGCTCCGGCGCGCTCTCGGCCACGAAGGCGGAGGTCGTGTCTGCGACCGAAGGCGTGACGGTGATCGACCCCGTCACGAGCACGCTTCCGCCGCTCCAGCCGTTCGAGTCGACGAAGCTGAAGCTGAAGGCGGCCGTGCGAGGCACGAAGCAGGCAGCGCCGATTTTCCTCGACGTCCTCGTCACCGACCCGCTCCTCCCGGACGGGCGCGTGGTCCGCGCTACCGTGTCCACGCGCTATGACGCCGACCAGGCGCCTCAATCGTCCGCCATCGATCACGTCGATACGACGCGGACGGTCTGGAAGACGGCCGCGACCGGCTCCGGCGAGAAGTGGGAGCGCTCGACCACGACCGGAGACGGGTACTGGGTCATCCCCGACCCGCCGCAGACGGCCGATCACCGACTGACGTCGCCTTCGTTCACGATCGAGGGGACGACGTTCACGCTGTCGTTCAAGCATCAGTGGTCACTGAAGCGCTCGACCCGGCGCAACGTCGACATCGACGGCGGCGTGATCGAGGTGAGCGTCGACGGCGGCAAGACGTGGAAGGACATCTCGACGTACGGAACCGCCGACTACAACGTGACGCTCGACGACAGCTCGCGCTCCGACAATCCGCTCAAGGGACGGAGGGCGTACGGGAACGTCAGCAAGGGATTCCCGGAGCAGTGGGTGACGTCGCAGATCGACGTCTCGCTGCCGGAGCATCCCGAGAGCGTCCAGATCCGCTTCCGCCTCGGCGCGAGCTTCGGCCGAGCGGCAGACGGTTGGGCGATCGACGACATCGAGCTGAGCGGCATCTCGAGCCTGCCGTTCTGGACGTACGTCCCACACGCGGACGCGTGTGACCCGAACGGTCCGACGACGGACGCCGGGGGACCGCAGGTCGCGAATTCCGGCGCGACGGTGAAGCTGTCCGGCAGCGCGACCCACCCGACCGCGCTTCCGCTCACGTACGTCTGGACGCAGGTCGCCGGCCCGACGGTGACCTTGAACGAGGGCGCGACGCTCACGCCGACGTTCACGGCGCCGGACGTCGACGCTCCGACGACGATCACGTTGGCGCTTCGTGCCCACGACGGCGCGCTCCTCAGCCCGGCGTCACGTGTCGACGTCCTCGTCCAGCCGGCAGACGCATCCGACGCAGGCTGCGCGTGCCGCTCGACTCCTCCCATCCCGGCGCCGCGCGCGTCCGTGGGCGCGCTCGGTCTCCTCGGCATCGCCGCACTCGTGGCTCGCCGCACGCGCCGCGCGCGCCGCTGCTGACGCGCATCTGCAAAAGGAAGGGGCCTGAGCGCGCCGGGTCGCGCCGGGTTACTCCGGGCGAAGGCGGAGGCCCGTGACGCCCCATCGCCCGGACACGAACAACGGCTCGTCGAGCTCGGATCGATCGGCGAGCGTGACGACGTCGCAGTTCGCCGGGTTCGCGAGCGAGTCGAATTGCTCCACCGAGAGATGGAGGAAGCGCATGACGAAGCACCGGATCGTGAGGCCATGCGTCACGATGAGGACGCGGCTAGCCTGCTTGCGCTCGATCTGGCGCATCATCGATTCGAGGAAGCTCGACGTACGGTCGTAGCAGTCCGCGGGGCTCTCACCACCGCGGAACCGGTAGTAGAACCAGCCGTGCTTCTTCCGTAGCTCTTCTTGCGGCTCCGAGGGCTCGTAGCCGTGCTCCACCTCGCGCAGGCGCGGGTCCTCGTAGAGGCCGCGCCGGCGGTCCTCCGAGACGCCGCACCCTTCGTAGATTGCCGTGAGCGTCTCGCGCGTGCGTCGGTACGGGGACGAGTAGACGAGCGCTCCGTCGATGAAGTCCGCGCCGAGCTTCCGCCCGACTGCGCGTGCCTGCTCCCAGCCGCGCGGCGAGAGCGGGATCGCGTGGTCACCGAACTCGTGCGTGAGGACACGTCCCGTGTTGGCCTCCGACTCTCCATGACGGACGAGCTTGATGACGAGCGACATGTCATGCGCATCGTAGCAACGTGGAGGCTCGCCGTCGCACGGCCCGGCACTGCGGCTGCATCTCGCGATGTCATGACGACCGCATCGAACGTTGCCCGTGGCGACGTGCACTCGAGAACGCAACCCACCGAGCTGTCGGCGCTGGCCTCAGGACGGACGCTCGGACTCGCTCAGGGAATCGCCTACATCGGCATGGGGCTGTGGCCGACCTTCAGTCTTCGGTCATTTGCTCGCGTGACCGGCCCGAAGCCGGAAGGCTGGCTCGTGAAGGCGGTATCGTTGCTGCTGGTCTCGATCGGCACGTCGATGGTCCGCGGGGCGCGCGCTGAGGAGATGACGTCGGTGCCGACGCTCGGGTTCGGGACGGGAGCCGCGCTCGGCGGCATCGCCTTTTATTACGCCGCGAAGAAGCGCATCTCTCCGATCTACTTCGTCGACTCGGCCCTCCATCTGAGCTTCGCCGCGGCGTGGAGCACGTTCCTCCTCCTCCGTGGCTCCCGGACGAGCCGTCGCGTTCGGGTCGGCTGAAACCGTGCGGCAAGCGCGCCGCATCGCGAGCGGCGGCGCGGACGTTGCACCACGTCGCTGACGCATGGGTAGGTTCGTCTCAACGAGCTCGCAGTCGCACCGCTACATCGTCAGCCGTCCACGATGCGATGCTTCCTGTCCCGAGCAGAGCGACGTCTGCGCGTTCCAGGTGAAGTGGTCGATCAACCCTCACATGCAGATCGGCGCGGTACAACCTCGACATGCCATGAGGCAGCACGGCGCGCTGGTGCGCACGCTCCGTTCGCTCGGGGCGGTCGTGCACGACGTGCCATTCGTGCATGGTGCACTCGACTCGGTGTTCAGTAAGGACAACGCCGTCCTCGTCGAACGTTCACATGGAGGGGTCGAAGCTCTCTTGGCGAACCCACGGCATCCCGAGCGGAAAACGGAGCAACAAGCGCGAGCACGTGCGCTCGCGTCGCTCGGTGTCGCCGTCGCTGCAGAAGCGAGCTCTCCGCTCGAAGGCGGCGACATCGTGATGCTCCCGGGCGCGCGCGGAGCGTTCCTCGGTCACGGGTTCCGCTCGTCGACGCGCGCGGCGCAGGAGCTCGAGCGTTTCCTCGACCGAGACGTCACGTGCGTGGAGCTTCGCGACCCGCACCTCTATCACCTGGACATGGCGCTCTCGGTGCTCGACGACGGAACCGCGCTCGTCTGCCATGAAGCGCTGACGCCCGAGGGCCGGCGAGCCATCGAGTGTCACCCCGCCATTCGCGCGGTCGTCTGCGTACCTCGCGACGAGGCGATGCGATTCGGCGTGAACCTCGTGCAGGTCGGGAGCACGATCGTCTGGGGTGCGGATGCGCCGGCGACCACGCGTGCGCTTCGCATGGCAGGCTACGCCGTGCGGCGCGTGGCGCTCGACCAGTTTCATCTCGCCGGCGGCAGCGCTGCGTGCCTCGTCTCGCGTGTGCATCGCCAGACCCTGGCGACCGTCACCGGGATCGAGCCTGCGCCGCAGTCCACCGCCGCGTAGCTCGATTGCTCAATCGATGCGTATCGGCGGAAGCGTCTCGGCGCGATCGGCGGCTTGTGCGCCGCGATCCGTCGTATCCCCGTAGCCGAGCTGGCCGGCGTTGTTGCGTCCCCAACAGACGACGCTCCGGTCCTCGCGCAGCGCGCACGTGTGATCGCCGCCGAGAGCAACCGAGCGGACCTTCGACAGGACGGGTTTCGTCATCGCTGCCAGGCTCGTGGCGGGAGTGTCGCCGCGGTCCTCGACGTCGCCATAGCCGAGTCGGCCGAACTCGCCGTTGCCGACGCAGTACAGATCGCCGCCGAGAAGGATCGCGCAGCGGTGGGCCGAACGCGACGCGATGTTCAGGATCTCCGTGGGTGCCGGCAGCGGGGTCGGCGTCCCGACGTCGACCGTGCTCCCCAACCCGAGGCGCCCCTTGTCGTTCTGCCCCCACGTGAGCGTGCTGCCGTCCGTGAGCTTCACCGCGTACGCAGGACCGATCCCGAACAAGGCGAAGGCGCCGCTGTCGAGCGCGACCGGCCCGCTCGCCACGTCGTCGTCGATGTCGAGCGCCGGATCGTTCGCGATGCTGCCGTTGCCGAGCTGGCCGGCGCGGCTCGCGCCGAAGCAGCGCACGGCGCCGGACTGCCCGCGCGCGCACGTCGCGGAGAAGCCAAGTGCGAGCTCGACGGTCGGCTCGGGAAGGGGCACCACCGTCAACGCGGATCCCATCTCGCCGGCCTGATCTCCGATGTGATCGGACCGGCCGTTGCCGAGCCAACCGAAGCGACCCGCGTTGTCGCGACCGAGGCCCCAGCAGAGCACCTCGCCGCGATTGCGCGTGATCACGCAGAAGTGCCGGGTGCCGGCATAGATGTGAACGGCAGAGCGGTCCGGGCCGATGTCGATCGGAACGAGGGATGCCATGTCGCCGGGCGCACGGCCTTTCACGAGGGTGTCGCCCGATCCTCGCTCGCCAGCGCCGTTGCCGCCCCAGCAGCGGATCGAGCCGCGTTCGAACAGCGCGCACGCTGTCTCGTACGCGGCGGCGATTTCGATGACCTTCTCGTCCGTCCCGAAGCGGATCGTCGACGTGCCCGAGACGTCGGAGCGATAGGGGAGCGGGCTGTCCTGCCCGAGCTGCCCGAGCGCGTTCGATCCCCAGCAGCGCACCGCGCCGCCGCTACCGAGGACACAATTGAACGCCTTACCGGCGACGAGCTGCTCGATCGTGCCGAGCGGAGGAGGCGCCGGTGGCTCGACCGAGCTCTCGACGGCACCTTCGGATCCGGCGTCCGAGCTCGGCAGCGCCGGAGCGATGACCGGGTCGTCGCCCATGCAGCGAACCTGCGCGAGCGCGGCAAACATCGCGACCCAGAGCAGACCGACGACGCGGCCGCGCCTGCGGCTCTCTCGTGCGGTCAGGGGCACGGCCGCCGTCCATGAAGGTCTACCAGGCATCGCTCACTCTCGAAGGCTCCTCGACGTGCGGTGCTCACCACTCGCGGCGCTGGACGACCGGGAGCTGTAGCGCGCGCTCGCGATCGAGGTCGAGGTTGCCGACGTGCAGCGCCAGCGGCGTCTGCACCCACTTGTAGATCGATTGCATGAAGAGCCGCACGAACCGGGTGACCCAGGCCTCGAGCTGCTTCGGGTCGTACTCAGGGAACATGACGCGAAGGACCTCCGTGACCTCGGAGGCGGACATCTTCTCCCCTGCATGGAGCGCGAAGCAGGCATCGAGCACGGGGAACGGCATCAGGTCACGCTCGTCTTCCTGGTCGTCGGCGAGCTCGGCCGACGCGGGCTTCTTCAGCGTGAGCTCGATGCCGGGGAACTTGGTCTTCTCGAAGATGTAGTCGAGGAGGTAGTTCACCACCGTCTTCGGCACGTTCGCGATGACGCTGAGCGCGCCTTCCATGTCGCCGCCGATCGTCGTGTAGCCGACGGCCTTCTCGCTCATGTTGCTCGTCTGGAGGAACAGGCCGGAGGCGCTGTTCGCCCAGGTCCACATGCGCTGCGCACGCACGCGGGCCTGAACGTTCTGTCGTGCCATCGCACCGAGCTTCTCGCCGGGCTGGAGCATCTTTTCGATCTCGACGAGCTCCTTCTCGAACGCGTCGTCGATCGACACCTCGGCGTAAGCGGCGTCGAGGTCCGCCGCCGCTTGCCTCGCGGCCGCGCGGGTCTGCTCGGACGAATAGCGAGACGGCATGAAGAACGCGCGAAGGATCTCGCGCGCCTTTGCCTTCTCGCCGTCGGGCCCGAGGTCGCCGTACCGCCGCGAAACCCAGCGCCGAGCGAGGTAGAGACAGAGCAGGCTGTCGCGGCCGCCGGAGAGGGCGACGCCGATCGTCTTGAACGCCCCGGTCTTCTCGAAGTAGTCCCCGAGGCCGAGCGCGAGCGCGTCGAGGAGGTCTTCGCAGAACTCCTCGCGCGGCGTCATCGACGGCGGCGGGCCGGGGAGGAAGAAGCTCTTCCCGACGGGGAAGGGGTAGGTGAGCTTCGCGCGCGCTTCTGCCGTGGACTCTGGCGCTCGGACGCGCGCAATGCGCTGCGAGCTCGCGGCGAAGATCTGCTGGTCGTCGCGCCACGTCGTGTTCTCGTGGCGCATGCGCGTCGTCCGATCGAGGTCCACGGTGACGGCGGAGAACCCCTCGACGTAGCGTCGGCCCTCGAGGAAGACGCGGCCGTTCTGCGTGACGAAGCCGCCGCCGTCCATCACGAGCCCGTCGTTGGCGCCGACCATGTTCGCGTATGCGACGACGCACTGGTTGTCGTTCGCGCGTGTCGCGAGCATCTCGCGCCGCGTTGCCACGACGCCGAGCCGGAACGGAGAGCCGGAGAGGTTCGCGACGATCTCCGCGCCTGCGTAGCAGCGGCGGCGCATCGGTCCGTCCGGGGACCATGCGTCCTCGCAGACCTCGAGGGCCACGGTCCCGAAGTCGAAGTCGAACACGAGATCGCCGAACGGTACGCCGTGGACCTCGTCGGTGAGGCCCTCGCACCCGCGCGCGTAAACGCGGGCCTCGTAGAAGACGTTGTACGTCGGCAGCTTCTCCTTCGGGACGAGGCCGAGGATGCGCCCGCGATGGACCATCGCGGCGACGTTGTACAGATGCGAGCCGCGCGACACCGTGAGCCCGAGAGTCAGCGCACACGGCAGCGACGCGGTCTCTTCTGCGAAGCGTTCGAGCTCGGTCCACTGAGCGTCGACGAACGCTCGCCACTGCACGAGATCTTCGGGCGTGTAGCCGGCGATGAGCTGCTCGCCGAACACGACGAGCGTGGCGTCGTCGTCGGCGGCGGCACGGGCAAGGGCGATGGCGCGATCGACATTCGATCGCACCGCTCCGACGGTGGCGTTCACGCTGGCGACTGCGATGCGAACGAGCCTCATGGGATTCTTCTGGCGTTCTAGCAGAGCGGCGGCCTTACGATGCAGTCGATCCCATGGACGAGCGATCGCGCGCACTCGTAGGCCTAGGCAGAGCCCTCCGGGAGGTGGGATACACCTTCGTCACCGTCACGCCGGAGACGCATCGGCGCGTGGACGCCCGGGCGGCCGCCGCCGGGCGCGTCCGGGCCGAGTCGCTGAGAGACGTCTTCGGTTGGAGCCGTCCGTTCGAGCCGAGCCTCTTGCCTCCCGGCATGATCGAGCTCGCCCGGGCGGCCGACGTCCTCGTCGAGGAGCGCGCGCTGCTCCGCTCGCGCGTACGTTTCTCCTCGCTGCACGGCGAGCTCTTCGTTCACTCCGCCTACCCGACGCTCGCCGCGGATTCGGTCTTCTTCGGTCCGGACACGTATCGCTTCTGCGACCTCGTCGCCGCGCAGATGGCGGGGAAACGAGCGCAGCGCGCGGTGGACGTCGGCTGCGGGTCGGGTGCCGGAGGCATCATCGCGGCGCGTCATGCCGAGCACGTCGTGCTCGCCGACGTGAACCCTGCAGCGCTCGTCTATGCCAAGGTGAACGCCGCGCTCGCGGATGTCTCGAGCAAGGTCACGACGGCGACGAGCGACGTGCTCGCCGGTGTAGAAGGGCCGATCGATCTCGTCGTCGCGAACCCACCGTACATGGTCGATCGCGCGAGCCGCACGTACCGCGACGGAGGCGGAGCGTTCGGAGAGGCGCTCGCCGTGAGGATTGCCCGCGAGGCGCTCGAGCGCCTGCGGCCTGGCGGCAAGCTCGTGCTCTACACGGGCGCTGCGGTCGCGCGCGGCGGCACCGATACGTTCCTCGATGCGGTGCGCGGCGTCTGCGGCGATCGCGCCGAGTGGTCGTACTGGGAGATCGATCCCGACGTGTTCGGCGAAGAGATCGAGCAGAACGACGCGTACGCGGCAGTCGAACGCATTGCGGCCGTCGCGCTCGTGGCGTCCGTGCGCTGATCTGTGGCGTCGAGGCGACTGCGAGCGGCCGTCCGCCGTGCGAGGCGCGCAATTTCCCACGAAGTCGCGTCCGCAGCGACGGCTCGACGCTTGCACCAGCTCGCCCCCGATGAGCGCAGTTGCCTATCGATCTCTCGAGAGTGAGCTGGACGAGCTTCATCGCGCGCTCACCGCGTTCAACCGCCGGCGCCTCACGCCGACGATTGGAGACGACGCGTGGCGCCGTGAGCTCCAGGACGAGCACGCGTGGCGCGTGCGCGAAGGGGACTTCGTCGAGCGTGAGCGCGCGAGTGTCGCCGCACGCGCCGCCGAGGCCCCGACGGATGCCGACGCGTTCGTTGCCTGGTTCGAGAAGCTCGAACAGAACGGTCCGGGGCAGCACGATTCCCTGTTTCCGTGGCTCGCCGAAGAGGCTCCGCTCGAGGCCATGGTGTGGTTCCTGACGCAGGAGGTGGCGGGAGAAGCGGGCTTCGACGATCTCGTCGCGATGACGCAGGTGAAGCTGCCCGCGCAGCCGAAGCTCGAGCTCGCGCGCAACTACTGGGACGAGATGGGCCAGGGGAAGCGCGGCGGCATGCACGGGCCGATGCTCGAGGTGCTCGCGGAGGAGCTCGGGATCAAGCCCGGCGCTCGCGTCGTCTGGGAGTCGCTGGCGCTCGGCAACCTGATGACGGCGCTCGCGATGAACCGTCGCTACACGTACCACTCGATTGGTGCGCTCGGCGCCATCGAGCTGACCGCGCCGGGTCGCGCGACGCTCGTGAACGCCGGCCTCAAGCGCCTCGGCATCGGCGGCGAGGCACGACGGTACTTCGCCCTTCACGCGACGCTCGACGTGAAGCACTCGATTGCGTGGAACCGCGAGGCCCTCCACCCGCTCGTGGCGAAAAATCCGGAGCTCGCTCGGCCGATCGCCGAGGGCGCGCTCATGCGCCTCCAGGCGGGCAAGCGATGTTTCGATCGCTACCGCACGGAGCTGCGCGATTCGATGGGACCGGCATCGCGCGGGAGGCCGTACCTCCGGGAGGCGCGCTGAGCGTTCCGCTATTCGTGGCCGCAGAAGCGGAGGATGGCGAGCACGAGGGTGCGTACGACGGCGCGTAGCTGAGCGACCGGGACGTGCTCGTTCGGCGCGTGGGCGTGTCGGACATTTCCCGGCCCGTAGTGGAGCGTCGGGACGTTTCCGAGCCCCACCATCAGACGCAGATCGCTCCCGTACGGCGCGCCGTGCACTTCCGGCGTGTTGCCCTCGAGCGTCTCGTGGATCCCCGACACGAGCTTCACGAGCGCGTGGTCGCTCGGGATATGTCCGCTAGCGAACTGCCCGCCGAACCACTCGATGGTCACGGGATGCTCGGCGAGCCACGGATCGCTGGCGCATGCCTCCGCGACGGCGCGTTCGAGATCCTGTCGTGCGTCGGCGATCGTCTCCCCGAGCGCGACGCCGATGCGCCCCTCGGCGACGAGCTGGTCCGGCACCGAGCTCGGCCAATCGCCGGCGCGCACGGTGCCGACCATCAGCGGGAAGGGGAGGGGGTAGCGCTTGAAGAGCGGATCCTTCTTCGCGTTCCGACGCTTCTCGAGCTCGTCGAGCGCCTTCCAGACGATCCAGAATTTCTCGAGTGTGCTCACGCCTTCCGTGCGAACGCTCGCGTGCGTCGAACGTCCCGTCAGCGTGAGCCGAAACGTCAGCGCGCCGGCGCAGGCCGGGATGATCGCGAGATCGGTCGGCTCTGGGATGATCGCTGCGTCGCCGCGGTACCCGCGAAGCAGCGTCGCGAACGTGCCCAGCCCGCCGTCTTCTTCACCGACGACGCTCTCGAGCAGCACGTTCCCCTTCAGGCGCACGCCCGCAGCACGCACGGCCGCGATCGCGAAGAGGCAGCAGACGAGCCCGCCTTTCATGTCGCAGGCGCCGCGTCCGTAGACTGCGTCGTGGTGATTCGTTCCTGCGAACGCGTCGCCGCCGGACCATTGAGCCAGATCTCCGGGCGGGACCACGTCGATGTGCCCGTTCAGGACGAGCGTAGGCCCATCACCAGTCCCCTTCCACGAGCCCACGAGGCCGAGCGCCGAGTCGCGATGCACTTCGGAGCCCGGGAAATCGGGATGTGCGATCGTCTCGACGAGGGGGATCTCCCAGAGATCGGTCTCGAGCCCGTGCAACTTCATCTGCGCGGCGAACCATCGCTGCGCCGCGCTCTCGCCCGGAGTCCCGCTGATGCTCGGGATGCGGAGCAGCTCCTGCAAGCACGCGAGCATCGCTCCTTCGTCGATCGCGTCGACAGCACGCTGCTCGAGAGACGTCATCGTGGAGGTCGCGTACGGCATGGGCAATCCTTCTCCGGGTCCGGCGGACGTCGAGCGCCCGCGGATCTCGACGGTAACGACCGATGAGCCCGTGACAAGCGCGAGTGTGACGGTTTTGCACTCGAGCTACGTGGCGCTCGTGCGCTCGCAGGTGCAGCTCTGGCGGACCAACGCGAACAGCTTCTCGATGTCGATCGGCTTTGGCAGCACGGGCACTCCACAGGGGGCGTGCGTCGGGCACGAGGTGGAAATGACCACGCGGAGCCGGGAAAGCTCAGGGTCGCTCTGCATGACGGCGAGCATCTCCTGGCCTGTCATCACGGGCATGCGGAGATCGAGGATGACGAGGCACGGGCGCCGGGTCCGGAGGATCTCGAGCGCGATGGCCCCGTTCGGAGCGCTCATCGCGGTGCAGCCGGCCATCTCGACGGCCTCGAGCAGCGCCTCGCGGATGTCGTCCTCGTCGTCGACGACGAGGACGCATGCCCTGTCGGCGCTGCCTCCGGTGCTCATCGTCGACTTCGCGGGATGGTGAACCGGAACGAGGTCCCTCGTTCGGCCGATGTCTCGGCCTCGAGCGTTCCGCCGTGCGCGCTCACGATGCGCTGCGCGATGTAGAGGCCGAGGCCGAGCCCTTCGGAGCGCCCCTTGGACTTCCGCGAACGCTTGAACGGCTCGAAGAGAAGAGCCCGCTCGTCCTCGGCGATCGGGGCGCCGAAGTTGTGGACTTCGATCGTGAGCGCGTCCTCTCTCCCGGACACGAGGACGCGCACGGGCCTCTCCACGTCTCCGTGCGCGATCGCATTGCCGAGCAGAGTCCGGAGCACCTGCTCGACACGCGGACCGTCCACCGTCGCGATGCACGGCCCGTCGATGAGAACGTCGATCTTGCGTCCGGGATGTGCGCCGCGGACTTCGTCTGCGATGGTGGTCGCTAGCACGCCGATGTCCTGCGCGGGATCGAGTGCGACGCGGATACCGTCGTCGAGGCGGTCGCTCGTGACGTCGAGGATCTGTTCGATCATGCGCTGCATCCGGACGCCGCTGACGATGACACGGTCGAGGCGTCTGGTGCTCTCGGGCGGGAGCTCGCCTCGCATGGTCATGAGCCGCGCCGTCGTCAGGATCGTGTTGAGGGGATTGCGCAGATCGTGTCCGAGGATCGCGATGAACTGCTCCTTGAACGCATCGTTCTGCTCGGCCTTCGTGCGCGCCTCGCGCTCCCGGTGAATGCTTTCACGGAGCTCGGCCTCCACGCGGCTCCGCTCTTGGAGCGCCTGGCGGAGTGCTGCCTCGAGCCCCTTGCGATGCCGCAGCTCCGTCTCGAGAGCGTGTATGCGCTGCTCGACGCTCACGTCTGCGCGGATCGACGGCACGGACTCCGCGGGAGGTTCGTTCTCGGAATGGATCACGTGCGTGTGCCGATCGCAGACGGCTGCGAGTGCTACGAGGTTCTCTTCGCCGACGAAGTGTGCCATCGCGTAGGCACAGAGCAGTCGTAGGTCGTGCTGCCGGATCGCGTCTTCCCAGAGCTCCTCCAGGTGGAGCGCTGCGCTCGGACGCCCTGCGTGCCAGAGGACGTCGACCATCTCGCCGTAGGCGCGCACGCGCGCGGACGGAGCGTCCCGTCGGAGCTCGGCGAGGAGCCGATCGAGCAGCGCATGGAAGGAATCGGCGTCGACGGTCTCTCCGACCATGATCGTTCCGAGCACCTCGTGTGCGTCGAGGACGACGAGATGGCGGGTCGTGAGAGCGCGGGACACGAGGGCCGGATCCAGACGCGCAGTGATGTTCTCGCGGTGCGAAGCGGTGGCGATCACGAGCAGCCGATCGCCCGACGTGAGGCCGCTGCTCAGGAACCGCGCCACCTTCTCGAAGAGCCCGTCCGGGTCGTCGTAGAAGTGGACGGAATGCGCCTGCCGCGGAGGGTCCGCGAGCAGGTTGGCGGTGACGGTCCCATCCGAAGTTGCGTGCTTGGGGGAGACAGAGGAGACCACGACACTCGAATCTCCAGGACGACCCCGCCGCGCGACGTTGGAGCGCCCTGCACTGGCAGCCTGGTCCGACGTCGGCGTTCGGTCAACGGGGCATTCCGCCCCGAGCCGCCGCACGTCTTTCGTTCACAGGGCTCGTCGAGCGCCATGCGCCGTCAGCGCGACCAACGAGCCACAGCTGACTCACGTGACGATCGGGATGGAGCCGCCATCCGTCGTGCCCAAACGTTCAGCGAACGAGCGTGAATGCGCCGTAGTCGGCTGCGCTGGTGCTGCGGGTCTGATCGCCGTCCGTCATGAGACCGATTCCGACGAACGTCGGGACCTCCGCCTTCGAATCTCCGCCTGCGAAGTGTCGCCGGAAGGCGGACGCGAGATCGATCTCCTCGGAGACCCACTGACCGAGCGGGGACCCGGAGCGGAGGATCACCGTGTCCTGAGCGACGAACGGGTTGCGCTTCGAGTCGCACGTTCGACCGACCTGACCGACGGCGCTCCATACGTACTTGAGCGTGTAGTAGCGGAGCCCGCGTTTCCAGGTGAGGTAGACGACCGCGGCGGAATCCCCGCGACCTTCGACGCACTCGTCTCCGCCGTTCGGAAGCGTCTGCGCCCTCCATTGCCATCGCACCTTCTGGATGCGACGTCGGTCCCCTTCCGGGATCTGAACGCCGAGCACCACGGTCTTCAGCCCCGGCGTGTACTGCGCGCGGATGAACGAGGCGCCGTCCTCCGTCGCGACGGAGTAGTAGCTGACGGGTCCCGACTCGCGCTTCACGACTTGCCACTGCTTGGCGTCGACGCGGACCTCCTCCGCGCTCGCGGATGCGGGCGTCAGTAGAAGACACGCTGCTACGGGGAGCGCTGCGAAGGCCTGGCGCATGTCGAGCATGTCGCTTCTGATGCCAGAGATTCGGAGGCGTAGCGAGACGGGCGTCCGAAATCCATGCTCGCGCTTCTTCTGCCCGCCGCAGCACGCCGCCTCAGCGAATCAGCGCAGGAGAAGGAGACCAGCTCGATAGCCCTCGACGTTCTCCGTCGTGAAGCGGTCATACGCATCGAGGGCCGGAAACGAGGGGAGCACCGATCCGAGGATGTCTTTCCCATACCGCCACGCCCGCTGCTCTTCGACGAGGATCTCCTCCCGGATCTTGCGGTCGAGCGTCTCGGGGCGCTCGTACACCGCCCGCGGCCGCGTGGTCATCAGCTCTTCGAGCTCCTCGGAGGTATCGCCACGAAGCCAGGACTCGTGGTGCCCGAGCTCATGCGCGAGATAGATCGTCGCCGGAACGTCGTCGACGTTGCCGATGCGGTCCTCGCAGTACACGGCGACGAATGGATCGTCGCCTCGGGGACACTCCGATGTGACGAAGACCGCGTGTGGCGATACCGATGCGACGTAGAACCGAACCGCGATCCGGCGCTCGCTCATGGCGTGTCGCACGAGTCGAGGAAAGTGCTTCGTCACGAGCAGCGTGTCGTAGGCCGGAGGGAACGGGAGCGGCCTGTCGCGCTTCATCGTTCGCATGTCGAAACGTCCGCGTCCGTCGCCTCGGAGCGAGGCGGAGCCTCGACGAACATGAGTACGCCGAAGCAGAACGCCAGATCCCCGCGTGCATTCGCGGAGGTGCGGCCGAAGAGCTTGCGTCTCGACCGCAGATGACGAGACTGCGTCTCATGGTCGACGAGACGCCCGAAGCAGCAGCCAGGCCGCTCGACCCGGACGTCACGCGCGCCCTCGTCGAGAACCATCGCGAGTTCCTCCGCTTCCTCGAGCGTCGCGTCGGACGGCGCGACCTCGCCGAAGACATCTTGCAGGAGGCCTTCGCGCGTGGGCTCGACAAGCTCGAGACGCTGCGCGACGGCGAGGCCGTCGTCCCGTGGTTCTATCGCTCGCTGCGCAACGCGACGGTCGACTACTGGCGCCGTGCGAAGGCGCAGGACCGCGCGCTCGAGCAGTTCGCACATGAGATCGAGACGTCGGAGGAGGCACCAGGGACGATCCGCGACGAGGTTTGCCGCTGCGTCTCCCGGCTCGCCGACACGCTGAAGCCGGAGTACGCCGCCGCTCTCCGGCGGATCGAGGTCGACGGCATCTCGGTCAAGAGCTTCGCGGAAGAGCAGGGCATCTCCGCGAACAACGCGGGCGTCCGCATCCATCGCGCACGCGAGGCGCTCCGGCGGCAGCTTGCCGTGTCCTGTGGGACGTGTGCCGAGCACGGTTGCGTGTCCTGCACGTGCTCGCCTGCACCTGGAGACCAGGGCTGCGGAGCAGGCTGAACGGCAGAGCCAGCCCGCTAGGCGGGTAGTGTAATGCCGGGCGCGGGGCTGCGTCGGTAAGGGGCTCGGTCACGAATCCGCCCGAGCTCGCTAGAAGTCGATGCACGTATCGCGTGAGAAAGGTCAGCCATGCTCATTCGCTTGCACTCGCTGAGGACGCGCTCCGCCACCCTCGTTGCGCTCGGGGCCGCGGCGCTCGTCCTCGTCACGGCTTGTTCGCCCGCTCCGATGCCGATCTCGCAGTCACGGAAGGATCCGTCGAGCCCGCTCGCGCCCGAAGGCGCGACGCCACCTCGGCCTCGCGAGGCGGTGCCGGTGGCGAGCGCTCCCGAACATGCGCATGAGCACCACGGGCGGCACTCTCATGGCGAACATTCGGCCGCGGACCACGGCGCGGTCGGCGGTGGCGCGGACGGCGGGGCGTCGAGCATCGTCTACGTGTGTCCGATGCACCCGGAGGTGACGGCGAATGCGCCCGACGCCCTCTGCCCGAAGTGCAACATGAAGCTCGTCCCGAAGAAGTGAGGGCGAGATGAACCGTTCGGTTGCGGCCCGCGGTGCGCTGCTCGTCGCTCTGCTGACCGGCTGCGCGTCGACGTCGGCGAAGCCTGCCTTCGATGACGTCGCGCAGTCGGTGAAGACGCGCTCCGGGCACACGGTGAAGTGGGATCGAGACAGCTCGGAAGACAAGGAGGCGGAGCGCGCCGTCGATGAGCTGCTCCTCCAGCGTGACCTCACGGCCGATGCCGCGGTGCAGGTTGCGCTCCTCGCGAGCCCCCACATCCGGGCGAAGCTCGAAGAGCTCGCGATCGCACAGGCGGACCTCGTCCAGGCGGGCCTCTTGAGGAACCCGGTGTTCAGCATCGGTCGCACGGCCTGGGAGGCCGAGCACATCAGCCCGAACCTCTTCGCGACCGTAGAGCAGGACTTCCTCGACATCCTCACGTTGCCGATGAGGAAGCGCGTCGCCGCGACGGAGCTCGAGGCCACGAAGCTCGAGGTAGGCGATGAGATCCTCGCGGTCGCTGCCGAGGTGCGGGAAGCCTTCTACACCGCGCAGGCGGCGGAACAGGTGCTTGCCATGCGTCGCATCGTCGAGGACGTCGCCAAGACCTCCGCGGAGCTCGCGCAGCGCCAGTACGACGCCGGCAACATGAGTGACCTCGCGCTGAACACGGAGCTCGGCCTCGCTGCGCAGACCACGCTCGATCGCAAGCGCGCCGAGGGAGAGGCGGCGGTCGCGCGGGAGAGTCTGAACAAGCTCATGGGCGCGTGGGGACCGCGCACGGCGTGGAAGACGAGCCCGAAGCTCCCGGAGCTGCCGAAAGAAGAGGCGCCGCTCGAGCGGCTCGAGTCCGTCGCGATCTCTCAGCGGTTGGACATCGGGGCCGCGCGGCGGAGTGTGCAGGCGATGTCCTACGCCCTGTCGCTCGCGAAGACGACGCGGTGGACGGGGACGGTCAACGTCGCCGTCGAGGCCGGTCGGCTTCGGCACAACAAGCGCCTCTCCTTCGGGCCGAGCGTGGCCCTCGAGATCCCGCTCTTCGACCAGCGGCAGGCGCAGGTCGCGAAGCTCGAGGCCTACAAGCGGCAGGGCGAGAGCGAGCTCGCGGCGCTCGCGATCGACGTGCGAGCGGACGTCCGGTCGGCGAGTGCACGCGTCCTCACCGCACGAGGCGTCGTCGAGGAGTACGGGAAGGTGATCGTGCCCCTCCGCGAGAAGGTCGTCCGCTTCTCGCAGGAGCAGTACGACGCGATGCTCCTCGGCGTCTATCAGCTCATCCAGGCCAAGCAGAACGAGTTCGAGGCCTACCGCGAGTACATCGAGGCGCTCCGCGACTACTGGATCGCCCGCAGCGCTCTCGAGCGCGCCATCGGCGGCCGCATCGAGGCCGCTTCGTCGTCGACGCCGAGCGGTGGTCCGGGAACGTCCACGATCGCCCCGCCGCCGCCCGCCACGCCTGCGCATTCGCACTGAGGAAGCATGATGTCCATTCGAGCGAACCTTTTCCGAGCCCTGCTCGCCACCGTCGCCGTCCTGGTGTCGCTGGCGCTCTTTCCGCGTGCGGCCGCCGCGCAGCGCCTGCCGTACACACCCGTCGTGACGCCGAACGGATCGACGTTGCCGTTCACGATGAAGGACGGCGTCAAAGAGTTCCGCCTCACGGCCGAGCCGGTGAAGCGGGAGTTCGCGCAGGGGATGATCGTCAATGCATGGGGCTACAACGGCTCGACGCCGGGCCCGACGATCGAGGCGGTCGAAGGTGACCGCGTCCGCTTCTACGTCACGAACAAGCTACCGGAGCGAACCAGCGTGCACTGGCACGGCATCCTGCTGCCGAACGGCATGGACGGCGTTGCCGGTCTCAATCAGCCGCACATCGAGCCTGGCGAGACGTACGTCTACGAGTTCACGCTGAAGCAGCACGGCGTGTTCATGTACCACCCGCACTCGGACGAGATGGTGCAGATGGCGATGGGCATGATGGGCTTCTTCGTGATCCATCCGAAGGTGCCGGAGGTGCCGAAGGTCGATCGCCACTTCGTCGTGATGCTGGGCGAGTGGTTCGTCGAGCCGGGAACCGCGACGCCGAATCCGAACATCATGACGGACTTCAACCTCTTCACGTTCAACAGCCGCGTGTGGCCCGGCACCGACCCGTGGGTCGTGAAGAAAGGCGAGCGCGTACGCTTCACGTTCGGCAACCTGACGATGGACAGCCACCCGATCCACGTCCACGGCTACACGTTCGAGGAGGTGAGCACCGACGGCGGCCCGGTCCCGAAGTCCGCGCGCCGTCCCGAGACGACGGTGAACGTCCCGGTCGGGGCGACCAGAACGGTGGAGCTCGTCGCGAACGTCGAAGGCGACTGGGCGTTCCACTGTCACAAGTCCCATCACACGATGAACGCGATGAGCCACGACGTGCCGAACATGATCGGCGTGAAGCAGCCGAAGGCGCTCGAGGACCGCGTGAAGGCGATCCTGCCCGGGTACATGGCGATGGGCGAGAACGGGATGGGCAACATGATGGAGATGGGCCGCCCCAAGAACACGCTGCCGATGATGGCCGGCGAGGGGCCGTTCGGTCCCGTCGAGATGGGCGGCATGTTCACCATCCTCAAGGTGCGTGCAGGGATCACGAGCTACGAGGACCCGGGTTGGTACAAGAACCCGCCCGGCACCCTCGCGCGAAAGCTCGAGGCGGGTGCAGCGGCTCCGTCCGCGTCACCGCCACGCGCCGGCGCGGGAGCGTCCCAGTAAGCCTGCGGCGGATGTTCGGCCCAAGGCGTTCGTGAGCGCCTGCATCACCGGCGACCGTGCGAGGACGGACGCCGTTCGTGTGGGTCGTCGGACGGCGCTTCTTGCGCGGCGAACGCGAGAGGCCCGATGCGTTGGCGAGGCCCGGCGCAAGGCCTCTCGGTGGGCGGTGAACGTGAGAGGCGCGCGGCCTCTCGGTGGGCGGTTGCGCGTGAGAGCCCCGATGCGGTTGGTGTCCTCGAGCCGGGCGCGGACCTCCCGCAGGCGACCGTCGTGATGCATGGAATTGAGACGCCTCCGGTTGAGGCGTCGGCGTTGCCCGCTTGCGCGCGGCTGCCGCTACGGCTTGGTCTGCGTTGAGGCTGACGTTGGCGTCGGCGACTGCGTCATCTCCGCGTGCGCCCGGGACGTTGGCGAGGAAGGTGATACGACGGCGCGCGTTCCGAGCGGGGTAGGGTCGCTCGGACCGAGACCTCCGCGGCTCGTCTTGACCCAGAGCTCGATCAGTCCGGCGCATCGATCACGGGTCGCGAGCGTGTAGCCCGAGGGCAGGCGGCCTCCGAATCCGCAGTAGGTCACCACGCGCGTCCCCACGCGCGCTTCGCGGAAGAGCTCCTCGACCGCCGCGATGTCGCGCCGGAAACGTTCGGCGCTACGCTCGACCGTCACGTCGATGGAATCGGCGGACGAGCAGAGGTTCTCGCCGAACGGGTTGAAGAGATAGATCCCATCGACCCCATCCGCGTCGGCGGCGGAGAAGGTTCCGGTCGTGAACGTCACATCGACCCCGACCCGTGCAGCCGCGCGCTCGGCGATCTCGACGAGGTGCGGCCGATGCTCGATCCCGCGCACGCGAGCATCGACGGCGGCAGCCGCAACGATGCAGAACTTCCCGACGCCCGAGCCGATGTCGAGGATGCGAGCTCCAGGCTCGATCGCAAGGAGCTTTGCCGCCCTCACCGCGACCTCGACCGGGGTCCAATGAATGCTCGAGGCCCCTCGAACATGGAGCGGATAGACATCGTCGAACAACCGGTCATCGACGAGCACGCCCCTACGGAGCGTCTCCCGTATCTGACCAATGTGCTCGAGAACCGGATCCTGCATCACACCAAGCGCCACCAAAGCACCGCGCCCCAGCCGCCGCCCATCCCATACCTCCAAGCCCACGCGCCGCCCACCCTTTCGAAACCCAGCCCAAACCGTCGGCCCCCGGCCCCCGCCGCGCTCTAGCCAACTAGCCAAAACCTAACGTCGGTAGGATTTTTCTACGCAACCGGCGCTGGCGGCGGCCGATGGGAGTGGGACGATGACGGCGCCGCGGCAGATACTCGAGGGGCAGTTCTATTTGGTGACGCGGCGTACTTGGGACCGGACGTTCTTTCTGCGGCCGGGGCCGGAGATCAACCGGATGTTCGACTACTGCCTGGCGGAGGCAGCAAAGAAGCACGGCATCGATCTCATCGCATGGTGCGCGATGAGCAATCACTACCACGC
>JAFAER010000248.1 GCA_023423895.1 Pseudomonadota bacterium
CGGCGTTCACCCGCGAGATCACGAACGCGGGCAACTCGATCACCGAGGAGATCCAGAAGCAGTGCAACGTCCCGTTCGAGCAGGCCGAGGCCTACAAGTGCGGCGGCGGCCCGACGGACATCGTCCCTCAGGAAGTGCACCAGATCATCCAGTCGGCGTGCGACGGCCTCGCCGGTGAGATCCAGCGCAGCCTCGACTTCTATCTCGCGACGAGTGGCGAGAGCGAGATCAGCCGCATCTACGTCTCCGGCGGAAGCGCGTATCTCGCGCCGCTCTGCCAGTCGATCGAGAAGCGCGCGCACGTGCCGGTGCAGGTGTTCGACCCGATGGCGAACCTCGGCGTCGACCCGAAGTACGTGAACGAGCAGGACATGCGCATGCGGGCAGCGCAGCTCGTCGTCGCGCTCGGTCTCAGCCTGCGTTGTGACAAGGAGCGGCGGTCATGATTCGGATCAACCTACTGCCGCAGAAGAAGCAGGCGCGCCGGCGTGGCGATGCCGGCTCGCCGATCGACGTCGGCGGCGGCGAAAGTCAGGTCTGGCTCGCGTTCGTGCTCGGCGCAGTCCTGCTCGAGGTGATCGTGCTCCTCTTCGTCTACAAGACGAAGCAAGACCAGCTCACGCAGGTCCAGAAGCACAACACCGAGTTGACCGGGAACATCGACAACATCAAGCGCGAGATCGCGCAGCACGCCACGATCAAGGCGCAGCTCAAGGAGCTCCGCGATCGCGAAGAGGCGATCCAGAAGCTCCAGGCGGCTCGCACGGGCCCGACGGCGACGATGCTGGAGCTGTCGCGCATCATGACGCCGGGGCGGGGACCGACGGTCGATCGCGACAAGCTCGAGCAGCTCAAGCGCGACAACCCGAGCGCGGTGCCGAACGCGAGCTGGGACCCGCGGCGGCTCTGGCTCTCGAGTTTCAAGGAGCAAGACAGGCTCGTCAGGCTGTCCGGCTTCGCGCGCGACGGCGAGGACGTCTCCGAGTTCCTCCGTCGCCTCACGCTCAGCGACTATTTCTACGAAGTGCGGCTCCTACCCGCGAGCAAGGCGGTCGATTCCGTGACGAAGCTCGAGCTCGTGAAGTTCGAGATGAGCGCGAAGGTGAGGTACTGAGATGGCCTCCTTCAGCCTCAACAGGCTCCCGATCATCGGGAAAATCGGCGTCGGGGCGGTCCTCTGCGTCCTCCTCGGCGTCGCGTATTACGTGATGCTCCACACCGACCTCGCCGCGAAGACCGATCGCGAGCGCGCACGCACCGCGGAGCTCGAGACCGAGCTTTCGAAGGCGAAGCAGGCGCAAGCGAGCTACTTCGCCGATCGCGACGAGCTCGCGATGCGCCAGCAGAAACAGCGCGAGCTGAACAAGGTGCTCCCCACGGACACCGAGGCCGCGACGTTCCTCTCCGCCCTGCAGGCGGTCTCGAACATCAGCGGCATCGACCTCAAGGCGTGGTCGCCGATGGAGGAGGTCCCGCAGACGTTCTACGCGAAGGTCCCCATGCGCCTGCAGATTGCCGGCCGCTTCCACCAGATCGCGAAGTTCGTGTACGAGGTCGGCAAGCAGGACCGAATCATCAACATGGAGAACCTCGAGCTCGGCGACCCGAAGATCGAAGGCGAAGACGTCGTCCTGAAGGCGACGTGCCTCGCCACGACGTTCCACTTGCTGATGCCGAAGACTCCCGCCGCGCCTGCCGCAGGTGCAGCGGCCACGCCTGCAGGAGGCCGATGATGAAGTCGCTCTTCGTCGTCTCTGCGCTCGGTGCGTTCGGCGTCCTCGCCGCCGCGTGTTCGCCGGACCAGGTGATCCAGGGCGCGACCACGGGCTCCACCGCCGCGCCGACGGCGTCCGCCGCGCCGGACGCCGGTGCGGCCTCTCTGGCCCCGCCTCCACTTCCGCGAATGGAGTTCGCGGAGAACGACTTCGCCGAGAGCGACCGCAACCGCGATCCGTTCCGCTCCTTCACGGCCATCATGGCTCCGGAGGAGAAGAAGGTCGCGCACGTGCAGAAGGAGGTCGTCCTCCCGCAGTACTCGCTCGACGAGCTGAAGCTCGTGGCGATCGTCACGGGTGGCGAGTACCCGCGCGCGATGGTCGTCGACCCGGGCGGCAAGGGCTGGGTCATCAAGCGTGGTGACTGGGTCGGCCGCCCCGAGGTCGTGCACATCGGCGGCGCGAACGGCACCGACTACCAGATCAACTGGCGCGTCAGCAAAGTGCGCGACGGCGACATCGTCTTCACGCGCGAGGACCCGGCCCAGCCCGGGATCCCGCCGGCCTCGCGCGTCATCGCACTACGAGCCGAAGGCGAACAGGCGCGCGACAAGCTCTGATCGCCGGCGCCGCCGCGCTGCTACTTCACGATCAGCGCGCGCGACGCGCTCTCCTTGCCCTGATAGGTCGCCTTGATCTGCGTCGCCCCGATGTCGACGCCGGTCACGACGCCGTCGTCGCTGATCGTCGCGACGTCGGTGTTGCCGATGTTCCAGGTCAGATCGTCGTCCTTCGTCACGACGGAACGCGAGCCGTCGGCGTAGACGACGGTCGCCGTCATCTGCTGCGTCGTCCCCTTGTCGAGCGTGAGGTCGCCGCCGATGTCGAGGTCGGAGATCGCCTTGCCGTTCGAGTCGACGGCGTCGTCGTCGTCACAACCGACGAGCATCGACGTGGCGCCGCCGAGACCAAGCGTAAGAGCCGAGGCGAGAAGCATCTTGGTGAAGATCGATTTCATGCTTCTTCTCCGGGCAAGTCCCATTCCGTCGCTCCAGACGCGGAAATCCTCCTCTCGTGCGTGGTTGCCGAGTCGTTCTGCCTCGACGTGAGTCGAGAGATGCTCGGATGCCCCAGCGAGCGAGCCTCCGACGCGTCCCCTGGGAGCTAGACGCGCCGGACGACGTCCAGGTCATGCACCCCGAAGCTCCTCGTCCTCACTATGGCGTGCGGTGCTCCACGGAGCAATCGATCCGATCGAGGCCTCGGACGTCAGGCGGCGACCAGGCTCGGCGGCCTCACGACGTAGAGGACGCCGAGATCGACGTCGCGTCCCTGGCCCTCGATGCTCCCTGCAGGCAAGGCGGCCTCGAGGACCGCGCGTGCAGCGGCGACGTCGGCGCTCGACGCATCGAAGACCGACCAAGCTGCCTCGAGCACGGGGACGGAGTGCTCGATCGCGTCCTTCAGAACGGAGTCGAACGTGCCCCACGACCCGCGATCGAAGAGCGGCGCCGCGCGCTCCTTGTCACTCGGCGTGGCGACGCGTTTGCCGAGCCGCGACCCGAGCACACGCGCGTGGAGCTCGTAGCCGCGCGCCATACGGCGAAGCGGAGCGTTCGTGTCGACGTCCGACGTCGCGCGCGCGTAGCCATCCGCGAGCGCGGGACCTGCGAGCGTCGTCTCGAACAGCTCGCGGGCGGCCACGGCGACGAGGCGGACGATGCCCGGCGTGCCCATGTAATCGCGCCCGTAGTAGCGCTCGTGGAAGAGGATCGACTGGAACTTCTCCACCTCGCGGTGAGAGGCGTCGTGCGTCTTGGCCTCCGGGAACCTCCGCGCGAGCGCATTGACCAGCGGGTGCACGGCGCGATCGATGCTGGCGTGACTCGCGAGACCGAGCGCGAGCGCGGCGAGCAGCTCGGAGCGCTCGCGACGTGCATGCTCGAGAACGACGTGCACCAGCGCGACAGCGCCGCCCTCGTGGATCTGCGCGCCCCACGGGCTCGGACGCGAGGGCCGTCGCACCGCGTAGCGCACCACTTCCTCGGCGTACCGGTCGAAGTACGGCAGATCGGGTGCGATGGCGCCGAGGCGCGCCGCGGCTTCGAAGCGGACGAGGCAATGACGAGCTGGCGGCGAGAGCGCAGCGGCGAATGCGGCCTCCCGCATCGACGTGAGGTGGATCCCTTCGGCAGGCACGCTGCGACGATCGCACGGCTTCCGTCGCGCCACCAGGCAGTGCCCGCAGGTGAGGCTGGCGCCTTCCGCACCAAGGAGAGAGGCGACGCCTGTCGAACGGCGTTCCTGCCTCGACCGCTCGATCGCGCGTGCACCCAAAGGCATGTCTCGACGCGCCCTTGGCCGAGTCGGGGGGCGGCGGCGGCATCCGTTGGGCTTCGGCTTCGTGGTTGCACCAGGGCGCGTTCATGCGTTCGTCAGCCAACTTTCTGGCCTGGCCGGCCATCTTCCTCCTCGCCGCAGTGGGATCGAGCTCCTGTTCGAGCTCGAACAAGAGTGCGTCTTCGAGTCAGCGGACGGAACCGAGCGACACCGTCGACGGGACGGATACGCCGCCGGCTCCTCCCAGCTCCGAGACGGTGGAGCCGACGCCAGGGCCGGATGCCCCTGGAAAGGTCTACGAGCCGCTCTTCGTCGGTCGGTTCGATACGACGGACCCTGCCGGTCCCAAAGCGGCCTGGCCGGGTACCCGCATCATCGCGCGCTTCGACGGCACGAAGGTGTCGGTGAAGCTCAAGGAGCACGCCGAGACGTGGATGGAGGGCGCTCCGAGCTACTGGGAGGTGCGGATCGACAAGGGCCCGTGGACGGCGATCGCGATGATCGCCGACGCTCAGCCGCACGACTTCGAGCTCGCCTCGAATCTTCCACCCGGGCCCCATCAGGTCGAGCTCTACAAACGGAGCGAGACCCAGAACGGGATCACGCAGTTCCTCGGCTACGACTTCCACGGAGGCAAGTCGCTCCCGTCACCCGAGCGCCAGCGGCGGAAGATCGAGGTGATGGGCGATTCCTTCGCGAGCGGCTTCGGCATCGAGAACATCACGGCGCCCGGCACGGACTGCGAGGGGGCGGACTGGGGCGGGAGGTGGCAGAACTTCCGCAAGTCGTGGGGCGCCATTCTCGGCGAGACCTTCGACGCCGAGGTCCACGGCATCGTCTACTCGGCCAAGGGCCTCATTCACAACGACTGGCCGGGGGACAACGATCCGCTTCGCGACTACTACGACCGCGCGAATCCGAACCCGCAGATCGCCAACTCGAACCCGCCGCTCTTCGATCTCACGTCATGGGTCCCGGACGTCATCGTGATGACGCAGGGATCGGGGGACGGCGGCGGCTCGGACTTCCGTCAGGCGTATCGCGACTTCATCATCAACCGACTTCGAGCGCGCGGACCGAACACGCACATCTTCATGGGCATCGTCAGTGCGGGCAATCGTGAGGCGGTCGCGGACATCTCTCAGAGCATCGTCGCCGAGCGCGCGGCCGCCGGTGACTTCAAGATGCACGCGTTCATGGCGAAGCCGTGGACCTGGGACGAGGTGACCGCCTGCAACGGCCACGGCACGCCTGCGTGGCAGCAGCGCATCGCGAACGAGATCGGGGCGTTGATCCGCGAGAAGGTCGGCTGGGAGTAGCAGGACGGAGAGCGCCTCGAGCGAGCGCTGCGTAGGTCCCACCTGCGATCTGGCGCAGCGCCTCGAGCGGTCTCGATCGTGGATCGGATTGCCGCGAGCTCGTCTCAACGGGATCACCTGCGAGGAACGCGCTCGACGTGTCGGCATGGTCCGAGATGGGGATCGCAGAGACGAACGGTTCGTCACACGCGCGCGGCTGACGCGCTCGTGAGATCTACCGGGAGGGGACGTGGCTTTCCCTTGTCCGGGGGCACGAGTAGAAGCCGAGATTGGGAGCAGCGTGCTAGGAGGGGCGGGTGCCCGAACATGGCCGTCGCCGGCTTCTCGTACCCAGTGTCCTCGCAAGCGTAGCGACGATGCTCTGCGCGTTCGATGCTTCCGCAAGCGACGAACGAATGACCGCGACGTTGGCCTACACCAACAACGTCGCGGCCCGCTGCCCGGACGACGAGTCGTTCCGACATCGCGTCGCAGCACGCCTCGGATATCAGCCATTTGCCTCGACCGGAGACCATCGGGTTTCGGTCCGCCTGCGCGTTGCTTCCGGGCGCGTGCACGGCCACGCCGAGGTGATGCGAGCAGGCCAGTCGTCACCCGGCGTTCGCGACCTCGACAGCCCGATCGAGGAATGCGAGTCGCTCGTGTCTGCCCTGGCGGTCGCAGTAGCCATCGCGCTCGATCCGGTGCGAAGCGCCGGTCCTCCGCTCGAGGAGCCGTCGCCAGCGACCGATCTGTCGTTCCCGGAGTCGTCGCGGCCCCCGGAGCCCCCGCTCGTTGGTTCGCCGCCGCAAGATTCTCTCGTGCGGGACGCGCCGACCCGTGAGTCGCCCCTCCGATTCTTCGGTGCAGCAAGCGCGGCAGGATCCGCCGGTCTTCTCCCCGGCCCATCGATCGGTGCGGCCGTCGGGGGCGGGCTTCGGGGTGAGGTGATCTCGGTCGAGATCGCCGGGCGCGCCGAGACGATGCCCAGCGCCGTTCGCGTCGATTCGGGTGACCGCGTCGAGGCGACGACGTTCTCGGCTCTCCTCGCCGCGTGCGCGCACCTGAACCGATGGAGCGCGTGTGGGGTGGGGCGCGCGGGAGCCATTCAGGGCCGCGCTCCGGATGTCGTCGCTCCGACGCTCGGCTCATCGCTGTTCGGAACGGCCGGTGTCCGCGTGGGCTACGAGCTCCCGCTCTCGTCCTTGCTCACCCTTCGAGCGCTCGCCTCGGCAGAGGTTCCCCTCGTGAGAACCGCGCTGGTCGTGAGCGGTTCGGGGGTGTGGACGGCTCCGCTCGCGACTGCGGGGGGCGAAATCGGCGTCGTCGTGTACGTCCCATGACGGATTCGCGACGCAGAAGACAAGCCGCTCGCGCGTGCGTACGATCCCCGTAGACGCTGGGACTGTGTCCCCCGACTTTCGCCACTTGTTCGAGGCGGAGTTCGGCTACGTGTGCAGAGCGCTCCGTCGCCTCGGCATCCTGGACTCCGACCTCAAGGATGTGGCCCAGGAGCTCTTCGTCACGGTCCACGAGCGGCTCGGCGAGTTCGACCGGTCTCGCCCTCTTCGCCCCTGGCTCTTCGCCTTTGCCGTCCGCTATGCCTCCAACTATCGGCGGTTGGCTCGGAACCGTTCACTCGATCCGGTGCGCGACTCACAGCTTGCGACCGACGGCTCCTCTCGCATCGAGGCCCGCGATCTGGTCCTCCGCGCGCTCGGCCGCCTCGACTTCGATCGACGCACGGTCGTCGTCATGCATGACCTCGAAGGTTTCGATGCGCCGGAGATCGCGAGGTTGCTCGGGATCCCGGTCAACACCGTCTATTCGCGCATTCGGCTCGCGCGCGCCGACTTCCGGGCCGCGTTCGACGATCTCCAGCAGGGGGGACGACGTGATGAGCTCTGATCCGTTGGAGCCTCTTCCGCCGAAGCTGATGGCGGTCCTGGACCTCGAGCGAGACGCCTATCCGGAAGACCCGGTGCTCAAGGCGAACGTCCTCGAACGTGTCGAGCTGGCCATCGGGCTCGCGAGCCCCGCGAGCGCTGGGCTCATGCTCGGCGCCAAGAAGGTCGCCGCGATCGGCGCCGCGACGCTGGCGATCGGCTTTGGAGCGGGCATCGGCACGGCTCACCTGCTCCTTCCTCCACGTGAAGCTCACTCGGAAGCGGCGCCGGCTGCGAGCGTCGTCGTCCATGTCGATGCCTCGGCCATGCCGAACATGCCTCCCGCCCCACCGGTCACGTCTGCGCCTCCCGCGCCGGTCGTAGCCAGCGCGACACATACGCCTCTGACGTCACGTCCACGCGGCGACCTCGCGAAGGAACGCGAGCTCCTCGACGTTGCACGTGCCGCTCTCGCACGGGGGCGCTATGCGGACGCCCTCGCGGCCGCGGAGCTTCATGAGACGAAGTGGCCACGGGGCTACCTCGTCGAGGAACGCGAAGTGGTCTTCGTCCAGGCCCTCGCGGCCGCCGGACGCCGGCAAGAGGCCGAGACCAAGGCGGAGCGGTTTCGCAAGCGGTTCCCGCGAAGCATGCTCCTCCCTGCCGTGGATGCCACACTCGGCGATCCATAGATCGCGCCGGTCATGACGGATTCGGGGCAGAGGCGACAAGCCAGAGAACGATGGAGGCTTACAAAATGAACTTCTCGTCACGCACCGCGATCGTTCTCGGAACCGTCGCGCTTCTGGCATGCACCGCACGTCAAGACCTGGGCTACCGAGCCCCTTCCGAGCCCGAGCCGGACGCCTCCGGCGTCGAGTCGCCCTCCGAGAAGGGAGATACGACGGACGCTGGAAGCGAAGGCTCACTCGATTCGTCACCGCGCTCGCCCGCCGAAGAAGAAGAAGAAGAAGGGCCCTCGCCGGACGCTCCGACGTACTTCGCCGGACCGCTCGGATTCACTGTGCGGGATGCCTATTCGTTCGATCGCTTCTCTCCGACGGGGAATCGGCAGACGCGCGGGATCATGCTCACGAGCTTCGTCAGCGCCTGCGACAAGGGGAAGGCGAACGCCGGCACAAAGGTCATCCACATCGTGTTTTCGCCCGACGTAGAAGCCATCCCGCCCACGGGCGTCTACGCGATCTCGGATACCGCGGGGGAAGGTCCGGTGGCCCTTGCGCAAGTGTGGACGGTAGCGACCGCCGGTTGCAGCGGGATGGAGTTGTCGAGCCGCCGCTTCGTGTCGGGGAAGATCACGCTGACGCGGTCGGACGCCACCGGTCTCGAGGGCACCTTCGAGGGCACACTCGTCGACGACTCCGTCGCCCTCGGCGTCGTGACCGGCCACTTCGTCGCGCCTCGCTGCGGCCCGTACGAAGGGGCCTGCAACCCCTGAGGCGCACACCCACCGAGGGACAAGCCGTGGCCCTCCATCTGGAGGCGGAGCCGGGCGCCGGTCGAAGCCGGCAAAGTCGTCCTCTGGCCGCCTTTTGGAGCGCTGTCCTGACGCCGCTCGAGCTCGGGCGCGGTGGTGTCGCGCGCTCCGCACCGCGGAGGCAATTCTTCGTACGGGCTCACGAGGAGGAGCTCCGCCGAGAGCGCTGACGCGTCGACCGCGTCAGGCATCGGTGGCCGTTTCGCTGCTGGGTCAGTAACATCGCTCCGAGGTCTCGGATTGCCGTTGGGATGGCGCGGCGCGCGCGCGCGGACGTGGATGGTGGCGAGCGCGCTCGGGCTCCTCGCTTCCACGCGCTCCGCAGGTGCGGCCGGCTCCGACTTCGAGCTCGCGTGGTCGGCGCCGGAAGGCTGCCCATCACGCCAGGAAATCGTCGACGCGGCGCGAGCTCGGCTCACTGAGTCCCGCCGCCCTGCAGGGCCGCCCGACTTCTTCGTGCAGGGGACAGTGACGGCCGAGCTCGGCGGCTTCCTCATCACGCTCGCGCTGAAGGACGAGCTCGGCCGTGCCGGCGGCGAGCGCGAGGTGCGTGTCGAAGGGACGCAGTGCAAGGCGGTCAAGGAGCCGGCGGCGCTTCTGCTCGCGCTCATCATCGCGACGCGTCCTCGCGCCGAGTCGGGCAATAGTCCAGCGCCGCTGCCAGAAGCGCCGCTTCCTGAGGATGCGCCAGCGGCGCCGTCTCACGTCGAGTCGGGCGACGCGCCGTCGCCGCCGCCCACCACCCATCCGCCGGCAGCGGTTCGCGCCGAGCCGTCCGCGCCCGCGGCCCGAAGCTCTGGCGTGCCGCCGTCGCGCGTCTCGATCGCCGCTGCGGGGGTGGCTTCGCTCGGTCTTCTTCCGGACGCGGGGGTCGGCGGCGCGATCCGCGCGACGTACGCGAGAGGCTCGCTGCTCTTCGTCGGGCTGGAGGCGAGCTTCGAGGCGGGCGGATCGGTCCGTGCCGGCACCGGGGAGGTCGGCTTTCAGTTCTTCGGGGCGTCTGCGCTCGTCGGCTTGCCGGTGCTTCGAACATCGCACGTCGAGATCGTGCTTGCGGCGCAGCTGCGCGCCGGCGCGATCCGTACCGAGCCGACCGGCTTCGCGATCCTCCGGAGGGAGGTCACTACGGCCGCGCTTGCCGGCCCTGTGGTGCTCATCCGTACGAAGCTCGCGCCGAACGTCTTCGCGGAGGCGCTCCCGGAAATCGACGCCATCCTCATCCGCGATCACTTTCGCATCCGCGACGGCGATAAACTCGACGTGCACCGGCCGGCCCCGATCGGCGCGCGGCTGTCACTCGGGCTCGCGTACGAGTTCCGCTAGTCCGGCCGTCGAAACGGCGCGGGGGGACACCATCGAACGAAGGACACCCCTCGACGCCACAAAGTGACGATGCGCATTAAAAAAATCCCGGGGGCCGAGCATAGGCGCTTCCGTGGACGCTTCGATCTTGCGCACGGTCCGCTTCGCCGGGCGCGGAGACCCTGAGGTCGTGGCGTGCGCGCCCGCGACGATCGAGGCGCTCTTCTCCACCCACGTGGAGTTCGTCTGGAGGATCCTCCGGCACTTCGGCGTCGCGAGGGCGGACCTCGACGACCAGACCCAGGAAGTCTTCATCGTCGCGCATCGCCGCCTCGGCGAGTGGGACGGAGAGCAGCCGCGTGCGTGGCTCTACGAAATCGCGCGCCGTTGCGCGGCGGCCTATCGGCGGCGGAGCCATCGCCGTCACGAGCGCGCCGTCGAGACGCTGCCCGAAGGCAGCGACACCCGAGATCTGGGCGCGGGCATGGAGATGGACCGCCTGAACCGCGCCCTCGACGCGCTCGACGAAGACAAGCGATCCGTCTTCGTCCTGTACGAGGTCGAAGAGATGACCATGCGTGAGGTTGCCGAAATCGTGCAATGCACGCTCCCGACCGCCTATGCGCGTCTCTACGCTGCGCGCCGCGAGCTCGCTCGCGCGCTCGAGGAGGGGACATGACGACCGATCGCCATGATGATCCCCCGCGCCTCCGCGACGAGGGGCCCGAGGCACTGCGCAAGCTCGTGCGCGCGCGCCGCGAGGGGCCGAGCGGCCCGGACATCGCCAAGATGTCGGCGCGCCTCGCCGAAGTGGGCGTCTTGGGGAAGCCGTCGAGTCCCCGAACGTGGCGCGAGAGGACCCTCGCGTACTCCAAGCTCGGCGGCGTCGTGCTGCTCGTTGCGGGCGGTCTCTTGCTCACTTGGAAGGCTGTCCGCACCACCGACGGCCCCGACGCGCCGGTGCTGGCGTCCCCGGCGGGCGAGCGAGAGACGGAACGGACATCGGATGCGGAGCCCGTCTCGACGAGCCAGCCCAAGCTGGACGCGGTCTCGATCGACGAGCTCCCTTCCGCGACGCCGCCGTCGGTGCCCACCGCGGGCGCTGCGGGGAGCGCCGCAAGGCGGAGCGCGAAGCCGCTCGCGGGCACCGCGGCCGCCACGGAGCTCGAGCTCGTTCAGCGCGCGCAGTCCGCGCTCGCCTCGGATCCCGCGCGTTCGCTCGCGATCACGAGCGAACACGAGCGAGCTTTCCCGTCCGGAGAGTTCGTCCAGGAGCGGGAGGTGATCGCCGTCGAGGCGCTCTCGCGCCTTGGTCGGAAAGAGGAGGCTCTGCGCCGAGCGCGTGCGCTCCTCCAGCGGTATCCGCGCACCCCGTACGCCGCGCGAATCGAGATGGTTCTCGAAGAGGCGCATTAGCCATTCCCCCGACGCCGACACTTCTTCCGAAGAGGGCGACCCGAGATGTTTCGAACTACTGCGCGCTTCGTCGCGTCTTTGACTCCCATCGTGTTCGTGTTGCTCGCTTGCGGGCGCGAGGTGCTCGTCGGCGAGGTGATCGATGGCGGGGCACCGTCGTTCACTGCCCCCGACGCGGCGGTGATCGAGGAGGTCGACGAGCTACTGTCGTATTGCCCGTCGAGCGAGTGCGCCGCGGGCCACACGACGTGCCCCTCGTCGCGGTTTCGATGCGACGTCGATCTCCTCACCGACGTGAACAACTGCGGAGAGTGCGGTCACGAGTGCCCGAACACGGGCAAGTTCGTCTGCGACGAGGGCCGCTGCATTCTATCGTGCGACGGCATCAACGAGCTCGACTGCGACGGACTCCCGGACAACGGATGCGAGGCCGTCCCGAACAGCGCCGACAACTGCGGAGGATGCGGGATCAAGTGCCCCGACGGTGTCGCCTGCGTCCGCCGCAAGTTGGCTAGCTTCGCGTGCGGATGCAGCCCGGGCGAGCTCGACTGCGGAAGCCCACTGTTCCCTTGCGTCGATCCTTCGGACGACGATGCCCACTGCGGAGCGTGCGGCAACGCTTGTCCTCCCGGCGGTGATGGCTCGACCGAGCCTGCCCCGAATACCTACTTCGGTTGCTGGAATGGCGAGTGCGGAAAGCCCAAATGCGAAGCGGGCTTCATCGACTGTGACGGACTCGCCGACAACGGCTGCGAGACCTCCGTGTTCGACTCGGAGAACTGCGGAGGGTGCGGCGTGAGCTGCGGTGACGGGGCGGAGTGTGGCGCCAAGTTCACGCTCGCGGGGATGGTGCCGATGTGCATGTGTCCGCAGGGCATGACGTTCTGCGGCGGGAGCATCACGATGGGCAGCGCCACGCTCAAGATGGGCGACTGCTACGACCTCGCGGCAGACAACGGCAACTGCGGAGGATGCGGGACCTCGTGCACCGACTCGACCCCGCACGCTCGCGGCCTCTGCGTCTACGGGCGATGCGAGACGAGGTGCTCGTATGGCTGGGAGGATTGCAACGGAGCGCCGATGGATGGCTGCGAGACGAACATCGCGTCCGATCCGATGAACTGCGGCGGGTGTGGAATCGTTTGTGACGGCGTCGCGGGGCAGGCGTGTGTCGACGGTCGATGCATGGTCGAGCCCTGCGACGAGTCCGCTGATGCTGGAGGACCTCCGCGATGAAGTCGACTTGGTTCGCCGCCGCGAGCGGTGCGGGGAGCGCGCTCGCGATCCTCGCCGCGTGCGCGACCGACGGTGCGGCGCCCGTGGCGCTCGCGGAGGACGTGAGCGCGCCCGTACCCTCGGTAGAGAGTGATGGCGGCGTCGACGCCGAGAGCGTCGACGACGCCTCGACGTGCACCGACGACTGCGAGTACTTCCCCGACACGTGCTCGGACGATGCGCTCTGCGCGAGCCCGCTCTTCGGCGCCGGCGTGACGCCTGAGGCGCTCGACTCGCGTACGAACGTCCTCGCGCTCGCGGGGCGATCACCGAGTGACGCATGGCTCGCTGGTAGCGTGGGCGCCGCGGCGCACTTCGATGGGACGAAGTGGACTCGCTCGGACACCGGGGTGCAGGAGTCGCTCCTCGCGCTCTGGCTCCGCGCCGGCGCGGAGATCGCGTTCCACACGCCCGAGCGACTCTACACGCGAGGCATCGCCGTCGACGGTGGGGCTCCCTCCGCGGGAGGGTGGGTGCCCTTCGGCGCGGCGTCGGTGGATCCGGCATGGTCGTCGGCGCAGCCGATCGTGCGCGCGACCTGGGCCCACGCGAACGGCGCGTCGCTCTGGATCGGTACCTCGGAGGGATGGTCGTACACCGCTCGAACCGGCCTCTGGCGCATGCGCCGGATGGTCGACGGGAGCTTCGCCGTTCAGCCGGTGGCGCTCGACAAGTGCCGGACGGACGCCACGGTCGCCTGCCTCGAGGTGTACGGCCTTCACGGCCGGTCCGCTGACGAGGTATGGGCGGTCGGACCTCGCGGCGCGGCGTTCCGGGTGTCGAACGCGGAGGCCGACGAGCCGACGCTCACGAACTTCGAGACCGCCTCGGTCGGTGTGCTCCACGGCGTGTGGGCCGCGGGGCCGAGCGACGTCTGGGCCGTCGGCGCGGCGGGTACGGTGCGTCGCTGGCAGGGCGGCGCGAACGTCTTCGCTCCCTACGACGGCATCGCCACGAATCGCCACCTTCGCGCGATCGCGGGCTCGTCGCCGAGCGACATCTGGATCGTCGGGGAGGAGAGCACCGTCTTTCACTATGACGGCGGCGCGTGGAGCCGCGTGAAGGTCGCCGGGCTCGGCGGCCGTCGACCGGACCTCGAGCACGTCTGGGTCTCGTCTCCCGGCAAGGTCTGGGTCGCAGGTCCCGGAGTGCTCTTGTCGCTCGGAGGAAAGCCATGAGAACGAAGATCGTCCTCGCGTCGGCGGCGTTCGTCGCGTGCGTGGTCGCCTGCGCGAGCTCGGATGACGCGCCCGCAGCCTCGGATCCGCCGGAGCCGGCGTCGGTCCCGGACGGTGGTGAGGTCGATGGCGCCCGCCCGGACGAGGCGGACGCGGACGTGCCGGATGCACGCCCGCCTGCCTGTAGCGACGCGGGCTGGTGCATCACGGAGCTGCCCGAGCAAGACATCATCCTCCGCGACATCGTGGTCTTCGAGGAGACCGCGTTCGCCATCGCTCGCGTGCCGCTCGAGGGCGTGAAGATCCTCGAGTGGTCGAAGGCGACGAACGCTTGGAAGTACATCGACGACGGCTCGCAGAACGTCGCGCCCATCGGCACCTACGCCGGGCGCATCTACGCGCCGAGCGTCGACGAGGTGTACTTCACCGTCGGCCCGTCGCACGTCTTCCACGGGCGGCGCGCGGGCGCGAGCTGGACGTGGACGAATCAGGCGCTGCCGGAGACCGCGGGAGGGACGTGGACCGAGGGCGAGCTCACGACGTTCGGCGTGTGGGGCACGAGCGCGAACGACGTCTACGCTTACTTCGGCAACACGATCTTCCGTCGCGACCCGAGCACCGGGGTGTTCGGCGCGCTCTACGTCGCCGACGATCTCGATGACGTGAGCGAGCGCATCGTGTTCACGGCGGTCCAGGGGACCGGCGACAGCGACCTCTTCTTCGTCGGCGCGCGCGTGCGCGGGTTTCAGTCGTGTCCGCTCGCGATCCGAAAGACGGCCTCCGGGTGGGAGCGCGTCGCGGACGGCATCGCGACGACGGACTTCTTCTCGCCGTGCCTTCCTCGCGAGGGGAGCCTCTTCGTCTCCGGCGCCGACCGTGGCGGGTGGTTTGCCGACGTCGTGCGGGTGAATGCCACCGAGTACGCCGGGCTCTACAACCGACTGAACTGGGGAGTGCTCGAGGGCTCGTTCGTCGTGACGATACGGACGACGAGCGAGGGCGCGTCATTGGCGGAGACTCGAATTCCGGTGAGCACGGCGGGCGGCGACAAGAGCCTGACGTCGCTCTGGCGCTCGGACGACGCGACCTGGTTCACGGGCTGGGGCCTCGTCCTTCGCGCAACCTTGGACGGTGAAGTGGCCGTCTCGACACTGGCGCGCAGCGGCGCGCCGCTGACCATGCCGCTCCACAAGATCCGCGGCACCTCGAACCAGAACCTTTGGGCGATTGGAGGCGGCCATGCCTATCACAAGACGACTCCTTGACGCGGAGCGCGCCGCTCGCGTGGCACACGCGGAGCGGAGCTCCGCTGCTGACGTCCCGCACTTCCCGCACGCGCATCGCTCGGTCGTGGCGCGCGTCCCCGCGCTGCTCGCGGTCGTCGCCGGGCTCGCGATGATGATCTCGATCACCGCGAGCTGCTCGAGCAGCGACGGCGGCGGTGCGCCGGCGGACATCGACTCCGGCGCGGACGCCGCGCCGGACGCCGACGCTCCGCTGACGCCGGACGCCGGAGGCGCCGGGCCCGCCGACGCTTCGCTCGTCGACGCCGCGCCGCTGATCATCGAGTGCACCGAGCCTCCGTGCGCGGTGAGCCTCACGACGACGGTGACGTCGGCGGGCTTGCCGCAACCGAACGACGAAGGCTACTGCGCGCTCTTGTCCGACGGGACGGTGGCGTGCTGGGGGACGAACCTCGAAGGGCAGCTCGGCGATCCGTCACGCGGGACGGGCAGCGCCTCGCCCGTGCGCGTCCCAGGGCTGTCGAACGTCAAGTCGCTCGACCGCACCTGCGCCGTCGACGCCGATGGCCAGGCCTACTGCTGGGGTTCGGGGCCGTTCCTCCAGAGCACCTCCACGGCGATCACCACCGAGACCTCTCCGGTGCACCTGCCGCTGCCGGGACCTGCGACGAAGGTGACGTTCGCAGCGTACCGCTACAACGCCCTCGGGTGCGCGATCCTTCGCGATCGGACCTTGACGTGCTGGGGCTCGAACGCGAATCGTCAGCTCGACGAGAGCGTCGCGCTCTCGGAACGAAACGCCGCGCCTCGAGCGATCGACGCGGTCGCCGGCGCTCGTGACATCACGGTCGGGACGGCGTCGTACGCGTTCTTCGACGATGGGCCGGTGAAGAGCTGGGGATCGGCGCTGACCGCCGGTCGGCCGACCTCGCTCGACGCTACCGGGACGCCCGTCGAGATGCCGCTCGACCATGTCTCGATGCTCGACGCGGTCGGGGAAGAGGTGTGTGCGGTCGCGAACGGCGTGGGTTGGTGCTGGGGCACGAGCGACGAGAGGGTGCCTCCGTTCGGCACGACGTACTCTCGGGCGCAGCCGGCGCCGGTCGACGTCCCCGAGCCCATCACGACGATCGCCGCGTCGCAGACGGTGAGACGAAGCGAAGAGTCCATCGACTACTTCCATCGTCGGCGCTGGTGCGCCACGACGGTGACCGGGGACGTCTACTGCTGGGGGATAGGCAACGCGGGTCAAGCGGGCAACGGCACGAAGGAGTTCGCGCTCGAACCCGTGAAGGTCGCCGGACTCCCGGCTCCGGCAGCCGAGGTGAAGATCATGCCGTATTCGACGTGTGCGCTTCTGACGACCGGCAAGGTGTATTGCTGGGGCAGCAACTATCATGGCCAGCTCGGCGCGGACCTTCCGAAAGGAAGCCAGCTCTGGCCGGTGCAGGTGAAGCTCCCATGAGGCGCGCGCGGCATTCGCTCGGCGCGTATGGAGCCGTCTCGGCCGTCGTCATCGCCGTGCTCGCGGCGTGCGGCGACGACCGCGGTGGTTTCGATCAGAAGGAAGAAGTCTTCGAGCCGCCGCCCGAGGCGGGGACGCCGGAGGTGGAGACGTGCTACCGCCAGTGTTCGCTCGATGGCCGCTCGGTCATCGACTCGTGCACGGGCGGAGTGGTCGAGGCCTGCGCCGACGACCTCGCGTGCGGCGCGGCCAAGTGCCAGGAGCCGTGCGCTGCGGCCGCGGCCGATCGAAGCTCGAACGGCTGCGAGTTCTACTTCACCAAGCCGAAGACGACGTTCGCGAACGTCTCGTGCTTCGCGACGTTCGTGGTGAACACGTCGAACAAGCCGGCGACGATCAAGCTGGAGCTCGCAGGCAAAGAGCTCGACGTGTCGCGTGCACTGTTCCGAACCGTGGCGAACGAGGTCGAGCTCGAGCCGCTCTCTGGGCCGCTCGCGCCCGGCGAGAGCGCGATCCTGTTCGTCGCCGACTGGGACCCGAACGTCCCGCGATCGTTCTATGAAAAGGGGCTCCACACGTCGTGCCCGGTGCAAGCCACGCCCGCATACGAGGCCGACTTCGGCCTCTTCGAGGCGGGGATCAGCGACGCGTTCCGCCTGGAGAGCGACGCTCCGGTCGGCGTCACGTGGCTCTACCCGTACGGCGGCGCCGACACGATGTACACGACCGCCACGCTCGTCCTACCGGTGAGCGCCTGGGCGAAGGATCACATCGTCGTCAACGGCTGGGAGGCGGTGTCGTCCAACGGGCGGCCGGTGACGCAGATCTTCGCGTCCGAGGACGACACCGAGGTGACGATCATCGGGAAGAAGAGCGTGCGCAATGGCGTCGGCTTCACCGGCGCGGCCGCCGGCGTCCCCGCGAAGATCGCGCTGTCGAAGGGGCAATATGTGCAAATTGCACAGATGGAGGAGCTCACCGGAAGCTTAGTGTTCTCCAACAAGCCTGTCGTGACGGTCGGCGGCACCGAGTGCACGTACCTGCCCCAACTCGCCGAGGCTTGCGACACGCTCGCGCAGCAGATCCCGGCGTTCGAGCAGTGGGGCTCCGAGTACGTGGGCGTCGGCTACCGGCCGCGCAGCGTGACCACCGACGAGATCGTCTGGTACCGCATGGTCGGCGGGCGTGA
>JAFAER010000254.1 GCA_023423895.1 Pseudomonadota bacterium
GCGGGGGTATTGTAAATGTCTGGCGATTGGGGGGGGGGGGGGGGGGGGGGGCGATCGCGATCGTCGTCGGATGCGGTCGACTGGCCGAGATCGACGAGCCCGTCTCGTCGTTGCGCGCGCCGCCCGCCGCGACCGGCGCCTCCGGTACGGGCTCGCCGGACCATTCTCCGCTTCCTCCAGGGGACGCCGCTCCGGGCGATCCGTGCGCCGACCACGAGCGCGATGGTGACGAGTCGGACGTCGATTGTGGGGGAGCGACGTGTTCGAAGTGCGGTGACGATCGAACGTGCTCGACGGCGAGCGACTGTCGCGGCGGAGTCTGCTCGAACGGGACGTGTCGTTCGTATGTCGTCCACGTCGCGACCGGCAGTAGTCACAGCTGCGCGCTCTCGAGCAGCGGATCGATCCGCTGCTGGGGCCGAAACGATCGCGGACAGCTCGGTCTCGGAGATCGGGTCGCGCGTGGGAGCTCCGCCGGCTCGATGGCCGCCCTGCCGGCGGTGAACCTCGGGACCGGCCGCTGGGCGAAGGCGCTCGTCTGCGGCGCCGGGAGCACGTGCGCCGTTCTCGACGACGACACCCTCAAGTGCTGGGGCGGCAACGCGGCCTTCACCGGGCCCGGGTCGAACCTCGATCGAGGGGTCTACCCGGAGCAGATGGGGGATGGGTTGCCGCCGATCGACCTCGGCACGGGCCGCACCGTGAAGCACGTCTCCGCCGGACTGGATCACTGGTGCGCGATCCTCGACGACGACTCGGTGAAGTGCTGGGGCAGCGACTACCAGAGCGCAACCGGTACGGGCGACTTCGTCGATCGAACCGTGATGGGCGATGCGCGCCCGCGCGTTCGTCTGGGCACGGGCCGCACGGCCAGACGCGTGAGCGCGGGCTTCGCCTTTTCATGTGCCATCCTCGACGACGGCTCGGTGAAATGCTGGGGCTCGAACACCTCTGGTCAGCTCGGAATCGGCTCCGGCGTCCATTCACTCGGATGGAAGAGCGACCAGATGGGAGACGCGCTCGCCAAGGTGTCGCTCGGTGCGGGTCGGACGGCGCGCGAGATCGCGACCGGCGTCGCGCATGCGTGCGTGATCCTCGACGACGACACGGTCAAGTGCTGGGGAGGGAACGAGCAAGGCCAGCTCGGGCTCGGCGACGTCCGGTCTCGCGGTCAGGCGAGCGTGGACATGGGCGATGCCCTTCCCGTCGTCGACCTCGGTACGGGCCGGAGGGCGATCGCTCTCGCGATGTCGGCATCTGCCTCCCACACATGCGTCGTCCTCGACGACCACACGCTCAAGTGTTTTGGCTGGAACGCAGAGGGGCAGCTAGGGCTCGAGGATACGAACGCTCGTGGTGGTTCTCCCGACACGGCCGGGGATGCCCTCGACACCGTCCCGCTCGGAGCCGGGTTTCTCGTCGACGTCGCGGGCGTCGGAAATGGCCATACCTGCGCGCTCGGGCTGGCGCTCGTGAAGTGCTGGGGCCGAAATGACTTCGGGCAGCTCGGGCTCGAGCACACAATTGCGATCGGCGGTGCGCCCGGATCCATGGGCGCGATGCTTCCGCCGGTGAACGTCTCTTTCTGATCGTTGCGTCCGCTTCGGCAGTCGAACGACCGCGATGCCGTTCACGGCCCGGTGATCAGCTCGCCGCCGTGGAGCTTCACGGTGGACGTTTTTTCGTCGAAGACCACCTCCGGAAGAGCGTCGAGCCGGAAGCGCACGATCCCGTCGTGGTGGGAAGACGGCAGATCGAGATCGGTGATCGTCACGAGCGCTCCGTCGGGCTCGAGCACCTGCCGGGCGCCCGCGCGATACGAGCCGAGGTGATACGCGCCGTGATCCGTCGCAGCTCCGTCCGCGGCGATCGAATACAGATGCGGGAACCCCAGATCTTCGAGCGTGACCGCGCTCACCCAGAAGCCGCCCTCGGGTCGCGACCGAATGGCGCCGATGAGCCCCGTGTCGACGCCCGTGATCGCGTGGTCGCCCTGCGCGTCCACGAGGACCGTTGGTCCGCCGATCGGACGCATCAGCGCGGAGCGACCGATGCCGAACGCGAGAATGGATCGTCCTCCCGTCGGGAGCTCGGCTTTCGAGCCGATGTGCCAGTACGATGTGCCGCCTTGCACGCACTGGTACACCCCTCCGCTCTCGTCGACGAAGGGGATGATCCTCATCAATGATTCGTTCTCGCACGAGGCTCCGAGCTTCTCGTGTCGCGCGAACGTCGTGGCCGGCGGCTCCCCGGCAACGGCGGGGTGGAACACGTAGACGTCTCTCGTCGCGACGGCGCTGGGATACGCGATGAAGAGGACGCGTCCTTCGACCGGAAACAGCGCTGTGTCCATCGCCGGCCCGTAGCCGAACCCGATCGCCGTCATCGAGGGCGTCGACGGATCAAAGAGCACGTCGTGCCCGATCGAGCCCGGTATCGTCGTCCCGAGCACGTACACGCAGTCTGGATCGTAGAAGCCGAGCCTGACGTCGCCCGCGTTGCAGACGCCATCCGGACCGCCGGCCTTCGCAGGTGTTGGTGCTGCGTCTGCCGGAGGTGATGCCGGTGGCGGATTGTTCGTGTGTGACGTCCCGCCGGCGTCTGCGCTCGCCGAGCTGTCCGCGACCAGACCTCGTTCATCGCGCACGACCTCGCCGCCGCATCCGGCGAGCGAGGCAAGCGAGGCAAGCGCGACCGATGCCGTGCGTACGATGAGCTTCCCCGCCATCGCGGCAGAGCTTAGCGAGGCGCGCCGCGCTCGTCGAGCCGAGGAGGGTCAGAGCTCGCGCTTCGCGATCTTGCCGCTGTCCGTGTGCGGGAGCGCGTCGCGGAGCTCGACCTGGGAAGGCACCATGAAGTCTTCGAGCCGCGCCGCGCAGTGGCGCTGGACGGCTGCGCGCGTGAGCTCGAAGCCTGGAACCGGGACGATGAACGCCTTCACGGCTTCACCGAGGATCGGATCGGGAACGCCGACCACGGCTGCCTGCGCGACGCCTTCGAGTGTGAGGAGGATCTCTTCGACCTCTCGCGGCGCGACCTTCTCGCCGCGCGACTTGATGATGTCGTCGGAGCGCGCGACGAAGTGCAGGTGACCGTCCTCGTCGGTCCGGAACAGGTCTCCCGTGTAGAGGACCTTTTCTCCGGGCACCGGTCCTTCACGGAGCTTCTTCGCCGTCTCTGCCGGTTTGTTGAGGTAGCCGCGCATGACGTTGGCGCCGCGGACGACGAGCTCGCCGATGACACCCGGAGCGGCACGCTGTCCGTGCTCGTCGACGACCCAGACCTCCGTGTTCGGGATCGCTCTGCCGACCGACGTCGGCTTCGCGTCGACGTAGCGCGGCTCGAGGTAGGCCGCGCGGATGCACTCCGTCTGCCCGTACATCGGGTAGAGCGAGACGTTTGGCAGTGCTGCGCGGATCCGCCGGACGTGCTCCTCCGGCAGCGCGGCGCCGGCGTTCGTGATCCAGCGAAGCTTCGAGAGATCGAACTCGTGCAGATCGCCGCCGAGGAGAAGCGGCGCGATGGACGGCACCATCGGCATG
The DNA here is from genome assembly GCA_023423895.1 of Pseudomonadota bacterium. Lineage (GTDB taxonomy): Bacteria > Myxococcota_A > Polyangia > Polyangiales > Polyangiaceae > Labilithrix. Next base: position 3,543 of record JAFAER010000254.1, read on the forward strand.
CCGGTCGTGCCCTCGGCTGCCATCCTGGCCAGCGTCGCGGCTCGATACGCGATCGACCTCTCGATGACGAAGCGGCCGCCGGCAAGCAGTGTCGCGAACAAGTTCGTCAGGCCGTAGCTGAACGACAGCGAGAGCGGACAGAACACTACGTCGTCGCTGCGGAGCCCGAGGTAGTCGACGATCGACCGGATCGCCGTGACCATGTTCAGGTGCGTCAGCATCACGCCCTTGCCCTCGCCTGTGGAGCCGGACGTGTAGATGATGGCGGCGAGGTCCTGATCGATGTCCCACTTCGCCGGTGCGCCAGTGCTGCCGTCGGCGACGAGCGTGTCGTACGCGACCATGCGGTGGTCGGTCTCCGGAGCAGGGCCGCCGACCGAGACGATGGCGCGCAGGCTCTCGGCAGCGAGCGGTCCAGCGAGGCCGTCGCCTTGCGGCGCGTGCAGCTTCGCCGCCGGGACGAAGATCGCTCGCGGCTCCGAGTCCGCGATGACGCGACCGAGCTTCGCGGGCTTCGTCGAAGGATGCACCATCGTGAACGCCGCCCCCACCTTGAGCGTCGCGAACACCGCGATGACGAGCGCGATCCCCGCATCGAGATGGATCGTCACGCGATCGCCGCGACCGACGCCGCGCGCGAGGAGACCGTTGGCGACTCGGTTCGCCGTGTCGTCGAGCTCGGCGTACGTGAGCCGAACGTCTCCGGCGACGACCGCCACCTTGTCCGGTGTTCGCGAGCGACTTAGCTCGAGCACGTCTTCGAGGAGCACCAACGACCGTCCTTTCCGTCCCGAGGGACGACGAGAGCGTGACGGCGATGATGCCACGAGTCGGCTGCCTGAACCGGCCGATCTGCAGGCACCGAGATCTCGTCGTGGTGCCCCGAAACCTGCGCAATCCGGCGCAAAAGATGCGTCACGCGCGTCGCGGATGTCGTCCGAACGAGCAGTGGACGGACCTACCTTTGTCTTGCATCCTTGTGCCGTCGTGAACGAACAGACCTTTACGAAGCTCGAATCGCCCGCCCCCGTATCCTCGACCAACATCGGCCATGGAGCAGGGGGCGATCCGCTCGACCGCGCCATCGTCATCTCCGAGGCGGAGCGCCGACAGAAGACCCTCACGACCGAGAACCGGCAGCTCGGCGTCCTGCTCGTGCACGCTCGTGGATACGTCGTGCTCAAGAACGCGGTCCCCCTCGATCTCGTCGAGGAGATCCGGCACCTGTTCAAGGACATCTACGCGGACTGCGCGGCGAGCAACTACAAGAAGCGCGGCGTCGAGCCGATCAGCGGCGACCGCACGGGCACGATGTTCTGGGAGCGCATCGCGCGCTTCCGCATCTTCCCGCGTCTCACCGGGCCCTTCGCCGATCCGTTCGTCCTCGCGAATCCGTTCGCGCTCGAGATCATCAACGAGGCCCTCGGTGAGCGCCTCTACTGCAAGTCCGTCGCGAGCGACACGTGCGTGAAGGGCGCGATGCTCCAGGCCCCTCACCGCGACCTCGACTTCTACGACGGGAAGACGCCGTTCGGCCTGAACGTGAACATCCCGATCATGCATTGCGGCCTCCACAACGGGCCGCTCGAGGTGTGGCCAGGCGGAAGCCACCTCTGGTACGGCGAGAAGTTCTTCCGCTACGGGGTGCTGCCCTTCACGCAGGACGGGGAGAATCCGCCGGCCGAGTCGTTCATGGGATACATCCCGTCGAAGAAGGTGGAGCTCTTCCCGGGCGATCTGTTGATCCGCGATCCGGGCATGTGGCACCGCGGGACGCCGAACCCCACCGACGAGCCGCGGACCATGCTCACGCAGAGCTTCTTCCGGCGCTCGTTCTATTACGACTACGGCGATCCGCTTCACAGCCTCGACGAGACGCTGTTCGAGCAGCTGGACCCGTCGATCAAGCCCTATTTCTCGTACTGCTTCGACAGGTCCGACCCGCTGTACTGGAAGCTTCATCGCACGCGGACGATGCAGAAGCTCGAGAAGCGTCGCTACCTCGGCGCGCCGTTCCGCATCGGCGGCCGGTGGATCGAGCGCGCGAAGGACGAGATGAAGAAGCGCGGCTACTGAGCTCGAGGGGGGGGCGAGGAGGTCGGGACGAATGCCCGACCTCACGTCGTCCACGGGAACATGACCATCGCTCGGAACTCGTCGAAGGTCGTGTCCTGTTCGATCGCCATCCGGCGGATGTCGTAGTCGTCCCACTCGCTGAGACGGCTCATGCCGCCGTAATACGAGAAGGCGCTGAGCACGCCGCGCTCCCGCAGGCAGTCGCGCGAATCGGCGTTGAAGGCGTCGCGCGATCCGACGGGATACGCGAACGTCTGCATCGGGATCCCGAGCTCCTCCTTCAGGCGGCGCTCGCAGGTGGCGATCTCCTTCGCCTGCTCCTCACGAGAGAGGCGCGAGAGGACCGGGTGATGGACCGTGTGTCCGCCGATCGTCATGCCCGCGGCATGCATCTCTCGGATCTGGTCCCAGCTCATCCAGATCGTACGGAGGTCGATGACGTCCTTCGGCGGCCTGCCGGTGCCGGTGGCCTTGCCGGCGGCCTCGAGGAACTCCGTCGTGCGGCCGTCCGTAAGCTTCTTGTACGTGCGGAGCAGCGCTCGCACCGCCTGCTCGCGCTCCGGCTCGTCGTAGGCGACGCGCTCATAGATGAAGCCCGGGATCTCCACACCGGACTGCTTGCTCGTGCGGACCATCCACGCGATCTCGTCCCACCAGGGGAGGCGAGGCTCGTCGATGAAGCCCGTCGCGATGAAGAAGGCGGCGGTGACGCCGTGCGACTTCAGGATCGGAAACGCATGGAGATAGTTGTCGGCGTAACCGTCGTCGAACGTGAGGATGACGTGACGACCGCGCTTCACGCGGACCACGAAGTCGATGTCGCGCGGCGCGATGATGTCGAAGTTCGCCTTGAGCCAGCGGACCTGCGCATCGAACTCCTCCGCGGTGGCGCTGTAGAGCCCGCGATCGAAGATCGTGCGGGTGCCGTTGCCGATGCGGTGGTAGTTGAGGCCGACGATTCCCTGCCAGCGGGCGACGGTCCCGGCGACCCGTCTCGCGATTGCGGGCGTCCTCACGATGTGCCTCCCTCGGCCGCGCCGGCAGCGGTGGGCTTTCCTCCGTTGCGGAGCCGAGCCTTCGTCTTGCGGACAGCGTCCTGGATCTTGGGGCCGACGCCGGCGGGGAGGAGGCTCAGCGCGAGGAACGCGGCGACGCGAGGCTGTTTCGGTTTGTGCCGGAGGCTCGCGAAGAGGCGCGCGCGAGCTTCCTTGTTGTCGCCGAGGTGATACTGGCACTCGCCCACCCATCCGTGCGCTTCGGCGAGGACCTCGTCGATCATGACGCTCGGCAAGCGGATGCGATCGCGATCGCGGGCGATCGTCGTCGACACCGTCTTCAGGAAGTTCCGCGCCATGTCGATGCGGTGTCCCGGCGCTGTGAGCTGATCGGCGGCGCCCCACATGTACCGGATGGCCGGCACGTCGAGGTAGGCGACGGGCCCTTCGCGGCAGGTGCGGAGGTGAAAATCGTAGTCTTCGCCCGAGCGCTTGAGCGACAGGTCGAACGTCTTGACCTTCTCGTAACGCTCTCGACGGATGAGCACGGTCGACGTGTGGACCAGGTTGCCGAGGACCATCGGCGAGAAGATGTCGCCGAAGTACACCTTCGGCTCGCCGATCTCGGCGGCGAGCTTCGGGTCGAGATCGGCAAACGGGAACGACCGCTCGAAGAGGTGCTCGCGGTTCCGGAACCAGCCGTACGCGCTGTACATCTTCGTGAGGTACCGGTCGGCGATGACCACGCCCTCCGGGTTCACCGCCGTCATGTCCGTCCAGATCATCCCGGCATCCGGAAGCGCGTCGAGGCAGCGCAGCTGCGCCTCGAGCTTCCACGGCAGCCAGAGATCATCGGAGTCGAGCAGCGCGATGTAGTCGCCGCGTGCCTCGCTCAGACCGTGATTCCTCGCCGAGGAGACGCCGCCGTTCTCCTTGTACAGGTAGCGGACGCGCGGCTCGTGACCGTACGTGCGCTCGATCAGCTCGCGCGTGTTGTCGCGCGAGCCGTCGTCGACGATGATCGCCTCGACGTTGCGGTGCGTCTGTCCGAGCACGCTGTCGATCGTCTTCGCGATACAGTACGCACGGTTGTACGAAGGGATGACGACGCTGACGAGTTTGTCGGCCATGATTTTCGGGGGCGAATCCGGCTCAACTCTAGACGAGACCCAGGCCTGTTGCGAGGGCGCGGAGGGGGTACTTCCCTCCGATCTCCGTCTCGTCGACGCATGGTGGATGCCTTCGAGACGCCTTCGAAACGAGAGGACTACGCGTGACCGGTTCGGCAGACACAGACACAGGCACGAACGCTGACGGAGCCCGTCGACGCGATGGCGAGGGCGAAAGCACCCTGATCGCAGCGAGCGCCTCGACCGGGGCCCACGTCAGGCCGCTCGCGATCTGCCACGTCCTCTGGTCGGTCGAGGTCGGCGGCGCCGAGCGCGTGGTGCTCGATCTGGCCCGCGCGCAGCGTGCTGCCGGCCACCGCGTCGCCGTCGTGACGCTCAGCAACGTCCGCGGCGCGATGGCGCCCGAGTTCCACCGCGTGGTCGAGACGTTGGAGGCCGTCCCCAAGTGGCGGGGCACCGACGTCACGTTGCCGTTCCGGCTGGCGCGCTGGTTCCGGCGCTTCGGGGCCGACGTCGTGCACACGCACAACGAGCTGCCGCTCATCTACGGAGCTCCGGGCGGGAAGCTCGCGCGGGCGACGGTGGTGCACAGCAAACACGGAACGGTCGCGGTCTCTCCCCGGGCGCATCTCTTGCGGCGCGCGGCGGCGACGGCCGCGGATCTCTTCGTCGCTGTCTCGGAGGCAACGGCCGAGGTTGCACGGAAGACGTCCGAGTGCACGCCCGCCAAGCTGCGCGTCGTCATCAACGGGACGGATCTCTCCAGGTTCCCGGCGGACGCGGGCGCGCGCGCGAAGATCCGGAGCGAGCTCGGGATCCCTGCGGACGCGCGGGTCCTCGTGAAGGTCGGACGCCTCGTGAAGGAGAAGAACCATGCGCTCCTCCTCCGTGCGGTCGCTCCGCTGCTCCGCGACGATCGCCGGCTCCTCGTCGTCGGGGACGGCCCGATGCGGGACGAGGTCCGGAAGCTCGTCGAGGCGTCTCCCGCGCGGCCGTTCGTTCACCTTACCGGCGGGCGAAGCGACGTCCCGGCGCTGCTCGCGGCCGCGGACGCGTGGATCCTGTCGTCGGACACCGAGGGGCTTCCCATCGGCCTCCTCGAGGCGTGGGCCGCGGGCCTCCCCGTCATCGCCACGGCCGTCGGCGGCATCCCGGCGGCGGTCGAGCACGAGCGTACGGGGATCCTCGTGCCCAAGGGCGACGAGAAGGCGCTGGCGGCGGCGGCGCTCCGTGCCTTCGATGCGTCGCCCGAGCTCGCGCCGATGGCCGAGCGCGGGCGTGAGCACGCGCTCCGCACGTATTCCGCCGAGCAGATGGCGGCCAGCTACTACGAGCTCTACCAGTCTTGCCGCCGGCGCAGCTGAAGCGGCGACGCCCGAGAACCGAACGAAACGACGCATGCGAGTCCTCTTCTTCAGCAGCATCTTCCCGCGCTCGTGGAACGTGACGCTCGGCATCTATTGCCTCCACGTCTGCCGCGCGCTCGTCGACCTCGGGCATCAGGTGCGCGTGGTGTCGCCGAAAGGATGGATGGAGCCGCGCGGCCGGGACCCTCGGCCCGCTCACGGGCTCGACGGCATCCCGACCGAGTACCCCACGTACCTCTATCCGCCCCGCGTGCTCCAGAGCCGGTACGACCGCTTCATGGCGCTCTCGAGCCGGGCGGCGATGAAGCGTGCCTTCGCCGCGTTTCGACCCGACGCCGTCCTCAGCTACTGGGCGCATCCGGACGGCGCGGTCGCCGCTCGTTTCGCCCGGGCCGCCGGGATCCCGTCGGGCGTGATCATCGGAGGCTCCGACGTGCTCGTCCTCGCACGCGATCCCGGTCGCCGGCAGCGCGCGGTCATCGACGCGCTCCGTGCGAACACGGCGATCATCACGGTCGGCCGCGATCTCGGTCGTGCCGTGAAGGGGCTGGGAATTCCCGCGGACAAGGTCCACGTCGTCTATCAGGGCGTCGACAAGGAGCTGTTCGCGCCGGGCTCGGCGACCGATGCCCGGAAGAAGCTCGGGATCACGCCGCGCGGGAAGATGCTCGTGGCGGTGGGGAGCCTCCTGCCGGTGAAGGGCATCGACATCCTCCTCGATGCCGTCGCGATCGTCGCCAAGAAGCGCGACGTCTCGCTCTATCTCGTGGGGGACGGCAAGAGTCGGCCGGCGCTCGAGGCGCAGGCCGAGCGGCTCGGCTTGTTGAACCGCGCGGTGCTCTTCGCCGGAAAGGTCGACCAGCGATCGCTGCCCGACTGGTACCGCGCGGCCGATCTGAGCGTGCTCGCGAGTCGCTCCGAAGGCGTCCCGAACGTACTTCGGGAGTCACTCGCGTGCGGGACACCGTTCGTCGCCACCTCGGTCGGCGGCGTCGCCGAGATCGCCGAGGGAACCGGCTGCGAGCTCGTTCCTCGCGAGGACGTCGGCGCGCTCGCGGACGCGCTCGAGCGTTCGCTTGCCGCGCACGACGACCGAGAGCGGCGGGGCGAGCCCTACGTCGTCCCGCCGGGCCTCATGACGTGGAAAGAGTCGACGCAGCAGATCGTCGATCTCTTCGCCGGCGCCTCCCGTTAGGTCCGGGCGTCGCACGAATGGGGGTACGGCGCCGCTCGAGTCGCGGAAACTGCCGGATCTTCCAGCAGTTCGTGCGCTGCGGACATGGTCGGACGGCACGCTTGCCGCCCGGTGGGGCAGAGGATAGTTTTTGCCCCTCAAATGCGAATCGTCGTCTTCGGTGCGGGTTACGTCGGCCTCGTGAGTGGAACCGGAATGTCCGATCTCGGGCACGACGTGCTCGTGTTCGACATCGATCCGGCAAAGATCGCGCAGCTGAACGAGGGGCATGTTCCGATCTACGAGCCGGGGCTCGCGGACCTGATTCACCGCAATCAGCGCAACGGCCGCCTGCATTTCGGCACGTCGATCCCGGCCCCGTTCGACTCGGCGGACGCGTATTTCATCGCGGTCGGCACGCCGCCGGGCCCCGACGGCGCCGCGGATCTCTCGTACGTCATGTCGGCCGCGGACACGATCGCGAAGACCGCCACGCGTGACGCGCTCGTCGTCGTGAAGAGCACCGTCCCCGTCGGCACGTGCGACGCCGTCCAGTCGCGCCTCACGACGTCGAAGGTCTCGCTCGAGGTCGTGTCGAACCCCGAGTTCCTGAAGGAAGGCGACGCGGTCAACGACTTCTTCAAGCCCGACCGTGTCGTCGTCGGCGCGCGGAGCGAAGAAGCGCGCCAGGCGATGCGCGATCTCTACGCGCCGCTCCAGCTCTCCGGCGAGCGGCTCGTCGTCACCGACCCGCGCTCGAGCGAGCTCATCAAGTACGCGTCGAACACGATGCTCGCGATCCGCATCTCGTTCATGAACGAGCTCTCACGCCTCTGCCATGCGACGGGCGCCGACATCCACTCGGTCCGCCTGGGCGTCGGCACGGACTCGCGCATCGGCAAGAAGTTCCTCTATGCCGGCCCCGGTTACGGAGGCTCGTGTTTCCCGAAGGACGTGCAGGCGCTCGCTGCGCTCGGCCGCGAGCACTCCGTCCCGATGCGCGTCGCCGAGGCGGCGCACCTCGCGAACGAGGAGCAGGCGCACTTCCTCGCGCAGCTCGTCGAGAAGGCGCTCGACGGCGTCGAGGGCAAGAAGATCGCGCTGTGGGGCCTCGCGTTCAAGCCCGAGACCGACGACATCCGCGAGTCGCCGGCGGTGAAGCTCGCGCGCGTCCTGCTCGACAAGGGCGCGAACGTCTCCGGTCACGATCCCGAGGCGGGGCCGAACTTCGGCAAGCTCTTCGGCTCGAAGGTCAAGGTCGTCGACCGTGACTACGACGCGCTCGACGGCGCGCACGCACTCATCCTCCTCACGGAGTGGCGCAGCTACCGCGCGCCGAACTTCGGCGAGATGAAGAAGCGCCTCGCGTCGAGCGGCTCGGCCCAGCCGCTGCTCCTCGATGCCCGCAACATCTGGAAGCCGTCGGACGTCTTCAAGGCGGGCCTGCGCTACCAGGGCATCGGCGTCGCGCACGCGTCGGGCCGGGCGGTCGACCGCCCGTCCCAGAGGTAGCGGCGCCCGATGTCGAGCACGTGGCTCCTGACGGGAGGCGTCGGCTTCATCGGTCATCACCTCTCGCGGGCGCTGCTCCAGCGCGGCGACACCGTCCGCGTGCTCGACGACTTCTCGAACGAGCCTTACCCCGAGCGCCTGAAGCGACGCCATGCCGAGGTCCTGAAGAAGGAGCACGGCGATCGCTTCAGCGTGGTGGAGGGCTGCGTCACGAACCGCGAGCTCGCGGCGCGGCTGTCGGCCGGCGTGTCGGGTGTCCTTCATCTCGCTGGGCTCGCCGGCGTCCGTCCGTCGTTCGTCGACCCGGCGCGCTACCAGGAGGTCAACGTCGAAGGCAGCGCCGTGCAGCTGCAGGCAGCCCAGAACGCCGGGTGTCCGCTGTTCCTCTTCGCCTCGAGCTCGTCCGTCTACGGCAACGCGACGCCGCTGCCGGCCAAGGAAGAAGCACCAGCGATCGTGCCCGAGTCGCCGTACGCGGCGAGCAAGCGGAGCGCGGAGCTCGTCATCAGCTCGATGATCCGCAAGACACCGGAGATGCGCGCACCGATGTTGCGCTTCTTCACGGTCTACGGGCCGTGGCAGCGTCCGGAGATGGCGATCACGAGCTTCCTACGGAACATCCTCGCCGGACGTCCGATCACGATGTTCGGCGACGGCTCGATGCGCCGCGACTTCACGCACGTCGAGGACATCGTGCGCGGCCTCGTTGCCACGATCGATCGGGCGCCGAGCGGCGCGCGGCCGTACAACCTCGGCTCGGGCGCACCCGTGACGCTCGCCGAGCTCGTCGACGCGATGAGCCGCGCCGCCGATCGGCCCGTGAGAATCGAGCGCGCGCCGGTCCCGCTCGGCGACGTCGACGCGACGTTCGCGGACATCACCCGCGCCCGCGAGGAGCTCGGGTGGTCACCGCGCGTGAAGCTCGAGGACGGCCTTGCGACCGTCGTCGAGTGGCTGACGAGCGAGCAGACCTGATCGCTGCCTCGCTCTTGGGCGGAGAGATGCGCGAGCTCGCGTGTGGGCTCCCGTCGGGAGAGCTCGCGTGTGGGCTCCCGTCGGGAGAGCTCGCGTCAGGGCTCCCGTCGGGAGAGCTCGCGTGTGGGCTCCCATCGGGAGAGCTCGCGTGTGGGCTCCCATCGGGAGCCCGCGCGGCCGTCGGTCAGGAGCGCTTGCGGCCGACGAACTCGGCGATGCGGCCGATCGAGTCGAGGTTCTCCGGCAGGAGCTCTGCGTCGTCCACTTTGATCCCGAACTCCTTCTCGAGGAAGCTCACGACCTCGAGGACTCCCGTGGAGTCCACGATGCCCTTCTCGAGCAGCGACGCCTCGTTCGAGAGCGCGTCCACGTCCGGGACGTAGAAGTTCGTGGTGATGAATCCCCGCACCTTGTCGATCGTCGTCGTCATGTCTTCCTCGTCCCTCAGAGCTGCTCTGTCCCCGCGCAGCACGCGGCGCTACGTCTCCTGCACCTATCCGCCGCTGGCGAGCATGTCGATCTGTGTCTTGAACTTCGCTTCGGGCATGTCGGGCAGCCGTCGCACGAGCTTTTCGTACAACACCTGCGTCGACAGAACCCCGACGAACGCCATGTTGTCTGCGTTCGAGAACTGACCTTCTTTCGCCTCCCGGCATTTGGCGACGAGGCGAGCGACCTGTCCAGCGTCGAAGACGCCCGCATCGCGCACCGAGGTCTCCGACAGAGCAACGGAGAGCTCGGTCGGCAGATCGGGCCCCGTGAACGAGAGCGCGTCGGGCGCGCGATAGGGCTGCTTCTTCCTCGCAAGCACTTCCTTCGGTAGCGCGTCGGCGCCGGCGAGCTTGAGGATGTGCTTTTCGTCGAGGACGTGAAGCTTGTACGAGTCCGGCAACGAGTTCGCGAGCTCGACGACCTCCCGATCGAGGAACGGGAACCGTCCCTCGACGCTGTTCCCCATGAGCATACGGTCGCCTTGTGACGAGAGCAGGTAGCCCGAAAGGAGGGTTCGCACCTCGAGGTACTGGTCCTGCGCGAGAGGTGTCCACTGCGCGAACGCTTCGGGCAGGTCGGCGAGCAGGCGCACGACCGGATCGCCCGCACGGTCGCAGGCGGCGCGCACCTCACTCGAGAACATGCGCTTCAGCGCGGCGGCGCTGTGCCAACGCGTCCCGTGCCCGAAGCCCGGATTGGTCGCCGACGCGAGGTCGCGGCCGAAGAACTGCCGCGCCACGGTGCGCTGAGCGACGGGGCTCCGTGCGAGGTATGGATAAAGGCGCTCGAGCAGGAGCGGGCGCATCTTCGACGCGGGCTGCTTCGCCCAGAAGCGGCGCACGCGCGCTTCGCGGAAGATGTCGTAGCCCGCGAACATCTCGTCGGCGCCTTCGCCGGTGAGCACCACCTTGATCCCGCTCTGGCGCACCAGGCGCGACAGCAAGAACAGCGGCGCCGGCGCGGTGCGAAGGATCGGGCGCTCGGTGAAGTTGATGACGTCGGCGAACGATGCCGCGATGTCGCGCCGCGAGACGACCACCTCGTGATGATCGCTCTCGATGTGGCGCGCCATGATGCGCTGGTACTCCGTCTCGTCGTATTCGGCGTCCTCGAAGCGGAGCGAATACGTCGAAAAGCGCGAGCCCATCGCCTTCAGTCCGAGTGCGGCGATGTACGAGCTGTCGAGGCCGCCGGAGAGATAGCTGCCCACGGGCACGTCGGCTCGGACCATGCGGAGGCGCGTGGCCTCCTGAAGCGCGCTGGCGACGGCGTGTTTCGCGTCTTCGAGCGAGCCGTTGAAGCGGCCCTCCTCGGCGGTCGGATAGCGAGGCTTCCAGTAGAAGCCTTCGCGAACGCGGACGTCGCCGCCTTCGAGATCGATGATGCGGTACGAGCCCGGCGGCAGCTCCTCGACGTCGCGGAACGGCGTCCGCGGCGCGACGACCGTCCAGAACGTGAACGTCTCGTCGAGACCTGCAGGATCGAGCTCACGCGGGATCGACGGGTCGGCCGCGAAGATCGCCTTCACCTCGCTCGCGAAGTAGAGCGAGCCGCCGTGCTTCATCAGATAGAGCGGCCGGACACCGAGACGGTCGCGTGAGAAGACGATGCGCTTCTTCAGCCGGTCCCAGATCGCGATCGCCCACTGACCGTTGAAGCGCTCGAAGCAGGCTTCGCCCCAGGCCTCCCACGCCGCGAGCACGACCTCCGTGTCGCTATGGGTCGTGAACTTGCGTCCGCGCTTCTCGAGCTCTTCGCGGAGCTCGACGTAGTTGAAGACCTCGCCGTTGTAGACGATGTGAAATCGCCGATCGGCCGTGCCGAGGGGCTGCTGTCCGGCCGATAGGTCGATGATCGAGAGGCGCGCATGCGCCAGACCGACGTGCGCGTCGCGGAAGAGCCCGAGCTCGTCCGGACCGCGGTGGAACATCGCGCGTGCCATGCGCTCGAGCGCCGGCGTTTCGGGAGGCTCACGCGACGTGAGCCTGACGATGCCGGCTATCCCGCACATGGGAACCTGCAGGGAGGCGAGGATCGGGACACGAGGAGAGCCAACGATAGCAGGAGCCCGTCCGTTGCGAGGTCCCGTGTTGGCCCACAAACGGACGACGCCCTACGGCGACGTCCGGTCGGACGGCAAGCCTCCGAGCTTGCCTGTGTCGCGCCCTGTCCACGTGAGTGGACAGTCTCGACGCATGGCCTCAGGCGCGACCGCGAGCTGAACCGTGAGTGGCCGGCATCTGGGAGAATCGGGCCGATGCGCGGCCGCCGGCGCCAGCTTCAGTTCATCGCGGACTTCGCATCGTCGGCGAGTCCTGCGCGGCGGACCACCCGATTGAGGAAGGGAACGAACGCCGCTGCCGACGCGCGGTTCCCTTCGGCCGTGGGGTGGCTGTCCGAGCCGTCGCCGGACGGATAGACGAGGAGGTTCGACTTTCCCTCGCCCGTGAGCACACCGTAGTAGTCGAAGACGACGACGTTTTTCAGCTTGTAGCTCGCGAGCCAGCCGTCGTCGCCGACGACCCAGTCGTTGAAAGCGCGCGCCCAGGTCGCCTGCTGCGCGGTCCACGCCGGCTCCGACTTTCCTTTCAGCGCCCGGACGACGACCCGATGGGCCGGCATCTTCTCGGGCTTCGGCGCGATCGGCGGCGCCGTCACGTAGACGAACAACGTCTCCGGGTGCTTCTCGAAGAGAGGCAGCAGCTCCCGCAGCGTCGCTTTCGCGTTCGCGACGGTGAGCTGCGGGCCCCCAGAGTTGCCCGGCTCCTCCCCCTCACCTTGGAACTGGTTGTTCGGGAAGCACGACTTGAAGACGACGATCTGGTTCTTCTCGCCTTCGGGAAGCAGCTCGTCCTGCCGTTTGACGCGAAGGAGCTTCTCCATCTTCGTGGAGAACTTCGGCAGCCAGTGGAACATGTTGGTGTCGTGCCCGACGTCGCTGTCGTACGACGCCTCGTGCACGTTGTAGCCCTGCTCCTGGAGCATCGCCCGGAGGCCGCCTCCCGATGGATGCGTCTCGTAGATGCACGAGGTGCCCTTCTCCGTGCCTTCGCCCGCGAGCAGCTGCCCGCCGCACGAGTGATGGATGAAGAGCATGTTCAGCGGCTTGCCGGGTTTGTCGGCGGAGACGTCCGCGAACGACGGTGCCTTCTTGACGCTGCCCGGCGTCGACACAGCGACGCCACCACCCATCGGGATGAACAGAGAGCCCACCGCGGCGGTGAGACCGGTAGCAGCGACGAGGAGTTTCCGCTTCATGGCCACGAGGCTTGTCCCATTCTTTGCAGGTGGTCAAGGTGTCGGCTGGAAGCTACGCTCGACGAACATGTTCGAGCGCCTCCGACGTGACCTCCAGCGACTCTTCGAGCTCGACGGTCCAGAGGGCCGCCGTCCCACGCTGACCGAGAAGCTTCGCGTTTTATTCCACTCACCGCAGTTCCAGGCCATCGCGGTCTATCGCTTCGGTCGCTGGGTGAACGCACACGTGAAGTCGAAGCCACTGAAGCTGCCGTTGAAGGTCGTCTATCACACGCTCGACAAGACGACGCACGCGCTCTGGGGCGTACACATCGACGAGGGCGCGGACATCGGGCCAGGTTTCTACATCGGCCATCCCGGCGGCATCTACATCGGGCCGGTGAAGATCGGTGCGGATTGCAACGTCACGATCAACACCCTCATCGGGCGCCGTACGGATGGACAGGGCGCGGGGTTGCCGACGATCGGCGATCGGGTCTGGATCGGCGCGAACACCGTCGTCTTCGGGAACATCGTCATCGGCTCGGGCGCTACGGTGGCGCCGCTCACGGTCGTCGGACGCAACGTCCCGCCGCGGAGCATCGTCCTCGGCAACCCGATGCAGGTGATGAAGCGCGACTACGACAACAGTCATCAGGTCTACGGCAAGGCGGTGGCGGCGACCGCCGCGGCTGCGCCGGCGGCGAAGTTGCCTGATTGAAGCGGTCGCGTTCGGGGCGCGCGAGAAGGACCGAGCGGTACGCCTGACGAGCGGTCGACGGCGCTCGCGTCATCCCTTTTGCGGATGGTCAACGCGCGGGCCGAAAGCTACGCTCGCGCACCATGTTCGAGCGGTCCCCGAGCGACCTCCATGCATCCGCATCGTCGCGGCCGCGGTCGGCTCTCCGGCGGATCGCGGTGCATGCGATGCTGCTCGGCATTCCGTCCGGCCTCGCTGCGTGCAACCACGGATGTGGCACGAGCGGGCCGAGGCCGAGCGCGACCATCGTCGTGCCGCGCGGCTCGGCAGCACCGGACGCACCCTTCAAGAGCGTCGGCGATTGCGCGCCCGGCAGCGGCAAGGACTATCCGGTCGGCCCTGGCCAGAAGTACGCGAAGATCGGTGACGTCCCCTGGGAGAAGCTCGAGGCGGGCGACACGGTTCGCATCCATCATCGCGCGGAGCCGTACAAAGAGAAGTTCATGGTGGGCAGCGTCGGGACGAAAGACGCGCCCGTCCGCGTGTGCGGGGTGAAAGGGCCGAAGGGCGAGCTGCCCGTGATCGACGGCGACGGCGCGACCACGCGACCCTCGCTCGACTTCCCCTACGACGGCCACCAGCCACGCGGCCTCGTGTTCATCGGGCATCGCCGGTCGAGCCCATGGCTCGAGCAGCCTTCGTACATCGTCATCGAAGGGCTCGAGATCAAGAACGCCGACCCGACGACTGCGTTCTTCGACAAGAACAACAAGAAGACGCCTTGGCCGGAGATCGCGGCGGGCATCTTCGTCCAGCGTGGCAGTCACATCACCATCCGCGGCTGCCACGTCCACTCGAACGGCAACGGTCTCTTCATCGGATCGGGCGGCGGCGACGAGCTCACGCAGGACGTCCTCATCGAGGGTAACTACGTCCACGGCAACGCAAGCCCGAAGAACTGGTACGAGCACAACGTCTACAACGAGGCGTCCGGCGTCGTTTACCAGTTCAACCGCTTCGGCCCACCGCGAACCGGTCCGGAGGGCTTCCTCGGCGGCAACATCAAAGAGCGCAGCGCCGGCGTCGTCATCCGTTACAACTGGATCGAGGACGGCGCGCACCTCATCGACCTCGTCGACTCGCAGGAAGCGCGCGACAGGAATCTACAAGACCTCGCGTTCCACGAGAGCTGGGTCTACGGCAACATCCTGATCCGCGGCGGTCAAGCGTCCGGATCGATGGTGCACTACGGCGGCGACAGCGGCCTGCTCGAGACGTACCGCAAGGGTACGCTGCACTTCCACCACAACACCGTGCTCGTCCTCAACGGTTCGCACAAGGAGTGGGAAGGAACCGCGGTGTTCGAGCTGTCGACGAATGACGAGCACCTCGACGCGAAGAACAACGTCATCGCGACGGAGACGGCAAGCATCCCGCGAAGGCCGACGGTGCTCCTCGGCGCGCGCGACCAGGTCGTCGCGGGCATCGCCGATCTGTCGGGCAACTGGATCGCCGACGGCATCCAGCCGTTCGAGGGCTTCGAAGGGAAAGAGCCGAAACGACAGGCGCAGCTTCGCGGGCTGGACGCGTCGCTCCGGGGCGCCGAGCCGGGCTTCGCCGACCTCGCGAGTCTCGTCCTCCAGCCTTCGGCGTCAGCGCCGTTCAAGGGCAAGGGGGTCAGCATCGCTCCCGGCCCGCACGCGGTGACGATGCAATACGTGAAGCACGGCCAGGGTGAGCCGCGGCCGAAAGAAGATCCGTCAACGCCGGGCGCTCTCGCGCCCCGGTGATACCGACACACGCCAAGAGGAGACGCAATGTTCTCGAAGGATGTCCTCGCTATCGATGAAAAGGCTGCTGCTGACGCGATCGCGGAGGCGATCCGTGCGCAGGTGATGGGCACGCTGAAGAAGCGCGGCGTGGTGCTCGGCATCTCCGGCGGCATCGACAGCTCCGTCGTGGCGGCGCTCTCGGTGCGTGCTCTCGGAAAAGACCGCGTCTTCGCGCTGATGATGCCGGAGAAGGACTCGTCGAGCGAATCGAAGACGCTCGCGACGGCGCTCGCGACGACGTTCGGCTTCGAGACGAAGACCGAGGAGCTCGCGCCGACCCTCGAGGCCGCCGGTTGTTACGCGCGGCAGCTCGAGGCGATCAAGTCGGTGTGCCCGGAGTACGGCGAGGGCTACCGGTTCAAGCTGACGCTGCCGAGCATCCTCGAGTCCGATCGACTCAACGTCACGTACCTCACGGTGATGACACCATCCGGCGAGACGAAACAGGTTCGCCTCACACCCCAGGCGTACCTCCAGATCGTCGCCGCGACGAACTACAAGCAGCGGCTTCGCAAGGTCACGGAGTACTACCACGCTGACCGCCTCAACTACGCCGTCGCGGGGACGCCGAACCGCCTCGAGTACGATCAGGGCTTCTTCGTGAAGGGCGGCGACGGCCTGGCTGACTTCAAGCCGATCGCGCACCTCTACAAGACGCAGGTCTACGCGCTCGCCGCGTACCTCGGCGTGCCGAAGGAGATCTGCTCGCGCGCGCCGACGACCGACACCTTCTCCCTGCCGCAGGGCCAGGACGAATTCTACTTCTCGCTCCCGTACGACAAGATGGATCTCTGCCTCTACGCGCATGACAACGGCGTGAAGGCCGAGGAGGTCGCGCCGGTCGTCGGGATCCGTCCGGAGCAGGTGGAGCGCGTGTTCCGAGACATCGAGCAGAAGCGCCGCGCGACCCGCTATCTCCACGCGCCGCCGCTGCTCGTCGAGGGGGTCCCGGGCGTCGAGAAGCTCGATCCGCTGACGCGCGGCTGATCCGCGTACCATCGTCGTCTGACGCGCGGCCTTCGTCGCAAGGTCAGGCGAGCGCGTTCGACACGTCGGAGGTAGACGACCTTCGCGTGCTCAGGCGGTTCTCCGCTCCGTCGTCGAACGCGCTCAGCGACGGAGCGCGGCGACGTGGCCGCGGATCTCGTCGAGCTTCGCATCCCAGCTCTCGCCGGCCATCGACTCGCTGCGCGCTGCGGTCGGGCCAGGATCGGCGAGGGCGGCCTGCACCTCGTCGGCGAACCCTTCGGCGTTGCGGCCGATGCGGCAGAGGTTCAGCACCTCGACCTCGGGGATCGCCGTCGACACGACGGGCAGACCGGCCGCGAGGTACTCGCGCACCTTGAGCGGGTTGGCGTTGAGCGTGACCTCGCTGATCGGGAAGGGGAGAACGCCGACGTCGAACCCCTTGCAGTAGCCGGGCAGGTCTTCGTACGGCTTGCGCCCGAGCAGGTGGACGTTCGGCAGGGACGTCAGCCGCGAGAGATCCATCGTGACCTTGCCGAGAAGCACGATCGAGCCGCTGGAGAAGCGCTTCGCGAGATGGACCATCAGGTCGACGTCGAACCAGTCGTCGGCCATCAGGCCGAAGTAGCCGAGGATGGGGCGCGGGAGGTTCGCGATCTCCGCGGGCACCTTCGTCTCGGCGTCGAGCGCGGTCCGGAAGTGTTTGAAGTTCACGCCGTGCCGCACGAGATGCGTGTGCGGGTTCTCCTTCTGCTTCGACTGCAGGAGGCGGTCGGCAGAGACGATCACGAGATCGGCCTTGCGGAGGAGCCCGCGCTCGAGGTCGATGAGCGACTGCTGCGCGACGCCCGAGAACGCGGTGTACTCGTCGACGCAGTAGTAGACGAGGACGTCCTCTCCGAGCGCGCCTGCGACGACGGCGGCCGCCGGGTTGAACACCCAGTTGATCGGTTTCGAGAAGCGGAGACGGCGCATCGCCGCGCGCACCTGCAGGCGAAGGAGCTGGCGGTTCACCGTCTGCATCGCCTTCACGCCGTAGGCAGGGATCGCGAGCGGGTTCAGGACGAAGATGTTCTTCTCGACCTCCTTCACCGGCTGCGCCGCCGCCTTCACCTTCTCGATCGCGCGCTTCAGATCACGACCCGATGCGGAAGGAGCGCGGTAGCCAATCGAGTTGACCCAGAGGATGCGGTTGTCCTTCGCGAGGAGGCGCATCAAATGGGTCTTCGAGAGCGGGTCTCCGCTCCAGTCGTGGCTGAAACAGAGCATGTCGCGGCCACGGAGTACGTCATCGGAACGCTTCGAGAAGTTGGTCGACCCGTGAGCGTCCGCACTCGAGCTGGTGTGCGCTGCCATGAATCATCACTTCTAGCACGGCCGCCGGCCCGCTATGACCGGGGATCCAATGCGCCCATCCAGTCCTGTCGGTAGGTCCGAACGTCGATGGCGGAGCTGTGTCGCGCGGGCGTCCGTCTCGGTCTCCGCGCTGCTCGCTGCGTGGCTCGCGCCGGACGTCGCGCACGCCGCGAACCGGTACGTCGCGACGACGGGCAACGACGGCGGCAACGACTGCACCGAGGAGGCGTCGCCCTGCAAGACGATCCGCCACGGAATCGATGCGATGTCCGGAGGCGATACGCTCATCATCGGCGACGGCACCTACGCCGAGTCGATCACCGGGATGCCGAGCGGATCGCCGGGCGCGTACACGACGATCCGCGCCGCGAACGACTGGGGCGTCCTCATCGACGGCTCGGGCTTCCCCGACAACTACCGGTTCGGCATCAACGTGACGGGCAACAGCTACGTCACGATTCGCGGCTTCCGCGTGAAGATGAACCAGGCGAACGGCAACAACGAGCCGATCATCGTCACCGAGAGCGATCACATCAAGATCCAGCGCTGCAGCGCGAGCCATGCGCCGACCGACGGCAACGCCGCGAGCATCGACATCGGCCCGCGCGCCTCTTACATCCTCATCGAGGAGAGCTTCGCGTTCGGCGGTGGACGTTACCAGTTCGTGATCTACCAGGCCGATCACGTCGTCGTGCGCCGGTCCGTCGCGCGGAGCGATCACTGGACCGGAACGCTCCAGTGCGCCGGCTTCGTCAACTACGACTCGATCCACACGACCTGGCAGAACAACATCGTCCTCGATTCCGACACGACGCACTGCCGCGGCAAGCTCTATGGCGGCTTCTGGAACGAGAACAAGGACGACTACGCGCCCGACACGAGCCAGACGCTCGCCGGCAACATCGTCCTGAACGTGAACGCGTTCTACGCTGCCGATCTCGACTGGGGCATCTCCGGAACGCGCAACGTCAGTGACATGGTCATCTGGGGGTGCTCGGGCGGGTACTTCGGCAACCAGGGGCCGGGCGTCACGGCGAGCGTCAACGCGACACGCCTCACGATCGGCGGCATCACGGGACGGTACGACGGTCCGAACGACGGCGCGGCGCACGGAACGGGCTGGTCGATCTTCGGGAAGGTGCAGAACTCGCTGACGAGCTCCGTCCTCGCGAAGTGCGAGTCGCTTGGCGTGGCCGATCACACGGCGTCCGACTTCAACGTGTTCTCGGGCAACGGCGCAAACTACGGCGGGCGCACCAAAGCCGCCGCGGGGCCGAACGACAAGACGGACATCGACGTTCTGAACGGTGGCGGCCTTCGCCACCTGCCGCACATCGACGTCGGCTCGCCGCTCAAGACCGCGGGCAAGGACGGCGGCCAGGCGGGCGCCGAGATCATGTACAAGATCGGCGCCGAGGGGACGCTCGACGGTGAGCCCGGCTGGGACACGGTCACCGCCGAGCCACTCTGGCCGTTCCCGAACGAGGACCAGATCAAGAAGGACATGGGCGCGTACGACGGGCCGGGTGCGCCGGGCGCGCGCGGCTTCGCGACGGGCAAGAGCCTCGACGGCAGCGACCAGACGCTGACGAAATACGTCTGGGAGTTCCTCGGCCATCCGATCCCGAAGGAGGTCTATGCCGGCGGAGTGATCGAGCCGCCGCCGGCGGGAGGATCCTCCGGCGGCCCGAACGGCGGCGGGGCAAAGAGCGACGCCCTCTCCTCCGGTGAGGAAGACGGGGGATGCGGGTGCCGGGCGGGCTCTCCGGTCGGCCGCGGGGGCGCCGTCGTCGGTGGCCTCGCGTTGGCGCTCCTCGTGGCGCGTCGCCGTCGCCGGGCGGCCTGAGGCACGGGAAGAACACCGGCAGGAAGGTGTTTACTTCGTTCGGGCGGGCGGGTAGCCCACGGAACGATGCTTCGGTACTCCGCGATCGCGATCAGCGGAGCGCTCGTGATGACGCTCTCTTCCACGGCGGCCGCGCAGGTCGCGCTGGTCGAGCGCGTCCGCATCCAGGGAGGGTTCCTCACCGAGAAGCGGCCGGCGCCGCAGGAGCGGCTCGACGACTGGCACATCGGCATCCTGCCGGAGATCGCGCTCGTCGCGACCACGGCCCGCTCCGAGGTCAGCGTCGGGTACGGCTTCGCCGGGAC
This sequence comes from Pseudomonadota bacterium, assembly GCA_023423895.1. GTDB lineage: Bacteria > Myxococcota_A > Polyangia > Polyangiales > Polyangiaceae > Labilithrix. Next base: position 23,506 of record JAFAER010000254.1, read on the forward strand.
GCTCCACACGACCTACCCGAATCAGATCGCGCACACGCTCTCGCTGAACGGGCGTTTCGAGCTTTCGCCGCGGACGACGCTGCTGACGAACGCGTTCCTGTCGAAGACGACGATGACGAACCTCCTGCTCACGACGCCGACGACGCAGTCGCCCACGGCGCTGCTGCCGACCGGCACGAGCACGGACATCGTGAACTCGACGGTCGGGCAGGCGCTCGCGCACGAGCTGACCGACCACGTCCGCGTCGAGCAGAACGCATCGGCCACGTTCTTTACTGCTCTCGAGCCCGCGCCACCGCTCGACTCGTTCGGCGGGCAGCTCGGCGGCAGCATCGAGCGCGTGTGGGAGCGCGATGCGATCGGCCCCGAGGCGACCGTCGGCTATTCGCTGATCCGTGCGGCCCCGCCGTTCCGCGACCAGGACTTCATCCTCGTCAACGGCGGCCCGCACTGGCGGCGCGACTGGAGCCGGACGATCAGCACGAACGTGGCGGCAGGCGTGGCCGGCCTGATCAGCCCGGATGGGTCGGCCGAGAACGTCGTCGCGCCGTTCGCGCGCGGCGCGTTCCTCTACACGATCGAGCCGGGGCTCGGCTGGAGCTTCACCGCGACGACCGGCGTGACGCCGAACCCGCTGACCGGACAGGCGATCCGTGCGCATCAGGGCGTCTTCAACGCGTTCGCGCCGATCTCGACCGAGGCTCAGCTCTACGCGGCCGCGACGATCGGTTACCTCCGCGGCTCGCTCGTGGATCTCGCGGGGACGTTCGATCAGAGCTTCCACTCGGCGAACACGGACGTCGAGCTCGTCTGGAGGCCGACCCCCATCGTCGAGGTGTTTGCGCGCTACACCTTCCTCGCGCAGATCATGGACGACACGTCGGCGGTCGGGCTGCCGTCGTTCCTTCGCGACTCGTTCCTCGTCGGCTTCGGCCTCTCGTCGCGACCGCCGGATCCCACTGCCGGCCGCGGCCGCGCGGGCATCGGCGACGGCGAGGGCTTCGGCCAGCGCGTCGACCAGGGAGACGCGCCCGGAGGCCGAGACGACGAAGCGCCCGACGCGCAGGAGCGTCGGGAGCGCCCGCCCGAAGGCGTCAGCGGGACCCGCTGGATCTTCACGACGCCCGCGCGCCCAGCCGAGGACGAGGACGAGCCGCGGAATCAGCTCACGCCGCGTCCTGCCGTGCCGGCGCCGCAACAGCGTCCGAACGACCTTCGGCCACCGCAGAATCAGCCGCGTCGCCAGTAGCGTCAGCCTGACGCGAGCTCCGGCCGCGAGTGCGGAGCGGCGAGTGGCGAGGAACGATCAGGTGAGGCCGAAGACGCCGTCGAGCTTGAGGAGCTTGAACACGGCGAGCGGCTGCTCGCGCGCACCGGTCACGACGACGTTTCCGCCGTTGGCCTTGACGCGCTTGAAGAGCGAGACGATCGCGCCGACGCCGGAGCTGTCGATGAGGTTGAGCTTCTCGAGATCGACCATCACACGCTGCGGACGAGCCGCGACGATCTCGTCGATCACAGGCCGGAGATCGCGCACCGTCAGTGCATCCAGTGAACCGTCGATCAACAGGCGCGTCGCGCCAGCTTCATCGGTGCGGATGAAGTTCATCACGGGTCTCAGCCTCGTTGGTTGACGCTGCCGGGGTCGTTAGCTTCCGGAGCGAAAGGACATTGGGTGAACCCCGCCGATACACGACTTCGTCGATCAACGCATGGATCATGAACACGCCCATGCCCCCCTCCGGCATGCTCGTCAGGTCCGGTGGATCGAGCGCCTCGAAATCGAAAGCTCGCCCGGTGTCGCTGAGTCGCAACGTCATCGAATCTTCCCCGAGCTCTGCCTCGACCTCCAGGATGCCGTCGGTGCGGTCCCGGTAGCCGTGAATGACGATGTTGTTGAAGGCCTCGCCGAAGGCCGTGATCATCTCGTGGTGGAACTCGCGGTCCGCCGTGAGGACGTGCCGGATCAACGTCGACACCAGATCGATTGCCAGCGGCCGATTCTGGAGTAGCGCGGGCAGACGGAAGCAGACCACCTTCGGGGCGTCGGTCGGGGTCGCCTGTGTCGCTGCCTTCGTCATCGAGACCGCGCAGAAAGGCTACAAGCACCGACGCTTCTCTCAAACAAGAATCCGGCATGCCCGCGAGCTTGCGTGGCTTGCGTGGCTTGCGTGGTTGCCGGCCTGGCTTGCCTGGGTTGCCTGGGTTGGCGTCCTTGGGGGACGATCGAGCTGCCGCGCTGCGGCAGGCGCGCAGGTGCGCAGGGGGATAGGGCGCTGCGTCGCGACGTCAGGTCCCCTTCGACCTCAACATGACGAGCGGGGTCTGCACGATGATCTTCAGCTCCGTCTTCAGGTACGACCAGAAGTCCTCGAGGGCCGCCGCGTAGGCGAGGTCGAACATGAGCTTGATCCTCATGTCGTCGGCGAGGGCACCCTCGGCTTCCGGGATGTCGAACGGATTGGTCAGGGTGTCCATGAGCTTGGCCACCTCACTGTCCGGGTCAGGGGCGCCCGTGTAGCTCAGCGAGATCTGCGCGAGCCCCGTCAGCCCTGGCTTGATGCCTCGCGTGCGCTCCTCGAAAAACGGAATGGCCATCGCGAGGTTGATGAGGATCTCGGGGCGCTCGGGGCGGGGCCCGACGAGGGACATGTCCCCTTTTAGGACATTCCAGAACTGAGGCAGCTCGTCGAGCCGCGTCGCGCGGAGGAATTTGCCGACCTTCGTGACGCGCGGGTCGCCCTTCTTGGCGATGACCGCGCCGGTGCCCTTCTCGGCGTCGGCGCGCATCGTCCGGAACTTCACCATGTGGAACGGCTCCCAGCGCGGGAGCTGTCCGGGCTCCTCGATGAGCCGTCCTGCACGGCGCTGGACGAAGAAGACCGGGCCAGGTGAATCGAGCTTCACAGCCGCGGCGATCGGAATGTAAAGGGGCAGAGTCAGGGTGATGCCCGCGACCGAACCCAGGATGTCGATCGCGCGCTTCACGACCGCTACGTGGGGGCGCACGGCCGGCAGCATAGCGCTGTCAGCCGTTTGGAGGGTGGCTCTTCGGTGCGGGGCGGCGTTGACTTGGGGGCGGATCCAAACCAACCTTTGAGCCTCGGGCCGCCTCGTGCCCGATTCGTCCCGGATTCAGCGAAAATGGACAGCCAAAACGGCCAAAGACGCACGCTCTGGCTCATTGGCTTGGAGGGCAAGGCGCGCAAGGTTCGCCTTCCCATCAACACGCCGCTCCTCGTGGGGCGTGGTGCGTCCAATCACATCGTCCTCGACGACCCTCGCATCTCCCGCCAGCACGCGCGGCTGACGCCGGAACGGGACGGCACGTACCTCTACGACCTGAACTCCGGCAACGGCACGCTGGTGAACGGCATCGTCGTCACCAAGCACAAGCTCCAGCCGAACGACGTCGTTCGCTTCGGTCGCTACGCGTTCCGCGTCGAGCTCGGGCCGGAGGGCGACCATCTCGGCCACGAGCACCTCGAGACCCCGACGCTCATCGCCACGGAGAGCGTCGCCCGGATGATGGTTGCGCGCGAGTCGAGCGTCGCCGAACGTCCGCTCGTCGATCTCACGCAGCTCGAGGACGCGTACCAGAAGCTCGGCACGCTGTACTCCTTCATGCAGGGGATCAGCACGACGATCGATCGCAGCGAGCTCCTCCGGCTCATCGGATCGAAGATCCGCGAGATCTATCCGAACGCCCGGGTCGTCGCGATCTTCCTCCGCGACCGGAGCAGCGGCAGCTTCCACCTCGCGCATTTTTCCGGCGCGGGGATCACGTCCGACGAGCCTTCGATCCCGCCGGATGTCCAGCAGGCCATCCTCGCGTCGGCGCGGCCGGTGCTCGCGGCGAACATCGCCGAGTCCACCCGCACGCCTGGCGGCGGGAAGATGTTCGCGCCGATGATCGACCGCGGCGAGGTGCTCGGGATCATCCATGTCGGCGCGGACGAGAACCGCTCGCTCTTCACGGCGGCCGACCTCGACCTCCTCAATGGCATGGCCGCAGCCTCGGCGCTGATGCTGCAGAACACACGCATGTACGAGGAGTCGCTCCAGCGCGATCGCCTCAAGTACGACCTCGAGCTCGCGGCGAAAATCCAGAAGAGCTTTCTCCCGCGTGAGGTCGTCTCGGTGGAAGGACTCGAGCTCCTCGCCGAGTACCGCGCTGCGTACACGGTCGGTGGCGACTTCTACGACGTCTTCTGGGTGAGCGAAGACAGGCTCGCCGTGTTCATCGGCGACATCTCGGGCAAGGGCGTCGCCGCGGCGCTCCTCATGGCGCGCATCTCGAGCGAGCTTCGCGTCGCGGCGCTCGCCCACGTCGAGCCGACGGCGGTGCTCACCTCGATGAACGAGGCCATCCTCGCGAGCGGCCAGCCGGAGCTGTTCTTCACCGCGATCTATCTGACATTCGACGTGAAGACGGGGGAGGTGATCCTCGCCAACGCCGGACACCCGTCTCCGTACCGCTTTTTCAGCAGCGGCGGCGTCGAGGCGATCACCGATGGTGCGTCGAGCGCGATCGGCATCCTCGACGACCCGGGCTTCGAGTCGACGACGTTCACGCTCGGGCATGGCGACTCGCTCGTCCTCTACACGGACGGCGTCATCGAGGCGTCCGACGCACGCGGCGAGCTGTACGGAACGCAGCGGCTCGAGGCCTGCCTCCACGGCACGCGGAGCGCGCGGCCGAACGAGATCGCGGAGCGGATCCTGCGGAGCGTCGAAGAGTACGCGACGGATGCCGACGCCGCGGACGACCTGACGCTCTTCATCGCTCACCGCACCGTGGGCCGGTCGGTGTCGCTCCAGCCTCGTCGCCGGAGCGGGACCATGACCGCGCCGATCATCCCTCGGAACTGACGCCGCGGGCCGGCGGCGTCACGGGACGACGATGACGTCTCCGCGCAGGACGACGATGTTCTCGTTCGCGTGATCGCTCGACGTCGCACGGCGGAGGTCGATCGGGATCTTCCGCGGGGGATTCCCTCGGACGATGGTGATCTCGTTCCCCGCAAAGCGCGTCGGCCCGCCCGCGATCGCCACGGCCTCGACGGCGGTGACGTACGTGCGCGAGGTGTAATAACCGGCGTGCTCGACGGCGCCCATCACGGTGAAGTGGTAGCTGTTGACGGCGCTGACACCGACGGACACGGCGAGCTCTTCCTCGCGGAGGTAGTCGGACAGTCGCTTGGCGATGTCCTTCTGGAGCTGCGACGGCGTCCGGCCCGCGGCCTTCACGTCACCGATGAGCGGGAGCGTGATGATCCCGTCCGGCCGGACAGTCACCTCGGCGGACATGTCCCGGTTCTTCCAGACGACGACCTGGAGCTGATCGAGCGGGCCGACCTGGAACTCCTGGCCGCGCGGATCGGGCTCCTTGGCGTAGTCGTACTTCGGCCCGGAGGACGCGCATCCGGTGAGGACGGCCGAAGAGCCGGCCGTGGTGGCGAGGACACCGACCGCGAGGAGAAGAGACGCGAGACGCATGGCGAGCAGCGACCATAGCATCCGACGGCGCTCCGCCCCATACCCGGGCCGCTCGGCATCGGGGCAGGCGGGGATCGGAGGCAGCTCCACGGGATGGCATGGTGCACGGAGCGGCCGCATGGATTCGACCGACCGCATGCGCTCCGGTCCTGGTACTGCCCAAAATAAGCCGCGCATCCGGATGACACGCGAGAGCCTTGCGACCAGATGGTGGGGGGTTAGTCTCCTGGATCGCCATGCCCGCTCCTTCGGTCATTCTCATCGAGTTCAACGAGCTGTCCCCCCCGCTGATGCAGCGGTTCATGGCTCGCGGCGTCCTGCCGAACTTTCGTCGCTTCCACGACGAGGCGAACGTCTACGTCACCGAGGCCAAGGAGCGCGCGCCCTATCTCGAGCCGTGGATCCAGTGGATCACCGTCCACAACGGGATCAACTACGAGGACCATCAACAGCTCAATCTGGACGAGGGCCACAACGTCGCGCAGCCGGCCCTCTGGGACATCCTCTCGGACGCCGGCCTGAGAACGTGGGTCTGCGGGAGCATGAACCCGCGCGTCTCGCCCGGGTACAAGGGCGCGATCCTCCCCGATCCGTGGTCGACGCACGTGGCGCCGCAGCCTTCCGAGCTCCGGCCCTTCTTCGAGTTCATTCAGCGGAACGTGCAGGAGCACACGCGCGATCGCGTCCCGCTCGGGGCAACGGACTACGCGCGCTTCGTGCAATTCATGGCGACGCACGGCCTGTCACGAAAGACGGCACTCGCGATCGGCAAACAGCTCGCGAGCGAGAAGCGCACGAAGGGAAAGACGCGCTGGCAGCGCGCGACCATTCTCGATCGCCTCCAGCTCGATGTGTTCCGGCACTACTGGCAGAAGGACCGCCCGCATTTTGCGACCTACTTCTCGAACAGCACGGCGCACTTCCAGCACATGCATTGGCGGAACATGGAGCCGCACCTGTTCAAGGTCGCGCCCACCGCCGCGGAGCAGGCGCAATACAAGGACGCGATCGAGCACGGCTACCGCTCGATGGACGCGCTGATCGGGGAGTTCCTCCAGCTCGCCGGGAGAGACACGACGCTCGTCTTCCTGACGGCGCTCTCGCAGCAGCCGTACCTCCTCTACGAGGACCAGGGCGGCAAGGTGGCGTACCGGCCGAAGGACTTCCAGAAGCTCATCCGCTGGGCGGGCGTCGAAGGCGACTTCAGCGTCGCGCCCGTCATGACCCACTACTTCCACGTGACGTTCGCGGACGAAAAGACCGCGAGCGCCGCTGCCGAGAAGCTGCGCGGGCTGACCGTCGACGGCACGCAGGTGCTGAACGTCGAGCCGAAGGGGGCCGACCTGTTCTGCGGCTGCAAGATCTACAACACGCTCGAGCCTTCGGTCCGCATGGAGAGCACGGTCACCAAGGCGACGACGGGGTTCTTCGACCAGTTCTACCGGATCGAGGGCATCAAGAGCGGAATGCACCACCCCGACGGCATCCTCTGGGTGCGTACACCGGACCTTCGCCACAAGGTCCACTCGGACAAGGTCCCGCTCGATCGCGTCGCCCCGATGATCCTCGACATGTTCTCGATCGAGGCGCCGGCGACGATGCGCGCCAGGCCGCTCGACGGCTTCACTGCGCTTGCGGCGTCCTGACGGATGGGCAAGGACTCGCGTGATATGCTCGGCCCGGTAGCATGATGGGACAGCCGACTCCCCGCGAGCAGATCGATCGCGTCCTGGCGCTGGTCCGAAGAACGCTGTCCTTCTGGAAGCGGGGGCTGATCGTCTTCGTCGTCGGCGTGCTCATCGTCGTGCCGATCGTCTTCACGCGGCCACGCGACTACAAGTCCGAGACCGTCATCCTCTACCACGAGACGATCCACTCCGATCTCCAGGGCGAGGAGGGGGGAGGTGGCGGTGGCGATGCTCGGCGTGTCGGCGCTCGGCTACGCGAGCTTCTCCTCTCGCGTCAGAGTCTCGAGCCGATCATCAACGATCTGCATCTCTTTCAAGACAAGATCATCCGCGGCGAAGCGATCGGCGCCGTCGAGGAGATGCGGAAGCACATCACCTTCCGCGCGCGCGACGGAGACACCTTCGAGATCTCGTTCGTCGGATCCACGCCCGAGCAGGCGCAGGAGGTCACGCGCCGCCTCGGTGACTGCATCGTCAAGGAGGCGGACAACCGCCGCGCGGACTCCGCGAAGACGCTGAAGGAGTTCCTGAACAACGAGAGCACGCGCAACCAGGCCGAGCTGAGCAAGAAAGAGACCGAGCTCGCCTCGTTCGTCGCCGCGCATCCCGAGTTCACGCCGCGCCTCCAGGGCATTGCCCCGCAGCTCACGCCCACCGCGTCCGGTGGAGCACCGACGCCCGCGACGCCGAACGTCGATCCCATCCTCGCGTCGCTCGAGTCGAAGGTGGCGCGCATCGAACGCCAGCTCAAGGCGGCGCAGGGCCAGGCGGTGCCGCCGACGCCCAAGCCGACGTTCCAGTCCCCGCCGGACAGCCAGGAGCTCGTCGCCGCGCGCGCGGACCTCGCCGACAAGATGAACCGGTTCACGGAGAAACATCCGGACGTCATCGCCGCCAAGAATCGTCTCAAGTCGGCGGAGCAGGCGCAGGCGGCGGCCGTCGAGGCCGCGCGCGAGCAGTGGAAGCAGAAGCACGCGGCCGAGGATGATCCTCCGCCTCCGAAGAACGCGACCGACGAGGCCGTGCTCCGCAAGGAGCTCTCCGACCTGCAGTCGCAGATCGCGGCCCGACGCGCGCAGCTCGCGAAAGCGAGCGGCGATGCGGGCGCCGCGGCCGCGCTCGCCGTCGCGCCGAACAGCAACGTCGCGCTCGAGCTCGAATTCACGCGGCTCCAGCGCGAGGTGAATGATCTGCGTGATCGCCAGCAGAAGCTCGAAGAGCGCGTCTTCCGGGCGTCGATGACGGCGAGCTCCGTCATGAACGATCGGAACGTTCAGGTCTCCGTCCTCGACCCGGCATATCTTCCGGTCCGTCCGTCGTCGAAGCCGCGCACCACGCTGCTTGCTGCGCTCCTGGCGGTCTGCATCTTCCTGTCGATCGCGTCGATGGCGGCGTCCGCGATGCTCGACGACAAGATCTACGAGCGCGTCGACATCGAGAGACTCGACGTACTCCCGGTCATCGCCGTGATCCCGCGGACACGGACGATGCGTCTGCCCCAGAAGACCGATCATCCATCCTGACGACTCCGGGCGTCCAGGGGCAACACCGTCGACGTTCACACACGCAAGAGAGAAGAGAGAGCGATGGACGCGAGCACGATGGAGAAACGCCCGAAGGCCGCGGTGACCACGCCTCTGGTGACGATCGCCATCCCGTGCTTCAACGAGGAGCGTCACATCGAGGCGTGCCTCGAGGACGTGTTCGCGCAGGACTACCCGGCCGAGTCGATCGAGGTGCTCGTCGGCGACGGCATGAGCACCGACCGGACGCGCGAGATCCTCGATCGAATCGCCGAGCGCCGGTCGGGCCGCGTCCGTGTCATCGACAATCCGCGGCGCCTCCAGGCCGCCGCGATGAACGCGATGATCGAGGCGGCGCAGGGCGACATCGTCATCCGGATGGACGTCCACGCGCGTTACGCGCCCGACTACGTCTCGCAGTGCGTGGCCGTGCTCGAGGAGACCGGAGCGGACAACGTCGGCGGCGCGCAGCGAGCGATCAGCGAGACGTGGTTCCAGCGGGCGCTCTGCGCCGCGCTCGAGAGCCCGCTCGGCGTCGGCGGCGCGAGCTACCGCAACCCCGAAAGCGAAGGCTTCGTCGACACGGTCTTCCTCGGCGCGTTCAGGAAGAAGGTCTTCGAGACGGTCGGCAACTACGACCCCGGCGCGATCACGAACGAGGACGCAGAGCTGAACCAGCGCATCCTCCGCGCGGGTGGGAAGGTCTTCCTCAGCAAGAAGATCGTCGTGCACTACTTCCCGCGCGACTCCTTCAAGAGCCTCGCGAAGCAGTACTTCCGCTACGGCAAGGGCCGCGCGCGCACGCTGTTGAAGCACAAGACCTTCCCGAAGGTGCGCCCGGTGCTGCCTTTCCTGATGGTGGTCGGAGGCGTGACGTTGCTCGTCGTCCCGTCGTTGCGGCTCGTCGCGCCGTTCGCGTTCGGGCTCTACGGCGCCGCCGCAGCCATCGAAGCGCTCCGCGTCTCGCGGCGCCACAGCCTCGCACTGGCGCCAGTCGTCGCCGCCATCTTCCCGGTGCTCCACGCCTCGCATGGCATCGGCTTCGCAGCGGGCCTAGCCCGCTACGCGCTGCGCCCTGACTGGGAGTAACGGCTCACTCACCGTCTTGCCGTCTCCTCTTTCTCTCCGACGCTCCGAACGAACCCGTTAGCGTCGGCAAGCGCGGCGTCCGCGGCATCTCGATCGCCGAGCCTCTTGCACGCAGCAGCTCTCGCGTTCGAGAGGTTTGAACAGGGAGACAGAGAGACATGGAGCGAGAGGGGCCTGCTCTCGCTGCGACCTGGACCCTCGTGGGCGCTCCCAAAACGCTGCGCGTTTTGCTCGCAAATTCGAGTCTCCCGGGCGCCCTGCGGGCCTCGTTCCACACGGTGCTCACGTCAGTGCCGCCAGCGGTCGAGAGCTGGGTGATCGAACGGATGCTCGCGCGTCGCCCCGGGCGCCCGAGGACCTACGACGGTGGCGGTGGCGCGATCGTCTACCTGCAGGTGGAAATGAGGTGAGCACCGTGTGGAACGAGGCCCGCAGGTCGCAAGCGAGACTCAAATTTCCGAAGGAATTGCGAAGCAATTCCTGAGGGCCGGGGAGGTGCCAGGTCGAGAAAGAGACGGGGCAACCTCCCTGTCTCTCTGTCTCCCTGTTCCATCCTCTCTCGCTGGCGCGTCGTCAGACCCACGCGGCGGGGAGCATCGATGGGTAAGCGAGGACCGAACTGCCGGCCGCGCAGGAGGCCCGAGCGTACAGCGCCGCGAGATCGAGGCGCCAAAGATCGAGAGGGCGCTACGACCCGACCGGATGCGAAGCGCCGTTCTGCTTGTTCACCGGGCGCGCTGGGATGCCGACGACCGTCGTGTCGGCCGCCACGTCTTTCGTCACCACCGCGTTTGCGCCGACGCGCGCGTTGTCGCCGATCGTGACCGGGCCGACGATCTTCGCGCCCGCGCCGATGAAGACGCCGTTGCCGAGCACCGGGCTCTGGCGCTTCTCGGCGCCGATCGTCACCTGATGCTCGATGTGCACGTTCTCGCCGCCGCGGACGGCGCCGTTGATGACGACGCCGTTCGAGTGGATGAGCACGAAGCCAGGACCGAACTCGACGCCGCGGCCGATGATGCAGCCGGAGGCGGCATTGACCTTGTTGAAGACCATCTCGAGCGGCGCGAGGCCATGCCGTCGTGACGCCTGCATCAGGCGGTAGACGATCATCGAGGCCGTGCCGTCGGTGGCGAGCGCCTTGGCGACCGCCTTCGGAGAGTCGTCCTCGTAGACCCACGCCGCCTTCGCGCGCAGGTCGCTGATGATGAGCTTCATCGTTCGCAGCATGGGACGCCCTCTCCGTTCGAGAAGATAGCTCAGCTCGCGCGTGTCTTCAGGTGCTCGAACGTCTTCTCGAGCCCCTGCTCGGTCGGGACGATGGGCCGCCAGCCGATCGCCTTCAGCTTCTCGTTGCTGAAGCGGTTGCCCTTCCACGTCGTCTTCGTCTTGTACGGCGTGAAGACGGCCGGGAGCTGCCCCTTGGAGGCGTGGTGATAGCGCTCGACCGCGTGCGACATGAGCATCGTCATCGGGTAGGGGAGCGTCACCGAGCGGAGCGGCTTCACGCGCTGCTTGTAGCGCCGGAGATAGTCGTCAGCGTCGATGAGGTCGTCGTCGACGACGTTGTAGACCTGACCTGCCGTCTCGGGCTGCTCGCCGAGGACGGCGATCGCCTCGGCGCAGTTGTCGACGTACGTGAGCGGCAGCGTGTTGCGTCCGCCGAGATGGAGGAACACGCCGAATAGGTTCAGGCCAACGCGTGCCGAGAACGCGCCTCCCCGGGGCCCGTAGATGACGCCGGGGCGCGCGACGACGAGGCGAATCACGCCCTTGTCGTGGTACTCCCAGCACAGCTTCTCCTGACGGAGCTTGCCCTGCGAGTAGGGGTCGCGGCGCGCGGGCTTGCTCTCGAGCGGCGTGCTCTCGTCGACGACCGTGCCGCGCGGGAGATCCGCGACGCCGTAGACGCCGAAGGAGCTCACGAGCACGAAGAGCGGAGGCTTGTTCCCGCGTGACGCTGTCGTCCGGGCGATCGCCTCGCAGAGGTTCTTCGTCGTAACGACCGTGTTGAGGAAGATGTCGGCGGGCGCTCCGCCCATCGCCGCCGCGACGTGGAAGACGGTATCGCAGCCTTCGACCGCGGCCGCGGCTGCGTCGACGGACGCAAGCGAGCCGACGAAGCGCTCGACGTTGGGATGCTTCTTGATGACGCCTTCGAGATGCGAGACGTCGCTGCCCTGCCGCACGAGGCAGCGGAGATCGGTCCGTCCGCGCGCGACGAGGCGCTGGACGAGCGACGTCCCGAGGAAGCCGGTTGCACCTGTCACGAGCGCCTTGGTCACGACCCGAGCTCCTTTCGCTGCACGTCGAGCTGCGCGAAGATTTCGTCGAGCATCGCCGAGACGCGGAGGATGTCGCGATGCGAGATCGGCGGCGGCGTGTCGTCCACGATGCTTCGGTAGTACTCCCGGAAGAGGTAGTGGAGGCCGGAGAAGAAGTGGAAGTCGGAGCGCGCGAAGCGACCGACGTTCTTCCCGCCGGCGCGCACGTATTGCATCGCGTGCGAGAAGGCGGGGATCAGACGGCCGATGGCGCTCGGCAGCGTCGACTGCGTCTCGAGCGTCACGGTGCGCATCGTGAAGTCGACGGTGGCGGTGTTCTTCGTCCCGTAGACGCGAAGCTGGTGCGCGGGCGGGCGCACGTGCGACGAGAAGGTGCCGTAAAACGTCGTGCGCTTGCCGCGGATGACGAGGCGGAGCTCGTCCATCATCTTGTCGCGATGATCGCCGAGGCGAGCGTGGCGGCGGACGGATCCGAACGCGGAGATCGCCGGCACGTCCTCGTCCTCGGCGAAGAACTCGACGACCTTGTTGAGCAGGTGATCGATGTTGTTGTGGAACAGCTGCCCGGGCAGCTTCAGCACCCAGTGGTTCGGATCGCCGAGGACGGCCTTTCCGAACGCGCCTTCGAGGTTGTAGCCGAACCAGCTCTCCACGTGGACGACGTCGCCGAGGACGCCTTGCCGCAGGAGGCTCCGCATCTCGAGCGCGGGCGGGTCGAAGAGGTAGGTGTACCCGATCGAGAGCTTCTTCTTCGCCTCCTCGGCGCGCGCCACGAGCTTCTTCGAGTCCTCGTGCCGGAGGGTGAACGGCTTCTCGACGAAGACGTGGCAGCCGGCGTCGATCGCCTCGAGCGCGAGCGGCAGGTGCGAAGCCGGCGGCGTCGTGATGTGGACGACGTCGGGACGCACCTCGCGGAGCATGCGCGAGAAGTCGGCGCCGTGGTGCTCGATGCCGTATCGGACCGCGAGCTGCTCGGCCATGATCGGCTCGAGGTCGACCGCGCCGACGACGCGCGCGACCTCCGGCATCTTCTGGATCTCTTCGACGTGGCCGTCTGCGATCTTGCCGCAGCCGACGATCGCTACTCGCAGTGTCATGAGGCGTGGGGCTCCGCTCGGTTTTCGTTCGCGACGTTCGCGACCTTGGCCGCAGGCGGCGGCGCGATGACGTGATCGCGATAGAGGTTCGGGTTGCCTGTCTTGCCCTCCATGGCCGCGATCGCGATGTTGAACATCTCGCGCGCGGTCACGTAGTGCAGCATCCACTTCACCCCGTCGTTGTACTCGGTCGTGAGCACGCGGTGGAGCGTGTGCCCTCCGTCGCCGAGCAACGACGCCGCCTGGGCGTCGGGCGCGCCGTGCGTGTGGAGCTTCACGAAGACCCATTCCGGCCGGCCCTCGACGTGGATGTTGCGGGTCACCCACGTCTTTGCGCGCGCCGACGTCGCCGGGTTGACCGCCGTGAGCGCAGAGTTCTCGATCCAGACCGAGAGGCTCTTCGGCCGACGTGAGAACGCGAGCGGACCCTGCACGAGCAGGAGGCGATCCTTCATGACCTTGCCGACCCGCGCGCGCTCGCCGGACTCGTAGCAGCGCTTCGCGAAGAGATCCCCCGTCGGCCAGTAGATCCGGTTGATGATGTTCGGCTGTGCGGGATCCGGCGCGGCCGGGAAGGTGAAGTCGGCGTAACAGCCGGTCTTGAAGAGCAGCGGCACCTCTTCGTCGACGCCGCACCACTTGCCGTCGCGACGCGGGTTCGCGAGCGCCCAGTTGCCGTGGATGAACGCGTACCGCGCCGAGCCATCGGCCGCGCGCGAGAGGTGGCCGTGGCTCGTGAACTTCGCGATCGTGTCTCGTAGCTGCGCTTCGAGCGTCTCGGCGGTGTCGCCGTCGTGATGAAGGTGGATCTCCACCTCGCCGAAGCCATCGCGAGCGAGCTCCGCGAGCGGCTCGAGGAACTCCGGCCGGTATTCCTCACCGGGGAAGAAGAACGAGTGGCGCGGATGTTTGCCGTCGGCGTCGCGATACTGACTTGCGAGGCGCGGATAGCCCTCGCGCCAGGCCTGCACGCGACGGAGCCCCTGGGCTGGGTCGGCCTTGTTCCAGAGCGGCTCGTAGTGGTCGCACACCGCGACGAGCAGGTGCCGGACGCCGTCGACCTGCGGCCCGGTCCGACGCGCGAGCGCGCGCTGCCCGGCATCGACCAGGTAGCCCGAGAGGAAGGTCTCGAGGTGCCGTTCGCGGAGAGCGCGGAAGGCTCGCTTGATCATCGGGCTCGCCTCGAATGGGGAGCGCGTGAGCGGATGGTGGTCAGATGAGAGCTGCTCATGGTCGTGTCACTCGCACGCGAATGCGCCGAGGTCCTTGCGTTCTGCGCGGCGCGGGATCGTCCTCTGGTGCTTTCTGTACTGGAGCGTCGGAAGGAGGCTTTCAGGCAGGGGTTCAGGCAGGGGTTCGGGCAGGGGAGCGAGCTCGCCAGCGGCGGTCCGCGCAGGTGAGCTCGGTCCGAGACAGTAGTCACCGGCGGCCGCGTTGACGAACCCGGGGGTGTCACCGTTGATCGTCTTGCCTCCGGGCAGCATCTCGGTCTTGGCCGTGACCTTCACGGTCGGGCCGCGGTCCACCGCGGTCGTCACGCCGTTCGAGATCCAGTTGACGCCGAGGCGCGCGGTTCCCTTCTCGAGCAGCCACGAGAGATGCGTCGTGCCCGAGCGGTAGATGACGTTGTTCCGAACGTCTGCAGACTCGTCGTCGGTCTCGAGCTGGAGGACCGCCATGTAATACTGGTCCTTCTCGTTGGTCGTGATGACCATGGTGTTGTCGTAGAAGAAGAGCGTGCCCTTCCGGTACATGTTTTCCGAGCCGTTGTCGCCGCCGTAGTGGATCGGTCGGGAGGACGCTCGAGCTCCGAGGACGAGGACGTTCCCGTAGACCCACGTCTGATGGCGCTCGGGCATCTGGCGAACGACGGCGAAGCTGTCTTCGGGCTCCACCAGGTCGATGGCGCGCGAGCCTCCCTCGAACCAGTTGTAGCGGACGATCGTTCCCGTCGAGCGGTCCTTGAGCTGGTTGCCGAGCGACCCTTCGCGGTTCGGTCCGAAGCGGTTGTTCTGCACGACGATGCCGATGGCTTCGCTGTAGATCCCGTGCATCCGATCCGGGTGCGTCAGCGTGCCGTTGCCGTGGATGTAGTTCCCGTCGATGAGGATGTCGCGCGAGACGACCTCCTCGCTGTCGTTCGACGCGACGAAGAGGCCGTTACCGCAGCCGTGGACGTCGTTGCGGGCCATCACGATGTGCTCGCCCCGCTCGACGAAGATGCAGGCGCTGTGCTCCAGGTAGGTCTTCTTCTCGCCCCGGCTGTTCGTGAACGCGTGAGGGATCGCCGCGTTTCGTAGCTCGAGCCCGTCGATGACGATGTGGCGAGGCTTGTCTCCCCAGCTCTGACCGTTGCGGCGGATTGAAATCGTGATGAGGGCGCGGCGCTCGCCTTCGATGTGGAGGAAGTCGAAGGACTTGTCCGTCGTCGCGTTCTCGCCGTCGATCACGGGGCGTTCGCCCTTCGGACCGGGCACGCCGCAGAAGCGGATCGGGTTCTTCGCGCTCCCCGATTGCGAGATGAGCACCTTCTCGCGATAGGGCTGAGGTCGCCAGTGGAGCCGCACGACGTCTCCCCCGGAGAGGCTCGCCCACGGAACGGCGCCGAGCGTCGTGTACGGCTTGCCCTCGCCGACGTCGAACGTCTTGCCCGCGCCCGGCGCACATTCGACGGGAGGCGTCTTCGTCGTCATCGACGCCAACGGCGACGCACCACGAAGCCCAGCCGCGGAGCTCGGGCCTGCGGGGCGTCCTGGCGCCGCGTCACCAGGTGAGGTGGGCGAGGATCGCGTGCCGGCCGCTCGCAACGGCGGGGGACGCTGCATCTCGGGGGCGACGGTCGGAACCGCGCGCGGTCCGCTGGTGTGCTCGGCCCCCGGGGATGCCCCGCTCGAGCCCGAACACGCCATCGCAAAGACGGCTAGCGCTGCGGGGATCCTGCTGGTCACGGTCCCGCGCATGGTACCGCTGTGCGCGGGCGAGCACACCCGCCGATGCAAGATGATATGTTCGTCGCGTGATCGCGACCGGCTCCAGGTGACCGCGTGACGTTCTTCGCGAGCCTCGTCCTGGTCTTCGTCCTCCTCATCCGGCCGCAGGAGATCTGGCCGGTGCTCGGCGCCCTGCGGCTTCTCGACGTCTTCACGGCGCTCTGCGTCCTCGGCGTTCTCGTGGAAATGGCGCTGGGCCGCCAGAAGCCGCTCTACACGCCGCAGCTGCCGTGGGTCGGCCTGTTCGTCCTCACCTGTTATTTCATCACGGCGCTGAACCTCGGCGTCGGCAGAGGCCTCGAGCTCGGCACCAATCGCGCCCTCATACCTTCGATCTTCATGCTTGCCGTCATGTACGGCGCACGAACCCTCGAGCGGTTGAAAGGGATGATATGGCTCCTTCTGATCCTGGGCGCCTTCGTCTCGGCCGTCGCGGTCCATCAGGGCAATCAACCGCCTCAATGCCTCGAGCGCGTGACGAACGACGAGGGCGAGCAGGTCATCGACCTCGACACCGCGGACGGGCGCGAGTGCGGGATGGCGAGCGATTGTCGCGACGGCGTGCGCTTCGACGTCGAATGGGCGTGCGAGCGCCTCGGGATGTTCAAGACGCTCACGACGGGGCGTCGCGTGCGCTGGCGGGGGCAGCTCGATGACCCGAACGAGCTCTCGGTCTTCATCGGCGCGATCATCCCGCTGCTGTTCGCGCTCGGGATGCCTTCGAAGTACAACGACAAGATAGGTCAGGGCACGAAGACCGTCCTGATGACGATCGCGCTCGCCGCGCTCGGCCTCGGGATCTACGCGGTCATCCTCTCGCAGTCGCGCGGTGGGCAGCTCGTGCTCGGCACGGTGTTCGGCATCTACTTCGTCTCGCGTTACCGGTGGAAGGGCCTCGTCCTCGCCGTGATCTGCGCCCTTCCGGTCGTCCTGCTCGGCGGGCGATCGGCGGCCGAGGCGGACGAATCGGCGTCGGAGCGGATCGAGCTCCTCTACGAAGGGATGAGCCTGTTCTTCAAATTCCCGATCCGCGGCGTCGGAATCGATCAGTTTCCGGATCGCGTCGACTCACCGATCCATCTGACGGCTCACAACTCGTACCTGCTCGCGGCGACCGAGACGGGGTTCATCGGGTTCGTCTTCTGGTCGCTGCTGCTCTGGACGTCCTTCAAGATCCCGTTGCTCGTCTTGCGAAAGAACGGGCCGCTCACGCAAGAGCTTCGCTCGCTCGCGATGGCGATGGTCGTCTCGCTCGCCGGAATCGTCGTCGGGATCTTCTTCCTGTCGTTCACCTACAAGCAGCTCTTGTTCGTCTGGTTCGGCCTTGCCGGCGCGATGTATCGGATCGTCAGGCAGACCGATGACAGCTTCGTGGTCAAGATCGGCTACAAGGACGTGCTCGGCGTCCTCGGGGGAAACCTCACGATCTTGGGGCTCCTCTACGTGTACACACGTCTCAAAGCTGGGCATTCGTGACGTGATCCTGCGCACCCGAGCAGCCTCGTTCTCGCCTATCCTGGCGCCGCCCCTTTCGCGATAGTTGGTGCCCCGAGATGTCGATCGAGAAGGCCGCTGCACGCGGCGTCGTCTGGAACATTGCCACCGGCATGGGCGCACGTGTCGTGTCGCTGGTCGGCACGCTCGTGCTCACGCGTTTCATCGCGCCGGCGGACTACGGCGAGGTCTCGGCCGCGCTCATCTGCATCCAGACGGCGAGCGTTCTCACGTTCTTCGCGTTCGGCCAGTACATCATCGCCTACAAGTCGAGGCCGAGCGTCGTCTCGCAGGCGAGCGTGCTGCACTTCGTGCTCGGCGTGGTCGCGATGGCGGTGGTCTACGGCTTCCGCGGCCAGCTCGGCGAGCTCGTCGAGGCGCCCAACATGGGCCGCTTCATCGGCGGTTTCGCGATCGCTCATCTGCTCGATCGCGCGCGCTCGATGCCCGAGCGCCTGCTCGTCCGCGAGCTGCGCTTCCGCGACGTTGCGATCATCAACAGCATCGGTGAGGTGACCTTCACCGCGGTCGCTCTGGCGACGGCCTCGCGTTACGGCGGCTATGCGATCGTCATCGGCGGCCTCGTACGCTCCACGCTCACGTTCCTCCTCTTCGTCCGGAAGGTGCCGCGCTCGGAGTGGCTGAGCTTCTCCGGCGTCGACTGGAGCGAGGCCCGGACGATGTTCACGTACGGCACGCCGCTGCTCCTCGTGTCCCTCTGCGACCGCGCGTCCTCGAGCTGGGACAACGTCCTCATGCTGCGGATGTTCGGACCGAGCCTCATGGGCTGCTACGCGCTCTCTTACAGCCTGGCCGAGACACCGGTCACGTACGTCGCGGAGCGCATGGGTGACGTCCTCATGCCGGCCTTCGCGAAGATGGAGCCGCAAGAGCGCCCGGGCGCCGTAGTCCGGGCGGCAGCGCTCATGTCCCTCGTCGTCGCGCCGCTCGGCGTGGGACTCGGCGCCGTTGCGCCGACGCTGGTGCATGCATTCTTCGACAAGCGATGGGCGGAGATGGGCGGGATTCTCGCCGTCCTCAGCTGCATGACGATCTTCCAGCCGGCCTCGTGGCCGACGAACGCATATCTGGAGACGGAGAAGAAGCCGCGCCTCATTCTGATCGCGAGCATCGCGCGCACGGTCTCGCTGCTCGCCGGTGTCGCGGTGCTGGGCCGGCTCGGCGGCCCGATCTGGGCCTGCGTCGGCGTCGGGATCGGGTTCACCGTCTACACGGTCAGCCTCGTCTTCCTCACGGCCATGGTGACGCCGCTGCCCATCGGCCGCTACTTCATCGCTTGCCTCCGGCCGCTCCTGGCGTGCGGGCCGATGTTCGTGTCCGTCTTCGCCGTGCGGCGCTTCTTCGCGCCGATGCACATCCCGGCGGGCATCCAGCTCGGCCTCGAGGTCCTCCTCGGCGGCGTCGTTTACATCGTCGGGACCTTCGTGTTTGCCAGGGCGAACGTGCAAGAGCTCATCGGTCTCGTGCGCGACCGCCGCGGGCCGGCGTCCACGTCGACACCCTGAGCGAGCTCGGCCTCGGCGCCGAAACGTGGACGAGGGACACGAGGGGAGGCCTGTGATACAAAATCCTGCAAATGTCTGAGCGGCCGCGGGCCGGGTCTTCGGTTCCTCCTCGCGGTGAAGAGGCAACCGAGGGCTCGGAGCAGAAGAAGCGGGGAGAGTCGGATCCGCTGTTCAACCCGCCCGGGTTGAAGAAGCGCTCCACCTTCATGGGCCTCGCGCCTGCGCCACATCTCGGCGGCCTTGCGGGCTCACCCGGAGCGATCGCGCGCGCCGAAGAAGAAGCCCGCCGCCAGCAGCGCGTCCGCGAACGGCTCGAGAAGACGGTCGTCGGACCCCACGGGGCGCCGGCTGCGGGGAGCTCGCGTCCTCCGCCGTCACCGTCGGAACACCCACGCGAGGAGCTCATCGAGCCGGTCCCCGCACCGTTCACCGGGCCCCCGGCGGGCGGGACGTCGTCGCAGCCTCCCCGAGAAGCCCCGCCGGCGCCCGCGTTCGGGACCACGACGATGTTGATGATCCCGCGCACGCCGGGCATCCCGCTCTCGTTGCCGCAGGACCAGGCACCACGAGCGCCGGCCGCCGAGGGCTGGGACGTCGTGCAGACGGTGAAGGAAGAGTCGAGTCCCGGCTTTCCGTCGTCGCCGACCGTGCTCGTCGAGCCGCGGCATGCCGTGACCGGACCTCCACCTCCAGTTCCCGCGCAGGCGCCGTACGGAGCGCCGCCTCAGCCTCAACCTCAGCAGCACGCGTTGCGGCCTTCGCATCCTGGGTACGCGGGCCATCCTGGCCATCCTGGCTACCCAGGGCAGTCCGGCCTCCCTGGGCCCTACGGTGCGGCCGTGCCGGACGCGGATGTCGCTCCGAACACGGAGCGCATGCTCCGGCAGATGCAGATGCCGACGACGACGCAGGCGATGCAGTCCGCGTCGGTCGAACCTACCGCCGGCCTCGTGGTCCGCCGATGGGAGCCGGAGCCGCCGCCCACCACGGGTGTCCCCGTTTCGGCCGACAAGCGCCTCGTCCTCCTGACGGAGCCCGACTCGACGGCGGCCGACGCGTACCGTGTTCTCCGCGATCACCTGCTCGGGAAGAACCTCCCACGAGTGGTCGCCGTATCGAGCCCGCAACAGCGCGACGGCAAGACGACGTGTGCGATCAACCTCGCGCTCGCGCTCGCGGAGCATCCGTCGACCCGCGTGCTCCTCGTCGACGGCAACTTCTTCGACCCCGAGCTCTCGCGCGTCTTCCAGATGGAGCGGCTCCCGATGCTTTCTCCGCCGGAGGCCGAGGTCTGGCTGCCGCCCTATCGGCTTGCTCAGGTGACGCCGAGCCTGCACCTCGTCGGCATCCTCAAGAGCGAGCTGCCGCGACGGCGCTTCGAGCAGCATCGATTCGAGGCCATGATCGACCGGCTTTGCCGCGCGAACTACGACTACATCGTCGTGGATGCGCCGGCGCTCCAGGGGGCGCCCGCCGTCGTGCAGCTCATCGCCGTCGCGGACGCGACGCTGCTTGCGGTACGTGCCGGCGGCGGGACGACCGCGCGTGAGCTGCGGCGTGCGGCCGAGCAGATCCCGAAGGACAAGGCCCTCGGCGTCGCGTTGATCGACGGCTGATCGCCCGATTCGTGGCGTCGGCAAGGGCTCGGGAGCGTCGGTCCGCTCGTCCTCCGGCAGGCCGGGGCGGGGGCCGTGCCCTGGCTCGCGGATTGACCAGGAGGGCGCGCGTCGCGGGCGAGGAAGGTCCCTCGACTTGTCCGAACGAGGTCGTCTAGAGTCGTCCCTACCGCTCGTCGTTGCTCGTGCGGATTCTCTTCGCGATCGCGTGCTCTCTCATGCTCGGCGCCTGACGACGATCGATGGTCACGACCACCCTCATCACGGACTCGGCACGGCTGCGTGCCCTGCGTCCCGCGTGGGAAGAGCTCCTCGCGCGTAGCGCGGACGACGACTTCGCGCTCCATCCGACGTGGATCCTCTCGTGGTGGGACGTGTTCGGCGACGACGGAGATCGTTCGCTCCGTTCGTTCGCGTTTCACGATGGTGAGCGGCTCGTCGGCCTCGCGCTCCTCCACGCGCGGCGGCACGTCTACCGGCCGGGGATCCCTTTCAAACGGCTCGAGCTGCTCGGGACGGGCGAGGCATCTGCCGACGAGACGTGCGGCGACTATCTCGGCGTGATCGCCGAGCGCGGGCGCGAAGACGACGTCGCGACCGCCTTTGCGCGCGCGCTCGTCGAGGAAGCCGGTGGAGCCTGGGACGAGCTCGTCATGAGCTCGATGAACGGCGACAGCCCGCTTCCGACAGCGCTCGTTCGCGCCTGTGCGATCCGTGGCTTCGAGACGGCGCTCGAGGAGTGGACGCAGTCGGCGTTCGTTCCGCTCCCGAAAACCTGGGACGACTACCTGGGCGCGTTGAAGCAGAACAAGCGCTCGCAGCTGCGGAAGGCGCTTCGCGCATTCGAGAGCTGGGCGGGAGGCCCGCCAGAAATCGTGCGCGTCCAGAGTCGCGACCAGATCGCCGACGGTCGCCGCATCCTCATGAAGCTCCATGCCGAACGCTGGGGCCATGCCGGCGTCTTCGGCTCGCCGAAGTTCCTCGCGTTCCACGATCGGCTGATGCCCGAGCTGCTGGACGCGAATGCGCTCGACCTCGGGTGGATGATCGTCCGGGGCGAGCCAGTTGCGGCGTTCTACAACTTTCGCCGCAATGGCAAGGTCTCGTTCTACCAGACGGGGCGCAAGCTCGACATTCCGGACGAGGTGCGGGTCGGCGTCACGATGCACGCCTACCTCATCCGCTCCGCGATCGAAGAGGGGCTCCGCGAGTACGACTTCCTTGCGGGGCTCTCGCAGTACAAGATGTCGCTCGCGCTCGCCACGCGGCCGATCGTGAAGCTGCGCGTGGTCAAGCCGTCGCTGGTCGAACGTGCGCGGACCGCGAGCGTCCGCGGCATCGATCTCGCCAAGAAGGCGCGCGAGTGGGCCCTCGCCAAAGAGCTGCCGGCGGGCACTCCGTCGCAGGTGCGTGCGCTGGTGGACAAGGTCCGCGGTCGTCCGACGTCGTGACCTCCTCTCGGGAGCTCGGGACTTCTTCTCGAGCTTCTGATAAGGACGCTGCGCCGCTCGAGGGTCGGCACGAAGCGCTACGCAGGAACGTACGCGACCGTTACGATGGTCCGTGCGGTCGATGGCGGCGCTCAAGGGGGGAGCGTTTCAACCCACACCCCCGGAGCAACGTGGACGACGGCAAGATTTTCAAGGTCGACACGGTCCCTCCTCCTCCGGGAGAGAGCGACGCGTACAACGCGCCGACGCGCATCGGCTCGATCAACGCGGACGAGTGGCAAGCGCTGATGAACGCTCACGAGAGCGTCGGGGGAGAGAGCCCCGCGTCGCCACGCCCGCGCGGTGAGCCCGAGCCCGTCTCGAACCGCCCCCGCGCACAAGGAAACGAAGCGCGGTCCTTCCTGAGCGAGATCCCGCCGCCGCCGCCGCTGCCGGCTACAGTGCCTCGGCTGTACTGCGAGGACGACAACGGGGACGACGAAGAAGCCGTCGGCGCCGAGCTCGCGTGGCCGGCGCTCGGAGCAGCAGCGCTCACCGCCGTGCAGGAGGTGCAGCGAGCCTCGCTCACGACCGTTCCGCCGGCAGCGCGTCCGAGCGCCTTCCCCGAGTGGGTCGCGGGCACGAACGTGCAGGAGAAGTTGGCGCTCGAGGCGGCGCGCCGCCGGAAGATCCGCATGTGGATCCGTGCAGGCTTCGTCGTCGCGGTCGCGGTCGCAGCAGTGATCACGCTGACGCTGAGGCACTGAAGCGCGCGCCGCGCACGAAGGAGCCGTCAGCCGACGAGGTAGCCCTCAGCCGACGAGGTGGCCCTCAGCCGACACAAAACGTGAACGAGGCGCTGTCGAGCGTGGCCTCCGTCGTGGTCGTGCCGTCGACGCTCTTCATCTTGACCTCGAACGTGACGGTCCAGACGCCCGCCATCGACAGGTTCAGCTGGGCGAAGTCGAACGTCATCCCGTCCGCGCCCTTCGTGATCGTGGGCGTTGTCGGCCAGCCGTGCTGGTGATCCGGCATCGTGCCGGTGACGGTGACCTCGGCGTCGGAAATGGGGGCGCCGGCCTTGTCGGTCACGATCAACTTCCAGGCGTTCATCCCTCGTCGCGGCGGCGCGGGATCGGCGCTCGTCAGCTTGAAAGTCGCGCGGCCGAGCGAGCCGGCCTTTTCGAGGTTGGCCACGTACGTCTCCACGCGCGGATCGGAGGAGCACTGGAACTGCTCGCCCGTGTCGCCGTGTCCCGGCGAGTGCGTTTCACCGTCGTGCGGGTCGCTGGAGCTCGAGCAGCCGAGCGCGAGCGCTGCGGGGAGGACGAACATGCAACGGAGCGAGCGGGCGGAGAGGAGCGAAAACGTCATGTGATGCCTTGGTCCGTTCGGAATCGGGTCGGAAGGAGGATGGGCTCGCTCACAACGAGCATTGGGTTGGATCGTCTGCGCTGCAGTGCGCCTGCACGAGGTTCAGCGCGGTGGCCACGTCGGGCACGTTCGTGACGCACGTGCCCGAGGCTTCGTTGCGCGCGCTGAACGGGATGTTGGCGGCAGCCGCGAGCTCGGGAGTCCATTCGAGTGTCGAGCCCACGACGTGCGGCGGCGGCGTTGCTGCTCGGATGGCCGGATCGAGATCGCCCGACCTCACGAGGTCGTCGAGGACATCGAGCCCGATCGGCTGCAAGAGCACGCGCAGCGTCACGCGGTCAGGCCTTGCCGCGAAGAGCCCTGCGGGATCCCGCGGGTAGCGCCGGATGAGATGGGTCGAGCGCAGCGGAGCGGGCGGCGGCTTCGCCGGGAGGAGATGCGTCTCGTAGCGCTTCGCCTCCCAGAACATGTGGACCTCTTTGCCCGTGTCGTCGAAGAAGTGATCGCGTAGCAGCCAGAGATCGGGATCTCCGATGGCGCCCGGGTCGACGCCTGCGGGGACGACACCGCTCCGGTAGATCGGCTCGGGGGTGCCGTTCTGGAAAGCCTGCAGCTCGAACCAGAGGCGGCGGTCTTGTGCGGAGCCGCTCGGGAAGCTGTGTCCACCGGCGGCGTTGTCGGCGACCACCTGCACGGAAGCGCGCCCGCCGACGATCTGGACGCAGAGCGCGACCGCCAGGGTCTGGTCGAGCATGGTCTTCACCGCCGCCGCCTGCGCCTCTTTCTCTGGCCAAGGAGTGACGGCGACGTCGACCGCTTCGAACATGTGACTGTGCCGATCGCGAAGGTAGACGTTCGGCGCCTGCGCGATCGGCACACGGATCTCGGCCGGCATGTGGCACTGCGAGCAGGACAGACCGTTCGGTGGTACGGCGAAGACGCTCTTGTCCCACTCCTGGAAGGTGCGCTCGATGTGTACGCCGTGCCCGTTCACGATGTCGTGGCAGGCGCCGCACATGCGTGCGGAGTCCGCCTTCGTGCTGTCGTGGAAGGTCGAATAGCCCGCCTGATGCGCGGTGTTCTCGACGGGGTCGGCGTACCTGCCGCGCATCACCAGGTCGTCGCCGAGACGGAGCTGCCCGTTGTGCATGCCCTCGATCGCGTCTGCCTGGTGACAGAAGAAGCACGTGACGCCCTTCAGCTTCGGATCGACCGCGTCGAGGTTCAGTCCGTCGGTCGTCGCGTTCTCGCGAACGGCCATCGGCGCGTGGCAGTTCACGCAGAACGTGCCGAGCTGACCGCCCGTCTCACGCTGGCCGCGTGCGTTCATCGCGCGGAAGACAGGATCGTCGGCGGCGTACGCATGCATGCTCCCTGACCACTCGCGATAGTGATCGGCATGGCACGTCTTGCACGTCTCCGGATCGAGAAGCTCTGCGCGCGAGAGCTTCGTCGCGGTCGGTGGAGCCGCGGACGAAGAGCATGCAGCGGCGGTCGCGAGGGCGCCGGCGGCGAGGAGCGCGGAGACGATCGCGCTGCGACGCCAGTACTTGCGCGTCGGCAGGTCGGTCATTTCACTCTCTTGTAGACTGCATAGAGCTGGGCGGTGCTCGGGTCAGGAGCGCCATCGGCGTTCTTGAAGAGACGCAGCTCCGTCTCCGTCGTCGTGTAGAAGCCGGCCTGGAACCACGAGTCGATCGGGACGCAGTTCACTTCCGGCAGCGAGGGCGGACACGAGCGCGCCGGCAGCGAGATCGCCTCCGGGGGCGGCGGAGCGGGCTCGGACGGCTCTCCAGCATCACCGCCATCGGGATCCGACGGCTCACCAGCGTCACCGCCATCGGGATCGGGCTCCGCCGGCATGGGCGGGAGCCGGATGTACTGGGCGGTCGACTTGCCGATCGCCCCGTCCGGGTGTGCTGTGACGTTCGTGGCGACCGTGATGTAGATGTCGTTGTACTTGAGCGTCTCCACGAGCGTCTTGGCCTGAGCGCAGCTCGCGGAGAGGTCATAGGCCTCGGTGAGGACGAAGTCTCCCCACGCGAGCTCTCCGAACGCGAATGTCTTCGGACGCTCGGCGGCGAGCGTTGCCGGAAGGCATGACGTCGTCACCGGCTGCGCGGTCGGGAACGCCTGCGAGTCGAAGGTGAAGCACTTCTCGTAGTCGGCCGGCACCTGCGTCGACTTGCACGCGCCTGCCTCGACGTCGGCGTCGGGTGAGCCGGATTCCTCCACGCTGGCGTCGGGCGCCGGTGAGCTCGGGGTGTTGGGAGTGTCATCGCAGCCGTAGGCAACGAGAGTGATCCCAGCGAAGAAGGAGACCGCACCGAACGTCTTGGCCTGCATCATTTGTGTCGAGTTGCTCCGCACGAGTCTTGTCTGGAACCATTGTTTCGCTGCCCCGCGCGCGTGCGAGGCGCCCCCGATGGTCACGATGGATGCGATGCCTGCCGCGCGCTCGAATGAAGGGCGGACCGCTCTCCGGAAGTCGCTCAACCCGGACCGACGACCACGAAGTTCGTGTAGACGAAGCGGTACGCGTCGATGAGCGGAAGGTACGTGCCGATGTACATCGTCGGAAGCCGCGTCGTCGTCGGCAGCTTCTTCGGCATCGGGAGCGCGATCAGGAAGTCCTTCCGCTTCTGAAGCTCTTCGACGGTCGACTTCGGCTCGTAGCTCATGAACTCGCCTCTCGCGACGAGCACCGAGAGCGACTGCGTGAAGCGTGCGCCGTTCAGCTCGGGCGCGGTCACGTCGAAGCCGTGGACGCCCATCTGCGGCAGGCAGTTCGGAACACCCGGCATCGGGTCGAAGTCCCACGTCCCCGTCGGGATGAAGTCGTCCGGCGGGAGTCGATTGTCGTCCGCCTCGCGGCACGTGAGCTTGCTGATCTCCTCGACGGTCCACGAGAACGCATGCGTCTCGATGTGAGGCACGTCGTAGACCTTCGCCGGCGGATGTCCCATCGGCATGAAGTCGATCTGGTAGCTCTTGATGAACGTCTGCTCGGCGACCGAGGGCGGGACCTTGAACCACTGGAAGGAGGAGAAGGCGCCCGGCGGGATGTTCGCGAGCGACGCGAGCGCTACGAGCGTGCCGAACTCCTTCACGGTCTTGCCGTCGGCTTCGAACGTCGCGTACGTGACCGCCGGAGATCCGTACCAGTCGAGGACGTCTCCGATCTCCGCGCCGTCGGGAACGCCGGCCGGCAGCGCGACCGATGCAGGCCCGGTGGTGTTGTTGCTCGTTCCTCCGCCCGGAGCTCCCGGTGCGTTTGGTGTTCCCGCCATTCCGCCGACCACCGCGCCGTCGTCACACGCAGCAACGCAGGCAATGCTCGTCGCCAGGCAACCAAGAATCAGCCGCCGATACATTCGCATTTGCACGTCCTACTCTCGGGTGCTCTTGGGCCGCGATCCACTCCCCGAGCGAGGCCGCACATCATCAGCTTACCGGATGCGCGTGGCTTGGGAATCCCTCCGACGTCAGCCTGCGCATTCTCCGTACGCTGGTCTTGGTCGACAGCGTCGTAGTGTCGCGCACAGCTCGCGCTGTCACTCGATGGGGATCGCGACGTCCGCACTTCGTCTCTACATGGTGCGCGTGCGCGTGCGCGCACGGGCAACGCTCTCGCCTTTGGAAAGGGCTTCGAACGGGACTCTCATGCACGAGCTCGCACAGCGGGCGTCTCTTCCGTCTCTCAGCAGTCTTGTTTTGCGCGCCCTCGATCCTTCTTCGCGTATGGCCGTAGTTCTGGCGTGTTCAGCGGAAGCGTTATCGTTTGATAACGAATCTGTCCGCGGCGTGCAGAAGTGAAATAGGAGAGTGCCAGCTGGAGCATGTGACGCGACACCGTCCACTCATCGCCCGGATCTCTTTGCGTATGCGGCGTCTGAACCGGCGCAGTAACATTGATTGCTTCGATGTCAGAATCGTCCCCATTGTTCGGTAAGTATCGGCTGATCGCGGAGCTAGGCCATGGGGGAATGGCCGACGTCTTCTTGGCGGTGCAAGCTGGTCCCGTCGGATCCGGCTTCAGCAAGCTGACGGTCATCAAGCGTCTGCGTCGCAATCTCGCGGACGAGCCGGAGTTCGTCTCCATGCTCGTCGACGAGGCGCGCATCGCGGCGCGTCTGAACCATCCGAACGTCGTCCAGACGAACGAGGTGGGCGAGGTCGATCAGCAGTACTTCATCGCGATGGAGTACCTCGACGGGCAACCGTTCCATCGCATCCAGAACCGCGCTGCGCAGCACGTGAAGAAGGGCGGTGCGCCCCTGCTCACGAAAGAGCAGCAGTACCTCGTGCTGATGGACGCGCTCGCGGGGCTGCACCACGCCCACGAGCTGACGGACTACGACGGGACGAAGCTCGAGATCGTCCATCGCGACATCACCCCGCACAACATCTTCGTCACCTACGAAGGACAGGTGAAGGTCGTCGACTTCGGCGTCGCAAAGGCGGTCGGTCGCGCCTCCGAGACGCGTCAGGGAGTGATCAAGGGCAAGGTCCGATACATGGCTCCCGAGCAGGCGCTCGGAGGCAACATCGATCGGCGCGCGGACGTCTTCGCGGCAGGCGTTCTCCTCTGGGAGATCGCGGTCGGTCGCCGGATGTGGAAGGACCACGAGGAGCTCGAGGTCGTTCGTGCGATGGCCGCCGGAACGTTGCCGCCGTCTCCTCGCGAGATCGATCCCAGCGTGCCCGAAGCGATCGACGCGATCTGCCGCAAGGCGATCCGGATGAATCCTGACGAACGCTACGCGACCGCGGAGGAGTTCCGCGCCGACCTCGAGCAGGTCCTCGCGGACTCCGGGCAGCTCGTCGAGGCGCGCCGCCGGCTGCCGCGCGCGATGTGCGATCTGTTCGCGGACAAACGTGCCGAGATCAAGCGCATCATCGAGAGCCAGCTCTCGCTCCTGAGCGCGAAGCACACGGCAGCCACGGTGCTCCCCGTGATGATGGGCCCGGAGTCGATGCCCGGCTCCGGCTCCGGCTCCGGCTCGACCTCGGGAACAGGCCCCCTCTCGGGGATGATGGGTCAGGGCGCACGTCCGTCGATCCCGTCGGGGAGCTTCTCGCAGCCACCGCCCTCGGTCGTGCCTTCGTCCGAGCGCACCGCGCTGAGCCCCGCTGCTGCCGGGAGCGGACCGGTCGAGAGCAGCGAGCGCAGCTCGGGGGCGGCGAGCTTCGACTCACCGCGTCCGAAGCGGCGTGGGCTCGTCTTCGCGACGGCTGCAGCGGGAGTGCTCCTCGCGCTCGCCGCGTTTGGCGTGTCGAGACTGTCGAGCACGACCGACTCCGGCGAGAGCGCGCAGCAGCAACAGCAAGAGCAGCCGCACGCGACCGTCGCGAGCGCGGCGCCCTCCAACTCCGACGAATCCGCGTCCCCATCCCCATCGCCATCGGCTTCCGTTGCCGAAGTCGCGACGGCCGAGCCGGCGCCGGCGGAGCCTGACGTTTCCGCCGCGAAGATCGCGCGAGGACCCGTCCCGGGGGCGGCGGTAGCGAAGCCCGCGGCGCCAGCGGTACACGCAGCGGCGCCGCGACCGAGCGTCCGGCCGACGGCGACACATGCCGAGCCGTCGACGCCCTCCACGACCCACGAGGCGAAGGTCGACCCCACGCCGGCGCCGACGCCGGTTCCGTCTCCGACCGCGACACATGCACCGCCGCCGGCAACGACCGCGGCGGCGGCGCCCGCACCGACGCCGACGGTGCCGCCCGGCTACGTCGATCCCAAGGGGGTGCGCGCGACCGTGCGAGCGCACGCGAACGAAGCGCAGGCCTGCTACGATCGCGCGCAGCTCGACAAGGCGGATCTCAAGGGCACGATCGCGATCGGCGCGACGGTTGGTCCGTCCGGCGACGTCCTCTCGGCGAACATCACGAGCGCTACGGTCCGGCATGCGCGTCTCGAGGCGTGCCTGCTCGGTGCGTTCCGTAGCTGGCGGTTCCCTGCACCTGCCGGCGGTGTCAACGGAGCCGTCTCGTACAACTTCAAGTTCGACTGAGATGGCTCCAGCCCACGAGTACCGCGTTCCGGGGGGGCGCTCGATTCGTCGCGCATGCATTCGCCGCGACGGGAAGTCGGTGCGTCCGTAACCCCTGCCGAGAATGACATCTTGAAGAAGACGACGACACGGATCATCTTCGCAGCAGTTCTGGGTCTCGAAGGCGTTGCGTTCGCTCAGGCGTCACCGCCACCCGCGTCACCGCCGCCCGCGTCACCGCCACCCGCGTCGCCGCCACCGTCGGTGGCATCGCCGGCACCGCCGCCCGCCGACGGCGCGACGCCGGGAGCCACGCCGCTGCCTTCCGACGACGAGGACACGCTGACGTTCCACTCGGGGCGACCGACGGACATGCAGCAGTTCGCGGCGGACAGCTTGCAGGAGCTGCACGTCGGGCGCGCGCGCACGCGCTACGCGTTGAACTTCTTCGGCGACGCCGCCTTCGGCTTCTCCTCGTCGCGTGAAGGATCCAACTCTCCGCAGCCGGCGTTCGCCACCGGCGTGTTCGACCTGCTGTTCAACGCGGAGCTGCACGACACGGTCCTCGCGACGAGCGAGGTCACGTTCGCCTACGACCCGGCCGCGCCCGTCGCCGCTCTCGAACGACTTCACATCCGCTGGAAGCCGTCGAAGCTGTTCTTCGTCGAGGTCGGCCGCTTCCACACGGACATCGGCTACTGGAACGTCGCCTACCACCATGGCAAGTGGCTGCAGCTCCCGATCGAGCGCCCGCGACAGATCGCGCTCCACGGCGGTCTCTTGCCGACGCACATGATCGGCGCGCAAGCTGGTGTGGGAATTCCTGCCGGCAAGGGCGCGATCAACCTGGTGGGTTCCGTCGGAAGCGGGCGCGACCCGGTCGGTAATCCGTCGACGCACGGAGGCGCAAACCACGCCACGACGATCACGCCCGTCAACACGGTCCACGCGAAGCTCTCTGCCGACGACGTCTTCGGCAAGGACCTGCACTTCGGCGTGTCGGGCGTCTACGCGCGCATCCCGCCCGAGGGCCCGGCCACGAGGCCCGTGATGCCGGACCATGCGTTCGACGAGTTCGTCGGCAACGTCTTCGTCGCGCATGTCGGCCTCCCGTTCACGCTCATCGCCGAGGGCTATCAGATCATCCACCAGGTCCCGCGCGGCGACGTGCTCGCTGCTGCGCGCGGTGGCTCCACGCTTGCGGGCGGACGGTGGCGTACGTGGGGCGCGTTCGCGCTCGCGGGGTACACGTTCGGGATGGTCACGCCGTATCTGAAGGGCGAGTACATCACGCAGTCGACGAACGCCCTCGTCGGCGATCCCTTCTTCGTGCCCGAGCGCGTCCCTTCGCACGCTCCGAAGTACGCGCTCGACCTGCTCGAGGGCACCGCGGGCACGCGTATCGACATCAGCACCTGGAGCGCGCTCAAGTTCGAGTACCGGCTGACGACCGGGCAGGCGACGAACTTCCCTGCGTTGTCGTATCCGATCAACCACACTGCGGCCGCGAGCTGGTCGTTCGGTATCTGAGATGCGGCTTCCTCGGCTCGCTCGTCTGATCGCGCTCGGGGCGGCTGCCGTCGCCGCGCTCGCTGCATGTTCGTCGTCGGATGACGGCGCGGAGGCTGGAAAGTCGGCGTGCGTGCAGGTGCCGAGCGCCGACTGCAAGCCGCTCGTGGATCCGCCGACGTACGACGCGATCTACGCCCAGATCCTGCGTCCGACGTGCGCCTCCGCTGTCACCTGCCACGCGTCGGGCTCCGTCCTCGGCGGGCTGTCCTTCGCGTCCGCGGACGAGTCGCATGCGATGCTCGTCGGCCAGAACGGACCGCGCGTCGTCGCGGGCGATCCCTCGTGCAGCCCGCTCATGGAGCGGATCATGTCGAGCGATCCGTCCTATCGCATGCCGCGCGGCTCGACGCCGCTGTCGGAGGCGGAGACGTGCGCGATCACGAAGTGGATCGCGAACGGCGCTCAGCGCTAGGGGGCCGGAGAACGAACGATGAAGTGCAGAGCGTTCCGCCATCTCGCCGCTGTCGCCGTCCTTGGTGCCGTCATGGGGACGGCGAACACGGCGCTCGCGAACGGACGTTACCCAGGGGCCGACGAGCTCCTCGTCTCGCCGAAGGACCCGAACACGTACATCGTTCACGGATCGTTCGGCTTGCTCGTGTCGAACGACGCGGGCGGCAAGTGGCACTGGATCTGCGACGACGTCATCGAGCGCACGCTCGCAGCCGAGTCCGTTTCGCCTTCGGTCGTCATCTTCGAGAGCGGCGCGATCGCGGTGAGCAGCACGGCAGGCGTGCGGATGAGCGTCGATGCCGGCTGTGCGTTCGGCCCCGCACCAGGAACGGAGGGGCTTCGCGTTCGCGACATCGCGAAGGAGCGCGGGACCGGCCGCGCCGTCGCGATCACGGCGCCGGCCGACGGCACGCCCGCGGAGATCCTCGAGACGACCGACGACGGCGTGAGCTGGCACAAGGTCGGTGTCCCGCTGCCTCCGGAGCTGGTTCCGCAGAACGTCGAGGTCGCCGAGGGCTACCCCGATCGCATCTACGTGAGCGGCACGGCGCTCTTCGCGTACGACGACGCCGGGCTCGCGGACGCGGGCCTTCCGGGCAACCGTGTCGGTGTCATGTACGCCAGCACCGATCGCGGGCAGACGTGGTCGCGCACGCTCGTTCCCGAGGCGATCGGCATCGCGTCGGACGTCTACGTCACCGCGGTCGATCCCTCGAATCCGGACCTCGTGTACGCGCGCGCGGCGTTTCGCGTGACCGAGACGACCCGCGATGCGGTCCTCATGGTCTCGCGCGACGGCGCGAAGACCTACGAGGTCGCGATGCGCGCCGCGCGGGCGGCGATGCCGGGCTTCGCGCTGTCACCCGACGGGACGAAGGTCGCGCTCGCCGTCATCAGCGGCGCCGACAAGGACGGCGTCTGGGTCGCCTCCCGCGACACGCTCCAGTTCGAGAAGCACTCGCCCGACGTCCTCGCGTGTCTCCGCTGGGGCACCAGGGGCATGTTCGCGTGCCAGAACCTCTACACGCCGAGCTGCAACCCGACGTGTCCGTACGTCATCGCGACGTCGGGCGACGATGCTCGCACCTGGAACCCGCTGCTCGTCGACCTCGCGGACGTCGAGGGGCCGAAGAGCTGCCCGACCGACAGCCCGTTCACGTCCGTCTGCATTCCCGCCTGGGAGACGAGCTGGAAGTGCCGGCTCGAGGGCTGTGATGCCGGCATCGTCGATGCGGGCGGTGACGGGGGCTCGGAGAGCTCACCTGCGGCATCCGTCCCGAAGGACGGCTGTGACTGCGGCAGCGCTCCGGGCGCCCGCGGCGTGGGCCTGTCGTTCGGCGCGATCCTCTCTGGCGTCGGGCTGACCGTGCTGCTCGCGCGCCTACGCCGCCGTCGCTGACGGAGAGGGGCGTCAGGTCGTCGTGCTCTCGACACGGACGAGGATGACCGTCACGTTGTCCTTGCCGCCGTTCGCGTTTGCGGTCGCGACGAGCTCTGCCACGGCGCGGTCGAGATCCGTCGCTCGCTCGAGGATTCCGAAGATGTCCGACGCGTCCACCATCTTGGTGAGCCCGTCGGAGCAGAGCAGGTAAAGATCGCCCGGCATCGGCTTCACGAGCCCGATGTCGATCGGCACCACCGGCCAGATGCCGACGGCGCGGCTCAGGTGGGCTCCCTGCGGCCCCTCCACGCCGAGCGAGCTCATCGTGTGGTCCTGCGTGACCTGCTCGAAGAGACCGTCGCGCAGGCGGTACATGCGGCTGTCGCCGACGTGAGCGACGTAGAGGCGCTGCTTGTTGAAGCAGAAATGGGCGGCCACGATGGTGGTGCCCATTCCTTCGAGCTCTCGGTCGCCCTGCGCGCGCGAGAAGATGGCGTCGTTCGCCATCTGGATCGCGCGAGCCAGCTCGGAGGCGCGTCGCGGAATCTTCTCGTGCGGCTTTGCCGCGAAGTGTTTCGCGTCGAACGCGGCCGCGATCGTCTCCACCGCGAGCTGACTCGCGATCTCGCCGCCCGAGTAGCCGCCCATCCCGTCGGCAACGACGTAGAGCCCGTGCTGGTCGGCGACGTGGAGGCTGTCCTCGTTGCGCTTTCGTCGCAAGCCCGCATCCGTCTGCGCGGATGCGCTCGTCAGGATCAGTGGGGTCGACCGCGTCGGCTCGTCCGCCGCGGCCTCCTCGTCGAAGAGGCGCGGAAGGACCGGCGGCTGGTGCGCCTCGCGCATCCGGCGCCCGGCGTCTTCGAGACGCAGACGATCGACCGACGGCACCTGCGTCGAGTCGACGTCCTCGTCGTCGTCTTCGTAGACGAGCTTCGGGAGCTCGGTCATCCGACGCAGCTCCAGGTGAGCCGCCGGAGGCGACGAACGGAAAAACCGAGCAGCGCCCACGGCAGGCGCCGATCGGCAGCGCCGACGCGGGACGTCGGCCTGACAAGCGCGGCGACCATGTTTCCCCCCGCACTGCAGCGGGACATGTGACATCAATGTGCCGGTCGGTCTGACCGATGTCAACGAATCGCCCGACGTCGGCCAAGACGGTCGCGCTTTCGTGATTCGTGTGCGACGAGGCGCGTTCAGCTTGCGATCTCGCGAACGCCTTCGAGCAGGAGATCGATCTCGTCCGTCGTGTTGAACACGTGCGGGCTCGCGCGCACGGTGCCCGGAAGGTGCGCGCGGTGATGGAGAACGTGCGTGCAGTGGAAGCCCGCCGACACGCACACCGCGAACATGTCGCAAAGAGCACGAGCGACGCTCTCCTGCGTCATCGCAGGGGCGTCGACGACGAACGTCGCGAGCGCGATCCGCTTCTCCGGCGGAAGCTTCTTCGCGAGCACGCGGACGCCGGGGATGTCCGAGAGGCCGTCGATGAGGTAGCGGCTCATCGCGAGATCGTGCTCGCGGATGGCGTCCATGCCGATGGATCGCATCCACTTCACGGCAGCGCCGAAGCCGATCGTCGCTTCGATCGCGGGCGTGCCCGCCTCGAAACGGAACGGAGCATCGCGCGGGACGAAGCCGCCGACATCGATGTCGTTGTTCAGCGAGATCATCCCGCCGCCGACCTGGTAGAGCGGACACTTCTGGAGGAAGTCTTGCTTGCTCCAGAGGATGCCGACGCCCGACGGACCGAAGGCCTTGTGGCTCGAGGTCGCCAGGAAGTCGACACCGAGGCGAGTGACGTCGAGCGGCAGGTGCGAGAGCGACTGTGCCGCGTCCAGGAGGACGGGCACCCCGTGCGCGTGCGCGATGCGGACGACTTCTTCGACGGGCGCGATCGCGCCGGTCACGTTCGAGACGTGGCCGATCGAGACGAGCTTGGTCTTCGAAGTGATGAGCGACTCGAGCGTCTCCCAGCGGGGCAGACCGTCCTCGTCGATCGGCATCGGGACCGGCTTGCCGTGGACGCGCCAGGGGATCCAGTTGGCGTGGTGCTCGCTCGCCGGGAAGACGACCTCGTCTTCCGGACCGAGCTGCATTCCGTTCGCGACGAAGTTGATCGCCTCGGTCGTGCCGCGCACGAGGACGATCTCGGAGGGGCTCGCGCCGATGAGCGTCGCCACCTCGCGGCGAGCGTCGTCGAACAGTCGCGTTGCCTCCTCGCCTAGCGCGTGGACGCTACGATGAACGTTCGCCGTCGCGCCTTCGTAGTAGCCCACGACCGCGTCGATGACCGAGCGCGGCTTCGGGGTGGTCGACGCATTGTCGAGGAACACGAGCGGGCGCCCGCCGAGCTCGCGTGCGAGCAGGGGGAACTGGGGCCGGACACGAGAGGCGACGGCGTTGATGTGGTCGTTCATCATCAGGCTCCCTCGCAGCCGTCGAAGGCTGCGGAAAGAGAGAGAGGCACTTTGCGGATCACGGAGCGATACTTGCCGTTCGGCTCGACGCCGATCGCGGTGCTGCTGCGGGCGGTGACCTTCATCCCCGCGAGGAGTGGAGCGAGCGCCTGCTCGACGTTCGACGGCGATCCGCCGACGACCTCCACCTCCACCGCCGCAGGCTCCGTCTGCACCACCTGATAGGCGCGCGCGTCGGCCGGCGCGATCGTGCGGTCGATCGCGCCAGGTGTCACGAGGCCGCCGTCAGGAAGGACGACCGCGTCGTCGATCGAGCCCTCGACCGACGCGATGGGAGCGACGCTGGTGAAGCGGCCTTCTCCGGCCGTGACCTGCACGAGGTCGCCGAGGACGAAGCGGACGAGCGGCTGGACCTCGCGCTCGAGGGTCGTGACGACCACCAGCGCGACATTTTCTGCACCCGGAGTCGCGACCTTCGCCGGCAAGAGCTCGACGTGCGTCGCAAAAGGTGCATGGTGCATCTTGCCGTCGTCGCCCTGCACGAACAGCGTGCCGACCTCGCGCGCCGCGAGGACGTCGACGACCGGGCCCGAATGAACACGAGAGAGAGCCTCGCGATGAGCGCGTGTCGCCCGCGCGCGCATCGTGGCGACGAAGCCGCGGACGTCGAGCCTGCGGCCGAGGACCGCGGCGTGCCGCGCGAGGACGTCGAGATAGAACGGGTCTGCGAGGAGCGCCGTGGTCTCGTGCATCGCGAGCTCGTCGAGCATCCGCGTCATCACGGGCTCGGTCCAGAACGTCGGATCTTGGCGCGAGTTGAGGTGGAGGCGATGGCCCTCGAGCCGCTCCTCGTAGCTCGGATCGCCGGAGCCGCACGAGCCGGTGCCGCGCTCGGGGACCCAGAGCACGGCATCACGCAGCGGGCCGCTCGCCAGCGCGCTCGCCGCGCGCGGATGGATCGCGAGGGCGCGTCGCTCCTGCTGGCGCCACCACTTCGCGTCGAAGAGGATCCTCACGCGCGAGGCCGCCGTGCCCGCATCGACGACGGACACGGCACCCGATGCGAGCTCCGCCTTCGCGTCACGACCTTCGGGGAACCACACCTTGGGAAGTGTGGGGCGCACGCGGTCCCGCGTCAGCAGCGGAAGCTTCGCGAGCACGGAGTCGAGCGAGGCCTGCGGGTCTTCCGTCACACGCTCCGCGAGATTTTGTTTCGCGTAGAACGGCACCGCGCCGAGCGCGCGGCGGATCGCGCCGACCGTTCGGGCCTCGTGCTCGGGATCGCGGGAGAGAGCTCCGTCGAACGGCATCGCGTGGTGCTTAGCAGGGCCCGAAACCGCCGAGAAGGCGCACACCTTGGCGCGTTGCGTCAGCGCCGTCGGCATTGGTCTGCAAAGTGGCCAACGGAATCCCTGTTGGTATACTCGGGGGATGACCGCGAGCGACGCCTTGGGCCCTGCGGCCACCGGAGAGCCGCGCTCCTCGATCCCGCCTGATCTCACACCGGGAATGCGCATCGCAGGGAAATACGAGCTTCGACGCAGGATCGGGGCCGGCGCCATGGGCGAGGTCTGGGCAGCGAAACACGTCACGCTCCAGGAGGAAGTCGCGGTCAAGCTCGTCCTTCGTGACGTTGCGCACGGTGACGGGTCGTCCGCGGACAGCCGGTTCCTTCTCGAGGCGCGCGTTGCGTCGCAGCTCTCGCGCAAGACCCGGCACATCGTCTCCGTCACCGATCACGGTGAGCACGGGCCCTACGCCTACCTGGTGATGGAGCTGCTCGCGGGAGAGTCGCTCGATGCTCGGCTCGCGCGCACGGGGCCGATGCCTCTCGAGAAGGTCGTCCCGCTCGTGTACCAGGTGGCCCGCGCCCTCGCGGTCGCGCACGCCGACGGGATCGTGCACCGCGACCTGAAGCCTTCGAACGTGTTCGTCACCGTCGACGAAGAGGGCAGAGCGCTCGTGAAGATCCTCGACTTCGGCATCGCGAAGCTCCGCGCGTCGATGCAGCGGATCCCCGCGGCCGAGCCGGTCGACGACGCGAGCGCGATCGCAGCGCGCCCGTCGCTCGTGGAGCGTGAGGCGCCGAGCCACGCAACGCTGACGGGGTTCTTGCTCGGGACGCCGGCGTACATGAGCCCGGAGCAGGCGAGCGGAAGGAGCATCGATCATCGCGCCGACGTCTGGGCGCTCGCGGTGATCGCCTACCATTTGCTCACGGGTGAATATCCGTTCGACGGTCCGACGCCGGAGGAGCTGCTCTTGCGGCTGTGTCGTGTCCGCCCGATCCCGATCACAGAGCATCGAACCGATCTCCCGCCGGCGATCCTCGATCTGTTCGGACGTGCCTTCGCCAAGCACCTCAACGCTCGCTTCCAGTCGGCCGTCGCGTTCGCGGGCGCGCTGGAGCACGTGCTCATCGCGCAGAAGACAGCGCAAGGCTCTGCCCCTCGTCCGATGAAGGCGATCTCGGTGCCGCCCGCGAGCGATCTCGCGCGTGCCGTGCGCGAGCCGAAGGCGACCGAGAGCTCGATCGTCGCGGCCGGTGTTCCGCGCAAGCGGAAGCTCTGGCCGAAGCTCGTCGCGGCGGCGGCGGTGCTCGTCGTGCTCCTGACGACCGCCTCGATGCTCACGGTCTATTTCGAACGAGACACCAAGACGACCAGCCTTGCGCCGAGGGCGCCCGTGACGAGCATCGGCGGGCCGCGGGCGATCGCCGAGCGCGACGAGATCCCTCCGCCCGAGCCGTCCGAGATCTCCGCGGCGCCGGCGATCGAGGCGTCGGAGCTGCCCGCGGCTCCCGAAGAACCCGTCCTGCGCACGGCGCTCCTCGCGCCGCGCCCGCAGGTCGTGCCGACGACGACGTCGCTGCCGGTCAATCCTCCGCCGGCAGCGACGTCGCCCGTCGCTGCGTCACCCCAGCAGGCGCCTGCGAAGAACATCGATCGCTCCGAGGTGTTCTGACGAAGCGATAGGTCGGCTACCCTCGCGCCGAGATGGCCGTCTGGAGCGCGATCCGCCACCTACGGGTGCTCGCTGCGGCGCTCTTCGTGCTCCAGTTCGCGGCCCTCGACGTCGTGACGCGCTCGGGGGAGCTCGCGTCGAGGAGCCCCGGCCACACGCTGCTGGTTCGGGTCGGATCGGCGTGCCTCTGGACCGGCGCGGTGCTCCTCGCGCGGACGCGCGTACGGCGCATCGTGTTCGCGCTCGTCGCGTCCGTCGTCCTCGTCGTGCAGGCCCTCGTGTTTCGCTACTACCACGCGCCGCTCGACGTTCAGGTGGCGGCGACGGCCGTCCATGCGTTCCGCGACGTGCGGCCCGTTCTCGTTCGCGCGCTTCCGGCAGCCTTCCTCGCCGGAACGGTGGCGTTCGCGTGTGAGCTCGCGCTCCTGTCGTCCGTGCACGCGTCGCGGACTAGCCTCATGGTCGTTCCGCGCCGGTTGCGAACACTCGTCGCGCTCGGGCTCTTCGTCCTCGCGTTTGCGATCGCGGGGCTCGGACGCTTGCGGGACGCGACGCCGGAGGTCGCCGCCGCGCACGCGCTGTCGGCGGTGTTCACGGTGAAGCCCACCGCGACGTTCGGCGCCGTCTCGCTGCCACCGCTCTTCGGCACGAAAAACGAGCTGCCCGATGTCCTCGTCGTCCTCAGCGAAAGCGTGCGTGCGCGCGACTACGTCGTCGAGGGCGAGCTCGCGACCGCGCCGGCGGCGGCGGCGCTCACACCGGGACGCGTCGACCTTCGCGAGATGCGATCCGTCTCGAGCTACACCGCCGTGTCGCTCTCCGCCGTGTTGACGGGGCGCTCACAAGAAGGGGCGCGCGACGAGATCCTTCGCACGCCGAATCTCTTCGACGTCGCACGGGCGGCGCGGACAGGCCGCGACGAGCGCTACACGGTCCTCTACGTGTCCGCGCAGTCGGAGACCGTCTTCGAGGCGAAGGACGTGCGTGCGTCGGTCGACACGTTCTTCACGGTCGAGTCGATGCTCGGGCGAGACATCGACGACGAGGAGTACGTGACTCTACCTGTCGATGCGAACAC
Organism: Pseudomonadota bacterium; assembly: GCA_023423895.1. GTDB lineage: Bacteria > Myxococcota_A > Polyangia > Polyangiales > Polyangiaceae > Labilithrix. Next base: position 62,975 of record JAFAER010000254.1, read on the forward strand.
GACGACGGAGCTCGAACGTGTCCTCCGCGCGACGACGGGCCCGGTGTTCGCGATGTTGCACCTCGCCGGCACGCATGCGCCGTACTACGTCGACGAGAACGCCGCGCCGTTCCGGCCGTGGTCCCACGTCGTGACGTGGTCGGGCATGCCGCAGCTCCACAACGCGTACAAGGACGCGATCGTCGCGCAGGATCGAGAGGTGGCGCGAGCGCTCCGCGCCTTCGCCGAACATGCCGGCTCACGCCCGCGCATCGTGATCTTCACGAGCGACCACGGCGAAGCGTTCGGTGAGCACGGTGCCATCCATCACGGGCAGAACCTCTACGACGAGCAGATCCACGTGCCCGGCTGGATCTGGGCCTCGCCCGGCGCGCTCGGCCCGGAGCAACAGGCAGTGCTCGCGTCCGCGGGGAGTCGCTTCGCGACGCACCTCGATCTGTTGCCGACGGTCCTCGATGTCCTCGGCCTCGGCGACAACACCGCGCTCCGCGACATGCGCGCGAAGCTCTCCGGCGCGAGCCTCGTCCGCCCCGCGCCCCCTTCGCGCGCCCCCGTCCAAGTGACGAACTGCACGGGCATGTTCCCGTGCCCGCTCGACACGTGGGGCCTCCTCACCGACGGCCGCAAGCTCGTCGCCCAGCGCTGGGACGCCGACTGGGGCTGCTTCATCCTGGGCGGAGACGAGCACCCAGCCCCCATCGACGACCCGGAGTGCCAGAACCTCCGAGCCGTCTCCCGCACAACCTACCCGACGCTCCCCAACGGCCACCCGAACCGCTGATCACAGTCCTCAGTCCTCAGTCCTCAGTCCTCAGGTAGCGGAGCCTGAGGCCTGAGGCCTGAAGCCACTCTCGGCGTCTCTCTCTCCCTGAGGCCTGAGGCCTGAGGCCTAAAAACTCACCTTCACCCCGACCTGCAGCCACCGCGGCGCGTTCGGCCGTGCCCCGTAAGGTCGCCGCCCGATGATGTTCTCGGCGCCGAGCGCGTTCCGCAGGTTTGCGTAGACGCGGAGCCAGCGGAGGACGTTCACGTAGCCACCGAGGTCGAGGTAGACCTGCTCGTCCGTCGCCAAGGCCTGGTCGATCGGCTGGTTGCCTGCCTGCTCGCGCATGGGCGCGACGTAGGTCACGGCGCCGTTGATGCCGCCGCGCCGGTGTTCGGCCGCGAGCGTCAGATTGAGCTGATGACGCGGGATGTACGGGATCTGATCGCCCTTGCGAACGACGCCGTAGATCGGGTCCTGCGACGTGAAGTCGTTCAGGAACTCTCCGTACGTGTACGTGTACGCGACGCTCGCGGGGAAGCGGAACTGACGGAAGCGCTGCTCGTGTGCAGCCGAGGCCTCGATGCCGTAGATGCGCGCCTCGCCCGCATCGAACTGCCGGTCGAGATTGGTCGTGACGCAGCCGCTGGCGAGCGTGCAGACGTCGGTGAGGTTCGAGTAGTCGTTGTAGAAGCCGATGATCTCGGCGCGCGAGCTCCCGCGTGTGTAGCGCGCGCCGGCCTCGTAGTTGACGCTGTACTCGGGCTTGACGTGCGCCTCGCTCCCGGGCGCCGGCGGGCTGAAGCCGCGATAGACGCCGGCGAGGACGCCGAGATTGCGGAGAAGCTCGTAATAAGCGCCGATGCCGGGCATGACGGCGGCGACGAACGAGTCCTTGTTCTCGTTCGTGCGGTAGTCCTCGCTCCGCGCGTCGATGAGCTCGACGCGTGCGCCCGGCGTCACGGTGAGGCCGCGCCACGTCATCGCGTCCGTGAGGTGGACGGCGAGGGCATGCGTGCGCGCGAAGTTGTCGGACGTCGTGATGACCGGCTCGTCCGAGGGGACGAGAACGCCACCCTGCATGAGGTAAGCGGACTCGGTGTGGAGCCGCTTGATGTGGTCGTAGTGGAAGCGAATGCCGCTCTCGAACCGGTGCTCGAGCGGGCCGGTCTTCGTCGTCGTCGAGAGGACGCTCTGGATGCCCTGGCTCACGAACGAGCGATTGTTCGGCCCGACGTAGAGCGTGTCCGCCGCGGAGCCGGTGTCGACGCGGCCCGTCAGCACGGCGTGATAACCGGCGTAGGTCGGGTCGTCCGCGTTCGCCAGCACGGTCGACGGTGATGCGCCGCCGAGACGATTCAGCTTGTTCCACGTGCGCTGGTAATCGAACCGGTAGACGCTCGTCTTGATCTGGTAGGACGACTCGGGCCCTTCGAGCGTGTGCGTCGCGACGATGCCCGTCCGATGATTCTTCATCTGGTCGAGCATGCTCGCGGGATAGCGACGGTACGGATCCGTGCGGAAGTCCGCGTCCGACTGGCCGAGATAGGTCTCGTTGGAGACCTCGTCCGCGTACGAGAGCTTCACCTGGAAGCGGTTCTTCGTTCTTGCGGACGGATCGATCGTGTACGCGGCCTTCACCATCCAGTCGTTGCGCGTCGAGCCCGTGTCGGCGCCGCTCGGGAGGTTGGTGAAGCCGGTGTTGTGCAGGCGAACGCCTTCGACGAGGAACCCGAGGCGCTCGTCGCCGGTGCCGAACCATGCGTGCGCCTTCTGGTAGCCGTAGTCGCCGCCCGCGAGATCGAGGGCGCCGCTCGTCCGCGTGGGAATGGGACGCGAGATGAAGTCGATCGCGCCGCCGACCGTGTGCGGGCCGTACGCGATGGCGCCCGGGCCTTTGACGACGCGCATCTGCGTCATGCGCGTGACGAGCGGGAAATAGTACGCAGCGGGTGCGGAATACGGAGCGGGACCGAAGAGGATCCCGTCCTCCATCAGCGTGAGCTTCTTGCTGCGATCCGGATTCGCGCCGCGGATGCCGATGTTCGGGCGGAGGCCCACGCCGTCTTCGCCGCGGACGTACACGCCAGGGACCTGCTGCAGGATCTGGCCGGGATCGTCGTATTCGAAGCGCTCGAGCTGATCCTTCTTCAGCACCTGCGCGGACCCCGCCGTATGCGAGAGCGCGGTGCCGGCGATCAACACTTCTTCGGCGGGCGCGGGCGCGGGCGCCTGGCTTGGACGCCCCGCGGGAGGCTGCGCAGCCGCCTGCGCGGGAGGCTCTGCAACCGGCGCGGGGGCGAGTGGTGCCGGCTGTGCGGGTGTTGCCGGCGGGATCTGCGCTCCGTCGGGAGGGGCTGCCGCCGGATCAGTGTCCTGCGCGGCGGCTTGGCGAGCCGTACCCAGGACGAGACCACCGAGGACGACGAGGCTGGTGAGCGGACGAAGCGAGCGAGGGAGCGAGGAGCGGATCACAGGACGGGCCGGGTATGAGGTGGCGGTTCGCTGGGAGCGGGGAGGATCCAGGTCGCGGGGAGGAGCCCGTCTTCGACCGTCGATAGATCCACGTTCGGATCGATCATGAGCGCTCCCGGTCGCCCGTTGAGGGAGACCTTCGACTCCGCGCGGACCTCGACGACGCCGAAGTCGCGGGCGGCGAAGTCGCGCCGGATGTGATGTGCGAGCTGGAGCACGAGATCGGGCTGGCTTGCCATCTCGTTTTCCTGGAATGCCGTCAAGTATTCCCTCGGGCTCACGTGGTACTCGCGGCCTGTCTCCTTCTGGTGAACGAGGAACGTGGTCGCGCCGCCTTTGGCGCGCACCATCACGCGCCACGAGAAGCGCATCCCCTGCTCGTGCCAGAGGACGTTGCCGCCGTAGAGGTGGCAGCGGAGCGGCGCGAGGATCTGCAGCGCGCAGTAGAGACCTCCGAGTACGAGCGCGCCGCGCAGGAGGCGCGTACGCGCGCTCGAGCGCGGCTCGCGCTCGTCCTCGTCCTGCGTGGTGGCGTCACTCGGCGCGGGAGTGGCGTTCTTCCGTGCGAAGCGCCGCACGAGCGCGCGCGGCCAGCTCGGCGAGAAGAAGACGAGCGCCGACATGCTCATGATGAGCGGGAACATCCCGATGTCGAAGAGCATCCGCGTCATCACGTGGAATGCGATGACGACGGCGTACGCGAACGGCCGTGTGCGCCGGATCGAGAGCCAGAGCACGATCGTCAAATCGAAGAGAAAGCCGCACCAGCTCATCACGAGCGGTACGCCGTCGATCGTGAAGAGCCGTCCGAGGATCGGCAGGTCCGTGCTCGCTCCGAGCCAGATGCCCATCGGCTGGGCGTGGAAGAGCCAATCGGGCTGAGCCTTCGCCAGGGCGGCGCCGACGTAGACGACGCCGATCTGGATGCGGAAGAGCACGAGCCACGCCGTCGCGACGCGCTCGTCCTGGCGGCGCTCGTCCTGGCGCCGATCGATCGACCGGCCCGCGCGACGCGAGCGGATCCACGCGTCGACGGACCATGCCCGGTTCGCCGGCGACACCGCGAAGAGCCACGCCAGCAGCGCTGCGAGATAGTAGTGATTGAGGTACGTCGAGACGTCGATCAGCTGGACGTACGAGAGACCGATCGCGAACAGGACGGACGTGATCCGGAACGCGAAGCCGGCGGCCATCGCGACCGCCAGGCCGGCGAGCGCCCAGAAGAGCGCATACATCGCGCCGCTCGAGAGCGGCTCGACCCAGTCGAAGCCCCAGTAGTGAAAGCGGAACCGAGGGCCGACGAGCAGCGTGTCGATCCATCGATAGGCGATGAAGCGCTCCATCGAGATCGCCATCGCCAGGCCGAAGAGGACGCGGTACGCCGCGAGCCACGCGACGTCGACCGGCCGAAGAAGCGCGTGCTCGAGGCGGCCGAGCACCACGCGCGACGTGTTCACGCGTGCGCTCCCCGACTCGACGTCGGCGCGTTGCGCGCGGGGAGCGGCGGCGGAGTGGCCGAGCCCGCCCCCCGTTGCGAGCAGGGGCGAAGCGGGCTCAGTCTGTATCACTGGCTGCGGTGGCGGGCAGCTTGAGGTTGAGGGGGCTCGCCGACCCGAAGAACCTTGTCTTCAAGAGATCCGTCAGGACCTTGAGCGTGTCGTAGAATTGCTTGAACTGCGCCTCCGACGCCTGCTCGAACGGCGGGAACGCGTCGGCAGCCGCCTGCGCCTGGTCGAGCGCCGCGACCATGTCGCTCGCGAGCTGCTGCTGCCCGGCGGAGATGAGCCAGTCGTCGAACCCGACGCCGGTGCCATCGGCGCTGCACCCCTGGAAGAGGCTCCGGAATGCGCGGAGGTTCGTCCGGACGTTGTCGATGTCCATCTTGGCGAACGGCGTCTCGGGGGTCGCTTCCGTCGTCACGATCCCGGCGTGCGGCGCGAGCTTGAGGTCTTTGACCTCCTTCTCGAGGTAGAAGAGCCCCCACGCGACGACGTTGAGCGCTTCCTGCTCGCTGCCGTACTTGTCGAACGCGAGGAGCTTCGCCTCGAAGTTCTCGCCTTCGGGCTGCCAGACGTTTCGGATCTCGAGAGCGAGCGCGAGGACGTTGTCCGCCACGGCGACGGCGTAGTCGCTCTTCGCCTTCTGCAGATCCGCGGGAGCGAGCGACGCAAAGGCCTGTCCCGTGGGGCTCCCGGGCAGACACACCGTATCGCTGCCGGGGTAATGGAGGACGTACTCGAGCGCGTACAGGCCGCGAGCGGACGGGAGCACCGTGTCGATGCCCTGGTTCCACTCCTTGCCCGCGATCTGCTTCTCGACCTCGCAACGGTTCGTCTGCGGCCACGGATGGATGAAGGTCCGGAGCCCACGCCCGTGATACGGGTCCATGATCTTGCTGGCGACCGGGCCGAACTGGAGGACCTCCATCTTCGACCACTCGTTCATCGCGGTCGTCCACGAAGCCCGTGCGGCGGCGAGCTTCTCGTCGCTCGGCGCCTCGGCCTGATCGCGAACGCTCGAGCGGAGCGTCGACGCGGCGTTCACGAAGTTGCAGGCGTGCCACGCTGCGCACTCGCTCGCGGCGGAGAGCAGCGCCTGCTTCGTGAACGGCGCGGCGGCGCCGGGGGCCGACCCGCAGTCGATCGGCCCCTCGGGGATGGCGGCGTCGATGCCGCCGCTGCTGCTGCTGCCCGACGTCCCGCTCGTTCCTCCGCTCGCGCCGGTCGCGCGCGTCCCCGCCCTTGGATCATCGGTCGTGGAGCACGCGACCACCGCCGAGAAAGCGGCGAGCACGGCTCCGGCGAAGCAGGCGACGACGGTCGGTGTCGACGACGAAGAACGATGTGCTGGCATTGCGGGCGACCCTACTCCGGCTGCTACTGCTGCCGCTACGACAACTACTGGCCGACCTTCAGCACGGCGAGGACGGAGCCGACCGGCACGCCCGCGTCGCCCGTCTGATTCAGGCTGGCGGCGGTTGCGGCGATCTGCTTCCCGTCCGCGGACACGGCGATCTTGAAGAAGTTGGCCGGGTACTGGTACTCGATGACGCCGTTCAGTCCCGAGCTCGGATCGAGGTTGCCGTCCTTGTCCAGGACGAAGAGCGCCGCGTAGCCGTCGTACGCACCGGCGTGGACGATTCGATCGTCGGACAGGACGGCGATGTCACGGCCGCGGTCCTCGAACGGGGTCGCGCCGAGGCCGGCGCTCTTGTCGGCCTCGCTCTGCAAGCCGAGCGATCCCTGCTTGCCGTACGACGTGTCGAGGCCGTCGGCCTTCACGCCGAACGTGACGAGGTCGGGCGCCTTGGTCGCGACGTCGAAGTGCGAGTTGCCGTAGCCGGTCGTGACGTAGCGTCCCGACGACTGGCGGACGACGCCGTACGCCTCGGCAGCGCCGTTCGGGGCCGCGACGAACGGGTTGAACTTCGTCTGGCCCGGGGTCGGGTTCGTCGTCCCGAAGCCGAACGCCGGGTCCGGCGTCCCGTTCGCGAGCAGGCGAATGAGGACGACGTGGTTGCCGAGGCCCTGGCCGAAGTTCGTGTAACCCGACGAGAGGATGCTGCCGTCGGAGAGCACCATGCCGCGACGCGCGTTGTCGGCGAGGCCCTTGCCGTCCGCATCGACGGTGTACGGAGCGCCGCCGTTGAACGTCGTGTCGAAGTCGAGCGTGTTCGCGTCGACGCGGGTGATCCAACGGTCGTTATCGATGCGCTGGTTGGCGGCGTTCTGCGCCTTGGCCGGTGCGCCGGCCGCAAAGACGACGATCTTCGGTGAGGCCGTGTTGCTCTTGTCGAGCGCGATGCCCCACGAGTTGTAGCTCGGCGGCGGCGGGGTGCCCGCGTCCGGGAGCGTCGTGCCTGCCGGCCAGCCCTCGCCTTCGTCGTAACCGAACTTCACGAACTTCGGCGTACCGAAGGCCCAGGTGCCGCCGGTGTTCGTGAGCTTCACGAGCCAGATCTTGCTGCTGGCGACGGCATGGACGACGAAGTTGTTCGCGGACACCTCGACGATGTCGAACGATGTCTCGTTGCCCGGCAGGTCGGTCGTGACCACGCCGTCCGTGCCGAACGTCGTGTCGAGGGTGCCGTCCTTGAAGCGCCAGACGGCGAGCTTCTGAGTGCCGCCGTCGTTCGTGGCGCCGGACGCATAAAGGTTCCCGTCGCTCGCGAAGACGAGGCCGTACGGGTTGATGGCGTTCGCGATCCGCGTCGTCGCGACGGGGGTGAGCGGAGGCGCTGCCGGCGTCTCTGCATCGGCGTCGCCCGTGGAGCCGTCGGGCGTGTTGTCCCCGGAATCGGTGCCCGGATTCGTCCCGGAGTCCGGCGTCTGCGTCCCGCTGTCCGGCGTGATGTTCGTGTTCGAATCATCATCGTCGTCGCCGCATGCGAGAACGAGCGCGCCGCTCATGGCGAACGCAACGAAGCTACCGACAAGTGCACGGACCTTCATCACCAAGTACCTCCCTGCGGTCGAGGAGACCGTCTCGTCGTCCTCGACCTGGAGGCCTCCGTGTAGCCCATTTGTGCGAAGTTGAAAATCACTTTCAAGAGCGCCCTGGAATCTGAGAGATCCGGCGGACGGAGGGCGCATCGGCTGGCCACGGCTATGCTTGAGGCGTGCGTCGCTTCCGCTACTGGCTTCTCTCCTCGCTCTCCCTCGCGTCGGCTTCGGCCGGCCTCCTCGTCGCGTGCACCCAGCCGGCGCCAATCAACAACAAGCTCCCGGTCACCGATGACGAGGACGCCGGTTCGCGGAGGAAGGACTCGGGCAAGACGGACACGGTGCCCGATGGCGCGGATCCGCCCTTGCCCGACGGCGGCAAGCCCCCGGGGCGGATCTACGCGCATACGCACAACACGCTCTACCGCTACGACCCGCTCGCAAACACGCTCGTGAAGGTAGGCGTCTTCGACTGCGTGCCGCAGGACGGCGTCGGCACGCTCGGCGCCAGCAAGACGAACGACGCAGTCATCGACCTCGCGCTCGATCGGAGCGGCAACATGTACGCGACGACGTACTGGCGCTTCCTCAAGGTCGATCCGACCAGCGGCGCGTGCCAGGTCGTCCGCGAGGACACGCAGGCGAACATGTACCCGAACTCGCTCTCGTTCGTGCCGCTCGGCACGGTCGACCCGACGCAGGAGGCGCTCGTCGGCTACGCGTTCGACAACCTCGACGACGCGACGATCTACACGCGCATCAATCTCACCACGGGAGTGATGGAAGACCGCGAGAACCTCAACCCGACCCCGGCGCTCGGCGGCGTCGAGTACGGGATCTCGGGCGACTTCATCTCGCTCGTCCGGAGTGGCGGCAAGACGTACGCCGCCGTCAAGCAGGTCACCGGCGACGCGGGCGCGGGCAACGATCTCCTCGCGGAGATCGACCCGGCCACGGGCACGCTCGTGAAGATCATCGGCGACACCGGCCAGAAGGGTTTCTACGGCGTCGGCTTCTGGGCCGGCAAAGCCTACGGCTTCACGCTTTCGGGAAGGATCTACGAGATCGACATCACGACCGGCGCCACGACGGTCGTCCTCGAAGCGAAGGACGACGATGGCAATCCGATCCAGTGGTACGGCGCGGGCGTCACGACGGACTCGCCGACCGCTCCGTGAGCTCGGGCTGTCCCTGCCCGGGCCCGATGCAGCTCCGCGCTGAAGTTGCCGAGGAACGTTACCGAGGCACCTGCGCCGCGCGGGACGGCTCGTAGGGCGGGAAGGAGTCGGCAGCTCTCCCAGCTCATGTCGACGCCGTCGTCGTTCATGGAACTATGGCCGGCGTTCCGATGTGCCCTGAGCCGTCGCGGTACGCTCCTCGAACGGCCAGACATATGCGAGTGACAGCGTCGTCGTGAACCCTGCCGGGCGCGCTTCGACGCCGAGCTCGTAGTTGGCGTTTGCGCGGACGATCAGCCCGCCGAGCGCGACCCGCACGCCGGGGCCTATCCCCAAGACACGTTCGTGCGAGTCCGGGACTGAACGTCCGTCGATGCGCGCGTCCGAGATCTGCGAGAGCCCGTAGCCGGTCACGCCCACACGGACGTCCGGCGTCAGCGCATACGAGACCGCTGCGTTTGCGTGAATCGCGTCGCCGGGGCGAATCTGGCCGGCACCCGCGAAGGCCGAAGGCGGCCGTTCGTTCGTCGAGCTCGTGAGGTAGTGGACGCGAACGCTCGTCTCGAGCTCCGGGGTCCAGAAGACCGTGAACGCGTAATACGGATTGAAGCTCATCACGTTGCTGCCGGCGTTCACCGGGGCCGTCGGATCATACGCACCCGTCGGCAGGACTGCGCCGAGCGAGAGCCGATGCGCAAAGAGCGGCCGCCCGGAGACGGAGAGCGGGCGGCCTTGCAGCACCACGGGATTGACGACGACGTCGCCCACCCCGCCGCCACGCGCGCCGTTGGTTCCGTCGTGCACGCTGACCTGGACGATCGGGAGCACGACGTCGGCGGCGTAGTGAAAGCCGAGGAGCGACCCGGGCAGCGCGACGACGAGGTGCGGCGCCACCACGAATGCCGTGAGCGAGCGATCGCCCGGTAACGTGCTTCCGTTCGCATCGGTGAACCGCTCGGCCCGCTTGGCCGTCGTGATCACTTCGGCCATGACGCCCGGTCCGCCGGCGCCGTCGACGAACGACGATCCGCCGAGGTTCACGGGCGGCAGAGGAACGTGCTGCGCGTTTGCGATCGCCGGGAGGCTCGCGAGGAGCGCGCCGGCGAACGTAGCCAAGCGCGCGCTCATGCGTAGCGCTGCTCGCGGCGCTGGAACAGCGGACGGAATGCCGCGCGATGCGTCCACGCCACGGTGATCTCGAGGACGAGGAGGAACGTCGGAAGCACGAGCCCCGGCGAGAGGAACAGGTGGAACGCGAAGATGTGCACGATGACCGGCGCGAGCACGATCACGGCCAGCGGCACCCAGCGGTTCGCGAGGAGCGCCATGCCTGCGAGCAGCTGGATCGAGGCGAGCAGTGGAAAGAAGTAGGGCGCGCTGGCGAGCCCAATGAGGAAGGGCATCGCTGACGGGGCGCTCGGCGGTGGTGGCAAGAGGCCGAGCAAGCCGTTCAGCCCGAAGCCGGCGAACGTGAGACCGAGGAGGATCCTGGCGACATGGGACACGTGGTGGAATCGCATGCGGCGAACTTACGTTCCGCAGCGCGAACGTCGACCGCTTCGATCTGGACCTCAGGTTCCATCAATGGAACGATCCGGTCCCTACCCCTCGTGCCATGACGAGAGACGAGAGACGAGAGACCGATGTTCGAGCAGGCGTCCGACATGATCGTCTTCGCTACGGTGGCGCGCCTCGGCGGTGTCACCCCGGCCGGTAAGGCCCTCGGCCTGCCGAAGTCGACCGTGAGCCGACGGCTCGCGGCGTTCGAGGAGCGTCTCGGACGGCGCCTGTTCGATCGTACCGCGCGTTCGCTCGTGCTCACCGAGGACGGGGAAGTGATCCTCGAGCGGTGCGAGCGGCTCTCCGACGAAGTGGACGAAGCCATCGCCTGGATCAGCGAGGTGGTGGACGAGCCCAGCGGAAGACTGCGTGTGACGATCCCGCCGAACTTCGAGATCTGGGATGCCGTATCGACGTTCCGGGCGAAGTACCCGAGGATCGAGATGATGATCGACGAGAGCACGCGCTACGTCGACATCGTCGCGGAGCGCTTCGACGTCGCGATCCGGTCCGGCGTGCTCACCGACTCGAACCTGGTTGCCCGGCCGCTCGGCGAGAGCACGCTCGGTGTGTACGCAAGCCGCGAGCATCTTGCGCAAGCGAAGATGCCGAAGAAGCCGAGCGAGCTCGAATCGCGCGCCTTCATCGTCCTGGAAGGACGGAATCGCTTCGATCGCGTGGAGCTACGGCGTGGCGACGAGCGCGCGAGCCTGCGCCTGACCGGGCCGCTGGTCGTCACGACGACGGCCGCGCAGCGCGAGCTCGCCATGCGCGGGTGCGGGATGATCCTGCATGCGACGTGGCTCGAGAAGCAGGCACCGGAGACGGAGCTCGTTCGCGTACTCCCCGACTGGAGCGCGCGGGAAACGCCGATGTGGGTCGTCACGGCGTCCCGGCGGCTCACCCCGCGGAAGACGCAGCTCTTCGTCCAGCACCTGCTCGCAACGTTCCGGACGTGACGCGTCGCGCTTCAGTACGGGACCGCGGCGACGAAATAGAGCTTGTCGATGCCGAGGCTCGCGAGGCCTCTCGCATAGCCGAGGCGGAACGTGAAAGGCAGGACGTAGCCGAGGTACGCGTCGAACCAGAGCTCGCCGCCGACGCCCGTCTTGAAGCGGGCGTCGCGGAAGATGTCGAAGGCGCTGCCGTAGTCGACGAACGCGGCGCCCGTGATGCGGTTGATGAAGATGGGGAGCGTGGAGTCGCCGCGATCGATGTTGACGATCGGGAAGCGGTACTCGGCGTTGCCGAGCACGTAGCTCCTGCCGGCGACGGCGACGGGTTGATAGCCGCGCAGCGTGACGCCGCCCTGGATGAGGACGTTCCGCACGGTGTCGACGAGCGGGAGGTCGACGAAGCCGCCGACGAAGAACGCGCCGCGTCCGGGGAAGTTGCCGCCGCTGGTCCCGCCGCCGGCGTGCAGCGCCAGCGAGTGGTGCTTCAGCCACGGCATGAGGAAGTACGTGGTGAAGTCGCCGTTCGTCGCGAACCCGGAGAAGTCGCTGCCGAGGACCGGATCGGTGACGTCGAACGCGAGGCTGAACGCGTAGCCGCGCTCCGGCCCGACGCTCCAGAGATACCGCTCGGCGTTCGCGAACGAATATCCGAAGTGCAACGTGCTCGCGAGCCCGCGCGTCGGGATCGTCGGCGTCTCGTACGGATCGAGCCGGTCGATCGGCATGGGAAGGTTCGCGGCGACGCGCGAGACCGTGTGCGAGATGACGTACGAGCGCGCGTCGAACGCCTTCGGCTGTCCGTAGGCAAGGGACGTCGCGACGCCGGCGTTCTCCTGCACGATGGTCGGCTTGTATTCGCCGAGCCCATAACCTGCACGTGGCGTCAGGCTACGGAACGCGCTCATGCCGAAGTCGACCGGCAGGCCGAGGTAGGAGTAGCCGATGCTGCCCTGGATCTCGGGCCGTTCGACCTCGATGCTCGACGTCGCGGACACCGCATGCAGGCCTGAGATGTCGGAGCCGGTGGCCGTGACGATGACCGACTGTCCGAAGCTTCCCGGCGTGATCTGTACGCCGTAGCGCCGGGGGATGAGCGTCCGCCACGGGTTGTACGGCTTCGGCTCGAAGCGACGCTCGGTGATCGCCGGCGGAATGGGATGCGTGTCGATGTACTCGGGCGCGTCGGTCCACGAGCTCTCGTCGAGCGGCATCGCGTAGATGTCGAAGCCGTTCTTTCCGTATCCGACGTAGGCGAGCGTCTTTCCGTCGGGCGACGGCTCCGGGGCGTACGCGCCGGTGAGCACGTTCGTGACCTGCTTCAGGCGGCCGGTCGCGAGCTCGTACGCGTAGACGTTCATGATGCCCGTGCGGTCGGAGTGGAAGAAGAGCCACTTGCCGTCCGCCGAGAACGAAGGAGCGCCGTCGACGGCGCGGTCGTTCGTGATCTCGCGTGCGGTACCGTCGCGGACGTCGACGTAGCGGATGTCGCGATTTCCGCCGCGCTTCCAGACGCTGTACGCGACGTGCGTTCCGTCGGGCGACCAACGCGGCGTGAACGACTGCTCGAGGAACGCGGTCGGCACGAGCGGGCGCGCGTTCGAGATCCCGTCCGGCTCGAGATCGCCGATGTGGATCGTGCGCGTGCCGCGATGATTGCGCGTGAAGACGATGCGGCGCCCGTCGGGAGACGTCGTCGGGTCGGCGGCGCGCAGCGCGGGCGCGGTGAGCTGGACGCGTTTGCCGTCGGGGGTGCCGTAGCGGCTCTTCTCGCCCGGCTCCATCCGTTCGACGTCACCGAAGAGGAAGACGTTCCGGTAGAACTCCGCGGCGCCGAACACGAGGCCGCCGTCGGGGAGGAAGCTCGAGAAGGACTCGACGTTCGTGCGCGCGACGAGGTCCGACGTCTTCTCGTTCGCGCCGACGACGTTCCCATGCGCGTCGCGCCGCAGATCGAGCGCGAAGAGGCCCGTCCGGTAGTGCTGGTCGTCGCGGTAGTAGAGGAGGCCGCCTTTGTGCTCCGGCCAGGCGTTGTCCGGGATCCAGCGCGGGTAGCGCGCGATCTGGCCGTGATGCGTGAGAGGGACGCCTTCGCGGAGGCCGTTCTTTCGGACCTCCGCCGCCTGCGCGCCGTAGCGGCGCTTCATCGCGTCGATCCAGAGCGGATACAGCTCGTCGTACGTCTTGCCCGTCGCGCGGCGAATCGAGCGCTGGATGCCCCACGGAATGAGCTGGCCGCCGTAGTCTCGTGAGACTTCGCGCAGCGCCGCCTCGCCGTAGGTCTGCGCGATCCAGTCGATGAAGTAAGAGCCGTAGAGGTAGAAGAGATTTCCCTGCGGCCAGCGACGCACGATGTTCGACATCTGATCGAGCGTCGCGATGTTGTCCTCGAGGACGTCGGTCCTGAGGAACATGTCCCACATCGAATTGCGCAGTCGGCCGCCGCTCGTCCGCGCGCTCTCGAAGTACACGCCGTAACCTTCGAGGATCCATCGCGGCTGCACCTGGTTCGGCGCCATCGTCTTGCCGAGCACGGCGTTCACGAGCGCGGGCACACCACGGATGTGATCGGTATGGAGGACGTGCGTGTACTCGTGCGTGATGAGCTCGAGGTACCAGTCGTCCACGTCGCCGAGCGGCGAGAAGTCTTCGGGTGCCGTGACGAGCAGACGGATCGCGTTGTAGGGCAGCGCCGTGGCGGAGCCGTTCGCGCTCTCTGCGCTGTCGACGAGGACCATCTCGGTCTTGTCGCGTGTCGGCTCCCATCCCATGGCCACGGTCATGTGCCCGTGGATGCTCTCGGCGGTGTTGGCGACGTGTTGCGCTACCTCCTCGAGGCCCGAGTGGTAGCTGATGCGGAAGTGCTCGGTCTCGATGGTGTAGAAGCGCAGCGCCGGATCGAAGGCCGCCTCGGCGTTGCGCACACCCGGCAGAACGAGCGCGATCACGACGACGAGCGCCGCGAGCAGGACCCGCACGCCGCCGCAGCGCATCGATTCAGCCCGCTTCGAGCACCGACCCGCGTGCGTCTCCAGCCGGGACACAGATCGGCTCCTCGTAGTCCGGCGTGATCACGGTCGCCTCGGGGGCGCGTGTGAAGACCTCGGAGACGAATCCTTCGAGGTCGATGCCGGGAAGCAAGTGAAGGCCGCGTTCGAGCGGCGCGAAGAAAGCATCGTGATGAGTAGGCACGATGAGCTTGGGTGAAAGTGCGGAGACGAGACGTCCGACGTAGTTCTCCGTGCCCTTTCGCCCGGCGAGACAGGCGAGCAGCACGTCGGCGCGTTCCCCTTCGAGCTCCGCATCGATGAGGTCGGCGCTGCCGTTGTGATAGATGCTCACGCCCGGCGCCTTCACGAGCAGGCCGAACGCGCCGCCCATGCGGTAGTGCCAGATGCGCTTCGGCGGGCGCGGGGTCTCTCGGACTTCACCCGGAAAGGGGACCTTGCCGAGGGCGACCTTGCCATGCCGGCTCGGGACGAAGCGCACCTCGATGTCGCCAAAGCGCACGACCGCGCCCGCGGGCGGAATGCGGACGAGCCGGCTCTCGTCGAGGCCCTCGGCTCTGCCCCATGCGCACGTCGACGCGGAGCCGACGAGCTTCGCGTTCGTGAGCCGGGCGATCCGCGGCGCGTCGGCGACGTGGTCGTAGTGGCTGTGGCCGCAGAGGACGGCGTCGATGCGCCGGGAGTGCGAGCCGGATGTTCCGAGGACGTGGCGTGCGATCGCGACGTCGTTCGGGACGTACGGCCGGACGAGGCCGCGGAGCCCCGGCCGGCTGAGGAACGGGTCGATGAGGACCGTCGCCTCGCGCGACTCGATCACGAAGCCGGCGGTCCCGAGCCAGGAGATGCGCGCGCCCCAGCCGGCGCCGCTGCCCTGTGGCCTGAGCTCGCGCTTCGGCCGGAAGCGCGGGAACAGGCGCTCGTACAGGGGCGACATCGGGCGGACTATAACCCAGCGGCGCGCGGGATCGCGCCGCGCTCGAGCGGCCGTCGGTCGGAATCCTCGCACCGGGCGGCCCGAAAACGCCCGGACGGTGGCAGGATGCCGGCGCGCGGATGATCGAGCTCAGCTTCGTGGATGCACGTCGGATCGCGGTCGCCGCCCAGGGCTTCGGCGCCCGGCCGAAGGGAAAGGTCTCGAAGGACCAGATCCGCGGAGCGGTCCAGAGGCTCGCCGTCGTTCAGCTGGACTCCGTGAACGTCGTCGCGCGCGCCCACTACCTTCCGCTGTTCGCGCGGCTCGGGCCGTACGATCGCGACGTCCTCGACGCGAGCATCTGGACGCGCCCGAGCGCGCTGTTCGAGTACTGGGCCCATCAGGCGTCCGTGATCCCGGTCTCGAGCCACCGCCTGTTCCGCTGGCGGATGGAGCGCGCCGCGAACGGCCAGGGCGTGTGGGCTGGAATCGCGCGCTTCGGCCGCGAGAAGGGCGCGTTCATCGCCCAGGTGCTCGCCGAGATCGCGGAGCGCGGGCCCATCGCCGCCTCCGACCTGTCGATGGCGACGAAGCGCAAGGGCGGATGGTGGGAGTGGAGCGACGCGAAGCGCGCCGTCGAGTGGCTGTTCTGGTCCGGGAAGGTCACCGCATCGACGCGCCGCGGGTTCGAGCGGCTCTACGACCTGCCGGAGCGCGTGTTGCCGGCCGAGGCGCTGTCCGCGAAGACGCCCACGGTGGAGACGGCGCATCGCGAGCTGCTCGCGATCGCCGCGAATGCGTACGGGATCGCGACCGAAGAGGACCTGTGCGACTACTTCCGGCTCTCGCGCAAGGAGTCGCGTCCACGCATCGCGGAGCTCGTCGAGGAAGGCGTGCTCGTCCCCGCACGCGTCGAGCGCTGGGGCCGGCCGGCGTTCCTCTCGTCCGCGATGGCCAGCACATCGAAGGCGCCGAAGCCGCGCGCGGCTGCGCTGCTCACGCCGTTCGATCCGCTCGTCTGGTATCGCCCGCGCACGGAGCGCGCGTTCGACTTCCACTACCGGATCGAGATCTACACGCCTGCTCACAAGCGGACGCACGGGTACTACGTGCTCCCGTTCCTTCTCGACGATCGCCTCGTCGGCCGCGTCGACCTGAAGTCCGACCGCGCTTCGGGCGTCCTCCAGGTCCGCGCCGCACACGTGGAAGAGGGCATCGAGCCGGACGACGTCGTCACGCGGCTCGCCGGCGAGCTCCGGCGCCTGGCAACGTGGCTCGGCCTCGAGCGCGTCGAGGTCGTACGCAAAGGCCGCCTCGCGACCGCGCTCCGCGCCGTCGTTCATCGGTAGCGCTCTTCTTCGATTCGAGCCCGACGGCCGTGTTGCTGCCATGTCCGAAAACGGCCAGACGGTCGCCGCTCCTGGGGCTACAAACATCCCCGTGACGCTCGACCCCGACGCTTGTTACCGCGCGCTCGTCGCGCATGACGCCCGCTTCGACGGAGCATTCTTCGTCGGCGTGAAGACGACCGGTGTCTATTGCCGTCCGGTCTGTCGCGCTCGAACGCCCGGGCGTGATCGATGCGTGTTCTTCCCGCGGGCAGCGCTCGCCGAGCGCGCGGGGTTCCGCGCGTGCTTTCGCTGCCGGCCCGAGCGGGCACCCGGCCATGCGAGCGTCGACGCCGTCTCCCGGCTGGTCGCGCTCGCCACGCGGAAGATCGAGGAAGGGGCGCTCAACGTAGGAAGCGTCGAGGACCTCGCCGCTTCGCTCGGCGTCGGCGCGCGCCATTTGCGCCGGGCGATGCAGGAGGAGCTCGGCGTCGGTCCGGTCGAGCTCGCGCTCTCTCGACGCGTCGCGCTTGCGCGCGAGCTGCTGCTCGGGACGTCGCTGCCGATCACGGAGGTCGCGTTCGCGAGTGGATTCGCGAGCGTTCGTCGTTTCAACGCGGCCTACCGCGCGCATCAGCGAATGACGCCGTCCGAGGTGCGCCGCCCCAGCCCCGCGCGCGCGCTCGAGACGAACGCCGTACGTGTCGTGCTCGACGTGCGACCGCCGTTCGATCCGGCGCTGGCCTTCGCGTTTCTCCGCGCCCGGGCGGTCGTGGGGGCCGAGTCGTTCTCCGGCGAGACGTACATGCGCGCAGCCGTGATGAACGGAAAGGCGGGCGTCGTTGCGATCACGCCGGCGAAGGCACGGGACGCGATCGTGGTCGAGGTCTCGTCGCCGCTCGCGCCAGCGCTGATGACGATCGCCGCGCGCGTGCGCCGGCTGTTCGACACCGATGCCGATCCGGCGCTCATCGGCGCTCATCTCTCGCGCGATCCGCTCCTCCGTGGGAGGGTGGCGGCGCGCCCGGCGCTTCGCGTGATGGGCGCCTTCGATCCGTTCGAGTGGGCGGTACGCGCCGTGCTCGGTCAGCAGGTGAGCGTCCGGGCAGCGCTCACGATCGCGGCGCGGCTCGTCGCGAAGCTCGGTGTGCCTGTTGGTGATGCTCGTGCAGAGGCGCCAGCGTTTGCGTGGCCGGACGCTGGGCGCCTCGCGGACGCGAGTGAGGAGACGATCGCGTCGATCGGCCTGACGCGCGTCCGTGCGAGGACGTTGCGCGGTCTCGCTCGTGCGGTCGCGGACGGCCGCCTCGTCCTCGATCGCGCTGCCGATCCTGGCGAGACCAACGAGGCGCTGCTCGCGCTGCCGGGCATCGGACCGTGGACCGCCGAGTACATCGCGATGCGCGCGCTCGGATGGCCCGATGCGTTCCCGGCTGGCGACCTCGGCCTGCGAAAGGCGCTCGGCGGCGTGTCGACCGCGGAATGCGAGGCACGCTCCGAACGATGGCGGCCGTGGCGTGCGTACGCCGCCGCGCATCTCTGGATGGGCCTGTCGGAGGAGACGGGGACGGCGACATCCACGGCGCGCCGCCCGCCGACGACAAAAGGAACGACAAAAGGAAGGAGAGCCTCATGATCGCGGAGCATCGTTTCGCTCACGTACCCTCGCCATTGGGAAGTCTCCTGCTCGTCGGTCGGACGTGCGGCGACGCGCTTGCTCTTCAAGGGATCTACTTCGATGGCGCCCCGCACGCCGAAGACGTCGTCCCGCCGGACGCACGTGAGGATGCTGCCGTGTTCCATCGAGCCGTCGAGCAGCTCGAGGCGTATTTCGAGGGAGAACGCACGTCCTTCGACATCGACCTCGCGCCATACGGGACGGAGTTCCAGCGCGAGGTCTGGCGTGCGCTCGCTGCGATCCCGTACGGCGAGACGAGGACGTATGTGGAGATCGCGAGCGCGATCGGAAAGCCGCGCGCGGTGCGCGCCGTCGGGGCGGCCAACGGACGGAACCCGCTCTCGATCGTCGTGCCCTGCCATCGAGTGATCGGGCGGGACGGGACGCTCACCGGCTATGCGGGCGGGATCGAGAACAAGCGGAAGCTGCTCGCGCTCGAGTCGCGCTCACGGCTCGCATGAGCCCTTCGAGAACGAGAAGGCCGAGACCAGGAGAAGAACGAGTCGAGGGTGACGACCGCGTGGTCGCCACCCTCGACTAGGACGCTCCTAGCGAGCGTGCATCGCGCTCACTCCGCCGCGGCGGTCGCGTCGCCCGCCGTGGGCGGCAGGCTCGGCGCGCGGCCCGGGGCCTCCTGCAGCACTTCGCCGACCCCCCCGCGGCCGAAGCCGAGGATGAAGGCGACGACGCTCGCGATGCCGACGGCGAACAGGATGTCCCCAGGCGCGCGCATCCACCGGAGCGTCTGCATCACCGGCATCTGCATCAGCTCCGGGCTCCGCGCGAAAGCGTAGCCGTGCTCGACGGACGCCCACGTCTGGACGAGGCCGATCGGCAGGACGCTGAGGACGACCATCGCCATGAGGCCGGCGTTCAACGACCAGAACGCGATCGAGAGGAAACGTTCGTTCCAGCGTTCCGCCGGGCGCAGAGCGCGCAGGCAGAAGAGGACGAGGCCGATCCCGAGCATGCCGTAGACGCCGAAGAGGGCGGCGTGTCCGTGCACCGGCGTCGTGTTGAGGCCTTGCATGTAGTAGAGCGCGATCGGCGGGTTGATCATGAACCCGAAGATGCCCGCGCCGACCAGGTTCCAGAACGCGACGGCGACGAAGAAGTAGATCGGCCAGCGGTACTGGCGGATCCACGTCTTGCCGCGCGCATGCTGTAGGTTCTCCCAAGCGTCGTAGCCGACGAAGCAGAGCGGCACGACCTCGAGCGCGCTGAAGACGGAGCCGAGCGCGAGCACGAACGTCGGCGTCCCCGAGAAGTAGAGGTGGTGCAGCGTCCCGATGACGCCGCCGGAGAGGAAGATCGTCGCGGAGAGGATCGACGCACGTGAGGCCGACTTCATGCCGACCAGACCGAGCCGAGCGAACAAGAACGCGATGACGACGGTGGCGAACACTTCGAAGAAGCCTTCGACCCAGAGATGGACCACCCACCAGCGCCAGTACTCGGCGACCGCGATGTTCGTGTGCTTTCCGTAGCCGAGCGCCGCGAAGTAGAAGCTCGCGATTGCCGCTGCCGAGATCACGAACAGCGTGAGGATCGGACGCTGCTCGTCCTTGCGCTTCAATGCGGGCCACACGGCGCGAGCGACGAGCCCGAGCCAGAGGAACAGGCCGACGAGGAGCAGGATCTGCCAGAGGCGTCCGAGGTCGATGTACTCGTAACCGCTGTGGCCGAGCCAGAACCAGGTGGTGCCCGTCCCGAGCTTGCCCATGACGCTGAGCCACTGCCCGGCGAGCGATCCGAGGACGACGACGAGCAGCGCTCCGAAGAGGACGTTCACGCCGAGGCGCTGGTACTTCGGCTCGACGCCGACGGCCGGTCCGACGTAGAGACCCGTCGCGAGCCAGGCGGTCGCGATCCAGAAGATGCCCAGCTGGAGATGCCAGGTGCGGACGACGGTGTACGGGAGGAACTGGTCGATGCGGATCCCGAAGAAGCTCGCGCCTTCGACGCCGTAGTGGGCGGTCAACATTCCGAGCAGGACCTGCACGAGCATGAGCCCGCCGACGACCCAGAAGTACTTGCGCACGGCGCGTTGAGAGGGCGTGGCGGTCGTATCGAGCAGCGGATCCTTCCGCGGCGGTTCGCTCCCCTCCTCGCGCTTCTGCGTCGCATGCCACATGGCCATCCCGCCGATGCCCGCAAGCAGGAAGAGGATGCTGACGCCCGTCCACACGACGGTGTCACCCGTGGGCGTGTTGCCGACGAGCGGCTCGTGCGGCCAGTTGTTCGTGTAGGAGACGGTCTCGCCTGGACGGTTCGCCGCCGCGGCCCAGGCGCTCCAGAAGAAGAACGCCGACATGCGTCGAGCTTCGCTCTTGCTCGCGAGGGCTCCCTTGCGGATGGCGTACTCCGCCCGGCCTTCGGTGAAGACGTCCTCGTAGTGCGCCGCGACCGCGTCGAAGGCGTCACCGCGTTCTTCGTCGATCGTCAGCGTACGCGTCGTCGGATCGTATCCGTTGTTCCGCGAGCGCTTGGTGAGGCGCGAAACGAGCCCCGCCTTCTGCTCGTCGCCGAGCTCCTCGTACGCCTTGCCGTGCTCGGCCTGCGCCCATCGATCCAGGATGAAGAGCGACTCGCGGTGCAGCCAGTCGGCCGTCCAGTCCGGCGCGACGTAGCTGCCGTGCCCCCAGACCGAGCCCATCTCCATTCCGCCAGCCGCTTGCCAGACGTTCTGCCCTGCCGAGATCTCGCCTACGGTGACGATCTCGCGGCCGGTCGTCGTCACGACGCGGTCCGGGATCGGTGGCGCGGTTTGATAGATGCGAACCCCGGTGAAGCCGAGGACGATGAAGGAGGCCACGATGACCCCCACGAACGCGACCCAGTATCGACGCATGCTGTTCCCTCTAGGGAGCGCGTCTCTTGCACCGGCCATGCCTCAGCTGACGACACGCGAAAACGCGGGCGCGGCTGTTCGATGCGGCGCAACCGGTGCGTTCAGCGCAAGTCGTGCGCTCCGTTGCAAGGGCTTCATCCGGGACGCGATTGCGCGGTAGCTTCGGGCATGTTTCGCGCGAGCCCGATCGTCTATGCCCACCGCGGCGCCAGCTTCGAGCTGCCGGAGAACACCCTCGAGTCGTTCCGGCTAGCCCTCGAGCTCGGCGCGGACGCGCTCGAGACCGACGCTCACATGACGCGCGACGGACGCATCGTCCTCTCGCACGACCCCACGGGCGCGCGGATGGCGGGCGTCGATCGCCCGATCGCGAACGTGACGCTGAGTGAGCTCCGCGCCTGGGACATGGGCGCACGCTTCGTTCCCCGCCGCCCAGGGATCTTTCGTCACGGGCAGCGTTTCCGCATCCCGACGCTGGACGAGGCGCTCGAGGCGTTCCCGGGCATTCTCTTCAACGTCGACGCGAAGCAGACCGCACCGGACATGATCCCGGCGCTTCTTCGCTGCATCAAACAGGCGCGCGCGGAGGATCGCGTTCGCATCGCGAGCTTCTCGACGAGGAATCTCGCGCGCGTCCGTGCGCTCGGGTATGCGGGCGAAACCGGGCTGTCGCCGAGCGAGGTCGCGCGGCTCATGTTCGTTCCGCGGTCGTATCTGCGCTGGCTCCGTGTCGACGGACGCGCCGCGCAGGTCCCGCGGCGGGCCTACGGCCTCGAGCTCGCGAGCCAGCGCGCGATCGACCGCTTCCACGCGCTCGGTCTCCGGGTCGACTACTGGACGATCGACGATCCCGCCGAGGCCGAGCGGCTGTTCGCGCTCGGCGCGGACGGTGTGATGACCGACGATCCCCGGACCGTCTGTGCAGCGAAGGTCGCCGCACGCTGAGCGCGGCGCCGAGGGCGTTGCGATCCTCGACGCAGACATCCGCGACGAGCGGAGCTGGCGAACGCAGCGCCGCTGAGCTTTGCGACTCGATGGTTGCCGGAACTGTGTGGTGGACGGGTTGACGCTCGCGAAGTCTGCGTTACGAATCCGGCCGACGATTCTGGCCTCGTGAGGTGACGATGTGACGTCGCAACGGCGCACCGGCTCGAAGAGCCGAGCGCATGCCGTCGTCACGTGCGTGCCCGTTTGCGAGGTGAGCCGACGCGCGTCCGTGGCGTGCACGCCGCGGCAGAAAGGATGTTTTTCCGATGACGACCGTGAATGTTCGCTCCACGACCGAGAAGACCGCGCGCCTTACCGGTGCCGCGCTCCTCCTGCTCCTCGCTTCGTGCGGTGGCAGCGGCAAGCGCGCCCTCACGGCCGCCGAGGCGTCGGAGACGAACCTGTCGAGCGCGGAGCCAAAGGCAGTGTCGCCGTCGGTCAACGTCTCCGAGGACCTGGCGAAGAAGTGCAACCTTCGGTTCGGCGACGTCGAGCAGGCGCCGAAGTTCGGCTTCGACACGACCGACCTCGCTCCGCAGGACCGTGAGGTCCTCGGCGACATCGCGAAGTGCCTGACCACGGGGCCGCTCGCAGGACGCAAGGTCAAGCTCGTCGGCCATGCCGACCCGCGCGGCACCACGGACTACAACATGGCGCTCGGAGCGCGGCGTGCGAACGGCGTCGCCGGGTATCTGAAGAGCCTGGGCGTCGCTCAGGACAAGCTGGCCGAGACGTCACGCGGTGAGCTCGACGCCAGCGGCTCCGACGAGACGACGTGGCAGCGCGATCGCCGCGTCGACATCAGCCTCGCTGACTGACGCGAAGCAAGCGCGCGGCCCCGTCAGCAGCCTTCCTTCTTCGAATACTTCTGCCCGGGGCAGCTGCCGCTGCCGTGGAACGTCTTGCCGTCGCAGCCGCAGTACGTGCGCAGGTCCTTCGTGCACGGCGGGCTCGGCTTGCACGTCCACGTCTTGTCGCAGCCCATCTCGCCGGCGCAGATCTCGCCCTTCGCGCAGTCAGCGCTCGAGGTGCAGGTCTTTCCCTGGACGGCGCCAGCATCGGCCGCCGCCGATGCCGTTCCCTCCGGCCGAGCGGTCTCGGTCGGCGCGGGCGCTGCCGGCTGCTCGGTCGCGATCGGCTGTGCGGTCGCGGTGGGCTCGGCCGTCGTCGTGCCGGAGGGCTCCGACGTCGGCGGCACCGGCGAAGGATTCGATCCACATGCGAGCGCGAGCGCGCTCGCCGATGCGAGGAAAAGGAACGCTGCTGCGAGGTGGCTCGTGCTCCGACGGGTCATTCGCGCAGGGAACCGCGACGCGCGTCGGACGTCAACGGCCGAGGCCGCGTCTCCGAGGCGCGGCGGCGAAGCGGCGCTCGGGAGTCGTCGTGCCTCAGAAGTCGTCGTGCCTCAGAAGTCGTCGTGAAAGAGCGGCTCGCGATTGCGAACGTAGCGGTACACGAGCTGCCTTGCCTCCGCCGTGATCGCCGTGAACTGCGCGCCGAAGCCGGGAAGAGCATCGCCGCCTTGCTCGCGCGTCCACTTCACGACGGCGTTCGCCTCGAACTCGTAGCCACCGGGCAGCGAGACCTTCAGGCGGATCGGCGTGCCGATCTTCGGCGACAGGTACGTCGATACGAAGAGGCCGCCGTGGTCGATGATGTCGTTGCCGGACAGGCCCTTGTAGAAGTTCGTCGGGCTGTGCGCGCCGAGATCGGCCGAGATGAGCTGCATGTTCCCCACGGGCGGCGGAGCGGGGACGGGCATGCTCGGCGTCGCCGGCTGCGGAGCCGTGTTCGCGTGCGCGTGAGCAGGAGCAGGAGCAGGAGCGTGGGCGTGAGCAGGAGCATGCGCGTGCGCCGGAGCCGCCGCCGGCGGCGCGGCGAACGGATCGCGCACGGCGAACGGATCGCGTGCGATCTGCGGCGCAGCTTGCGGACCAGGCGCGCCCGCAGGCGGCGGTGCGTTGTGGGCTTGCGGGAACGACGGCTGCGGCTGCGGCTGCGCGATGACGGGAGCCGTCGCGGCCATGCCCGCCGTGCCTCCGCGCGCATTGGCCGGCGGCATGTTCGCGTGGGCCGCCGGAGGCGGAGCGGCAGCGGCC
>JAFAER010000002.1 GCA_023423895.1 Pseudomonadota bacterium
CTCGTACTCCACGTGCGAGACCGCGATCGTGACGGTCTTCGTCGCGTCGCGCACCGTGCCGCCCTTCGCGATGTCCGCGTAGCTGATCACCTTCGCGAGGTTCTTCTTCGACTGAACCTTCACGAGGGCAGCCGTGAGCGTCGTCTTGCCGTGGTCGATGTGACCGATCGTGCCAACGTTCACGTGGGGCTTGGTGCGCTGGAATTTTTCCTTGGCCATTTCGAGTCTCCTACCGTCTCGGTGACGGCTTCGCGCGTGGCGCTGACGACTGAGCCCACCACGGGGCTTGAACCCGTGACCTCTTCCTTACCAAGGAAGTGCTCTACCACTGAGCTAGGTGGGCGCTGTTGAAGAGAAGGGGAACGAAGAAAGCGAGAAGCGAGAAGAGATGAAGCGAAGGAGCGGTGGAGCGGGAGACCGGGTTCGAACCGGCGACGTTCAGCTTGGAAGGCTGACGCTCTACCAACTGAGCTACTCCCGCATGCGTTGAGACGACCCTCGTGAGCGTGAAGAGACAGAGCGAGAAGGAAGAGGAAGACGACGATCGAAGAAAGAACGGAACCGCAACGACGAGGAGTGGAGGGTGTTGGATTCGAACCAACGAAGGCATAGCCGGCAGATTTACAGTCTGCTCCCTTTGGCCACTCGGGCAACCCTCCGGAATGTCAAAGAAAAACCGAACACATCTCTCGCGGTGATGCGGCCGATCTTCGAGCTAGCGAGGGGACTTGAACCCCTAACCGCCTGTTTACAAAACAGGTGCTCTACCGATTGAGCTACGCCAGCGCGACCCTTTGGAACCCGTTCCGAATCAACTCTTCGGGTGGGAACCGATGGGGGCGCGGACGTTAGCGTATGGCCGACAGCCGCGCAAGCAAGTCAAGAGCCAGGGAAGACAACAGTTTCTCTACCCCGTCTCGACCTCCCCTCGACCCCACGCTCACGCAAGGCGAGCGGACGTCGCGAGAAGGGCGAATCGCGCCGGCTCTCGCATTGATGGTGTCGGGTGTCAAGCGCGTGGTCGAAGAGCGTACGGCGGAGCCTTCAAAGCCGCGGCGATCGTGCGCTGACATCACCGGCAAAAGGATGTGTTGCTCGCGCGGAGGAGTGGGACGGAGGCGACGCCGCGATCGGCGCGCCGCGACAGCGCGACGAGGTTCCGCGCGCGCGTCGTGCGTCGTGCTGTCGTCCTGTCGATGCACGCTCACGACTTCGACGGCTTCGTGCCGGCGGTCGCCTTCGCCGCGTCGTCGGCCGCCTTCTTCTTCATGATCTCGAGCGTTTTCTCGAGCGTCTCCTCGGTGTACGGGAGCTTCGCGAGCGTCGCCTTCTCTTCTTCGAGCGCGCGTTCCATCTCGGCCTTCGCCGCTTCGGCGCGCTTCATCCATGCCGACGCGACACCGGTGCGTTCGCCGAGTGCGAGCGTCCGCTTCATCATCTCGATGCCCTTCTCGAGCAGCGCGCGATAGCGCACGTGCATGATGCCGTAGAAGAGCTGCTTGTCGCTCTCCGTCTTCGCCTTCTCCGTCGGCGGGATCATCATGAGATGGTGATGCAGCGTCCGGTACATCTCGCCGACGCGGTAGCCGCTCATCGCTGCCCAGTGCAGGTCGACGGATCGAATCGCGTCCGCGTACGACGACTGCGCATCGAGCAGGAGCTGGCAGCGCATCTCGAGCTTCTGCACGAAGTCGGGCGGCGGCGGGTTCAGCACGATCTTCTCCGAGCGATACTTTCGGATCTCGGCCTGCGCGTACTTGAGCATCGCCGCTGCGACCGGCAGCTGACCGGTCGCGCCGAAGCGCGTCTCTTCGACGATGTCGAGCCCAGCGTTGACGTCCCGGGCTGCACCGGTCTCGTCCCCCGCGACGATGCGTGAGAGCCCGCGCGCCCCGAGGCCGAGCATCTTGTCGGCGACCTCGAGATCTTTGCGAGCGAGGATCTGCTCGCCGACCTCGCCGAGCGCTTTCCAGTCTTCGAGGTAGGCGTCGATGGAGACCTCACGCGCGAGCGCGCTGCGAGCATTGGGATCCGACGGGAATCGGCGGACGACCTCGCGATAGCGATCGCGCGCCCTCTCGCGATCGCCGAGACCTTCGTAGGCGAGCGCGAGGTCGTAGATCACCTGCGGATCGTTCGCAGCGTTCGGATCGCCGGCGATGAGCGCCTCGAAGGCGTCCACCGCTTCTTGCCAGTTCTGCGCGAGCAGCGCGCGTTCACCGCGCGCCTGGAGCTCCTTCGGCGTGCCTTCGATGCGTGTGCCGATGATCTGGTTCGACGCGTCGATGCGCTGCGGCGGCTGCGGTGTCTTGACGACCTCCTGCGATGCTCCTCCACATGCGACAACCGCGAGCGAGATCGCCACGGAGCACAGCTGTTTCCATCGCACGAACGCCCGGCAATGTTCGGTCATCAGGGTGAAGGATAGGACGTCGGTCGAGGCGGTTGGTTTCCGAATCGAGCGTCATGAAGACGCAGCCCGAGGATGCCTCGTTGGCATGCGGTTTGGCCGCTGGAGATACGCATTTCACGCGGCGCGGCAGTGACGACGAAGAGACGACTGCGACTCTGGCGGGAATGAATCACAGTGTTACGACGTAGGCGCTTCGTGATGCATGAAAGCAGGGGGAGAGCGAAGCGAGATCGCCTCTCGTCGGAAGAGCCGAGCCTCTGCCTCATGCAGGTGTCTTCGAGCAGGTCGTCATCACGACCTACCGCAACGGAGGACTCATGAACCTGTCACGTCTCAGCGCCCGTGATCTCGAAGCTCAAGCCCGCAACGTGGAGACGCAGATCAAGAAGCTCGATCACTGGCCGAGACCGACACCTTCCGAACGGCAGCTCGCCGTAGAGCTGAAGAAGATGCGCCTGAGCCTGAAGGACCGACTCGCGTCGTCGAAGTGACGTACGCGAACGACGACGCGCCGACCGCCTACTTCGTGGTGGTCGTAGAAGGAGAAGACGTCCCGGCGGGGACCACCGCGTTGGAGTCCCCGCCGGCGTCTGGAGCGAGACTCGTGGAGCCGTCATGCTCTCGTGACGTCGAGAGCGCGCTCGTCCCCTGCGTGTAGACCACGTTGTTGAGCTCTTCGAGGGCCTGGTTCGTCCGGGCCTTCCAGTCGGCCGGAAGCACGCCGGGCGAGCGGTCTTCGTGCGCCTTCGCGAGCGCGAGCCAATGACGTGCATCGGCCTTGTAGCCGATGCGGTAGTCGCTCATCCCGCGCAGGTACGCGTAGCTCGCCTGCTCTGACAGGGTGAGATGCGTCATGTCGGGCTCGAGGTCGCGCAGGATCGCGAGCGCGCGGTCGTGATCGTTCTGCCCGAACGCTTGCTGCCCGCGCGCGAGCTGATCGCGATACGTGGAGCACGCGGACGCGAGGAGCGCGGCGAGCAGCACGAGAGCGCGGACCTTCTGCATGGAGTCGAGTATCGACCGGCACGCCGGCGTTGCCAAGGCGCGATGACGGTTCCGCGCTACGAACGACGACGACAGCGGCGTGTCACCAGCACGCCCGCGAGCGCGAGCCCGAACGCTCCGGCGAGGCCGAAGCGTGTGCGCGCTCCGACGAGATCGCACGCACATCGCGACGCGGCGGGGGGTGCCCCGGCCGTCGAGGTCCCGCTCGGCGATGCCGAGCCTGCCGTCATTCCGTCGCCGCTCGAACGCGTGACGAGCGGGGCGTCGCAGTCCCAGCCCGAGACGCTCTTGTTCAGGCCGCATCGCTCGATCGTCGAACCATCGACGCGCGTCGCCACGAGCTGCATCGACGAGGCGCTCACGCTCACGTCCACGAAGTGGCGGACCGACTCGACCGTCCGCGCCTCAGGCAGCCGCGACTTGATCTTGTACGTCGGCGCGCCGCCACCGCCGGAGACGAGATAGGCGATGCCGTCGGACCATCCCCGCTCGTAGATGTGATCGTGTCCCGAGATGACGAGATCCACTTTGTGCTTCGCGAGCAGCGGGATGACGCCGGCATCATGAAGGCGCGCGTTCTTGCCGTGCGGACCGCTCGACCACGGGCCGTGATGCACGACGACGATCCGCCACGTCAGGTTCTTCTCCTCGTCGGCGTCGGCGAGCGCTTTCTCGAGCCAAGAGCGGTCGCCCCCGCCGTTGTAGCTGACCATGCCGTTGATGAAGAAGAAGCGCGTGTTGCCCCAGCGGTACGTGCCGTTGAGATGCTCGGGGCGCGCGGCGGCGGGGCCGCCCATCGCGACGCGCGCGGGGTCGACTCCCGGCGGAGGATCGGTCGGGCCGAAGAAGCGTGCGTATTCGACGCCGGATCCGTCCGTGAGCTCGTGATTGCCGACGCACGAGAAGAGGCAGCGCGAGCTGAGGAGCGGGGACTCGATCTCGAAGAAGTTCTGCCACTGCGCACGGGACCCGCCCTGCTCGACGAAGTCGCCCGTGTGGACGAGGAAGTCTGATGCGGTCGGGACCATCGCGCGCACGACTGCTGCGTGCGCGGTGTCGTCGGTCCGGTTGTCGCCGTACACGAGGAAACGGAACGGCGCGTCGCTGTCGTCGGGAGGTGCCGTGACGAACGCCGCGTACCTCGGCGGGCCTCCTGCTTTGACGGAGTACGAATAACGCGTCCTCGGCTCGAGGCCCTCCAGCGTGATCGCGTGCAGGGTGCGCGGCTCCGGGCTCTGGACGAGCGTCCGGCGCCCTCCGTCTCCGTCCGGCACTCCGAGGCCGAGCTCGAGGGTCACCGGCGCCGGCGGATTCGTCTCGACGCGGACGACCGCGGAGGTCGCCGTGACGCGCTGGACCCAGGGTCCTTTCGAGATCGCTTGTGCGGCATGGAGCGACGGCGCCGCGAGGAGCCCGGCCACGAGCACGCCCACGGAGACGGCGTTCGTGCGGCGCTTGGCGCGCCGTGCCTTCGCCCAGCTGCTGCGGCTCATCCCGGATACGAATAAATACACTGCCTTACCTTGTTCGTCGTCGCCTGAGAGAACGGCTGGGTCGGCACCGACGAGCATGCGTGACGCCCGCGAACGACCCGCTTCGCAGGGCTCGTATTCCGCCCCCCGTCGCGTTGACCCGTCACCTCTAGCAGACTAGGGTTTTTCCAGGATGTCACAGCAGCCCGTGCCCTTGCCGCCTCGGGCGGCTACCCCCGACGGGGCCGGCGCGGACCGTGATCTCGGGATGGAGGGCATGCCGATGCGATTCGGCAAGTACACCCTCATCCGCAAGCTCGCGACGGGCGGCATGGCGGAGCTCTTCCTCGCCATCCAGAAGTCGGTCGCCGGCTTCGAGAAGCTGCTCGTCATCAAACGCATCCTTCCCTCGATGAACCAGGACAAGGCGTTCATCGAGATGCTGCTGCACGAGGCGCGCATCGCCGCGACGCTCTCGCATCCGAACATCGTCCAGATCTTCGACGTCGGTCAGGCCGACGGGCAGTACTTCATCGCGATGGAGCACGTCCACGGCGAGGACCTGCGCTCCATCGTCCGGCAGATGAAGAAGAAGGGCGTGCTCGAGTTCCCGCTCGAACATGCGCTCGCGATCGTGCTCGGGATGTGCGCAGGCCTCGCGTACGCGCACGACAAGCGCGATCTCGACGGCACGCACCTCGGCATCGTTCATCGAGACATCTCCCCGCAGAACATCGTCGTCACGTTCACGGGCGACGTGAAGATCGTCGACTTCGGCATCGCCAAGAGCGACACCCGCATCGGCGAGCAGACGAAGAGCGGCAAGCTGAAGGGCAAAGTCCCGTACATGTCGCCGGAGCAGGCGCGTGGCGAGCAGCTCGACGCTCGGAGCGATCTCTTCGCCACGGGGACGATGCTGTTCGAGCTCACGACGGGCAAGCGCCTGTTCAAGGGCCAGAGCGAGTACGAGACGCTCAAGCTGATTTGCGACCGGGAGTACCCGCGCCCGAGCGACATCCATCCGGACTATCCGCCGGACCTCGAGAAGATCGTGATGCGCGCGCTCGCAAAGGATCCGGACGAGCGATACCAGACCGCGCGCGAGATGCAGGCCGACCTCGAGGCCTTCGTTCGCCGGCACCAGATCGCGGTGTCGAGCCTGGCGCTCAACCAGTTCATGCAGTCGCTCTTCGAGGAGAAGCTCGCGATGCAGAAGGAAGCCCTTCTGCAAGGCAAGCACCTCGCGGACATCATCGAGCTCCAGCACGCTGGCGTGTCGAACCCGGACGTGTCCGGCGGCTTCGACGTCGACGGAAGCGGGCAGCGCGTTGCGAGCACGCTCAGCATGCCCGCGGCAGCACGCACCGTCACGGACGTGAGCGCGAGCCGCGTACAGCGAACGAGCGGCGCGCTCATCGCGGGCGCCGTCGTCGGCGTCCTCATCATCGCCGGCGCGCTCGGCGGCGCCGGTTACGTCCTGGCAAAGAAGAACAACGAGGCGAGCCACGAAACGCCGACCACGGCCACGGCCGCTCCGGC
This sequence comes from Pseudomonadota bacterium, assembly GCA_023423895.1. Lineage (GTDB taxonomy): Bacteria > Myxococcota_A > Polyangia > Polyangiales > Polyangiaceae > Labilithrix. Next base: position 6,430 of record JAFAER010000002.1, read on the forward strand.
GATCGCGAAAGGATGGCTCAGCGTCGAGAGCGATCCTCCGGGCGCATCGATCTGGATCAACGGCGACCTTCGACCCGAGGTCACGCCGGCGACCGTGAAGGAGCTTCCCACGGGCGTAGCGCTCGACGTGAAGCTGACGATGGACGGCTTCGAACACGCCAGGCAGCGCGTGACGCTCGAGGAGGGCAAGTCGAGCGACGTGAAGGTGGAGCTGAAGAAAGGCTCCGTCGTCGTCGACGTGAAGGTGTCGCCCGACTCGGTCGCCAACGCGTCGTTCGCGATCGACGGCAAGCCGGTGACCGGTCCGCGCATCGACGGCGTCACGTCGAGCGTTTCACACCGGCTCACCGTCACCGCGCCAGGCTACGCCGAGGGCTCGGTCACCTTCACGGGAGCGCCGCTCGAGACGAAGCACCTCGACATCACGCTCGACAAGCTACCGGAGCCGCGGCACGGCTCGTCGACCCCGGCGGTGGCTCGTCCTTCGCCCCAGCCGTCGGGCAGCGGCAAGCTCAACGTCGGCGCCTCGGGCGGCTGGTGCAACGTGACGGTGGACGGCGCGGCGCGCGGCGCGACGCCGGTTGCCGGCCTCGAGCTCTCTGCGGGACCGCACAAGGTCACGTGCACGACGCCGGACGGCAAGGTCCGCGACGCGACGGTGACGGTCCCCGCGGGCGACACGGCGCGGTACAAGTTCACTTTGTAGGCTCCAGGCTCCAGGAGGACGAGAGCTCAGTCTTCTCCGCCGAGCTCGGTGGCTAGGGTGCGCTGGCGGTCGAGCACCTCGACGATGTGGCGCTCCTCGGTGAGCGGGTTCGCGAGGACCGCTCGCAGCGCGACGATGGAACGGCCGCTGGAGTGCTCGGAGAACGCGAGCGACGTGCGCGAGACGAACGTGAGGCCGTCCCGACGCTGCTTCTCTTGAAGGCGCACATTGAACGCGCTGACCGCGTCGTCCTCCTCCGACGTCAGCTGCACGCCAGCGTGCACCTTCGCGCGAAACGGCGCGGGGACGTACCGATAGTTCACGATGTTGATCTGCGGCTCGACGAGAAGCTGCAGATCGGGACGTTCACGGATCCGTGCAGCCATGAACGCTGCCTTCTCGATCCCGTCGTCGATGAGGTGGGCGTATCCCTGCTTGCCGAGGATGTGGAGCGCTGCGTGGAGAAAGAGCGCCATCCCCGGACGCGACCCTTCGAGCGCACGTCTGCCGAGATCCGGCGAGCCGGCGCGGATGATGTACGGGGCCTGTTTCTCGATCGCGCGCGCCTGCTCCGGATCTTTGAAGAGAACCATTCCGATGCCCATCGGAAGGTAGAGCTGCTTGTGACCGTCGATCGTCACCGAGTCGGCGCGCTCGATACCCGCGAGCCTCGACCGGTGCCGCTCCGAGAAGAGCAGCGGTCCACCCCACGCGGCGTCGACGTGCAGATGAACCCGCGCATCCGACGTCAGCGCGGCGATGTCCGCGAGCGGGTCGATCGTGCCGGCATCGGTCGTACCGGCGATGCCGACGACCGCGAGGACGAGCTCACGACGAGCCTCTGCATTCGCAACCGCCTCCCGGAGCGCGCTCAGCACGACGCGACCTTGCCGATCGACGGGAACGCGCACGAGGCCGCTCGTGCCGAGACCGAGCAGATCGACCGCCTTCTCGAGCGAGTAGTGCATCAGCGAGGAGCCGATCACGACGGCGCGCTGGCAGCCGTAGTGCCGCAGCGCGGGAGCGAGCCCCTCACGCTCGACGCCGCCGAACGAGCCGCTCGGACCGAGGCTCGCATTGCGCGCGACCCAGAGCGCAGTCACGTTCGCGAGCGTTCCGCCCGACGTCATGATCCCCAGCGTCCGATCGGGATCCTGGATCGAACGTTCGTAGAACGAATCGCTGCCCGCGAACGCGAGGCGATGCATCATCGCGAGCGCCTCGCGCTCGTACGGCGTCAGCGCCTTCGACGTCTCGATCTTGACGAGATTCTGGTTGAGCGACGTCAGTAGACGTCCGAGAGGGCGGACGAAAGCCGGCAACGCCGACGTCATGTGGCCGATGAAGTGCGGCGAGCCGACGTTGACCGAATGCGAAACGACGTCGTCCCGAAGATAGGCGAAGTAGCTCGCAGTGCTGACGGGCAGCTCGGGGATGTCGAGCGAGGAGAAGCGCGACGAGAGCTCCTCGAAGTCGACCTCGCTGCTCACCACGGCCGCCCGGACGAGCGCCTCGATGTTCGCGGTGACCTTCGTGACGACGTCGTCCTCTTCGCTCGAGAAGAGCGCGCGGACCTTCGCCTTCACGTCCGTCGCCTGGGTTGCCAGCGGGTCGACCGCATCGTGCGTCACGCTCCGGCCTCCTAGCACTTCGCGCAGGAGGCCGGCACGGCGGCTGCCGGAGCGAGTCGAGCTCAGCCGCGCGACCGCGCCTTCAGTTATCGAAGTAAGCAGCGGCTCTGTCACCGCTATAGGCCACGGACGAGCTAGGCGGATACGCTTGGGCAGGGTGATGTCGTTCCTGAAGCTGACGCCCGCTGCGATCGCGCTCGGCCTGCTCCTCCTGTCGGCGCGGTCGGCTTCCGCGCAGGCTCAGAAGGGGTTCGTGCTCGACCGCTTCGATCCGTCGGAGCGCGGGAGCGAGTGGTTCGTCCTCGACTCACTCGATTTGCGAGGGCGTCTTCGTCCGGCTGCCGGCGTCGTCGGCGCGTGGGCGTACAACCCGCTGGTCGTGTACGACGGCGACGGCAACTACGTGTCGTCGCTCGTCGAGCACCAGGTGTTCGTGCATCCCGGCGCGTCGCTCGTGCTCTGGAACCGGCTGCGCGCCGGGTTGAGCCTGCCCGTCGCCGTCTACCAGACCGGCGATCCCGTCGTCATCGGAACGAAGGCATATTCGCCGCCGACGAGCGCGGTCGGCGACCTCCGCATCTCCGGCGACGTGAGGCTCTTCGGCGAGCACGGTGGGCCGATCACCGGAGCGCTCGGTGCTTCGCTCCATCTGCCCACGGGCTCGCGCGAGCAGTACACGAGCGACGGTTACGTCCGCGTCCTGCCGCGCGTGACTGTGGCCGGCGACATCGCTGCGTTCACCTACTCCGCTCGCGTCGGCTATCACCACCGCGCGCTCACGGAGGAGTTCGAGCGGAATCCCCTCGGTAGCGAGCTCGTGTTCGGCGCAGCAGCGGGCGCTCGCCTCGCCAACCGCAAGCTCGTCGTCGGACCGGAGCTCTACGGCAGCTCGGTCCTCGAGAGCGACTCTTTCGGCAAGCGACGCGGCACGCCGATCGAGGTCCTGTTCGGCGCTCACTACACCGTCTCCGACCTTCGCTTCGGCGGCGGCCTCGGCACCGGCCTCACGCGCGGATGGGGAACACCTGCGCTTCGTGCGTTCCTGAGCGCGGAGTGGACGCCAGGCCATTCGGAAGACTCGGACGGTGACGGAGTGCCGAACACGAGCGACGCCTGCCCGGACGTCGCCGGGGTACACACGGACGATCGCAGGACGAACGGATGCCCGCGGCCCGCACCAGCCGTGGCGCCGTCGGATCACGATGGCGACGGCATCGCCGATCTGTCCGATGCCTGCCCGGATGTCGCGGGCGTGAAGAGCGACGACCGCACGAAGAACGGCTGTCCGTCCGACCGCGACGGCGACGGCGTCTTCGACCTCGTCGACGCGTGCCCCGAGCTCGCCGGAGCAAGGAGCGACGACCCGAAGAAGAACGGGTGTCCGCCCGACCGTGACGGCGACACCATCGCGGATGATCGCGATGCATGCCCTGACATGGCCGGTCAGCCGAGCGACGACCCCGACCGGAACGGCTGCCCGCCAGACACGGACGGCGACGGGCTCTACGACTCCGAGGACGCATGCCCGGACGCGCCCGGCGCGGCCGACCCGGACCCGAAGCGCAACGGCTGTCCGCTCGCGCGGATCGAGGGCGGTCAGATCAAGATCGTCGAGCAGGTCAAATTCAAGACCGGCAGCGCGGACATCCTTCCGGACAGCGATCCGACGCTCCTCGCGATCGCGACCACGCTCAAGGACCATCCGGAGATCACGGTGGTCCGCGTCGAGGGACACACCGACAACACCGGCAACGCAGGCGCAAACCAGCGACTGAGTCAGAAACGCGCCGAGGCGGTCGTGAAGTGGCTCACGAGCTTCGGCCTCGACAAGAAGCGCTTCCAGGCGAAGGGCTTCGGCACGACACGACCGGTCGACACCAACACCACCGAGGAAGGCCGACAGAGCAATCGCCGCGTCGAGTTCCACATCGGCGACGCGGACGCCCGGCCCACGAAGCCGTAGCGGTCCGCCGCTCGCGATCTCGGCGGCTACGGCGACGGTTGCCCGCCCTCCTCCGAGCCGGGCTCGTTGCCGACGCAGATGCCTTCGTTCCGGAACTTGATCGCGAACCGGAAGAGCACGCGGACGAAGTCGCCGAACGAGCCCACCCGGCTTCCATCCGGCATCGCGTACGCTCCGTCGTAGCCGATGAGCGAGGTGAGCCGCCGGGCGTCGAGCTCGGCCATCGTGACGACGCCATCGCCATCCAGATCCGAGTCGACGAACGGCAAGACGAGGAGGCTCGAGCTCGTCGAGATCGCGTTCCCGAACAGCCGCTCGGCCGCAAAGGCGACCGGCACCTCATCGCGGCCGCCCTCGAGGATCCGAACGCCGCGTGCTGCTGCGCGGCACCCGCCGAAGCGGGTCGCCGTCCGCTCCGAGTCGAAGCGGAGCGAGATGCGCATCGTCCGGGGGTCCGGGTTCGCGAACGTCCGGAGCTCCGTCGCAGTGGCCTCGACGATCGCATGAGCCGGTTCCCCCGTCGCCAGCTCGACGAGGTCGCGTGACGTGACGCCTGCGCCGAGCGTCGTCGTGTCCGAAGGTGGACCGAAGATGATCCCGACGTCCGGACACAAGACGGGCTGGATGCCGTTGAACGTCTGCACGACCCCGAACCGCGGATCGAAAACGACATCCGTGGTCTCGCCGCGGCCGCGGTAGGAGCAGACGTCGGCAACGCCGATCTGACCGATGGTCATCGTCTTGAAGCCGAGCACGACTCGATCGAAGCGGAGCGACCACCGGTCGCGCGTGTCGACGTCGCGAAGGCCTCCCATCGTCCGTTGCGATGCCGTGAACGTGAACTGGACGGAGCCGAGCCCTATGGCCTCGTCGGCAGGAACGCACGCGGCGAGCGCGGTCAGGCCGCCGAGCACCATCCAGCGAGCGGCAGCGCCGATTCGAGCGGACCACGCGACGGAGAGCATCAGAAACCTCCTTCCACGCCGAGGCTCGGCACGCTGACGGGGCCGATGACGCGCTCGGCGCACCGGGGCACGCGCGGAGCGGCGCCGGGCAACGAGAGCGCCGTCCCACATTCGTAGCCCGTCACCTCGCGCGAGAGCGTCGCATTGAGCGCCTCGAGCACGGCCGAGATCCATCCCGTCTTGCCGATCGGCCATCGCTTCTCGAGACGCAGATCGAGCCGGTGGAATGCAGGGGTGCGTTCGGGCGGGACGCCGACGGACTGCTCGGGGAACGCCGGTTGCGCGGGTCGCATCGGGATCCCGCTGTACGTGACGTAGCGCGCGCCGGCGCGCCACCCCTTGCCGAGATCGAACGAGAGCGCCGCCGAGAGGACGTGCGGCCGATCGTACGACGAGACGAAACGCTCGCCGTTCGCGCTCCGTGTCGAATGCGAGAGCGTGTACGACGCCAGACCGGCGATCCGGCGCGTGAGCTTTCGGCGGAGCCCGAGCTCGAGACCGAATGCAGACCCACGGCTCTTCGCGAGCAGGGTGTCGCTCCGCTCGACGTCGATGATCTCCATCTGCGCGGTCCCGAGCGCGTCGTTCAATCCGTAGAAGGCATTGTGGAAGACGGCTGCCGTCCCCGTGAAGTCTTGCGGAAGATCGGCCTCGACGCCCGCGCTCGTCTGAACCGCGCGTTGAAGCCCGCCGAGGAGCCGCGCGATGGTGATGGCAGGCAAGGCGATCGGCGTCGACGGCGGCTGGCTGGCAACCCCGTACGCGTGGATGAGGCGGACGTGGTCGCTCACCGCAAACCTCGCCGCAAGGCGCGGATCGACGGCAAACGCACGTGCATCGCCGGAACCGTAGACGTCGAAGCGGACGCCCGGGACGATCTCCATTCTCGGGATCATCGACAACACCGCGTCGACGCGCGCGCCGGTCGCGAAGTCGACGCGATCGACGAAGACGCTCCGCTGACGAAGGACGACGTCGTCATCGTCCGAGAACGACGGGAGCGAGTCGGCGGTGTACTGGTCGACGATGACGTCCGCTCCCGCGCGGAGCAGAGCCGTCTTCGCGAGCGGCTGTGTCAGCTCGAACCGGGCGCCGGTCATGACGTCGGTCGCGGCACGGCGGGCCTCTACACGCGTCCGATCGAAGCCGACCGTGACGGCAGCGCGCATGCGGCCACCGCCGGACAGCGCACGATCCCAGCGAACGTCGCCACGATGGAACTCGGAGGCGAAGAGGACGCGCGAGACCTCACGCGGCTCGCGGCTCGCGCCCGGGTCGACGAAGATGGGCTGCGTGCTCGGGTCGATCGTCTGCTTCTGCGCGGCGAAGTCGTACGACCCGAAGCCGAGCACGGAAATCGTGTCGCGATCCGAGAGCGCGTAGGACACACGCGCCTGGTAGTCCCGGTAGTCGAGCGTCGTGTCCGACGAGAGCACGCTGAAGAGCGCGGCCGTGTACGAGTAGCGTGCGGCGACGAGCGCAGCCCCCTTCCCGTTCGCGAACGGCGCTTCCGCGAGCGCGCCTGCGTCGATGAGCCGGAGCTGTGCTTCGCCGTGGAACCGTTCGAGCGGCGGCATCGCGGTGGCTTCGACGATGCCACCGGCGTAGCGACCGAGGGCGGCCGGATAGCCACCTCGATGGAGGTCCGTCTTCGCGATCAACGCAGGGTGGATGACCGCCGGCCCGAGCCCGAAGTGAAAGAGATACGGGACGCGAACGCCTTCGAAGAAATAGCCGACGTTCGCGGGCGGCGCGCCGCGCACGTAGAAGTACGGCAGGCCGGTGAGCACTGGCGTCATGCCCGGGACCGCCTCGATCGCGCGGAACGGATCGCCGAACGCACCCGGCAACTGACGTACCTCCGCACGCGCAAGCGAGTCCGTCACGGCAGCTCCGACCGCTGCGCGCCCGCCTCGAACGACGACGTCGTCGATGCGCGTCGGCGGAGCAGCGGGCGGCGACGACTCGGCTCCGGCCGGAAGCTCCGCGACGGGATCTGGTTCGGAGGGAGGTGGCGGCGGTGGCGGCGGCGGCGCGGGCGCGGGCTTCGTGAAGTCGACGCGGAAGCGGACGGTCGCCGCGATCGGCTTCCCGTCGCGGGATGCTGGAACGAAGCGGGCGCTGCGGACGCTCTCGAGCGCTGCCGACGCGAAGGGCTCGTACCCTTCGAGGACCCGGATGTCGTCCACGTTGCCCGTGACGCCGACACTCACAGCGAGCATGACCGCTGCGTCGCCCTCGGCGCCCACGGGGTACGGCGCGACGATCGACGTCAGAAGGCGCGGAGCAACGATGGCGGCCGGCTCGGAGCCGGCAGAATCATCACGCGGCTCCGGCTCGTCCGCATGAACGGGACGCGAAGTCGCAACACCGGAAAGGAAGAGCAACAAGGCCAGCGCACGACGCGCGCAGGCAACCCGACGAATCACGCGCGCGACTCTACCCTGTTCATCGGCGCTCCACCGAGGCGAACCGCTACGCCGCTGCGCGTCGTAAGTAGGCGCTGCCGCCCAGGACCGCGGGCACAGGCGATGCAGCGGCCGAGACATGAAGATCGGCGTGGTGCTGCTCGTCGGACTGACTGCATGCGTCTCCGCCCGAACACCCCCTCCGCCGACGGCGCGCGTCGGATCGGCGGAGGAGGCCGCGAAAGCGGCTGCACGAGACGGTGCCCGCACGGATCCGCGAGCTCGGAGGCTGCTCGAGCTGGCCGAGTCGGAGATCAGCCGCGCACGTGCGCTGATCCGGCAGGGCGAATATCTGGAAGCCGAGTCGCTCCTTCTGCGAGCGGAGGCCGACGCCGAGGTCGCCGAGGTCCTTGCACGCGAAGGGCAGGCCCGTGCCCAGGCCCCAAATGCCCAGGGGCAAGTAGCTTCCTCCACGCCGAGCCGATCACGATGAGCACGCGAACGCCAAGGATGTCGATCGAGGGGGTGCATACGGCACGCCCGCTTCCCTCGCATCTTCACGGACGACCAAACCACAGGAGAACCCGATGATCCGTCGCTTCACTTTCGCCGCCCTCGCCGCCGTCCCCGCGCTGATCCTTGCACCGCGCGTCGCACACGCAGGACTCGAGGCGTGCAACAACATCGACGTCCGCGCCAATGCCGAGTGCAAGATCGAGACGTCGGGCGGCTGCACCGCGCAGTGCGAGCCGGCCCGGTTCGAGGCCGCGTGCGCGGGCAAGCTGACGGCCCAGTGTGACGGCGAATGCTCGGCAACGGCAGACGTCGATTGCAAAGGCTCGTGCGAGGGGTCCTGCGTCGGTCAGTGCGAGGCTGACCCCGGCAGCTTCGACTGCCGAGGAAGCTGCACGGCTTCCTGCGACGCCGATTGTGACGCGCAGTGCGGCGCATCTGCCACGGGCAACGAGGCAAGCGGCTCGTGCAAAGCCAAGTGCGAAGCGAACTGCGGAGCGAAGTGTGACGCGCAGTGCAGCGCGACGCCCCCATCCGCGACGTGCGAGGGCAAGTGTCAGGCGTCGTGTGAAGGCTCGTGCCGCGCGAAGGCGAGCGCCCAGTGCCAGATCGACTGCCAGGCGAAGCTCGACGCGAGCTGCAAGGCGGAGCTCCAGGGCGGCTGCAAGGCGAAGTGCGAACAGCCCGAAGGCGCGCTCTTCTGCGATGGCCAGTACGTCGACACGGGCAACAACCTCCAGAGGTGCATCGACGCGCTCAAGGCGACGCTGAACATCCAGGTGCAGGGCAGCGCGAGCGCGCAGTGCTCGGGGAATCAATGTACCGGTGAGGCAGAAGGCAGCGTCTCCTGCGCCGCATCTCCGCGCACGCCGCCTGTACTGCCTGGGCTCGCGCTCTTCGCCATGGTCGGCGTGACGATTGCACGGAAGGCACGCCGCGGCCGCCGCTGACCCTTTTGGTCCCGAGCGCTTCCTTGCCGCGCGAGAGGAGATCAGCAGAGATGGATACGACGCAGGCGAAGAACGGGATCACGCAGGCAAAGACGACCAAGGCTCTCGAGGAGAAGGCGGAGAACGTCGAGATCGCTCTTCGTGAGCGCGTCGAGCAGGCGCGCGACCTCGTCGAGGATCTGCGTGACCGTGCGGAGATGGCGTTCCACGAGCGCCCGTACCTGCTGCCCGTTGCGACAGGAGCGCTCGGCCTCGGCGTCGGCGTCCTCATCGGCTCGAAGCTCTCCCGCCTCGTGTTCCTCACCGCGGCTGGTGCGCTCCTCAGCGACACCGTTCGTACGCAGGTCGCGCGGATCTCCCGCGACTTCATCAAGGACCTCGGCGAGAGACTGGAGGCCGGAGAGGGCGAGGACGTCGAGGAGCCTGAAGGCTCGATCCCGACCACGTGAGGTCAGGGAAGCTCGAGGTCGACGATCAGAGGAAGGTGATCGGATGCACGGCGCGCTCGCGCGTCGTGCGGCACGGTCACTCCGAGCACCCGGACATCGTCCGAGACGAAGACGTGATCGAGCCGCAAGAAAGGCAGCGTGCTCGGAAACGTCGGCATCGGGCGATGACCGGGCAGTTGCTTTTGTGAATCACGCATCCTGCGCGCGAACCGGCGATACGTCGTCGCATTCGGCACGGCGTTGAGGTCCCCGCAGAAGACGCGCACCGGCCCCATGCTCGGGCTCCCGAGCCACTCTGGTCCGACCAGCTCTCCCGACTGGATCTGCCGCTCGCGCCGCGTCACGCCGAGATGCGTGCTGACGATCTCGACGGGCTCGCCGCCGATGACCGTGCGCGCCCAGATGGCGCCCCGCGGCTCCGAGGCCGTGCTGATCGTGGGGAACGTCGTCACGCGCACGAGCTCGAGCGGCGAGCGACTGAGCAGCGCGTGCCCGTAGAAGCCGACGCCGCGCCGGAAGGTCCGGCAGAAGAGCAGCGTCATACCGAGCCCGCTCGCCAGGTCGCGCGCGTGATGCGCGCCCTCGGCCTCGTCCGTCTCCGGAGCGTCGAGCTCTTGCAGGGCGACGAGATCGGGACGCACGTCCGCACATACGGCCGTGATGTCCTCGACCGAGTCTCTGCCACCGCGACCGATGCAGCGATGGACGTTGTACGTCATGACGCGGAAACGCGACACGTTGGGCTGCAACCTAAACGCTCAGACTCGACACGTCGAGCGCGGAACGTGTGTTGCACCATTCGGCCTCAGCAAAAAGGAGGCGTGGATGAGCAACGAGCCGAAGAAGGACGGCCAGGGCGATACGATCGGCGAAGGCAACTACGACGCGAGCCGGCGCTATCGCGAGGGTGTCGAGCAGTCCGTCGAGAAGGGCAATGCGGGCGAGCTCGCCGACAAGGCGAAGAAGGCGCTCGAGGGTGAAGAGGGGGCTGCTCTGCGCGATGCCGAGGAGAAGGGCAAGCGCGGGGAGGTTCCGGGCAAGTGAGCGCGATGACGAGCGCCGCGGGGAGCTCACCGAAGAAGAAGGGCGCCGATCCGAATGCCACCGGCATCAAGAATCGCGTTCGCTTCCTCGTCGAGCTCTTCTCGGATACGGCCGATCGGTTCTCCGAGAACGAGGGATACCGCCTCGGCGCCGCCTTCTCCTACTACGCGACGTTCTCGATCTTCCCGCTCGTCCTGCTGTCGGTGACGATCGTCGGCTTCGTACTCGGAGACAGCACTCCGGCACGCGAGCGGCTGCTCGAGACGATCGCCAGTCCGGGGACCCCGATACGCGACATCCTGGATCGCACGCTCACGGCGATGCAGGAGAGCGGCAGCGCGCGCGGCATCTCGGCGGTCATCGGCGTCTTCACGCTCCTCTTCGGCGCGAGCGGCGCATTCGTGGAGCTGGACGCAGCCTTGAATCGGATCTGGTGCGTGCCGCCGCGAAAGTCCGCCGGCATCATCGGATCCATCCGGGTCTTCCTGATCGAGCGTCTCTCCGGGTTTGCGATCGTGCTCGGACTCGGGCTCACGCTGCTCGTCTCGCTCGTCTCGAGCTCCGTCCTCAAGTTCTTCGTCGACCGCACGCAGGAGCAAATCGACTTACCGCTCTGGCCGGCCCTGGTACGCACCGCCGAGCTCTCGCTCACCGTTCTGCTCCTCACCGCAGTGTTCACGGCTGCATTCCACCTGATCCCGCGCTCCCGACCACCGATCCGCGTCGTCGTCGTGGGCGCCGTTCTGACGACCGCCTTCTTGATGGGCCTCAAGGAGATCTTCGCGACCTACCTCTCGAAGCTCACCAGCTACTCGGCCTATGGAGTCGTCGGCGGCGTGCTCGCGCTGACCACGTGGATCTTCCTGTCGAGCATGATCATCCTCTTCGGCGCACAGCTCACGCGCATTCATGCCGAGAAGATCGGCGCCGTCGAGAAGTGCCGTCTGCAGTACCTGACGGGTTCTCCGGTGATCGAGAACGAGAACTGCGAGACCGACTGAACGGACGACGGCCCGCCTCACGTTCGAAGCGTGCGCGGGCCGTCGACGTTGTGTTTGCGACGAGAGACGAGAAACGAGAAACGAAAAAGAGAAAGGCCGCAACGCGCTCTCGAGAGGGAGAGAGCCTCGTTGCGGCCTCGTCGTTCAGCGCGCGATCGCGCGTGCAGAGAGAGGCGCCGTACGCGCGCCCGCTTCGCTCTCTCGCGGGACCGCCGACCGAGACTCGACGCGCGCCTCGAATCGCACCGCGAGACGGAGCTCGCTCGACGTGATCTCGACCTCGCCGTCGACGGCGAGGAGCTCGAAGGTCTTCGCGGGAGAGATCTTCCTGGGCAGGGGCAGCCGCTTCGAGAGCGTCCGCGCGAAGTCCCAGGCGATCTTGTCCCGATTGTGCGAGATCCCTTCCCGGATCGCGCCGACGATCGCGTCATCGAGGAACGCGGGCACGAGCTTCAGATCGAGCTCCTCGATGACGGGTTCGAACGACAGCACGCGCGACTTCCCGCGCGAGACGATGCGCGGGACGAGCAGGACCTGCCATGCCTGGAGCGTCACGGGGATCGCAACCCCCGCGACGTCCCAGGAGACGCGAGCGTCTCCTCTCAATCGCAAGCCACGCCCGGGAACGAGGGTGAGCTCGGGACGGCCGAGCGTCACGAAGCGACCGCGTCGCTCGTCGATGTCGATTCGCATCGGAGTGAGCGAGTGGATGAGGCTGACGAGCTCGGGCTTCGCGACGACGGCGGTGAGAAGCATGTCTCAGGTCTTGTGTCTCGGCCGTGTGTCTCAGTGGGTCACGCAGGGACGCGGCGACCGAAGATCAGAGACAGCGCACCGAGGACGAGGAACACGAAGAAGAGGATCTTCGCGATTCCAGCGGCACCCGCCGCGAGCCCGCTGAAGCCGAGCACTGCAGCGACGAGAGCAATGACGAAGAAGACGGCGGCCCAATAGAGCATGACAAACAATCCTTTCCAGAGAGTTCGAGCACGAAGTAGCGAGGAGCGTGCCGTCGCGTGGGTCGAGGATCCGCTCTAGAAGAGGCGCCATCGCCGCAATTCCGAGGCGCGACCGTCTCATCCGGGGCAGATGGGCACGTGACCGCAACGCGATCCCGGTTGCTCGCGCTGGCGTCACCGCGGTCTCCGACGGCACCCGTCGTGCAGCTATGGCTCGGCATGACCACGCAGCCGAACAAGCCGCAAGAAGCCGAACCGAGCTCGACGCCCGGCCAACAGCCGGCGTCGCCGGTGAATCCCGACCCGGCAGCTCATCCGATTCATCCGCCGATTCCGGTGCAGCCCATCCACGAAGGGACAGAGTCGAACGACCCGGTAGCGCCCGGCGGCGACGTCCCGGACTACAGCCGCTGAGACGATGATGAAGTTCTCTTACCGCCTCATTCGAGACAAAAGCGGCTTTCTTGCCGAATGCATCGAGTCCGAAGCTGCCGGCGAAGGCAAGACGGCGAAGGACGCCGTCGAGTCGCTGCGCAAGCTGCTCGAAGAACGGATGTTCCGCCCTGACGCCGTTGCGCCGCCGTCACGGCCGACCGAGGGCGACATCGAGCTCGTGCTCGCGGACGAAGCCGCTCCGTCGGCCGAGCGCCGTTCGCTCGACCTCGGTGGACCTGGAGACGCGCCGCTTCGTTGACTGCTGCGGGCTCGACCGAGCCCGCGCTTCCATTCAGCGCCTACGCCACAACATCCGATGAACGGGGAGCCCGTCCGCGATCGCGCGATGCTCCCGCGGGCTCCGTGCGTTGAACGGATTCTCGCGGATGACGGGTGACCCCGGTTCGTCACCCGCGGGGACGAGCTCTTCGCTGCCGGCAACGACCTTGGCGTAGAGCTCGGCTCTCTCCTCGACGTCCGTCTGGATGAGCAGCTCGCCCCCGGGCTCGAGCAAGCGGATGACCTGCTCGAGGAACGCATCCCCCATCACGAGCCGCTTGTGATGCCGCTTCTTCCACCAGGGATCCGGGAAGTGGAGGAAGACGCGCTTGACTCCGCCGTTCGGCCGGAGCTTCGGCAGCGCCAGCCGGGCATCTTCGCAGAACACGCGCGCGCGTTCGCCGAAGCCGTGCTTCGCGAGCCGCCCGTCGCCGACCGCCGCCCACTTGCGCCGGATCTCGAGCCCGACGAGCAGCGCTTCGGGCGCGGCAGCCGCGCGCTCGAGGAGAAAGCCGGCCTTGGGGCCAGGACCGATCTCGAGCTCGATGTGCTGGCCTTTGCCGAGCGTCCGAAGGTCGACCTCGGCGGTCTCCGGCAGCCGCGGCGCGTCAGCATACGGTCCAGGGCGACGCTTGCGCTCCGTCGGGACCTCCGCGCTCGGCGGGCGCTCCTCGTTCGTCATGACGCCCGGCGAATAGACGCGGCTCCGTTCACGGTCAAGGATCGCGAAGACGCCATCCCACGGGGGCACGGGCCGATGGGCAGCGGGCGGCGGGAACGGGCAAGGTCTGTTAGCGTCAGCACGTTGCGATGAGCGCCGTGTCGACCGCAAGCGAGAGCGAAGGTCGTCCTCACGCCGCCGCCTTCTGGCGCCGCGCGGTGCGGTGGGTGCCTCTCGTGCTCGCGACGACGCTTCTCGCGTGGCGATCCGTCGGCGGCATCCTCGACAAGCTCGGACATCCCGGGGCCACGCTCGACGACGCGTACATCCACTTCCAGTACGCCCGCGCGTTCGCCGAGGGCCATCCGTTCCGCTTCCAGGCGGGTGAGCCGATCTCGACGGGCGCCACGAGCTTTCTCTGGCCGCTCGTCCTAGCGCCGTTCTACGCGATCGGGTTCAAGGGCGAGGCGATCTTGTGGCCGGCGTGGGGCCTCTCCTTCGCCGCGCTCGGCGCATTGGCCTACGAGGCACATGCGCTCGCGCGCCCACTCGCCGGTCGTGCTGCGAGCATCGGCGCGGCGGCGATGGTGCTCACGTTCGGCGGCTTCGCGTGGTGCGCGTCGAGCGGAATGGAGGTCGTCCCGTTCGCGTGGCTCATCGCGTTCGCCACCCGACGAGCTTCCGAGTGGGCGGAGAGCAGCGAGCAGCGAACGGGACGTTCTTTCGGCGTGCTGCTGCTCGTCGCCATGCTCTGTCCGCTGATGCGCCCGGAAGGCGCGCTCACGTCCGTCGCCATCGGCGTGATCGTCGGCATCCATCCGCTTCGGACCACGCTCTCGGTGCGCGGACTGAACCTGGGACTGAACGTCGATGTCTCGCGAGCGCTCGCGCTCGCATTCGTGGGGGCGGCGGTTCTCCCGAACGTCTTCCTGCTCCTGCTCACGGGGAGCCCGACGTCGAGCACGGCGCAGGTGAAGCTCCTCGCAGGCAACCCGTACCAGGTCCTTCCGGACGCTGCGCTCGCGAACGCTCGTATGCTCGTCGGTACGATCCTGGACGGTCAGGTCTGGAGCGCCGAGTTCCTGCCGAGAGGTGGCGCTCCCCTCGCCTGCCTGGGTCTGGCCGCCACGGCATGGCGCGGCCACGTGAGCAGCCGTCGCGTGCGGGCCGTGATGGTCATCCTGCTCGCGGTCTCGATGTTCGTGCCGTGCCTCTACGTCACGTTCCTCTGGAACCGGCTTCGCTATCTCTGGCCCTTCACCACCGGGTGGATCATCGGCCTTGCATGCCTTGCACGAGTCGTCGCCACGGTCGCGGGCAGATTCGATGCACGCGCGGGTACGGTCGCTGGAGCCCTCGTGACCGGCGGCATCGCAGGCATGTTCGCGGTGCGCCTCGAGTGGGTGCTCGAAGACGTCGCGCAGTCGGCGAGCGGCATCGACCGACAACAGGTCGCCCTCGGACGCTGGGCCAAGGAGCACTTGCCCTCCGACGCGCGGGTGGGCGTCAACGACACCGGCGCGATCGCGTATTTCGGAGATCGAAAGACCTTCGACGTCGTCGGCCTCACCACACCGACCGAAGGTCGCTACTGGGTCGCCGGGGCCGCATCGCGTCTCGAGCACTACGAGCGCGTTCGCGTGCACTCGCCCGGGGTGCTCCCGACGCACTTCGTCGTGTACCCGGAGTGGATGGGGCTCGAGCCGGTGCTCGGCGCTTCGCTCCACGAGGCCACGGTCATCGACTCGACGATCCTCGGAGGTCAGACGATGCGCGTGAGCGAAGCGCGCTGGGACCAGCTCGGCACGGGCGAGCGTCCGTGGACGCCGCTCGCGTCGATCGTCGACGCCATCGACGTCGCCGACCTCGAAAGCGAGGCGGCGCATGCCTACGAGCTGCTCGGCGCTCGCGAAGGCGAACAGGCAGGACGTGAAGGCAACGCTCCGGACGGGGCGATCGTGCTCGACGGCGGCCGAACGAACCGTATGCGCGATCGCTTCGTTGCGACGCTACCGCCGAGTGGGAAGCTCGTGGGCGTCGCCCGGATCGAGACGACATCGCCGACGACGCTGCGCGTGAGCATCGGCGGCAAGACCATCGCGCGCATCGACGTCCTCGAAGGCCCGTGGGACGAGGTCTCGTTCGACGTGCCCGACGACGTGCGCGGCGAGCGCGTCACGATCGAGGTGAGCGCCGAGGGCGCGGCGTTCACCTCGTTCCACTACTGGTTCGGTTCGCCGTGACGTGAGACGAGCCCCCGGCATCCGGCCGAAATTCGATGCAGCACGGAGCGGCCGGGCGAGACGCCCACTTCAGGGCTTGAACGGCTCGTTGCTCCCGGGGCCGTCGCTCTTCGACGCCTCACTGGCGTTGGCCTCGGGCTTCGGCGCCGCCTTCGGAGCGGGCCCCGCCTTCGGTGTAGCGGCGGCGGTGGTCGCGACCTGCGGTTCGCCCTTCTTCTTTTCGGCGACCTTCGCCCTCAAGTCGTCGATAGCCTTCTCGTAGTCCTTCGTCGCAGCGTCGATCGACTTGTCCATCTCCTTGGACACGGCCTCCGCCTGCTGCGCGGTCTTGTCGAGCTCCGCCTTGTTCTTCGTCGCCTGGGCGACGCGCTCCTGGCTCGCGCGCTTGTCCGCGTCGGTCCGCCCCGGCTCCGCCTGGAAGGCCTGCTCCTCCTGGATGAAGCGGTCGAGCGTCTTCTTCACGTCGTTCTTGTCGGCGACGAGCCGCTGCAGGCGGTTGCGCTGGAGCACCATGAGGACGTGCACGTCGTAGCTGGCTTCCGAGATCTCGTCGGCGAGCTTCTCGAGCGACGCGACGTTCTGCGGACCGAGCGAGCCCTTGTAACGCTCGAGGACGACGAACGCTTCGTTCTTCGACCGCAGCTTCTTCTGGAGCTGCTTGGAAATCGCGTCGTTCAGCGCATACGAGATCGGACCTGCCGTTTCGGCCGTGCAGCCGGCCTGCTTCATCGTGTGCTGCGCGTTGCCGTTCACGCGCGCAGTGATCTCGTTCTTCTCCGAGTCCCAGAAGCTCTTCACCGCGACGGCTTCGGCTTGAGCGTCGGCGAAGTCGGCGCTCTTGCCGGCCTCGTCCGAGTCCGAGATGACCGCTTCGACCTTCTCCCAGTCGGGCCGTCGCAGCTCGTCGACATGCGCCGCGAACCCTGCCGTGAGCTGCTTCTCTCGCGCCTGAACGTCGGCGATGGCCTTCGTCGCTGCCGAGATCTCGTCGCTGTACCCGATGGCGTAAGCGCTCTGATCGGACGATGCCGCCGTCGTCGGCGGCTTTCCGGCGGTGGAGCAGCCGAGAGCAGTCACGACGAAGAGCAACGCGAGCGCGCTGGAACGATTCACCATGCGCGCATCATCACGCCGTCTCCCGCCCGATAGCAATGAGGGGCGGAGTCCTCATCCGATCGATATCCCGCGTTCGGATCGCAAACGCGGCGCACAAACGGACGAAGGGACCGTGCGGCCCCTTCGTCTGATGACCTTCGCCTGCTGGAGAGTGACCTCAGTGGTCACTCCGCCGGCCAGCGGATCACTTCTTCGCGTCGGCGGGCTTCTTCTCTGCGGCCTTCGCGTCGGCGGGCTTCTTCTCCGCGCCTGCGGCCTTCGCGTCGCCCGGCTTCGGCATCATGCCGAGCTGCTGCATGAAGTCCGCGCTGTTCGCATAGCGCCAGCCCTTGACCATCTTGCCGTCCTTGAACTGCATGATGTCGAGGCCCTTGGACGTGACCGTCTTCTTCGTGGCCGGCATGCCGAAGAACGAGCCCTTGTGAGTGCCCGTCCACGACGACTCTGCGACCACGAGATCGCCGATGCCCCACGCGTAGTGGGTCGTCGACTTGCTGTCCGGGAACGCCGTCGTCATCTCCTTGAAGAACTTCTTCGCCTCGGCCTTGCCCTTGGACGTCTGCGGCTGGCTCATGTCGTCGAACTCGACGTTGTCCGCCATGGCCGCGAGCCAGTCGGCGTCCTTCTTCGCTTCCATCGCCGCGTCCATGCCCTTTGCGGCTTCGACGTTCTTCGTCTCGTCCGCGGAGCCCGTCGCCGTGATCACCTGCGGGGTCGACGCGAGCGTCGGGATGGGGCGAGCCTTCTGCTTCGAGAGCCCGATCTGCGAGAGGATCGTCCCGCCGTCGTAATAGACGTGGTGCTCCTTGATCTGTCCCTCCGGGGTGAACCACATGACGTCGACGCCCTGCGCGCCGACCTTCTTCTCGCTCGCCTTGATGCCCCAGAGATCGCCGGTGTGCGTCCCGTTGAACGCCCACTCGACGACGACGACGTCGCCCTTCACGAGCACGCGGCTCGGCGCCATCGTGTAGTCCTTGAACGCGTCGAAGAGCTTCTGGTAGCTCTGCGCGATCGCCTCGCGGCCGCTCGCGTCGGCGGGAGCGCCGGCGATCTTCACGACACCGCCCTCGGCGTAGAAGCTCGCGAGCTTCTTCCCGTCGCGCGCGTTCGTCGCCTCGGTGTAGCCCTTCAGCGTCTTCTGCTGCAGCTCCGCGAGCGACTCCTTCGGCTTTGCGTCGTCCTTCGGCGCCTCAGCCGTCGGTGCAGGAGCCGTGGCGACCGGCGTGGTCGCGGGCGGCGCGGCGGGTGTCTTCGGCGGCTGATTCTCCTCGCCTCCCCCGCACGCCACGAGCACGAACCCGACCGCAAGAGCAAACGACACCTTTCGCATTTGTGACTCCTCCTAGAGAGAAGGGCCCCTCCGCGCCGCCCGCCTGGTGGTCGATCTGCGAGAGCCCAAGCTCGGCCGATCCCGAGGCGGCTTGCGTACGCCCCTTTCCCCTCGGTCGTCAAGGAGGGGAGCCCGGCTGACGAAGCCGCGCCACGACAAGGGAGGCAAGGTGGCAAGGGTGGCACGGCTCGCAAGGATGGGCAGGAAGAGGAGACGGCGACCGTGCTAGTTGTCTTGTCGCATGCGAAAGCGCCCTCTCGGCAAGACAGGCCTCGTCGTCTCCGAGCTCGCGATCGGCACGTGGGGCCTCTCCGGTGACGCCTACGGAAAGGTGGAAGAGGCGGACGCAGAGATCGTCCTCCGCCGCGCAATCGACATGGGTTTCTCGCTCGTCGACACCGCCGACGCGTACGGCGGCGGCCGCATGGAGCGGCTCTGCGGCAAGCTCGCGAAGGAACATCCCGATCTCGTGGTCGTGACCAAGGGCGGGATCGATCGCACGACGGACCCGCCGCGCAAGACGTTCGCCGCCGCCTATCTCCGCAGCGCTGTCGAGCGTTCATGCAAGCGGCTCGGCAGGGAGGCCGTCCAGGTGTACCTGCTGCACAACCCGAGTCCGGAGACGCTCCACTCCGGCGAGGCCGTGGAGACGATGCTGGCCTTGAAGAAGGAGGGCAAGATCGAGCACTGGGGTGTCGCGGCGGGCGACGAGGACGTGGCGCGCTCCGCGATCGACCGGGGCGCCGAGGTGATCGAGCTCGCGTACAACCTCACCCATCCGATCGATCTCCACCGCATCTCCGGCGACGTGATGGTGAGCGGCTGCGGCATCCTCGCGCGCAGCGTGCTCGGCCATGGCCTCCTCACGGGGATGTGGTCCAAAGATCGCGCGTTCGAGGAAGGCGATCACCGCAACGAGCGCTGGACGAAGATGGAGCTCGAGCACCGCATCGGTCAGCTCGATGCCGTGCGCTTCCTCGTGAAGGGTGAGGTCCACACGCTCCGCGGCGCAGCCGTGCGGTTCGCGCTGTCGAACCATCTCGTCTCTGCCGCCATCCTCGGCGCACGCACGAAAGAGCAGCTCGAGCAGCTCGTGCGGGAGACCGGCGGCGGACCGCGCTACCTTCAGGACGACGACCTGCGCCAGCTCCCGCGTGCGCTCGAAAAGGTCGGCATTCACTCGTGACGGCAAGCTCGATGGTCGATAGACAGGACGTCCTCACGAAGCTCCTCGACGCCGCCGCCCTCGCGGCCGAGGTGGTCATGCGTGTCTACGCCGAGACCGACGTGGGTGTGGAGCTCAAGGGACCGAACGACCCCGTGACGCGGGCCGACAAGGAGGCGAACGCGCTCCTGCTCGAGAAGCTCACCCGTGACTTCCCCGGCGTGCCGATCGTCGCCGAGGAGAGCGATCCCTCGACCTTTGCGGGGTTCGGCTCGGCGCCCCATGCGCTCTTCGTCGATCCGGTCGACGGCACACGCGACTTCATCGCGAAAAACGGAGAGTTCGCCGTCATGCTCGGGTTCGCCGAAGCGGGGGTGGCGACCGTCGGCGTCGTCGACTGCCCCGCCCTCGGAGAGGTGTACGGCGCCGCAGAGGGGCATGGCGCATTTCGGGTGACGAAAGCCGGCCGTGACCCGATCCACGTGTCCAACGCGACGGATCTGGCAATGTGTCGTTGTGCCGTGTCGCGGTTCCACCGCAGCAAGACCGTCGATGCGAAGCTCCGCGCCCTCGACGTGAAGGAGCTCGTCCCGACAGGCAGCGCCGGCATCAAGGGTGTACGCGTCGCCTCGGGAGCGCTCGAGATCTACGCGCATCCGTCGACCGGGCTCGTGAAGCTGTGGGACGCCTGCGCGCCCGAAGCCATCGTGCGCGCGGCCGGCGGTCTCTACACCGACGGTAGCGGTCGTCGCTTCGACTACCGCGGACCGGTCGCCCAGAACGAGGGGACGCTCGCTGCCAATCCCGTGCTCCACGCCGAAGCGCTCGAGCGCTTCGCCAGGGTAAGAGTGCCATCGTGAAGAACCGCGCCGAGGTCGTCGTGATCGGGGCAGGCATCATGGGCCTGTCGATCGCCTATCACCTTGCTCGAATTGGCGTGAAAGACATCGTCGTCGTCGACAAGAGCTATCTCTGCGGCGGGGCGAGCGGGCGCAACGGCGGTGGGATCCGCGCCCAGTGGTCGAGCGAAGCCAACGTCCGGTTGATGCAAGAGAGCATCCGGATGTGCCAGGACTTCGCGAGCGAGTTCAAGATCAACGTCTGGTTGCGGCAGGGCGGATACCTGTTCCTCGCGCGCACCGAGGCCCGCAGGAAGGCGCTCGAGGAGAGCTGCAAGCTGCAGCGCGAGTGCGGGCTGACGACGCGCATGCTCTCGCCGCGCGAAGCGCAGAAGATCGTGCCCGAGCTGTCGACGGACGGGGTCGTCGCCGCGAGCTACAACCCGGACGACGGCGTCGTCTTCCCATGGCCGTTCGTCTGGGGGTTCGCGCAGGCCGCGCGGAAGCTGGGCGTCGAGATCGCCACCTTCACCGAGGTCACCGGATTCGATACGCGTGGCTCGCGGATCGAGGCCGTGCGCGTGAGGAAGGCGAGCGGCGGCAAAGGCGCTCCGCCTCACGACGCGCCGGTGCATCGCATCAAGACGAACAAGGTCGTCAACGCCTGTGGGGCGTGGTCGCCCGAGATCGCGCGGCTGCTCGGCGTCGAGCTTCCGAACAAGCCACACCGCCACGAGATCTGCTCGACCGAGCCGCTCAAGCCGTGGTTGAAGCCGCTCGTCGCCGACCTGACGAACGGCCTCTACTTCAGCCAGTCGACGCGCGGCGAGATCGTCGGCGGCATCGGCCAGGACCGCGTCCCGCACGGCGTGAACCACGACAGCTCGTTCGCGTTCCTCGGGCTCTACGCGCGCGCGCTCGTTGCGACATGCCCGATCCTCGGGAAGGTGAAGGTGCTCAGGCAGTGGTCCGGTTGTTACGACCTCACGCCCGATGCAAACCCGATCGTCGGCGGCGTCGACGACGTCGAGCACTTCTATCAAGCGTCGGGCTTCATGGGGCACGGCTTCATGATGGCGCCGGTCGTCGGCAAGCTGATCGCCGAGCACATCGCGAAGGACGACGGCGCGCCGGACCTGCCCATGTTCGAGCGCTGGAACCTGCGCCGCTTCAAAGAAGGCAAGCTGCTCAGCGAGTCGATGATCATCGGCTGAAGATGGCGCCGCTGCACGCGGAGTGCGGCGGCCGATCGAGTCGACCGGCCACGATCCATGGCGGCACGGTTAGCGGAGCTCGTGTCCTCGAAGAGCTCGCAAACGTGAGCGCGTAGCGCGACGCTCGGCAAGAGACGCGCTGGTTTGCCGACCTCTCGAAGTCGCAGCCGCGGGCGCTCGTGCGCTTAACCGTGGAGCTCGAGCCGGCGTACGCGTTGCAGCCGAGGGCGCGAGCTCCTTGGCCGGTCGAGGGCGCCAATGCGTCTGGACACGATCCCCTATCTGCATCTGCGGCGGCTGCCACTCTCGCGCGAGGATGCGCAGCCGAGCGCGACACCGTCGAGTTCGCCGAGGCGGAGTGAGTCGAAGTGGCTCGAGACGCCACGGCTGCAACCCGCCCGGGCAACCCCCACCGGAGCCCCCGAACCATCCGCTTCGCCATCTTGCCGCCCAGCACGTGCGTGTGCTGAGCGCCTGCGTGTTTCACGAGAAGGAGGACCCCATGTTGTCGAACCGAACCCTCATGGCCGCGACCGCGCTCGCGACGAGCATCATCTGTGGTGGATGTGCAGCCGAAACCGGCGACGAAGCAGCTGACGCGGACGAGGAAGCGCAAGGAGAAGCGCAAGGAGAAGCGCAAGGCGTCGAGCAGAGCGCGCTCATCGTGAACCGGCCGGGCTACAACCCGCCGGGCAGAGGTCTGTACAACCCGCCCGGATACAACCCGCCGGGCTACGGCTATGGCTACGGCCGCGGGTACAACCCCGTCGGCTACAACCCGCCGGGCAGGGGCCTCTACAACCCGCCCGGATACAACCCGCCGGGCTACGGCTACGGCTACGGCCGCGGATACAACCCGCCGGGCTACAACCCGCCAGGCAGGGGCATGTACAACCCGCCTGGGTACAACCCGCCGGGCTACGGCTACGGCCGCGGGTACAACCCGCCGGGCTACAACCCGCCAGGCAGGGGCATGTACAACCCGCCTGGATACAACCCGCCGGGACGGTCCATCTATTGATGCGGAGCCCCCACCACGCATGATCGGGCGACGCGGTTGCACGGCGGGGATCCACACCGTGCAACCCCGCTCGCCGCCCTCTGCCAGCGATCGCGCTAGAGCTCTGACGATGTCGCGCCGACGCTCTGCTCAACGCGCGGCTTCGAAGTGGGCCCGGATGCGATCCGCCTCGAGGGCCTTCTCGTAGATCGCGATCTCGTCGACCGTGCCGATGAGCGCTCCGTCGCCATCTGGATAGCCGTAGGCGACGTTGAGCGGAGAGCGCTTGTCCCTGGCCGCGCGGCCGTCGTTTTCTGTCCCGACGAGCTGTCCGTCGACATGGAGCCGCATGACCGCGCCGGTGTAGACGGCCACGATGTGATGCCACTGCCTCGAAGAAGGCAGTGCGACCCTGATGGAGCGCCCGGCACCGTCGACGTAGCGTTCGAACCCGAGACCATCGGACGACTGGACGTAGAGGCCGTAGTTCTGCCGAGCCGGCCCTCGCTCGTCGTTGTGGTGGAACAGGAATCGGTACACGCCGTCGTAGCCGTCCGGGCGGAACCACGCCTCGAGCGTGAACGGGACGGTTCCGGTGAAGTCGAAGATGTCGCCCGGATCGATCCCGCCGCTCCTCGACAGCCGCAGCGCGAGGCTGCCCGGGAACGCGCCCTCGACGCCGTGGACGCCGCCGGCGAGGTACATCCCCGGATGATTGCCGGTCGCGTCCGCGGCCGTGCCATCGATCGCCTCCTCCAGCCGGTAGTAGAGCGAAGGTCCGTCCGCCAGGACGGCCTGGACGTACGGATGGTCCACGGGAGCACCGCCGCTCGCGTCTCCTGCCTCGTGCGCTCCATCGACGTGTCCGTCGACAGCGGCGTCCGTCGACGAAGAAGGCATGGGAACGCCGTCTCCGGTGAGACCGTCCGTATCGATCAGCAACGTGCAGGCCGCGACGCACGCGGCGAGCGCGAGAAGAGCGACGCGGAGGCCCACGCTCCGAGCGTACCTCAGGAGATTCTCGCACGCCTCATGAACGGGAGCTCGGACCGTCGACCATGCCTCGTCCTACAGGTCGCGGTGGGCTCCGACGACGTGCGCCCACCGGTCGAAGTCGAACGGGCTCGTCACGTGCGGGAAGAGGAGCTGCAGCGGCAAGGCCACGCGTGACGCCCACGCCGCCGCTTGATGGCTCTGCCCGGGGAAGACGAGCCGATGAACGTCGCTTCCCGCATCGAACCCCACGCGCTTCAACGCCCGCAACATCGAGCGCGTGTGATGGAAGCCATCGCTCCCGCGGCCGTCCTCTTCCATCGGGCTCGGAGACGCGCCGGAGTCGAGATAGAAGAGCGGGCGCGGCTCGGGCGCCGACGATGATTGGACCTGCCTGACGGCCCATCGGTCTCCCCACCAGAAGGAGCTCGAGAGGCATGCAGCCCGCCCGAACACATCGGGTCGCGTCCACGCGGCGAAGAAAGAGAAGAGGCCCCCCATCGAGCTGCCGAGGATGCCGGTGGACGCTCGATCGGTCTGCGTCCGGAAGCTCGCGTTCACGTGCGCGCGCACGCCGTCGACGACGAGGTCGAGGAACGCCGGACCGTCGCCGCCGCCATGCCGAGGGTCCGGCACCGGACTGAGGATCGCGAGCCGATCGTGGCTCGAATGGATGCCGACGACGATCAGCTCCTCGATCGCGCCGAGCTCGTAGAGGAGGCCGAGCGTCCCATCGAGGCCCCACGTCCCGAACGGATCTTCCGAATGCGTCCAGAGCGACTGTCCGTCGAGGACGTAGAGCACGGGATAGCGCTTGCCCGGTTGCTCCTCGTAGCTCGGAGGCAGGAGCACGTCGACCTTCGCCGTTCGCTGTCCGTGGGAGATCTCGATGTCGCGGATGAACGACGGCGGCCCCGCGTGGAAGCACGGCTCGAGTCGGAGATGGTCCCCCGCGTGGACGACGTAGTTGCGTCCGAGCGCCCAGTCCTGGCCGTGCACCACTTTCAGCTCCAGGAGCTCGCCGTCGTGGAGCGGGACGCAGAAGAGGTGATTGTCGCCGATGCTGCACACAGGCATCGTCGTCTCGTCCCAGGAGAGTGGGGCATGATCGCCGCGGAGACCGATGCTGCCTCGCTCGGCGGGGTAACTCACCTCGATCCAGGTCGGGCTCGCTTCCCCCTCCCGCTCCCCTTCCCCCTGCACGCTGCCGGCGAGATCGTGCGCCCGGAGCCTCGTGCCGCTGGCACGGTCGGGGGACATCTCGGTTCGTTCTCCGGAGCCGGCGTCGTCGCGTCGATTCATGGCGTGGTCGAGCTGCTCTTGCAAGCTCGCCGCCAACGTTCGGCCGAGTGCGACCCGACCGCAGAGCTCCGTGTGCTCGCGCTACCCTCGGGCCCGCGCCCGGCGCCGCGCCACGAGCGCGCCGGCGAGGAGGACGCCGAGCGCCGAGAGCGGAAGCTTCCGCGGACTACGTGCATCGTACAGCGAACACCCGCAGCCGCCCTCGGAAGCCGGCGCCACCGAAGCACCCGCGTCGAACGGCTCCGCATCGGACGGGTCGACACCGCTGTCGACCGGGCCCGGTCCGGACGCGTCCGGCTGCGCGGCGGCATCGGGACCGGCGTCGGCAACGTCGCTGACGCAGACGAGAAGGACCGGATCACACGCAACCTCGCACTCGGACGAGCTCGTGCAGGCTGCGCCGGTGTTGCGACGGCAGCGATTCGAGCACGTGTCGCCGTTCGTCAGGTTGCTGTCGTCGCAGACCTCTCCAGGCAAGACGATTCCATCGCCGCAGATTGCGATGCACGCGCTGGGCGCTCCGCTGCAATCGAAGCCAGGCTCGACGTTGCACGTCGGCGAGCAGCCGTCGTTTGCAGTGGTGTTCCCGTCATCGCAGCTCTCGCCTGCATCGAGCTTCCCGTTGCCGCACGTCGCGAAGCAGCTTGGGCCAGCGCAGACCCACCCCGGCTCGACCTGACACGTTCCCGAACAGCCGTCGCCGTTCGTCGTGTTGCCGTCGTCACAACGCTCCGTGCCGGCCGTGATTCCATCACCACAGATGGTCGCGCAGACGCTCGGCTGCCCCGAGCACGCGAACCCGGTCTCGACGTGACACCCAGACGAGCAGCCGTCGCCGGCGACGACGTTACCGTCGTCGCAGGACTCGTTGGCGTTCAACGCTCCGTTGCCGCAGGTCGCGAAGCAGGTCGACGCACCCGCGGCAGGTCTCGAGCACGCGTATCCGGGTTCGGTACGACAGGTCGCTCCACATCCGTCGAGCGCCGCGAGATCGCCGTCGTCACACTCCTCGCCGGCATTGACGACGCCGTTCCCGCACGTGGACGCGCACGGCAGTCCCGGACCAGGGCATGCCCAGCCGACCTCGAGAGCGCACGCAGCGCTGCAGCCGTCGCCGGGGACGTCGTTGCCGTCGTCACACTGCTCGCCCGGATCGATCCGGTCGTTCCCGCACACGTGTTCGCAGATCGAAGGATGACCGGAGCACGTGGCCCCAGCCTCGACGCGACAGGACGGACTGCAGCCATCGCCGGCAACACTGTTCCCGTCGTCGCACTGTTCCCCGGGGTCGATCGTCCCGTTCCCGCACGTGGGCGCGCACGCCTGGCCCGGGACGGCACACGCATGCCCGGGCTCGACACGGCAGATGGCGCTGCATCCGTCCTGCGCGTCGAGGTTGCCGTCGTCGCACTCCTCACCGACGTTGAGGACGCCATTCCCGCATGCAGGCCCGCATACGCTCGGCATGCCCGAACACGTGTATCCAGGCTCGATCTGGCCCGTCGACGAACATCCATCGCCGCTGGTCGCGTTTCCGTCGTCGCATTGCTCCGCGCCGTCGAGCTGCCCGTCACCGACGAGCGCGTGCGTGAGCCGCCCGAGCGGTTCGGGACCCTCCGGAGGTGCTTCGCACGCGAAGAGCGCCATGCCGAGGAGGACGAGAACGACGGCGCACGACGAGAGATGACCGAACTTCACTGCAAGACCTCGCTGGACGTCGTTGGACCGTGCATCACGACGCCGAAACGCACGGCTCGCATGATGAACAGCCAACTACGTCTTCCCGCCGAAAGGAACGGGAAAAACGTCACGCCGCGCCCTTCACGCTGCGCGGTCGACGTCCGGCTTGTGGCGAGGCGCCAACACCTCGTCGATCAGGCCGTACTCCTTCGCGGTCCCTGCGCTCATGTAGTTGTCGCGGTCCATGTCGAGCGTGAGGATGTCGTGCGTCTTCCCGCATGCCTCGGCGAGGATCTTGATGACCGTGTCCTTCAGGTGACGGACCTCGCGCGCCTGGATCTCGATGTCGCTGGCCTGGCCGCGCGCGCCTCCGTGCGGCTGGTGGATCATGATGCGCGCATGCGGAAGCGCGAGGCGCTTGCCCTTGTGTCCCGCCGCGAGGAGCACCGCCGCGGCCGAGGCGGCCATACCGACACACATCGTCGAGACGGGGCTGCGCAGGTACTTCATCGTGTCGTAGATCGCGAGGCCGCTGTAGACGACCCCGCCGGGCGAGTTGATGTAGAGGACGATGTCACGGTCGGGGTCCTCGCCTTCGAGGAAGAGCATCTGCGCGATGACGAGGTTCGCCACCGTGTCGTCGATCTCGTGCCCGAGGAAGATGATGCGGTCCTTGAGCAATCGGTCGAAGATGCTCCAGTGACGTTCACCACGATGGGTCGTCTCGACCACCGTGGGCACGAGGATGTCTTTCGCACGCTCGAGGACCCCGAGGGCCTCGGCGTGCGTCTCCGGACGCTTCATGGACGTTCCCCTTTCACGCCGGTGGCTATGAGCCGGCGCGTGGTTGCTCGTTCGAGTTGTCGATGGTGCCGTGCGGTCAGGCGGGCGGTCAGGCGGGCGGTCAGGCGGGCGGTCAGGCGGCGATGAGGCACGCCTTGATCGCGTTGTCGTTCGCAGGCGCGGTCTCGACCTTCACCTCGGTCGTCAGGACGAGAAGCGTCCCGCCGGGGATCGGCGCGAGCTCCCAGCGGAGCGTCTCGCGCCCCATCGTCAGCTCGAGGAGCCGCGGCGGCTCGTGCCGCGTCACCTTGCCTCGAGCATCCGGCTCTTCGCCGTCGCGGAAGACGAAGCGCAGCGCTCCGTCCTGCGCGCAGGCGCCCTCGACGATGGCCGGGAACCACGCAGCGAGCTCCTTCACGTCCGTGAGTGCTCGCCAGATCTTCTCCGGCCGATGAGGCAGCCGCCGCTCGAAGCGGCGCACCTCTCCGGCGAGCTCGATGCGCATGCCCTCGAGCGCCGGCCGCTCGCCCCTGCCTGCGTTCCCCTTCTTCGAGCTGCCCTTCATCGCTTGCTCCTCTTCGCTGCTGCACGCTGGGTCTTTCGAGCGTCGCGCGGCTCGGCCGTCGTCGGATCGTGAGGGGTGTCCGGCATCGACGCAAGGTGCCGCTCGAGATCGTCGAGGTGCTTCGCCCAGTGCCGTCGGAACGGCGCGACCCACGCGTCCAGCTCGCGGAGCGGATCGGCGACGAGGCGGTAGACGCGCCGCTGCGCATCGACCTCTGCGGCCACGAGCCCGGCGTCGCGGAGGACCCTCAGGTGTTTCGACACCGCGGGCTGCGCGAGGCCGAGCTCGTCGACGATGTCGCCGACCGCGCGCTCGCCGTCGCGAAGCATCTCGAGGATACGTCGGCGGTGCGGCTCGGCCACGATCTCGAACGTCGACAGCACACTCATCATATGCATCGCGAAGCATATGCCTGTCAAGGCATGCGCGATCGATGGGCACACTCGACGCAGCGACGGGCAGGCGCGCGCGGCTGCGGGATGGGGCGAGCTGACCGGCGTGGCGCTTCGTTTGCAGCACGCGCAGGCTCATGGTGTCCGAGCTGTGGTCGTCCGTGTCCTTGCTCGTGCTCGAACACGCCACGTGTCCGAGCTGCCCCACCCAGCAAGCCGCACGCGAGGCGTTCTGGAGCGACGGCGCCGCGCTGCGGATCGGCGGCATGATCGGCCCGTTCGTCGTCACGGCAGCGCTCGTCGCGCTCGTCGTCAGCCGGCTCGGCGGTCGGGACGGCGTGCGCAGGGAGCTCGCTTCGGAAGAGGAGAAGTCATGAAGCGCGGTGACAGGCTCGTGGTGACGTCCGGCATCATCCTCGGCATCGGCCTCGGCGGCTTCGTCGACGGCATCCTGCTCCACCAGATCCTGCAGTGGCACGAGATGGTCTCATCCGTCGTTCCTCCGGTGGACCTCGTCTCGGTCAAGGTCAACATGCTCTACGATGGGCTCTTCCACGCGTTCACGTGGACGATGACGCTCATCGGCGTGCTCGTGCTCGCACGCGCGAAAGACGCCGAGCGCGCCGCTCCGGTGATGCGACCGCTCCTTGCGTCGATGGTGATCGGCTGGGGCATGTTCAACGTCGTCGAGGGTGTCATCGACCACCAGATCCTCGGGCTCCACCACGTGCACCCCGGCACGAACCAGATCGCGTGGGACGCGGGCTTCCTCGCCGTGAGCGTGCTGCTCGTGGTCGCCGGCACGATGGCGCTGACGCGGACGTACTCGATGCCGCGCCTCCGCCCGGCCCACTGAGCCGAGCCGCGCCGCCCCGGAGTGGACGGAGGACCGCGGAGCTCGGCGAAAGCCGAGCTCACTGGGGGGTGAGAACAAACGTTGACACCCCACGAGCGCCAGGATTACCGTGGGCCAGCGGAAAAACGGGGGATTTTTCCCCTTCTTTCCCGGCCTACTTCTGCCGCCGCTGCCCTGCCCCTTCCTCGTGGGGCCAGGCGTGGAGCGGCATTCCTGGACGGAGAGCTCGTCATGAAGATGCCTCGAACCGCGTTCGCCCTGCTCGGGATGTTCTCGCGTGCCCTCGTCACGGGCGGCCTCGTCGCCGCTCCGGTCGTCGCTCTGTCGGCCACCCTCGTTGGCTGCGCCGACGAGAACGATCCGAAGACGTGGGTGAAGCGCCTCGACGATCCGGCGCAGCGCGCACCGGCGATCAAGCGGCTGGACGAGATGTTCAACGCTGCGATGGGCAGCTCGAGCAACAACCGCGAAGACCCGAAGGTCAAGGCCGTCATCGACGACTCGGCCGAGGCGCTCGCCAAGACGTACACGGCCGGCGGTCTCGACGAGAAGACGCGCAAGGACCTGATGAAGCTGATCGCCGACATGGGCGATCCGCGCGGCGCCCCCGCGTTCGCGAAGGCCTTCAAGGACTACGAGCCCGGCAAGAACGACGAGGACGTGAAGTTCGCCGCGCAGGGCACCTCGCGCCTCTCCAACACGGGCAAGCTCACCGATCAGGGCCTCATCGATGCGCTCTGGGACTGCTTCGCGAAGTTCCAGCCGTCGAAGGCCAAGTCGATCAACCTCGTGAAGGACCTGCAGAGCGCGGTCAAGACGGTCAAGCACCCGTCGTGGGGGCCGAAGGCGGTCGCCCTCCTCAACGCGCCGGTCACCGACCCGAAGAACCCCGAGCAGGGGATGGACCAGCTGCAGTTCTGGCAGCTCACGGCCGTGCAGCTCATCGGCGACACGAAGTTCACGGCCGGTGTCGGGCCGCTCGTGAAGGTCCTCATGACGCCGACGAAGCGGGACCTGACGTTCCCCGTCCGCCTCGCGCTCCACAAGATGCCGAAGGAAGCGGAGCCGGAGCTGATCAAGGCGCTCAAGGGCGAGGGCGAGTACCAGAAGCTCGCCGAGGCCTACCCGGAGAAGGCGTACGTTCCGCTCGTCGCCGAGCCGATCGCGTACATCTCGCGTCCGGCAGGGCTCAACGCGCTCCTCGAAGCGCTCCAGGCCGCGGACAGCGATCAGAACCGGACGATCCTCGCGACGTACCTCACGTACTTCCCGACCGATCCGAAGAACGTGAAGGCGTACACCGACGCGTACGCGAAGATCGCGCCGAACGCGGCCATCCCGCTCATGGGCGGCGCGAACGGCCACGCGATCCTCGCAGGCACCGCCGCGAACTTCTTCGATCCGAGCCTCACGGAATGGATCCTCAAGGAGGTCGCAGGCGCGAAGGGTGAGGCCGCGGACGCCATGCCCGTCTCCGGTCTGCCTGCCGCGATGAAGCTGATGACCGTGGAGCAGGCGAAGGCCGTGGGCGACGCCGTCAACAAGATCCCCGGCCAGGCGATCGAGAAGGACATGTTCAAGAGCGCCAGCGCGGTGCTCGACAAGTGCAAGAAGGACGCTGCGTGTTACCTCGGCGTCCTCGACACGCCCGTCCCGTCGGCGCCCCCCGCGGCGAAGATGGGTCACGTGAAGGCCGTCTGGATGGCCGTCGAGCTCCACCCGGCCGACACGAAGACGAAGCTGCTCGAGCGCGTCGAGAAGGTGAAGGACGGCTCCGTCCGCCTCGCGATCCTCGAGGGCATCGACACCCTCTCCCCCAACGGTGACGCGGCGATCGCCGACAAGCTCGAGAAGCTCGTCGAGACCGAGCGCGCCGCCGGCAACGCGGCGGGTACGGACGAGATGTACCGTATCGCCCTGAAGCTCCGGTCGCGCGTTCCGTGATCAGGCTCGAGGTCACACGCGGTCAGCTCGTCGGCACGGCGATCGAGCCCACCTCGGACGTCGTCCGCATCGGGCGCGCCGAGGGCAACGACCTCGTCGTGCCGGACACGCACGTCTCGAGCGAGCACGCCAAGATCGTCTTCTCCGGGGATCGCTACGTCCTCGTCGACCAGCGTTCGACGAACGGCACGGCGATCCTCCGTGGGGGCGAGCGCCTCGTGCTCGACGACACGATTGGCCGCGAGGCACCGCTCGAAGACGGAGACGTCATCGAGCTCGGCTCGCAGGACCGCGTCGTCCATGTGACCTTGACGATGCGCGAGGACGCGGACGATGCCCGCGTCTTCGCGATGAAGAAAATCGAGGAGCTCGTCCCGCGCGCGACGATCCTCGAGAAGGACGAGGGGCGCCTCCGGATCCTCTACGAGGCGCTCAAGCGCATCGGAGGCGCTCAGGACCTCTCCGAGGTGCTCGTCGCGATCTGCGAGTCGAGCTTCGTCCTCGTCCCGCTCGCGACGCACGTGACGATCATCCTGCGCGACGACGACGAAGAGAGCGCGACCGGCGGACGCGACCGGGGCGCATCCGGTTACGTCCCCGTGATGACGCGCGTGCGTGGCCAGGACGCACCGCCTTCGCAAGCGATCCCCATCACGCGCTCGGTGTTCCGCAAGGTCGTGAGCGAGCGCGCCGCGGTCGTCGCTGCGGATGCACCGCGCGACGTCGGGCAGAGCGAATCGCTCATGGGCGCGCAGATCCGCTCGACGCTCGGCATTCCACTCTGGAAGGGCGACGAGATCCTCGGCGTCATCCAGGTCGACAACCGCGAAGCGACGGGCGTGCTCACGAGCAACGACCTCGACGTGATGGCGGTGCTCGCGCAGAACGCGTCGCTCGCTGTCGCAAACGCGCGCGTCGCGAAGCGCCTTCGCGCCGCCGAGGAGCGCCTCAAGAAAGAGAACGCGTTCCTCAAGGGCAAGGAGCAGGAGCGGCGCACCGGCGGCAAGAAGGACGGCCCGCCCGAGATCATCGGCGGCAGCGCGCCGATGAAGCAGCTGCTCCAGCAGCTGGAGAAGGTCGTCAACACGCGCGTCACCGTCCTCATCGAAGGCGAGACGGGCGTGGGCAAGGAGCTCGTCGCGGCGAGCGTCCACTACCGCTCGAACCGGCGTGATCGCCTCTTCGTCGGACAGAACTGCGCGGCGATGCCGGAGACGCTCCTCGAGAGCGAGCTGTTCGGCCACAAGAAGGGCGCGTTCACCGGCGCGCACGAGGACAAGCGCGGGCTCTTCGAGGTCGCCGACGGCGGCACGCTGTTCCTCGACGAGGTGACGGAGATGCCTCTGTCGCTCCAGTCGAAGCTTCTGCGCGTGCTGCAGGAGGGCGAGATCCGCCCGATCGGCGCGACGCAGGAGAAGAAGGTCAACGTCCGCATCGTCGCGGCGACCAATCGCAACCTCGAGAAGGAGGTCGCCGAGGGGCGCTTCCGCGAGGACCTGTACTACCGCCTCAAGGTCTTCCCGCTCCGCGTCCCGCCGCTACGCGAGCGTCGCGAGGACATCCCGCTGATCGGCTCGCACTTCCTCCAGCGCTTCGCGATCGAGTTCGGGAAGCCCGCGGGCGGCTTCTCCCAGCAGGCCATGGAGCTGCTCCAGAGCTACGACTGGCCGGGCAACGTGCGAGAGCTCCAGAACGAGATCCAGCGTCTCGTGATCCAGATCGATGCCGGCGGCTTCGTCACGCCGGACATGCTCTCGCCCCGCGTCCGCCAGGTCGAAGGGATGATCGAGCGCGTTCGCCCGACGAAGGGCACGCTCAAGGAGATGATGGACCAGGTCGAGCGCTGGCTCCTCATCGAGGCGCTGCGCGAGCACGGTAACAACAAGACGGCCGCCGCGAAGTCGCTCGGCATCACGCGCGAAGGCCTGCACAAGAAGCTGCGCTCGTTCGGTCTCTGACCGCCGCCGTCATCCGCCGAGCTCGGCGGCCGCGGCACCGAGCCAGTCGAGAAACGCCGCGTCGAAGAGCGGGCGGTCTCTCCATTCTGCTTCGACTCGCCGCCCCAGCTCCTCGTCCCAGCGACTGAAGCGCTCGACGAGCTCCGCGTGGATGTCCTTCGCGCGGGGTGCGTCGGCACCACCACGCGCGAGCGCTTCGTCACAGACGTAGTAGTTGCACGTCGCCGGCCGCCGCTCGGCCCCGATCGTGCAGCCGCGTTCGCCGAGATAGACGCATGCCGCCACGCGTGCGCTGCCCGGGCGGGGAACCGTCTTCCGCCGTTCGATGACGAGCCAGCGCTCCCGTACGAGCAGCCGACCTGCCGCGAGCTCGGCGAGGAGCCAGTCCCGTCCGCCGAGCCGAACGATGCGCGCCACATCGGACAGATCGAGACGCGGCGGCGCCGTGCAACACCCGGCGGGCGAATAGGGACACTCCGCGCATAGGCTCGAGAGGATCGCCGTATGCTCGCCGGCGACGACGAGACGAATCATGGCGCCGCGGATTCTACCTCGTCCGAGGCCAAAGACGATCCACACGCAGCGGGCAGCAACACCAGGTGGCGCCGCCGCGGCGAAGAGAAGAGCAGACGTTTTTGCGCTCCGCTCCTCGACCGCGGCGACAGCGCGGCTCAGCTTCGGCTGCGCCGGAGGCCGGTGTTCGAAGCCGGCACGCTCTGAAGACTGCGGGCGACGCTCCAGATCGTGCTCGTGTGTGGGGGCGCGACGCCGTCGACCGCAGCAGCCGCTGGCGCTCGCCGAGGCGCGTGGACTTCGTCGAGCACGACCGGTGCACGCACGCATGCGATCGTATCGCCGACGCAGGCGTCGGCAACGCCGGTGACGCAGACCACCTGCCCTGGACCCGCGGTGTTGACCTCGAGAAGGCCGCGCACGTGAGGAAGGAAGATCCGCTCGATGCGACCGCGGGAATCTCGAGGAAGGACGTTGATCGTCGCGCTGACATCCATCGTCCCCGAGTGGATGCGCACCCATGTGAGCTCGCCCAGGACGGGGACGTTGCTCGTGGCGAAGACGGTGGCGGCGAGCGCAGCGTCTTCGCGAGCAAACCGCGCAACCGTCACCGCTCGGCGCGGATCGAGGCCAAAGACGGGTGGTCGATCCGCGGGTGACGGAAGATACGTGACGAGCGCATCGAGGAGGAGGCCCGCTCCACGGCGAGCGCGCAGCGATCCGCACGTCACGACGAGCATCCGCGCGTCGCGGGCGAACATCGCCTTGCGCAGCGCGCGAGCGAGCTCGTCGCCGCCGATGCCGAGCCCCGCGACGGATGCTCCGTAGATTCTCTCGTCGACCTCCGCGCAGATGTCGACGATGCGCCGGCGGATCCGACCAACGGTCTCCTCCAGCTCCGGTGGAATCGGGCGCAGCTCGCGTTCCTCGGTATCCGGTCCGACGACGAGTCGCTGGTCGAGGACGTCGACCACGTGCGAGCCGCGCCCGTCGTTCCACGGCAACTGGACGGGAACCGCCGTCATGCCCGAGTCGAGCTCCAGCGCGGCGACCATGGCCTCGAGATCTTCGGGGCGACCGACCTCGTCGATGAACACGACGCACGGCAGACGACGCGCACACACGTTGCGAAGCGCTGCATCGGCCGTCTCGACCACTCCACGTGCACCGTCGAGGACGACGAGCGCGCCGTCGAGCACGCGAGCGGCAGGCGTCACGAAGGTGAGCTCCATCGGCTCGTCCGCGAACGGCCCGGAACGCGGAGTCCAGCTGCCCGCGCTCGCCGGGAGGGCATCGCGTCCCACGAGCGGACCGGCGGGGTGTTCGCCACCTTCGATCGTCCGGCCCCCGATGAGCTGGAAGAGAGTGTTTCGACACGTGACATTCCCGGCGTCGACGCTGGTCAGGATGCCGATGTTTCTCAGGCGTGTGACGTCGCGGTTCATGGACCACTCCTGTGCGAGCTCGCGCCAGGGTCCACCTGGCGGCGCTTGCTCGCCGAAAGATGACGAGAGATGGCCTCGACGTACGGGACGCTCGCCCCAAACGGCCGAGGCCGGCTTCGCGCTGGTTTGCGGAGCCGGCCTCGTCTTCGTCCTCTCTCTCGCGTGGTCGCGTGGTCGAGTGACGTTACGGACCGGGTCCGCGGCAAAGAAGCTCGACGATCACACGATGACGGACCATGGCGACCTCATACTTATGAGGTCCACTACCGACGACGTCAAGCGGCCGCGGCTCCGCCCCTTCCCAGCGCGGAGCGAACCCGTCGACGCACCATCGAGCTCGGGCGCGCGGCGCGGCTGACCTCGATCCGACGAACGCTAGCCATGTTTCGCGGGGCCTCGCGATCGTGAAAGATCGAACACGGCAGGACGTCCTCGGCGTGCGAGGCGCGCGCGTGCTCGCGTCCGGTATGGCGACGCGGGCCTCGTCCCGATGCACGGTCGGGATCGATCGAGCAGACCTCCTCAGGCCCCGCGGACAGCGCGTTTCGAGCTCGACCCCGCCGGATGGGAACAAATCACGAACGCGGAAGCAGAGGCGAAGGTCCGAGCTCGGCGGCTATCGCGCGCGGGATGCGGGCCCCTTCCCAGTAGGGTTCACTCGTCGACGTTTCGAGGGCGCGGAGCCCGGCCTCACCCTGAGCTCGTGGTCGTCTGGATGCAGAGGAGCCCTCGCTGGAGGCAACTCACCATGCTGATCACATCGAAACGTGTAGTACTCGCCATCGGTCTCGGATTCCTGCTCGGAGGCTGCGCCGCGCCCGTCGACGAAGAGGGGGCTCCGGTCGACGACGTCCAGGCGAACGCTGCGGAAGAGACGACCGAGTCCACGAGTCAGGCCCAAGTCATTCTCCCGGGCGCCGGTCTCGGGGTTGCGGCGCCGATCGCAGGCGTCGGGCTCGCCGCGCCGATCGCAGGCGTCGGGCTCGGTGGCGTCGGACTCGCTGGCGCCGGACTCGGTGGCGTCGGACTCGCCGCGCCGATCGCAGGCGTCGGACTCGGTGGCGTCGGACTCGCGGGCGCCGGGCTCGGCACCGTCGGACTCGGCACCGTCGGACTGGGTGGCGTCGGGCTCGGTGGCGTCGGGCTCGGTGGTGTCGGGCTCGGCACGGTGGGCTTCGGCGGAATCGGAGTCGGCGGCGTCGGAATCGGGACGGCGTCGTTCGAGTCGAGCGGCTTCGCCTCTGGAGGGGGGTTCAGCACGGGGACCGGCGTTGGTTTCGCCGGAGGGTGCGGGGGCGTCTGCTTCTGACCGAGCTACGTCAGCGTCCGATCGTCGGAGCTGCCAGGCGCGCTCGGAGCATCCTCCGGGCGCGCCGTTCCGAAGCGGCTTTGCCGCTCACTTGCACATCAAGAGCGCTCCGCGCTCACCGAGCGTGTCCTCGGCGACGGCGCGCTGTGCGCAGGGCTCGTCCTCGCTCCAGTCCCGTTACTCGGCCGAGCGCCCGAGCGTCGACGCATGCATCTTCCACGTTTCGTACTTCCCGCCGCCAGAGGACTTGAACGTCGTCGGCTGACGGCACACGCCGTCGGCGTCGTTCCTCGCCTTCTCTGATTCGGCGTAGTCGAGGACGATCTGCGCCATCTGCGGCGTGGTCGTGTTCCAGCAGCACGTCTTCGAGCGGTTGTATTCGAGCTCGGCGAAGACGTAGTCCTCGAGCTTGCGGTACTCCGCGTCGACGTCCGCCCGCGACATACCGAAGGCGCTCGACATCACCTCGTACAGCGCGTCGAACCCTTCTTCACGCTTCGTTCGCGCCGCGCAGCTCGCGGGGCGTTCGCGAAGTGAACGGCGTGCGCTCTCGATGGTGGCGAGGGCGCCGTCGCGCGTCGCCTCCGGAGAGGCTTCGGCGAGGAGCTCTTCGAACTTTTCGGGTCGGGCAGCGATCGCCTCGACGTTGCGGTCTTCGATGTAGATGCTCCGGAACACCGCGGGGACGATGTTGTTCCAGCGACCATTCTCGATGACGGGCGTGCGCCACCGACGAATGCCGCCGCCGAGCGTCGCGTAGGCGCCGCCGTCGGCAGCCACACCGCGACCGCCC
The DNA here is from genome assembly GCA_023423895.1 of Pseudomonadota bacterium. GTDB lineage: Bacteria > Myxococcota_A > Polyangia > Polyangiales > Polyangiaceae > Labilithrix. The sequence continues at coordinate 43,837 of JAFAER010000002.1, forward strand.
GTGTACGGGTGCTTGAAGTACGTGGCGCTCTGGGCTTCGTCCTCCCAGACCGGCTGCCGCCGCGGCATCGATCCGCTCGCCGTCGTCACCCGCATCTTGTCGGCGGGCGTGGGCGCCGGCGAGAGGCGCCTTTCGTCAGTCGGCGTCGACGATTCGAGCGTGAGAACAATCACGCTCGAAGCTCTCGGCCATCTGGACGGCGAACGCGCGGTCCTGGACGACGAGCGCGACCTCCTCGGACTTCGACAGCGAGAGCGGCTCGAGGTTGATCGACGAGACCAGCGAGACCTCGTCGTCCACGAGCATCGTCTTCGCGTGCATCATCGACGGCTGGTACTCGAAGACGCGCACCCCTCCTTTCACGAGCGAGCCGTATTCGAGGTGCTGCGAGCCCATCGAGAGCGTCGAGTCGCTCTTGGTTCCGGGGACGAGCAGCCGCACGTCCACACCCGACGCCGCCTTGCTCTTCATCGTCTCGAGGATCACGTCCGGAGGAACGAAGTACGCGTTCGCGATCCAGAGGCGCTTCTTCGCCGACTGGATCATCAGCTGAACGAGACGCTCGGCGCGCGTGACGACCGGCGAGACGGTGCTCGCGAGAAAGACGGCCGACGTCGAGCCCGTTGCTTCGGGCGGGGGAAACGCGTCGGCCGGAAACAGGGTCCCTCCGGCCTCCTGCCAGTTCTCGGCGATCGCTTGCTGCGCTTCGGCGACGGCCGGACCGGTGAAGCGCACGTTCGTGTCGCGCCAGCCTTCGGCGGTGACGCCGTCGCCGAGCCATTCGTCGCGCACTCCGAAGCCGCCGGTGAAGGCAACTCGACCGTCGATGACGACCACCTTGCGATGGTTCCGCGCGAGCTTGTCTCCTGCGCCCGGCAGGCGGCGGAACACACGCACCTCGCAGCCTGCGGCCTCGAGCGCCGGACGGATGTCCTTGTCGAAGCCGGGGCTCCCCACGTCGTCGACGAGCACGCGGCAGGCGACGCCCGCACGCGCGCGTTCCGTGAGTGCGTGAAGAACGCGGTCCGAGGCGGCGCCTTTCTGCCAGATGAAGAGCAGGACGTGCACACTGCTTCGTGCTCGGTCGATTTCCTCCGCGATGCGATCGAACACGGCGCCGTTCGAGACCATGGTGATCTCGTGACCAGACCGGAGCTGGACGCCGAGGCTCTGATAGAGGGCGAGCGCGAACGGCGCCCCCGTCGCCGGTACCTCACCGCGAACCTCGAAGCTGCTCGCTCGTCCGTCGCCGTCACGGGAACAGGCAACGACAATCGCGCTCACGACCGCCGCCAGGACGATACAAGCGGTCACGATCGCGGCGAGCGAGCGCCGGCCGCCCGTGTCGATCTTCCTCCACACTCGATTCGATGCCCGAATGACCCGCTTGGTATCCCACACGTCGGGCACCCCACTGCAACGAGCAAGCCACTCCGAGGAAGGGCCGCGTGGCCGACGGTGCGGCGATCGAGCTCGTCCGTGAGCCCGAACGCGTAACATCGCCGGGGGCACGTGACCCTTGGCTGGCGTCCTTGCGACTAAGGCAGTAGCCCCGCGGGCCTCGCGGGGCCCTGGAATTTTGCACAAGCGCCTCGGAGAACACGACGTCGTTGTGACAACGTGCAGCGCACGATCGAGATAGCGCCATCAACATCCACGATCGCGCACATCGATGCGTCTCTCGTCGCCCGTACGCGATCGCGGCGGGCCCCCTCTTCTCGCTCCTGTCCGGAGACACTCGCTTGACCATGACGACGCGTTCCCTTCTCTTCCCCCTCGTCTCGACCGTCGCGCTCGCGCTCGTGGTCGCGTGCAGCAGCTCCGACCCGCAGGCGGCTCCTTCGACCGTTCCCGACGACACGGACAAGGAGCCTGATCCGGGCGGCTCGTCCGGCCAGCCCGAGCCGCCTCCGCGCACGGACGGCGGCTCGAATCCGCCGCCCCCCGTCGACGTCGACGGCCCGACGCTGCTCGTGCAAGGAGAGATCGGCATCGTCGGCATGACGACGAACGACCACGCGATCTACATCCGACCGACGATCGAAGGTCGGTCGCTCGAGGCGGTGAACCTCGCCGACCGGTCGATCACGACGATCTGGGCCGGCCTCCCCGCAGGCGCCATCGTCGACGTGAAGGGCAACGCGGTCGCGATCTGGACCGAGATCGACACGACCACGCTGCTCGGATCCTTCTCGTACTGGACGCCCGGGAAGCCGACACGACGAAACGTCGCTCAGAGCGCCGTGCGCGACTCGTTCTGGGCAACGACGGACGGGTCGCTCATCGCGTTCGAGGCGAACGCCACTCCGACCGAAGGGGCAGCCACGTCGGCCGATCTCGTGCTCGTCTCGACCGCAAGCGGCACGCTCACGGCGGTACTGACCGACGACGAGCGGATCGCGTTCGACGAGACCTCGTGCGGCTCCTTCATCGGCTTCGCCGGGAAGACGCTCGTGGCGGCGTATTGCCCGTCGGGAAGCGACTCGGCGCGGCTCGTGACCGTGGGGACCAGCGTCGACGGTCCGCCCGCGCGGCGCGTGCTCGTCGACGGCGGCCTTCGCCCGTCGTGGCGTGCGGACAGCACCGGCTCGAAGATCTTCGTCATCGCGCAGACCGATGACGAAGGGCGTGTCGTGACGAACGACGGCACCGATCCGGCTCCGGTGACACCCATCGAGGCGAACGTGCAGGAAGCGTTCATGCTCCAAGACGGCAGCGCCGTCGTGTACCGGACGGGGACGGCACTCCGTCGGGTCACACTCGGCACCGCGCCGAGCGCGCCCGTCACGATCGCTACCGGAGAAGCGCGCGGCATCCTCGACGTGAGCAGCGACCAGTCGCGCATCCTCTACCACGCGCTCGAAGGCGTTCCTGTCGATCCGGAGAACCCCGACGGTGAGCGCTACTACGATCTGCGCACCGTAACGACCAACGCGACCGAGGCCGCGCCGAACGTGCTCGTCGACACGGAGCGAGCCCTGCCGCTCAACCTCACCGGCAACGGCGCTCATGCGCTCTACTTCTCGACCGCACCACGGCTCGTCTCGGTGGCGACCGACGGCAGCGGCTCACTCGAGAGAGCGCTCGACTTCAACAGGATGGATGTCGCTCCCTCGGGGTCGCAGGCGGTCATCACCGTCAACGCTCGTCAGCAGGGCACGAAGGCAGTGACCGACCTCGTCTACGTCGACTTCTCGAGGAGCCAAGCGGGAGGCCCGTGGTCGAAGACGATCGCCGAGAGCGTCGGCTCGGGCGGCTACAAGTTCGGCGTCACCGCGAAGAACACGATCGTCTTCGCGCACCTGCCCCCGAGCGGCCAGGCCGGCCTCTACCGGACCGAGCTGCCCTGACGCGCGAGGCGTCGCAAGCCGGAGCGGCTACGAGCTCCCCGCCTCGAGCCAACGAGCGCACTCGACGCCGAGACGTTCCAGGGCGCGTCGGTCGAAGCGTTCGATCTGCTCGGGCGTGAGCTCCATACGGTAGTCGCGACGTGGGCCCATCTGGAAGAAGGCCTTCGACTCCGTCATGTGCGCGCCTCCGAACGGCGCGAGCTTGTCCGCCCGGGTTCGCATGTAATCGAAGGAGCAATGCTCGAGGAGGACATCCATCCGGAGCAACTCTGGATCGACGCCGATGAACCTCGCGAGCCGACCGACCTGACCCGGCAGGTCCTTCTTGAGCTCCGCATAGTGCACGAGAAGGACGTTCGGCTCGTCCTTGACCCTCCACCAGGACTTCACGACATCGAACAGGTCGCAGCAACCGTAGCCGTCGGTGTCGAGCCAGCGCTCGAAGAACTCACGCTTGCTGTCCGGAATGACGAGCGGCGTAGGATCCCCAGACCAGTCCGCGTGGATGCGATTGATCGTGGCCATCACCTCTGGAGAAAAGTGCACGAGGTAGTTGTGGAAGCTGACCCCGATGTCCTTGCCATTCCTACCGACGAACACGTAGCGAGCTTCGCTCGCGAGAGGGACTGCATCCGCAGGGAGATGGGACTTCATCAATCGTCGATCGCCGCGCCGGCGTTGTTCCTGGAGGAGCGCCAGCATCTGCGTGTGATCGCCCCAACTCGAGTCGAGCCACGGTGACGTATCGGCGAGCCCTTCGGGACGCTCTTCCCCATTGTCCACGATTTGCTGGAGGATCCGCTGAGTCCAGGTCGTGCCCGCCTTGAACGGGTCCGCCACCACGATGTCTCCCGGAGCGAACCCGCCTTGCGCGAGAAAGTCTCGCCACACGAGGGAGCTCGAGAGGTAGTCACGCACCGTGCGCGTGGGGCTGGTGAGCGGCGGTTCCATCGCTGACACTCCGACGAGCTGAGCGATCGTCGCGCCCTGCGTCGCTGGCACACGGCGGTGCAACCCACATGCTTGCGGGCATCGATGACGCGCCCTCGAACTACGATGGCAGGGCGGACCGGAGAGTCGGCTCTCCGCTCAGGTCAGAGGACGCATAGTCCGACCTCCTCGCCATCGCGACTCGGTCCTCCTGCGGCATCCGCGATGCAGTCGGATTGCGGTGGCGCATCGACCCAAGATCAGCCGAGCACGACATGGCACATCCATGGCATGACATCCCATGCGTCGAGCCGATCGACGACGCTCTCTCGACCTTCATCGAGATCCCGATGGGGTCCAAGATCAAGTACGAGCTCGACAAAGCGACGGGCCTGCTCAGGGTGGACCGCATTCTCTTTGGCGCCGTCCACTACCCGGCGAACTACGGGTTCATCCCTCGAACGTATGCTCCCGATGGCGATCCTCTCGACGTTCTCGTGCTTTGTCAGGAACCGGTGGCCCCGATGACGATCATGCGCGCTCGCGCGGTCGGCCTGATGCAGATGCGCGACGAGATGGGCATCGACGACAAGGTCATCGCGATCCATCTCGATGACCCCGACCACCGAGACTACACGCACGTCCGCGAGCTACCTCGGCACGTACTCTCGCAGCTGAGGCGCTTCTTCGAGGACTACAAGGTCCTCGAGAACAAGTTCGTCGAAGTCGACGAAATCCAGGGCCCGTTCGAGGCATGCCAGATCATCCGCGAGAGCATGGCCGCTTACGCGGCGCTCATGGCCAGGGGACGAGCCTCGGCTCGCTGAAGCAGCAGGAGCTCGACGATGACATCAGCACAGGGCTTCGTGGTCTGGTTCGCGGGCCTCTCGGGCTCGGGCAAGTCTACGCTCGCGGCGATGTTGACGGCCACGCTCACGCAGCTCGGAATCCACGTCGAGTCGCTCGACGGCGATGTCGTCCGCACGCACTTGTCGAAAGGGCTCGGGTTCTCGCGCGAGGATCGCGACACGAACATTCGTCGGATCGGCTTCGTCGCGAAGCTCATCGCACGCTCCGGAGGGTGCGCCATCACCGCGGCGATCAGCCCGTACCGCGAGATCCGGGACGAGCAACGGCGCTCGATCGGGCGCTTCTGCGAGGTCTACTGCGAGTGTCCTGTCGAGGTGCTCGCGCGACGTGACACGAAAGGGCTCTACGCTCGGGCGCTCGCCGGCGAAATCAAGGGCTTCACCGGTGTGGATGACCCGTACGAACCGCCGACGTCTCCCGACGTCGTCGTGCGCACCGACCGTGAGTCGCCACGCGAGAGCCTCGGTACGATCCTGACGAAGCTCGAAGAGCTCGGATATCTGCCGGGTGGCCGCCCTGCCGAGCCGGCGAGGGCGGGGCTCGTGCCGCCTCACGGCGGCGACCTCGTCGATCGGTTCGTCCGTGGAGACGCGAAGCAGCGGCTCTCGGAGCGAGCGGGCAGCCTGCAGCGCATCACGATCGACGAACGGGCGGCGAGCGATCTCGAGCTCATCGGAATCGGCGCGTATTCGCCGCTCACAGGCTTCATGACCTCGCGAGACTATCTTCGTGTCGTCCGCGAGCGCCGCCTCGAGAGCGGCCTCGTCTGGTCCGTCCCGATCACACTTGCGGTCTCTGACGAGGACGCCGCACGACTCAATCCCGGGTCCGAGATCGCCCTGGTATCGCCGGGCGGTCGCCTCGTCGCCGTGCTCGACTTGAGCGACCGCTGGTTGCCCGACAAGGAGCTCGAGGCACGTGAGGTCTACGGAACGACGGACGAGAGGCACCCCGGTGTCGCGCAGCTGAAGTCATCAGGAAACGTGTACCTCGGCGGTGAGGTCTGGCTGCTCGAGCGCCCGCTCGTCTCGCAGTTCCCCCAGTACCCTCGAGACCCCGTCGCTACACGAGCGCTCTTCGAGAAGCGCGGTTGGCGCCGCATCGTAGGCTTTCAGACCCGGAACCCCATCCATCGAGCGCACGAGTACATCACGAAGTGCGCGCTCGAAATCACGGACGGCCTCCTCCTTCATCCGCTCATAGGGGCGACGAAGCAGGACGACCTCCCTGCGGATGTCCGGATGCGTTGTTACGAGGTCCTGCTCCAGAACTACTACCCCGCCGAGCGGGTCGTCCTCGCCCTGAATCCGGCCGCGATGCGCTATGCAGGTCCGCGCGAGGCGATCTTCCATGCGCTCGTTCGCAAGAACTACGGCTGTTCGCACTTCATCGTGGGACGAGACCACGCCGGCGTCGGTCATTTCTATGGACCCTACGACGCGCAAAGGGCGTTCGACGACTTTTCTCCCGGTGAGCTCGGGATTGAGCCGCTGAAGTTCGACGCGGCGTTCTGGTCGACCATCACGCATGAGATGGCGACGGACAAGACCGCGCCGGGCGACCCATCGACCCGCATCTCGCTCTCCGGCACGCAGGTGCGCGAACTGCTGCACGAAGGGAAACGTCCCCCTCCCGAGTTCAGCCGCCCCGAGGTGGCGCAGGTCCTCCTCGAAGCGCCCTATCGAGCTTCGCGCCCCGGGCCAGCTCAGCGGTCAGCGGCCTTCGGTCGCCGCCGGTCGATCGAACGATCGCGGTAGGCGGCGCCGACGTAACGCGCACTGAGCGCCTCGATTGCCGGATAGCGGGCCCCAGTACTCGCTGGGAACGCACGAACCCCGCCCTCTTTCGCCGTGACGCCCACGTCCCGCCACTCGAACGTGACGCCGCAATCTTCTCACGCTGTGTCGGCGTTGCCGCGGGCAGGCCATCTGGAGCGCGACGAACCTGCGAGAGTGAGTGCCCGGTTCGGAACGTGCTCCGTCGACACACGGAGTGACGTCATGACCAAGCGCCCTTTGACCTCAAGCTCGGCCTCGAAGACGCTCCGCACCAGCTCGAGCGCTCGGACGCTCATGCTCGCCGCTCTCGTCGTGGGCATCTTGGCGTGCTCGCGCTCGCCCACGTCGACGACGACGGTCACGTCCGGCACGTACGATGTCGAGACCGGCGCCTGCATGTGCCGCCTGCCGCAGGACGAATTCCTCTCGTGCTGCCGCAGCGGGATGGAGCTGACGTGCCGATGCAACCCGAACTCCTCGTGCTTCGTCGTCCCGACCGGACGCACCTGCGGGAAGACGCCGCCGACGCGCCTCGAGTGAGCTCCCGAAACAGCGAAGGCCAGGAGCGAGAGCTCCCAGCCTCCGATGTCGAGCGAGTCACGCGTCCGCGCAGAGCGGGACGTGAGCTGTCAGCTCAGTGGTGCTTGCCGCGGTCGTTGTCCTGGCCGAGCAAGTCGACGGACAGGTTGTGCTTGTCATCGATCTCGACTTTCACGCGATCCGTCGAGACATCGAGCACGTGTCCCGCGAGCTTGCGGTCGTGCGTGATGAAGTGGAAGTGATATCCGGCGAACGCAGTAGCGCCGGCCCACGGCGGCGTGCGGAACCCGAGCATCGTCCCGCGCACGTTGGTCAGGACACGAACGACCTGCGTCGCGATGACGTCGCCGATCGGCGGGTACGGCTCCTCCTGCCGATGGATGGACCGCACCGTGATGCTCGAGAACGTGCCCTCCGCCTTGAAGGCGTAGAAGGTGCGGAGATCCGGAGCGAGGCCGGCCAGCGCGGTCTGCACCGCCGCGATGCCGGAGAGCGAGCTGATGTCGCCGCGCGAGTCCGGCGAGAAGTAAGTCACCTGCGCGAACGGCGCCGGAGTCTTCGGATCGACGCGACGCGGGACCAGGTCGTCCCGGATCGAATAGAAGACGCCGTCGAGCGCGATCATCTCTCCGTCGACATGCGACATCGTCCCGACTCCGAAGTCGCCGTGCTTCACGACTTCCCGGTAGGGAACCTCGCCTGTGAAATGCGACGTCGCCAGGTCGTCGAAGGTGCCAGCCTGGTAGACGGTGTCGCGAGCCTTGTCGTACCCCTTGTCGTGAGCCTTCGGACCTCCGTTCATGCCCTGCTCGACGGTGCCCGTCTCCTCGACATCGTCCGCCTCCGTCTCCGCCTCCTGATCCGGATGGCCACACGCACCAAGCACCGCGACGACCATCATCGGCATCGAAAATCGCTTCATTGCGAACCTCCCTTGAGATGAGGACAGGAGCTGTGGGGGCGCTGCCGCGTGTTCGGGCAAGGTCGGACGCGCGAGGCGCCGAGCGCACGACGACGTCGTAACGACGCCGTCCGATGACAGAGGCTTACTGCGGGCAGTTCATCGTGCCCGTGAGCTCGCCGCTCGCGGTACTCAGGTACCGGCCGGAATCTTTCCAGCCGATCGGCTTGCCGCTGCCGTCGAGATTCAGGCACCGGAGCTGGACGTCGGTGGTGACGACACCCGAGGCCTGATCGATGTCGAGCGGCCCCGAGGCACCGTTGATGTCGAGCTGCTTGCCATTCGCGAGATCGATGAAGGCGTTGCTCACGCTGTCCGGACCGACGTCGATCTTGGGGACCGCCGGCTGTGCGGGTTGCGTCTTGAGGAGTCCTGCTGAAATACGCGAACCCGTGAGCGGCTCTTCCCCGGCTCCTGCGATCGCGAACGCGAGGAGGTACACCGAGTCGTACGCCTGCGCCGCGTACTGACCAGGCGGAGGGACCGCCGGATCCGGGAATTCGGCCTTGTACCGGAGCTGGAAGTTCGCGAATACCGTGCTTCCGACGGCGCCGAATCCGGTCGTGACGATGCGTTTGCGGAACGACCGCTTCGAGCCGGCGTCATCCTCGCTCGCCTGCATGAGCGCCATGAGCGCCGGCGTCTCGAGGCCGCGCACGCCGATGTAGAACGGCCTGTAGGCGTCCACGGTCCAGAGGTCTTGTTCGAGCTTCGTCAGAATGTGCTCCGGGATCTCGCTCGTTCCGGCCCCGATGACGAAGTGGGGCTTGAAGTCGGCGATCGCGATCGCGGCCTGGTTGTACTTCTGCTCGGGATTCGGGTTGTTCACCTTGTCGAAGGGGTCGCCGTAGTTGAACACCTTGAAGTTGCCCGCCTGATCGTTCTGGGCCGCGGTCATCCCGTTGTTGAAGCGGATCTTGCTGTTGATGACGTTGACCATCCCGATGCCGAGGCCGTCACCACGCTGGATGACCATGACCTTCAGCGGACCGCCGCCCGTGACCTCCGTCTTGAGCCGGGGTTCGATCTCGGAGAGGTATTTGACCCACGCCTCCGCGGCCAGAGCGTCGGACGGGTTGACGCTGTAGACGAGGCCCTTCTTGTCGAGCCCGGCGATGAGCGGGCTCGAGGCCGTCGTCGACATGAGGAGAACGTCCTTCGCGATCGTCGTTGCCGTCGCCGCGATGAAGTTGTTGCTCAGCGCCGGGCCGAGGATCGCCGGCACGCGAAGCTCGTCGACGAGGTAGGCAACGGACTCTGGGCTGTCGGCGAGCTCGTCACAGCTGATGAGGACCAGCGGCCGGCGGGAGCGCCCCGCAGAGGAAGGCGGTAGGCCGGCCGTACCGCGCGCGATCTCTCGCTGCGCCAGCTCCGCGCCCGCCTCTTCCTGGAGGCCAACCGACGCCGTATTGCCCGTGCGTCCGACCGACATGAAGCCGACGTAGACGGCCTCGTCGCTCTCGAGGTCGGCCTTCTGCGCGTAGATGCGATCACACGTCTTGCTCAGGAGCGAGACGCATCGCTTGTCGGCCTTGCGGCACATGTACGGCTGGTTGCCGTTCCGCTCGATACACTCCTTGTTGCTCGTGCAGCCGCTCTGATCGGGCGCGTCGTTGTCGCCGCCGTCGGTCTTCGCGTTCGGTGAGGTGCACACCTGCTGCGGAGTGCACACGGATCCCACGAACGCGGGGCCTCGGGCGACGCAGTCGGCATCCGTCGAACACTGTTCTTCGACGTTGGAGTTCAAGAGAAGGGTGCAAGCGGTGAGGGCCGCGGAGCACGCGATGATGGCCGCGAGGCGGCTACGGTGAGGTAGGTAGTTCATTTCCAGGGATCGCTTTGATCAAGAGGATGGCGAGCTTTCCTCGCCGGCTTCATCTCGTTGGTGGCGGACGCCGCCGGCGGCGCGGCGCTGGCCACCGCGGTCTCGGTCGGGGCGGCCGGAGCATCCGGCCTCGTGTTCGTCGAGCCCGACCGCGTGCGGACGGGAACACCTCTCGCGATCGGCGCGGGCGGTGGTGCCGGTTGCGGTGACGGGTTCGTGCGCGCGGTCGGTGTCGTCGGCTCCTTCTCCAGCACCATCGAGACGAAGACCTTGGGCGCGTCGAGCACGACGGTCTGCGAGGCAGGCGCGTGCCCGGGAGCTTCGACGCGAAGCGTGTGCGTGGCGTTGTCGCGCGGCGCGGTCCCCGTGCCCGCCGTGACGGGGAGAGGCTTGTCGTCGAGGAAGACGGACGCGTCGGCGGGTGTCAGCGAGAACTTCAGCTCCGTGTTCGTGGCCTCCTGCGCAGGCGCCGCGGGCGCCGCCGAAGGAACATCGACATGGGCGCTTCGCTCGCTCTTCCTCGTCGCCTGAATCGTGACCACGACCCCCACCGCGACGAGCGCTGCCGCGACGACGACGGCGGCGGTCTTGCCCTTTCGCGGAGCCGCGGGCGGAGCGCTCGACTCGCTCGATACTGCGGATGCCAGCGAGGATGCGCCAGAGCGCTGCTCGGCCCCGGCAGGGTCACCGGCGGCATGGGGTTCGAGCGCGGGGAGCGACGGACTACCGGAGCGGACGGCGCGGAGCCTCTCCTCGATCGCCGTCTTCAACTTGCGTCGATCTTCCGCGTACAGGCCGTTCAGATAGTTTGCGATGTCGCGACTCGTCGTGTGGTCGCCCGTCGAGGTGAGCCACGCTTCGATGTCATGCTTCAACTCGGCCGCGGTCGGATACCGATCGTCGGGCTTGGTGGCCATCGCACGCAGGCAGATGCGCTCCAGCTCCGGATCGACGGTGGCGACGTCGCTCGGCTTCGGGACATCCCCCGCGGTCACGTGCGAGAAGATCTCCATGTCCGACGTGCCGACCTTCCACAGGCGCTCCCCCGTGATGGCATGCCAGAGCATCACGCCTGCAGCGAAGACATCGGAGCGCCGATCCGTCCCGACGCCGAGCATCTGCTCCGGCGCCATGTAACAGAACTTCCCCTTGAGCACGCCCGTCCGCGTCTCTGACGAGGAGTTGGCAGCCTTCGCGATCCCGAAGTCGAGCAGCTTCACCTGCCCCTCGAAGCTGACGATCACGTTCTGCGGAGAGACGTCGCGATGCACGACGTTCAGCGGAGTCCCGTCGATGTCGTTCAGCTCGTGTGCGCAATGGAGCCCGGTGAGCGCGTCGCACAGGATGCGGAGGTGCATGCCGAGCGGCATCGGCGTGAACTTCTTCGCACGACCGAGGATGCTGAGGAGGGTCTTGCCCTCCACGTACTCCATTGCAATGTAGTAGTGATCGCCCTCTTGGCCGACCTCGTTCGTCTGAACGATGTTGGGATGGTTGAGGCTCGCGGACAGGCGCGCCTCGTCCATGAACATCCGCAGGAAGTCCTCGTCCTCGGCGAGCTCCGAACGGAGGTATTTGACGACCTGCAGCTTGTTGAAGCCGCCGGGTCCGCGCGCGACCGCGAGATACACCGTGCCCATACCTCCACGGCCGAGCACGACGAGCGGCGTGTACTTGCTACTTCTTGCAGGAGGGATGGATGCTGAAGGGCTCATATCCGTCTCGATTCGAATGCGACGGCTGAGGACGCTCGTCGGATCTTCAGAACGTTCCAGAGAGAGAGAGTCGTCCGAGCCCCACGCCGACACCAACGGGCTTCGGCCGGCTCTGCGCGCGCTCTTCGCTGCTCGAAGGCTGCGTGAGCGTCAGGTACAGGGCAACGCCTGCACTGACGAGCGTGGCGCCCGCGAGCACGTCGGTCGTGATCGAGAATGCCTGCATGCTCGACTTCGATGACTCGAGATCGCGCTCGACCGCATCGGGGTTCGTCGGCCGGAAGCGGTTCGTCTCTTCCGAGAGGTCGTTCGACTTGCTGAGAGCGATGCCGCCGAAGATGCCGGTCGCGACAGCGAGACCGCCCGTGACGATCCACGCGACGGTCATCGGCGTCTTCGAAGCTTCCTGCGCAGGCGCGCCCGCCGCCGGTGTGCTCGTGGCGACCGCCGTCGGAACGAGCTCGAGGCGCTCCGCATCCGTGCCCGCGAGCTCCACCCAGGAGACGGCCGGTGTGTAGCCCTGCTTCGAGGCGACCACCTTGCGCCGTCCCGGGTTGACGGTAAGGGGACCTTTGAGCGGAGTGGTGCCGACGTTGACGTCGTCGATGGAGATCGTCGCGCCCGACACCGGGCACTCGATCTCGAGCGACGCCACGCGCGTCCGGAGCACGGAGATCTCCTTTTCCACCTCTGCGCGCCGGGCCGCCGTGATCGAGGCTTTACCTTGCGCGAGGTAACGCTCGAACGCCGACAGCGCGCTGACGTAGTCCTTCCGCGCGCGCTGGATGTGGCCGATGTTGAACAGCATCTTGTAGCTCGGAGCGAGATCGTAGGCGCGGCGGATCTCGACGAGCGCCGCGTCGAAGGACTCCTCGTTGTAAAGCTCGATGGCACGCTCGTAGTGCACGCGAGCCTGTTCGAGGTTCGATCCCGAATCGGATGCCGACGCCGACGGCGGTGTCGACTCTCCCTGCCCCTGGGCATTCGCGGCTCCAATGCTCGCGAACATAGCAAGGCCGCCAGCGACCACCGCGCAAACCACCCTCTTCATTGCACGCTCCCCTCGACGTCAGATGTTCACTGCCCTCCCGGACGAAGTCAACGTCGAGGACGCAGGCCGTCCGTGGGGACGGGTGCGTTCCCTGCGCTCGATTCACCCGATGACACGCACGTCGTCATGCGGTCACCCAGGCGTCCCGTCATGTCATCCAGGCCCCGCGGCCGTCCCGGTCGCCGTCCACCGGGTTCAGGCCTCCGAGCCGAGGAACCTATCTGTTCGTGGCCGCCGTCGGATACAGTTGGACGTAGATGGGCGGGCGGAACAACGATATTCCCGACTTCTCCGACGAGGACGATCCGAAGCAGCGCACGGTCGCCGCCGAAGATCTCAGGCTCGGACCTCGGACGGGACAGAAGCCGTGGCTCGTCGTCGTCGGCGGCAAACGGTCGGTCGGGATGCTCGTCGAAGTGAATCGCAAGTTGACAATCGGGCGAGCGCCACCGGTCGATCTTCTCCTCGACGAGGAGGGCGTCTCGAGGAGACACGCGCAGATCGAGCTCGTCGCCGGCGTCGTCCGCGTCAGCGATCTCGGCTCGAGCAACGGGATCCGCGTAGGCGGACGTCGCGTGAAGGTCCATCCCTTGCGGGACGGCGAGCGCCTACGTCTCGGCGATGCGGTGCTCACCCTGGTGCACTTCGAGGACAACACCCCGACGCTCGTCCGGAACGTCCGGGCGTCGATGGATGCCATCACGAAGGCGTGATCTCAGAGCGGCTCGCCGACCGCCCGGACACCGGGGTCGAACGGAATGACGTAACGCTCATGCGTCCGCGGGTCGGCCGCCTCGGGCACGACCTCGAGCATCGGGGCGAGCGCGAACGCGCGCAGATGAAGCCGCGGATGAGGGACGACGAGGCGCGGCTCGTCGAGCGAGAGTCCGTCGATCCAGAGGACGTCGAGATCGATCGTGCGTGGTCCGTTCGGGATCTCACGGACGCGTCCGAGCTCCGCCTCGATCGCGAGGAGCGCGTCGAGCAGCTCGATCGGTCGTCGATCCCAGTCGATCAACAGCGCTGCGTTGAGGAAGTCCGGCTGCGCGGGTCCACCGACCGGCGCCGTCTCCCAGACGCACGAACGCGCGCGGATCGGCGCGAGGTGGCCAATCCGCGTTGCCGCCGCGCGAAGTGTCCCCAGTCGATCGCCGAGGTTCGCACCGAGCCCGATCGCGATGCGCATGCGTCCCTCGCGTGAGTCGGTCAGGGAGCGTTGCCTTGGAACTGCAGCGGATTCGTGAGCTTCCCCGCAAAGCCGCCGTTGACCTTCCCGTCCTGGACGAAGAAGAGGAACGAGCCGTCCTTCAGCCCGCCGACGGCCGCGTCCACGGTGACGATCGCACCGGGTGAGGTGTCGAAGCGGATGCCGTGGATCTCGGAGGTCGTGGTCGACTTCGCCTCGACGCGCGACGCGGTCGACGTGGTCACGAATCCACCGGCCAGCTCGGAGGCATCGACGTTCGATACGTTCCCCGAGGCCGCCGCAGCGCTCACGGAGAAGTCGCAGCTCTGACGCGTCTGCGCGGTGTCACACGTCCACCAGACGTGCCAGTGACCGCCCTTGGCGTACTCGACGAAGACGCCGACGCCCTCGCCGCCTTCCGCCGTCATCGTCTGGTCGGTGTCGATCTCGACGAGCATCGGCGAGGGACTGCTGTTCCCCGGAGTGACCGTGCCGGGATCGTTCCCGGTGCCGTCCTCGCCCGAGGGCGCCGGAGCTGGGTTCGGCGTGTACGGCTTCGCCTCCGGTGCAAGCCGGCGCGGAGGCTCGTTCTCGTAGACGCACGCCGTGACGCTGGTGGCGGAGAGCGAGACGACGAGGAGGGAGACAGCGGACTTCATGATCTTCATCAAGCTTACCTCCGACGAATCCCAGGACTAGCTCGAACGGCGGGAGCAGAACGAACCGACGGCGTGGCGCGGACGCTCGGCGACGACCGGACCGCAGGCGCAGACGACCGGAACGACGGGCTCGGCGACGACGACCGGAAGCTCGGAGTCGATCGCACCGCGGGCGCAGACGATCGGAACGACGGGCTCGGCGATGACGGCGGAGTGACGTTGGGCGTCGCTGCCGAGAAGCTCGGGGGCTGGCGGTAAGGCGAAGGGACCGGAGCGCGGTCCACCGGCGGCGCGGCGATGCTGGGCGCAGCGCTGGCGCTGTAGCGACGCGCCGGATCGTTGAGCGCGCCGTTCGCCGGCGGCGCAGGCGAAGCGAACGAGCGCGATGCGCCGGGTACGTAGGTGGCCGATGCGGGGCCTCGGCTCGGAGGCCCAGCGACGTTCGGGACGGCTTCCGCGCGCGGACGCAGATGCGCGGGCGGAAGCGCGCCGGCGGCGACGGCCGTCGAAGGGGCTGCAAACGTTCGCGCCCGTGCGAGCCCCTTGTCCGAAGCGGGAGGCGCGACGACCATGTCGTTCTTCAGCCCGATCTCTTCGGGCCGCGGCCCGACGCCGGGCTTCGCGGGCACCCGCCCGCCGGCGCCGACGGTGGGGTTCGCGACGATGCGACCGCCGCCGTTCACGCTCGGATTCGCGACGACGCGGTCGCCGCCACCGACACCGGGGCTGGCCGGAATGTAGTCCTGCGTTCGACCGTAGTGCTCGCGCGCGGCCGGTCCGCGAACGACGTGCGACGGGAGCGTCGGCTGGTGGATGTGTTCGCGTGGACAATACACGTAGTGATCGTGATGGTGGTACCAGCCGAACGACCAGCCGTACGCGACGCCGCTGTGCCAGTACCAGGACGGCGGCGCCGGAGCCCAGCCGACGTAGCCGTAACCTGCAGGGCCGACGCGCCAGGTGACCCACGCACCGGCGTAGCGACGACCGGGGATCCACGACCAGCCGTGACCGGGCAGGTAGACCCAGCGACCGTAGTGGAACGGCGCCCAGCCCCACGAGTAGTCCGACACCCAGACGTAGTCGGTCGCTTCGCTGTACGTCCAATGCCCCGCGGTGACGTAGGGCTGGAAGTCCGCACCGACTTCTTCCTTGGAGGGCACCCAGACCGTCCCGTACGACGGGTCGTCGATCCACGTGCCGTGGTTCTCGAGGACCGGCTTGAACTCGGTGAGCGCGCTCGGGTCCGTGTCGGCGTATTCGTCGCCCTCGTCCGCACCGATGAGGACTTCACGCGACTCGGCGGCCGCCTGCTGGCGCGCCTGCTGCTGCGCCGCGAGCTCCGCTGCCGTCGGCGGTGTCGGCGCCACGTACGCGTACCGGTCCGGGAACGACGGCTCGGGCTCGTAGGTTCCGCAGCCGACGCTCGCGAGCGCGAGCCCCGCGGCGACCATCGTGACGGCGCCAGCCCTGACGCCCGATCGCGCCGCGCGCTTCGTCACGAAAGAGATCATCCACCGCGAGAGATGCTCGAACATTCTCTCCTGACTCATAGCAACTCGCGAGCCCGTGATCGCCCCGCGAAGCGTGGTGAAATCCAACGAATTTCGGGCTCTGCCCGCGCCCGTTGGACCGACGAACTGGCACTTACGGGTCGCTCCCATGACAAGCCGGCCAGACCTCCCTCCCTCGAGCTTTCCTCCGTGGCCGACGGGCCACGACACGACTGTGAAGCGACGGTCACGTTCTCATGCCCGACGGTGCGACACTCGCGCTAGACGCTCGACGAGTCGACGAGACGAGAGCCCCTCACCGCCAGAGGTAGCGCCCGTAGACGCGGGTCTCCTCGATGGGCCGGTGCAGCGTGAGCTTCGGAAACTCCGTGTACCGCTTCCCGCCGTCGCCGCTCTGGACGACCTCGGCCGCCGCGCGCTTCGCCGACTCCGGCTCCTGCCACTCCGACATGCGGACATACTCGACCGGCACGGGCTTGCGCGCGACCGGCGAATCGTCGTCGTCATCGTCTTCGTCGTCGCAGTCGCTGCACGCGACGACCTGCGCGTCGGCTGCGTTCGCGTCGACGCGCACCATCACCTTCTCCGGCGTTCGCGGCATGGCGGGCGAACGGCCGCAGCCGATCGCGAGCGCCGCGAAGACGAACGCCATGACGAACGTGAAGAGAGCGCGTTTGGACGACGTCGAGCTCATCGGTGCACTGTCGTAAGCATCGCCCCTGCCAACGAGCAACGGCCGAGGCCGATTAATTCTCGTCTCGCGCGAGACGAGGAGGGACGAGAGCGGACGGTGCAAAAAGCACCGCACTTCTCCTGCGCTCACGGTGATAGGCTCGATGATTCGAATGCGAGGAGACCAGCGATGGCGGACATGATGATCGATCGCATCGGCGCGATGCAGGACTTCAAGCTCTATCGAGAGCTTCACTGGGAAGGCTCGTTCGAGGAGTACCTGGCGCTCGTTCGCGAGAGGCCGCAGGTGACGCGCAATGCGTACCAGCGCCTCTACGACATGATCATCAGCTTCGGGACCGAGGAGTACATCGACAACAAGAAGAAGCTGACTCGCTTCAACTTCTTCAAGGACGAACTGAACGGCGGCGCGAACGCCATCTACGGGCTCGACATCCCGCTGATGCGCCTCGTGCACGTCCTCAAGGCGGCGTCCGAGGGCTACGGCCCCGAGAAGCGCGTCATCTTGCTCCACGGACCGGTCGGCTCGTCGAAGAGCACGATCGCCCGCCTCCTCAAGCAGGGCATCGAGCACTACTCGCGCACCGTCGAGGGCGCTCTCTACTCCTTCGACTGGATCAATCTCGCCGGCACCGACCTCGCGGGCACCTCGACCGACCGCTTCGCGAGCCCGATGAACGACGAGCCGCTGCGCCTCATCCCGATGGAGTGGCGCGCGAAGGCCATCGACGAGCTCGGCCTCTCGAACGATCAGTACAAGGTCCGCGTCGACGGCGATCTCGATCCCGCGAGCCGGTTCATCTTCAAGAACCTGATGACCAAGTACGAGGGCGACTGGGGCAAGGTGATGCGGAATCACATCCGCTGCCGCCGCCTCGTCCT
>JAFAER010000034.1 GCA_023423895.1 Pseudomonadota bacterium
GCCGTAGAGCGAGTACAGGTTGATCAGATCCGTCACGAGATCGGACACGCCCCGCGTCTCGAGATCGTGCGCCTGGCAATAGCTGTCCGGCTTGTTGCGGATCATGCACTTGGCGATGATCAGCATCACGTTCGGATCGATGAGCTCGCCGTTGCCGTCGAGGTAGTGCTTGTACGAGAAGAAGCGATCGGCGGGCGCCACCTCGGGCTGTCCGTCCTGCGTCTTCGGGGCGCGCAGCGAGTTGATGACGCTGTACTCGTGGCGGAGGTACGCCTCGATCGTGTTGTTCTCGTCGGCTCGCTCGTACTCGATGAACTTGTGGAACGCGTCGTAGAGCGTCTTCGGGTTCGCGTACGCGCCGCTGATCAAATAGTAGAACGTCGCCCCGAGCGAATAGATGTCCGCGGGACGTCCGACCGACTTCTGGATGCGCGCGCGCACGTTCGTCTCGCTCGTCTCGCGGTACGGGCGGGCAAGGACCAGGCGCTTGCGGGCGCGATCGGCGTAGAGGATCGGGTACTGCTCGTTCCGGTTGAACAGCGAGAACGAGTCGTTCTTCGCGATTTGGATGTAGAAGTCCTCGAAGTATTCGACCTCGGGGAGGCCCTGCTGCACGTTCACGAGCAGCTCGAGGATGTTCGTCTCCTGCTCCGGGCTCTGGAAGAAGAGCGTGCCCGGGACGGCCGCCTTCATCTGCGTCATCCCGAACTGGACCTCCTCGTCCGAGAGCTTCGCGACGTTGAAGTCGGCGAGGCGAACGGAGAGCGTCGAGCCACGGAGGTTCGGGTCCGGCAGCCCGATGAGGACGTTGGCCGGCTTGATGTCGCGATGGCAGATGTTGCGAACGAGATGCGCGTACTCGATCGCGCTCGCGATCGGGATCATGTAGTCGAGCACGCGGAAGAGACGTTCACGCAGATCGCAGGCGAGGAGGTCCTCTTTCGCGCCACGGTTCCGTGAACCCTTGAGGCGCTCCTCGAGGCTCATGTCGAGCTTCTCGAGCACCATGAACTCGGGCTCGCACTTGTCGCGAATCGACGGCGGGAGGAAGGTCGGATCTTCGCCTTCGCCGGATGCGAACAGCTCGACGATGTTCGGGTGTCCCTGCACGCGCTCGAGGAGCTCCATCTCCATCTGGAAGCGCATGTGGTCTTCTTCGTTGACGCCCTTCTGCAGGATCTTGACGACGATCGGCCTGCGGAAGTCCGTCTTCGACTCGAGCCAGCGCTCTTCGCCGAGGAACACCTTTGCGAAGCGGCCCGACCCGAGCTCGATCGGGTTGCCGCGAGCGTCGAGCACGAACGAATACGCGCGCGAGCGCACGACCGCGAACGGAGCGCTGCGTCCTTCGCGCGGCGCGGAGTCGGGACGGAAGCCGAGCGACTGCCCCGCTCCCGTCATCCCGGTGCCTTGACCGGGCAGCGGCTGCACCGACGGCATCGGCGCAGGTCCGGTGAACGACATATCGCGCTGCTGGTGCGGTGGCTGCGGTGCACCTTGCGGGAACATCATTCCCGTCTGCGGAGGTGCGGGCGTGAGCTGGTGCTGACCCGAGCCGAGGTTCTGCGGACCGTTCATCGGCTTGTGCGTGAGCGGCTGCGGGCCCGAGGAGCCACGCTCGGCAACGGGCGGAACGGGAGCGCTCATGCCCACGGGAGCCGGCGGTCGCGGCAGAGACTGTGACTTCGGCGGCGCGGCCGGATCCGATCCCGAGCGCGCCGGGGGAGCGCTCGCTTGCTGCTGATGCGGAGTGAACGCCGTCGGCGTGTTGTTCTTGCCGAAGTGAACACGCCCTTGCGGCGCGAGCTTCGGAGGCCCCGGAGCTGGAGGCGGAGGAGGCAACGCGTCGGGCGCACTCCCGACGGTGGTCTTCTCCTCTTCTTCCTCGTCCTCGAGCCCCGGCGGGAGGGGCGGCGCGTCCCTTTGCGTCACGTTCGGCTCTCTCGGCTTCAGCTTCGGCACATGACGACGATGTCGTTGCCGCGACTCAACATGAGCACGACGACCTGCTGCGCCTCTGCATAGGTTACCAGAAGCTGTCTACCGTCCACGAGAAACACGCGACCACCATTGACATGCTGCCCGAAGGAGACACTGACTTCTCCGAGCACCTGCCGCGCGGTCGACACGAGCTCGATCGTGGTCTCCTGATTCAAGGTCACCGCGGGGCTGGGCCGTCCGCCGCGCTTCGCGACGAAGCACGAGAGTCCTTTGACGTTCAACGATGTGCCCTGGCCGGGCAACATCGTGACGCGGAACCGGACCTGTCCGCCGCTCGGGTCGAGGAAGGAAAGATCCAGCTTCTCGTGCACCTGGACGTAGCGAAGACGGCGTTCTCCCTGCGCGACGATGCGCTCTTGGGGGGGCGCCTGCGTGACCGGCTGTCCGCTTGCGACGCTGCCCGAGCCTTCCACCTCGAGCGCGAGCTGACCCGGGCTTGCGATGACGGGCATCTGCGCAGGTCGTGCGACAACTTCGACCGGGAATGGCGGCGCGACGCTGTTCGACGGCCGGACCTTCAGCGCTTCACGGATGCGCTGGGCGAACTCGGGAGCGCTCGCGATGCGGTCCTCGGGGCGAGCGAGCAGCGCGCTGCCGAGAGTGTGCGCCACGTCGCCCGACAATCCGAGCTTCGAGAGGCGCGCGTTCATGAGCGCGTCGCTGCGAACGCGATCGTTGAACGTGAGCCGAACGTCCTCGTCGCCGAAGAACACCGTCCCGGTGAGCATGAAGATCGTGAGGAGGCCGAGCGCGTAGACGTCCGTTCGCGGCCCCTCGGGCGATCCGCAGAGCTGCTCGGGCGCGGCCCAGCGCGGGGAGAAGAGTGCGACGGTGCTCACCGACTCGCCGAACGCGTCGTCGGCGGGCGCCGGCTTCTTCTTCACGTCGCTGTGGGCGATGCCGAAGTCGGCGAGCTTCGACACGAGCTCGCCGCGGACACGCGCAAAGAGGATGTTCGACGGCTTGATGTCGCGGTGGATGATCCCGTGCTCGTGCGCTTCGGCGACCGCACCGCAGATCCCGTCGAGGATACCGATGGCCTCCTGCGTCTGCAGCGGCCCGCGCAGCCGCACATGCGACTCGAGGTTACCGCCGTCGAGGTACTCGGACACGTGGAACGGCGCGCCTTGCTCGCCCGATGGTCCTTCGCGCACGTAGCCGAAGTCGTAGATGCGCAGCGTGTTCGGATGCTGCAGCTTGGAGAGGGCGAGCGCTTCCTGGAGAAAGTGCGTGTACGTCGCCTGATAGACCGCGCGGCTTCCGCTGGTCGATCCCGACCCCTCGACGAGCGTCGTGCGTAGGAGCTTCACGCAAACGACGCGATCGAGACGATCGTCCGTTGCTCGATAGATGGTCGCCATCCCCCCGCTTCCGATCCGATCGAGGATCGAATACCGATCGAGGAGGCGCATCCCCTCGGAGAGCTCGGGCTCTCCGGGCCTTCGGTGCGGCCGCGCCATGCCCGAGAAGCCTACCTCTTTTCCGAGGCCGTGGTCGACATTGGCACGAAATGTCCTCGCGTTAGCTGAGGCCTCGGGGCCTCTAGTCGTCGCTCTGGCGGGGCCGCGCGAGTCCTCCAGCCCTCAGATTTCGTTTACGTGCCGCGCCAGGGATACGAGCTCGCGACGAAGCGATAGAGGCGCCGCTGCTCGCCGCGCTTGGTCACCTACGCGATGGAACAGGCGCGCGAGCCCTGGAACCTAGAACAGGAGAAGCGTCGCGGCGCTCTTGCCCTCGAGCGCGAGCAGACGCTCCTTCGTGAGAATGCCGCCGTAAGCGGAGAAGCCACCGGGCTTCCTGCCGGCCGCGAGAACGCGATGGCAGGGGACGAAGAGGGGGACCGGGTTCGTCGCCATCGCGCGACCGATCGCGCGCGCTGCCCCGGCGGAGCCGACGATGCGCGCGAGCTCGCCATAGGTCACCGTCTTGCCGGGCGGGACCTTCTGCAGCGCGCGGTAGACGTTCGCGACGAAGGGCGAGATGCCGGAGAGATCGAGCGGTACGGCGGACAGATCCTGCGGACGGCCTGCCAGGTGCTCGCGTGCGAGAGCGATCGCTTCAGCGACCCACGCGGGGATCGCCTCCGGCGTCACTCGATCTCCGGCGGCTGGCGCCTTGGTGAGGAGGCGCGCCCGGGTTGCTTCGGCCGTTCGTTCCGGGAGCTGAACCCAGGTCAGTCCCTTGTCGCTCCAGGCAACGCCGCATGTCCCGAGAGAGGAATCGAAGAGCGTCCACGGCATGGGTTCAGCATCGATGCTCTTCGCGCAGTCAACGTCGCGGCGGCAGCGCCAGGCCACGCTCGGTCGGCCCGTCGCGCATGCCCTTGTGGATCACGATCTTCTGCCCGGCCTCGCGGCCGTGGGCGTACGCCTCGCTCCGACGCTGACCGGCATACCGGACATGACGCACGTGTGGATGCCGTTTGCGGAAGAACTTGGTGAGATCGCCGTCGGCGACCCAGACGAGGCCGGCCTCCTCGCTCTTCTTCGACTCGCGCGAGAGCTTCTCGCTCATCCCCGTCATGACCCCGGCGAGGAACGTCCGGCGATCGCGATCGCCGCGGATACCGAGCTTCACCTTGTGCTCGCGCCACAGACGTTCGGCAGTCGCGATCAGATAGCCGTGGACGTACTCCGCGATCTCGACGTTCTCCGCGCTACCGCAGATCTCGAGGATGCTCCCTCGCTTGCCTTCGCGCGGGCGATACACGGGGATCCAGATGGCCTCGACGAAGAAGTGTCTGCCGATGAGGAGCGACAGCACGCGCTCGGCCTCGGTCGTGCGTCCCGTCGGCGTGCCGAGGTGCTTCCAGACGTAGCCCTGCGCTGCACGGGCGTCGCGCAGCTCGATGTTGTGCTTGAGGAGCAGCTTCTGGGCGGCGGCCATCGCGGCCTCGGCCTCGTGGACGTTCGGGCTCTCCGCGAGAGCGAGCAGCCGCGCGATGCGCTCGCCGATCCGCCGCTGCTCCGCTGTCTTCTCGGGCGCCGGAGCATCCGGCATGCCGGTGGCCGCCGCATCGATGCCGAGCCGCTCGCAGACGGCGCGGAACCGTGGGCCGTGCGCGGTCTCGTCACGCTCACCGAGCACCTCGCAGACGTACTGGTGCGCCATCTCGTGCTTCATGACCTCGACGACCACGCCCCACGGCCTGTCGAGTACGAGCGAACGTGACAGCTCGATCGTGCGCGTCGCCTCCACCCAGCGTCCGAGCCGCGCGCGTGAGGGTACGAGCTCGATCTGCGGGAGCTTCAGCGAGTTCTTGAAGTGCGACGAGGAGAGCAGGCGGTACTGCTCGCGGAGCTCGTGGAGGAGCACGGCCTCGAGCGCGGCCGAGAGGTGGGGGGACTCGGCTTCTGCTGCGTGTACTCCTGCCGACATCGCCTCGTCGACTAGCGCGGAAGCCCGAAGGTGTACACCCGATCCGGCGGCCGGCCGATTGGCGGCGAGCCGAGCCCGATTCGCGGCGGGTGACATCTTGCGTGGCGGCTTTGGCCCCCGCCAGGCCGTGAGCCGGCGGACTTACTTCGTGAGAAGTGGGGCATTGACGAGCTTGCGTGTCGCCATCCCGCTCGGGTAGGCGTAGCTGGCCGCCGCGTCCCAACCCCAGAGCGTCGCGGTGAACGCGCCGTCGCTCCGGAGGCGATGAGCGCCGTAGAAACACGCCTTGTCGTCGCCGGACTTGGCGCCGGGTCGGCCAGCCTTCGAGAGATCGACGCGTGCCCACTCGTAGTCGCCGCGCGTTCCGACCGGACGAAAATCCGGGATGGGAGCGCCGAGGCACTCGAGGGTGACGTCCTTGAACTCGCCGTCGGTCTTCGCCCGCACGATGACGAGCGACGTTTCCGAATACGTGGGGTCGGCGTAGAAGCTCGCCGACGTCAGGTACTGGCCGGCGGCGATCACGTTGACGAACTCCGGATCGCCTTGGCCACGGAAGTCGCGTGTCCTGCCCCAGTAGTCTCCGCTCTGGCCGCTCATGTACTGGGCCAGGTGGATCGGGTGCTCGGCGTCTTGCGTGCGAACGACGAACGCGTCCCCCGTGCCCGAGGCGAACGCGGCCGATTCGCCGGCGTTCAGCTCGAGAGGCGCCCCGCGCGGGACGACCGGATCGTAGTCGAGGCGGGTCCCGTCCCGAGCGGCGACGATGCGGTAGGGCACGGGCTCGCGCTCGTCGCCGGCGCGCGGGCGATAGCCGACGCCGACGTATTCCGAGCCCCACTGCTCGAAGGCGGGGACCTGCGTCCCCTCGAGGTCGGCCGTCCCGATGTCGGAGGGGATGTCCATGGCGACGTGCGCGGCGAAGATGCTCGTCGGCTTGGTCGAGGTGATGAAGCTGCCCGTGAGCTCCTGGGCCTGGACGAGCTGGAGGAACTGGCCCTTCTGGAGCCGGTACGTGGCCGGCACTCCGGCCGGCGAGCCGAGCACCTCGATACCATCTTGAATGTCGTTCTTCGGGAAGATCGTCACCTCGGTGTCGTTCTCCGAGGCGACGATCTGCGCGCCCGGCGGGAAGAGCCGGCCCGCCGACCACGCGTTGATCAGGATGTTCTCCTTCGACCAGGTGGAGACGGGCAAGAGGAGCGTCGCCGACGGGGCCACGCTCGCCGCGCCGCCGAACGGGTAGATGGTCGCGGCGCTCACGGGCGCGTTCGTCCTCAGGTGGAAGGACGAGCCGAGCTGGGTCCCGTTGGGGTAGTAGTCGCGATACAGCGCGGCGGTGGCCCCCTGCGGGCAAGGGGTGTACGCGTTTTCCGTCGCAGGGCGGTTGGCTCGCTCCGGGCGATCCGAGAGGAAGAGGACCACGCCGTCCCCCGGCGCGATCGAGCCCGTGTGCGGGGCCAAGGTCGCCTCGCCCGGGAGCGTGCGATACATCGACTTCGAGATGTCGAGCGCCTTGCCCTCGAACTCGAGCTCGACGTCGACGGGGATCGTGGACGTGTTGACGACGTAGCTCGCGTAACAGCTGTGCGAGTGGAAGACCGTCGCGACGAGGAGCGGCGGCTGCATGAAGAACTCGCAGCCGTTCGAGCTTCCCTCTGCTGCCGCCGCCGCGCACTGCGCCTGGCACCTGCCGTTGCCGCAGGCCAGCTCGGTCGGGCACGTCTCGACGAGCTCACCCGTGCACTTGACGACGGAGCGGCCGTCGAGCGAGCAGCGATCGTCACAAGCTACCCCCGCGTCTACCTCCGGAACGAAGCCCGGCGGCGGAGCGCGGTAGGCGGTGCGGTTCTCTCCACACGCGCCGGCGGTGAAGAGCGCGAGCCCGGTGACAAGGGCGGACGCGGCACGCGGCACTCGTTGCATCATGGCAAGCTCACTTTCACCGGGACGACGCTCGACCTTCGCATCACTCCGTTGCCCAGCTGTCCGTAGTAGTTGTTGCCGAAGCAGTAGATCTCGCCGCTCGTGAGGAGGACGCACGTGCTGTCATGCGTCGTCTCGACCCGCGCGGCGCGAGCGCCGGCAGGAAGACCGACGACCGTGACCGGTCGGTGAGCCGGGACCTTCGTGCCGTCGCCGGCCTGGCCCGAGGCGTTGTCGCCGAGGCAGAACACGGCCCCCGAAGCCGCCGCGGCGCACCACCGTGATTTCTTCAGGATGTCGTAGGGGTAAATCGCGTCGCGGACGGTCCTCGTCGTCGCCATCTGCACGATGGGCTCGGGCGTGAGCACGAGCCGCGGGGTCGGTCCGTCGGCGGCGCCCCAGCAATACGCGGCGCCGCCCGCGGCTGCACACGCGCGCTCGGAGACCACGTCGACCGAGGTGAGGCGGCCGAGGCTCGTCGGCAACGGATGTGGATCGGGGTAGAGCGACGAGTCGCGCGCGAGCAGGACGTTCGCTCCCCAGCTCTCGGAGCTGCCGTCGTCGCGGACGACGAACGAGGCCTCGTTCACGGCGATGTCCCGGATCGGCGCCCCGTTGCCCAGCGCGATCGCCTGCGGCGGATGCGAGGGCGTGAGCGTGAACGGACCGGCGGGCACGACTTGCCCGGAGGCGTTCGAGCCCCAGCAGAGGACGTCGCCGCTCACGGTCAAGGCGCATGCGGTGCGATCGCTCGCGCTGACCTTCTTCGCGGGCGGGATGTCCAGCTTCACCGGGGTACGTTCGGTCGTGATGCCCGCTTCGCTCTGGAGGAACGGTCCCGTCCCCCAGCACCAGGCCCCGCCGCTGCCGTCGACCGCGCACGTGTGATCGAGCGAGACGATGTTCGAGAGGCCGGCCACGCGAGCCGCGGTCGCGCTGTCCTCCGTCATCTCGCCACGACCGAGCTGGCGGTCCTTGTTCGCGCCCCAGCACGCCACGGTGCCGTCCTGAAGAAGCGCGCAGAAGCTCTCGTCCTTCGCCGTGACGAGCGCCACGGCGCACGACGGCGACGCGCATTCGACGGGCAGGAGGCCGCCGTCGAAGGGCGCCGCGTCCGGACGCGAGCCGTCCGCTCCGGCATCGTCCTCGAGCGGCGCCGAAGCTTCGGACGAGGCGTCCGGAAGGAGCGGGGCTTCACTGCCGTCTTCGGGCGAGCTGGAGCAGCTCGCGGTGGCCATCGTCGCTCCTGCCATGCAGGTCAGGAGCACGAGTGTCGTCGGCGAATACCGATCAAGGAGTCGACTTGTGGAGCGCATAGCCATCTCCTACGGCCCATAGGTTCGTGTTGGACGTGCCCCGAATCCGGTTCGGTGGTGATTCCGACGGAGCGCCGTTCAGAGCGATTGACGAATATTCGTAGACGCCGGCATCGCCCCAGATCTGGCTTCCACGGACGACGATGCCGCGATTGACGTTCCAGAAGGAGCTGCCGGTCAGCCAGAGGTCATCTGCGGACTCTCCCCAGAAACCCAGCAAGTTCGGATTGTCGATGGAAGATTTGGGGACCTGCGCGATCGTCACGGAGTAACCGTCGTCCCCGTCCGGCTCAATCCGGAGCAAGTCGTTGGGATTCTTGAGGAGCAAGAGCTGATCGCCGTCCGGCGATTGGAGGTTCTGCAACCACGCCCTGCCGCCGCCGAGGAGGAGCGTGCCGTCTTCCCGGGCAGTGCACGGATTGAAGTAGGCAGCAGGGACGGCGCTGTCGGCGATCCGGCGATAGCCGTCCGGCGTCTTGCGGACGAGGAGATCGCACGGTGGAACGGCGCCTCGGCGTCGTCCACCGGCGAACCAAACGTTCTCCGAGCGAGTCCCGGCCGCGCCCGTGAAGGAGATGTGCTCGTCCGGAGCGTCGACGTCGTCTGCGACGAGCTCCGGGACCCATGCGGGGGCGCCGCCGTCCTCGCTCTTCCGATGAAAGATCGTGTTGGAATACCACGCATAGACGTCGCCGCCGTCGATCCCCCATACGCCGAGCGTCAGGCGCTCCTGCGCGGCGTCGCCGTGGTTCACGCCTTCGGGGGCGTTGTCCGGCAGACGTTCACTGCTCCACGACCACGCGGCGCCCGGGGCGCTGGGGCGCGTGCCGCGGTAGATGGTCCCGGGTGAGACCGCGTAGTAGACCTCGTCGGCGTTCGGCGCCCAGATCGCCGTTGCAAGGTCGGCGAGCGCCTCGTTCTGGGTGTTGTCGTCGATGTACTTCCAGGCCGAATCGGCGCGGGTCCACTCGAGGACCTTGATCCCGTCGGTGTAGCTCTCCGCGATCGCGAAGGCCCGATCCGCGAGCGGCCAGATGTCTCGCACGACGAGGTCCGAGGCAGGGAGCACCGTCTCGCACCAACCGTCCGAGCTGCACAGGGGACCGCGCGTGGGAGCGGGAGCGTCGCTGCCGACCACCACCTCGGGTGCCTCCGCGTCCGGGAACGACGGAGCCGGATCCTCGAGAGGAGCCGGACCGCCCGTGTCTTCGGACGCGGCGCACGCGGCGGCGGCCGCGAGCGCGATCGACATTCCCCCGAAAACGACAAGGCGCCTCATGGCTTTCCTCCGAGCGAAAGGACGACCCCTTCGCCACCGACCCAGACGTGGCCCGGGCCGGACGTCCAGACCGTGGTGAGATTGGGGCGGCGGGGGCCGAGCGCTCCGATCTGCGCCCGCGACCAGCGCGTACCGTCGTAGTGAAGGACGACGGCGTCCTTGCCGACCGCCCAGACGTCGGAGGCGGACGAGCCCCACACCGCGTTCAGGTGCACTCCGCCCGGGACGTCCGGCACGACCTCCCAGCGCATGGGATCTCCCATGT
This sequence comes from Pseudomonadota bacterium, assembly GCA_023423895.1. Taxonomy (GTDB): domain Bacteria; phylum Myxococcota_A; class Polyangia; order Polyangiales; family Polyangiaceae; genus Labilithrix. The sequence continues at coordinate 10,166 of JAFAER010000034.1, forward strand.
AGTGCCGGATGGTCCCACCGAACCCGACGGCCCAGACGTCGGACGGGGATGCCGCCCACACGCCGTAGAGCGCGTTGCGCGTCTGGCTGTTGTAGGCCTTGACGCTCGGCGAAGCGCCGCTCGCGCCCGTGACACGGACCGTGACGCCGTCCATTCCTACGGCCCAGAGATCGTCCTCCGAGGCGCCGTGCACTCCGGCGAACGTGCCGACGCCGACCGCTGTGACCTCACCGCTGAGGCCGCTCTGGGCGGTCACGCGGAAGCGAAGGAGCCCCGAGCCGCCGACGGAAGACGGATAGAGCGGCACCGTCGCCACCCAGAACCACTCGGAGCCCGGCGCGCCCCACCCATGGGTCGGGGCCTGCGTGCTGGCGGAGAATGGAGCCCTGGGCGCGATGACGGGCGCGGCGTGAGCCGTCCAGCCGTCCGCGCCGGCGTCCGGCGAATCGACGAGCCCGCGGGAGTAGGCCTGGTCGAAGGCTGCGAGCCCGATCTCGTCGCCGTCTCGGAGCCAGAGGGTCCGCAGCGTCGGAAGGCGTCCCTTCGGCGAGGCGGGGGGGATCGGGACCTCGGAGCGTACCCACGACGTCCCGTCGAAGCGGGCGATCGTCCCGAGCGCACCGACCACCCAGACGTCGCTCTCGGACCGACCGCGTACGAGATGAATCGTCGTCCGGAGGTCGAGCTTGTCCGGCCCGCCGAGCGGGGTCGCCGGGTCGAAGAGCCCGTTCGGGCACAGGACATCGGCGGAGCACGCCGGCGGGAAGTACTCGCAATCGGTCGTGCACGGCGCCTCGGCATCGGCCGGCGCCCCCGCGTCGTCCGGAGGCGCGGGCGCGGGGATGGGGGCCGGCTCGGGCTCGGGCCGGAAGCCGTTCTCCTCGTCCGTGGTGGCGCACCCGCTCATCGTCGCCGCGCAGGTCGCGAGCGTGGTCGCTGCTGCCAGGAAGAAGATCCGTCCTCGTCCCCGGTCGTTCGGCTCGAGCGTCTTCATCGCGCGACCTCCCCCGAGCACGGCTCGACCACACAGCGACCGCCCGCACATGCTTGACCGGCGGCGACGTCGCAGGTGATCCCGCACCCTCCGCAGTTCTGCGGGTCGCTGTGGATGTCCACCTCGCAGTCGTCGTTCACGTTCCCGTTGCAGTCGGCCCAGCGTCCATTGCATTCGAGCTTGCACTCGCCGTATTCGCAGACCCCCCGGCTCCGCGCCGTGAGTCCCGGGCACTGGCGCCCGCAGGCACCGCAGTTCAGCTCGTCCGAGGCGAAGTTGGCGCACGAGCCGATGTAGGGCTCGATGAAGGTGAACCCGCAGAAGTTCTCCCCGGGAGGACACCGGCAGGCGATCCCCTTGAAGAACTCCTGGACGCAGGCCATGCCGCTCGCGGTGCAGTCGTCTCCGCACTGCGTGCAGTTGGTGTGCGTGCCGATCCGCGTCTCGCAGCCGTCGGAGCTCGGCGTCCCAGCATCACCGTTGCAGTCGGCATATCCTTCGAGGCACTTGAGTGCTCCGCACTGTCCGTCTCCGCATCCGTAATAGGTATTCGGCGGAAGCGGGGCGGCACCGGGCCCTCCGGTCGGATCACACGCGTTTCCGCATGCTCCACAGTTGTTGTCGGTGAGCTTCAGGTCCAGGCAGGCGACTCCGCCAGGGAATGCAGGCTCGCAATACGAATACGGGGCTTCGCAGCCACACTTCACCTTGGCGAGCCCCGGCGGCTGCCCGACGCAGGGAGCGTCTTCGGTGCACTTGTTCCCGCACGCGCCGCAATGGTCATCGCTTCGCAGATCGGCTTCACAGCCGTTGTCGATGAGCCCGTCGCAATCTTCGCGATTCTGATTGCACCTCAAGACACACTTGCCTTCGACGCAGTCGAAGGAGTCCGTCACCCCGCGCTCGGGACACGCGGCGCCGCACGCGCCGCAGTTCTTCGGATCCGACAGGATGTCGACGTCGCAGAGAAACTGCGAGCTCACGCACGTCGTGTAGCCCTCCGGACACTTGTTGGAAGGGCAGTAGTCCGTCAGCGTCCTCGTCGACGCCTCCGGCCCCGCGTCCGGCGCCTCGAAGGGGGGCGGATTCGTTCTCGTGTCATCGAAGCCGACGTACATGTCCGAGCCGCAGCCCGCTGGGCTCAGCCCGAGGACGACCAGGGCGGCGGCGCTGCCCGCGAAGGCGGCTGACTTTCGAGCGAGCATCACGGCTTCTCCGTCAGGGCCGCGAGGCGGCTCAAGTGGGCGGAACGAGGGAAGGCCGAGCGAAACGCCTCGGCGCGCAGCGCAGCTTCGCGGCGGCGACCGAGG
>JAFAER010000015.1 GCA_023423895.1 Pseudomonadota bacterium
CCGAGCGTACCGATGTTGCCGAGGCCGATGCCTTCGCCGCGGCCACCACCACCTTCGCCGACGCCCGAGAGGCCGAGACCGCCGGCGCCGAACGCGTCGCCGATGGCGTCACCCCACATGTTGCCGCGGGCGGAGAGCGGGTCGTTGCCGAGCGAGTCGTCGCGTCCCCACGGAGCCGTCGGGGCGTTCGGATCGCCGCCCGCGCCGACGTTGATGAGGCCGATCATGCCGAACTCCTGGGCCTCCTTCATCGCCGCCTGACGCGCGATGTGCGGATCCGCGTTGTCCTGCGGGCCCTGGACGCCGTAGCGCTTGTTCGTGTCCTTGGTGTTCGGGTTACCCATGGAACCCTCTTCACCCTTCGCACGCGTGCCGGTGCCGCCTTCCTTGTTGTCGGCGTTCTGGTCCGGCTGCTGCTCCGTCTCCTTCTCCTCCTGCTCACGCTCGGCTGCTGCGTTGAGCATCTTCTGCATGAGGAGGAGCTGGTCGCGGTCGATCGCCTCTGCGTCGTCACCGCTCATCGACGGCATGAAGAACGCCATCGAGGCGACGATGCCGATGTGGAGGAGGAACGAGAGGCCGATGAACATGTACGCGGCCGGCTCGAAGCTCGCGAACACGCCAACCGGCGGCGCCTTGCCGGCGTTGACGGCGCTGACCTCGAACGTGAGGCCGGTGCCCTCGATCTCCATGCGCGCCTTCGCGTTGTTCGGGAGATCGAACTCGTGAGCGCCGCTCAGCTCCGACGACGAGCGAGCGCGCCCGGAGGAGATGAGATCCTGGAAGGTGAAGACCCCCTGCCCGGGGATCTCGACCGTGCCGCTCGAGCGCGGGAGCATGACGAGCGTGGCGCTGACGCCGCGAGCGACGACGACCGGCGCGCGCGTCGTGCCGAGCACCTCGCTCGGGACGAAGTAGTCCGCGCCCGGCTCCTCACCGACGAAGAACGACTTCGGCGGCGAGTTGTGCGCGACGTGGAGCGTGTTCTGGTCCCACTTGACCATCACCTCGATGGCCGCCGCGTGCGTCTCGACCTCGTCCGGATGGACGTCGGGGCCCGTCTTGACGAGCGAGAACGTGTACGGCTGGTTGGGATCGAAGTCGCTGCCGCCCGGCGCGTTGATGGCGTAGCCACCACCGCCCTGATCGGCCGCGGACGCGACGAAGGGGTTGGCCGGAGCAAACGGGCTCGCGACCGCGGCAAACGGATTGGCCTGCGCGAACGGGTTCGCGGCGGCGGGCGTTGCCGGCGCGGCGCTCTGCTGCGAAGCGAACGGGTTCGGCGGCGGCTGCGACGGCGACTGGAAGGGATTCGCCGCAGCAGCGGGCGCGACGGCCGCGATCGCCTCGGTGGGCGTGTTCACCTGCATCTGGTGCGGAGGCACCTGCGGGGTCACGGGCGCGGGCGGCACGGGTGGCGAGGCCATGGCCGCGGTCTGCGAGGCGCCCGCGAGCTCGGCGCTCTCGAGGTGAATCATGGTCGAGCCGATCTGGATCTGGTCTCCAGGACGGACCTTGCACTTGTTCACCCGCTGACCGTTCACCATGGTGCCCGGCTCGTTGCCGAGATCGATCAGGGTGATGTCGTTCGGGCCGGCCACCTCGATGACCGCGTGCATGCGCGACGCGAGGTCATCGTCCACGCGCAGATGGCTGCGCGGGTCCTTGCCGACCTTGACGATGTCCTGGGCGATCGTGTCCCTACGCAGGAGCTGATCGCCCTGGTAGAGCGCGAACGTCAGCGCAACCTTCGCCTTGCCTTCCATCGTATCGACCTTCCTCTAGTGCCGCCGGGCTCGTCGCGGAGAGCGGCGGTTACTGCGCGCGTCGTCGCCTTGCCTTCTACGAGAAGCGAAGAACGAGCGAAGCGAGTGATGAGTTCATGAATTACAGGTTCTCGACGCTCTTCAACATCTCGGGCACGAACGACGTGCGCGGACGAATGAGCGTCGTGCGCACCGGTCCGGGGCGCACGCGGATCGTCGCGTCGTTCGGACCGAAGCCGCCCGCCGCGAGAGGATCGTCGGAAAATTCGTAACCGTAACCTTCGTCTTTGCCCGCAGCGCCTGTCGCCTTCACACCACCGCCGCCGCCACCAGGCTGCTGAGCGAACGCCGATGCGCTCGTGAGGACGAAAGCTGCTGCGACGAGACCAAAGAGAACCCGCTTCATCATCGTCCGCTCCTGACTTCTCCGAAGTCGAACACCGTCTCCCGACCCCTGCGTGCGGGGCACGTTAGCGGCAATCGGCCCGAAGGGGGAAATCTTCCAATTCTTCAGGATTTTTGCGCCGGGATTACAGTGAGAGTGTACCGCCGGATGAGCCTACCGGCAAGGCATTCGTTGCAGCCCCGAGCAAAGATCCGTCGCCCGTTGCATCGTGTTTAGCCGGGAAACGCCGGGTTCAAGACGTCCTGACAACGTCTCGGCCCCGAAGGTTCCCATTATTCGCAACACGAATGCACGGCAGCGGCTTTGGTCCGGATCGCCCGGCGGGGTCGATTCGCCCCCGACCAGCGGTGCTTTCCATCCCCTTCCCGCTTCTGGCTTCGCCTTGTGCGTTCCCGCCCGACCGGCCGCCCGGCGTTCAAAGCGCGAGCGGCCCCGGCAGGCCGCCGTCCGGATCCGCAGCTGCATCCGCCGTCCCCGCGTCTCCGGGGCATTGCGCAGGCGCTGTTTCGCATGCGCCAGCGGCGCTGCACTGCTTCGTGCCCGCGGACTCCACGCAGCCGGGGTCGTTCGGTGGGCAGATCGTGCACGTGGCGCCGCACGACTTGTTCGCGCACGGCTCGTATCCGCAGCTCACCGGCCCCGCGACGCAGTCGCCGTGACGATCGCAGAACTGCGTTTCGGGGCACGGGTCCTGATCCCCGTATGCCACGCAGAGCGCGCAAGGTTCGCCACACTGCTTCGTGCCGCACGCGTCGATCGGAGCGCCAGGTCGAGGGCGACCACCACATGCAGGCCAGAACACCAACATCCCCGTGAGGAGCGCAGGCAAACCAATCCGTGTCGCGAGCATGATGATGCGTGTCGAGCAGTCGACATGCCACGCGACCACGAGCTCGTGCCGTTGGTCATCATCGCGCGTTCAGGCTCGAGCCATCGCGAGGACGCTCGAGCGCGCTGCCAGGGTGACGCGAGCGACTGCACTGCATCACGCTCGACGACACGAGCACGATCGCCAGCGCCATCAGCCCGATCGTACGCAGCTCCGCCATCCGAGGCTCGGCCGCCGCGAGCCGTCTCGTTCTGCCACCCATCTGCCGCCAGAGGCGCGCGCGACGTCGGACGAGCTTCGTCCACGCCTCGTTCGCGCGAGCCAAGGGCAACAGCGCTCGTGCATGCGCGACCCATCGCTCGACCGGAGCGAGCAGATCCCCCGGTGGGATCACCGGCAGCGTCACGCCTCGGCGGAGCGCAAGCGCAACGACTCCGGCGACGAGGGCGCCGGCAAGGACGGGCCAGCTCGCAGACCAGACGGCGGACATGGCGAAGAGCTCGCTGCCTCGTGCGGCCGGGCTCGACGCGAAGGCAGGGAGAAGAAGGCCGACCGCAACGAGGACCGCCCACGGCCCCCAGAGCCCACGGCGCGGAGACGAGGCCGCGGAGTGGTCGGAAGGAAGAGAGCTCGTGACGCTCGCCAGGAAGCGCGCCATGAGCAGCGTGCTCCCTATCCCTCCGATCGAGAGCGCCGTCGCGACGAGGCTCGGATGAGATCCGAGGACGGCGACATCTTTCAACGCGAGCTTTGCGAGCGCGCCGCTCGTGAAGGGTCCGCCGGCGATCGCGAGCGCCGACACGGACAGGCCCCCGAGGACGGTCTGACGCCACCGGCGCCCCGTGGCATCCGCGCCCACGGCCGCGCCGAGGAAGAGCGCCCCCTTCGCAATCGCATGCTGCTGCGCGAAGAGCATCGCCGCCGAGGTCGCGAGCGTCGCCGCTGCGGGGACGGCGAGCCCTATGCCGAGCGGCATGAGCATGAACCCCATCTGACTGATGCTCGAGTACGCGAGCACCGTCTTCGGTTCTTTCTGCAGCGCGCCCACGACCGCCGCGTAGGCGATCGTCACCGCGCCCACGGCCATACAGGCGCCCCCGTGCGAAGGAAGCGCCACGTACCCGAGGGGGAGAAAACGCGCCCAACCGAGCAGGCCCGCTTTGATCAGCGCACCGCTCAGGATCGCGCTCGCCGGCGCGGGGGCAACGGGATGCGCAAGCGGAAGCCAGACGTGGAGCGGCAGAACACCTGCCTTCACGCCGAAGCCGACGAACAAGAGGGCGATCACGAGCTCCGGGCGCTCCGACCGCAGCACTGCCCGCGGCACCTCGGACAGAGGCAGGTCCACCCGCTGGCGGACCGTCATCCACAGCGCCGCCAGGATCGCCGTCTCCGCCGCGACGGCCATGGCAACGTAGACCCGCCCTGCTCTCCGAGCATCGGCCGTACGCTCGTGGAGGATCAGTCCGTACGCCGCGAACGTCATGACGGCGTACGCGACGTAGAACGTGACGACGTCGCGCGAGAGCATCACTCCGAGGTTGCCGCTCGCGGTGAGGAGGAAGAACACCCAGAACGAGGCCGCGCGCTCCGAGCGCGCCATGTACGTCCGCGCGAACGCCGCCGCGCAGATCCACAGGGTAGAGGTCGCGAGCAGCACGGGACGAACGAGCTCGTCCGGCGCGCCGACGTCCAGGCCGAGGAGCATCCATCGGACGTGCAAGGAGGCTCCTGGCCCCGCCTCCACGCCCCGGATGGCGGCAACGGCGAGCGCCGGGACGGCGACGGTCCACGCGATCCGGATCACACGATCGCGGAACGCCGGGATGAGCACGGCGAGCGCGAGCACGAACGGATAGCCGAACGCGACGAGAGGCAAGCTCGCGGCGACGGCACTCCACGAGAGCTCTGCGGAGCTCATGGGCGCAGCTCCCGCGCAGCGATGAGCTTCGCCCAGCCGAGCGGGCTCCACGACGCGTCGGCCAAGACGCCTGCCGCGACGGACAGTAGCGCGGTCGCGACCGTCGGCAGGAGCAGGGACAGCTGCACTTCCGTACGATCGACGCGCTCGTCGAAGACGACACGAGGCTCGTCGAACCAGCCTCGGTAGACGAGCGGGAAGAAGTAGGCAGCATTGAGCAACGTGCTCGCAAGCAACACGAGGATGCACCAGCCCTCGCCCGCTTCGAGCGCCCCTATCCCCAGGTACCACTTCGTCACGAACCCCGCGATCGGCGGTATGCCGGTCATCCCGAGGGCGCCGATGGTGAAAGCGGCCATCGTGAGCGGCATGCGGCGGCCGACACCGCGAAGGTCGTTCACGTCGTGGATCCCGAGCTCCTCGGCGAAGTTGCCTGCGCAGAAGAAGAGCGTGACCTTCATCAGGCCCTGGTGCACGAGATGCACCGTCCCGCCGACCGTCGAGAGCGGGCCGAACATGGAGATCCCGAGGACGATGTACGAGATCTGGCTGACGGTCGAATAAGCGAGTCGCCGCTTCAGATCCGACTGGAACAGGGCCGCGAACGACCCGTACAGGATCGTCACTGAGGCAGCGATCGCGAGGAAACGTGTGACGCCGAGGTCGCGCGCGAACCGCAGACCGTACACATCGTAGACGACGCGCGTGATGCCGAAGGCGCCTGCCTTCACGACGGCGACCGCATGAAGCAGCGCGCTCACGGGCGCCGGAGCGACCATCGCCGTCGGCAGCCAGCCGTGGAGCGGGAAGACCGCGGTCTTCACGGACAGACCGGCCACGAGCAGGACGAATGCGATGACGAGCGTGGTCCGCTCGCCAGCACCGTCTCGAGCGAGGAAGCCCCCCTCCGCGAAGTCTCCATGGCCGGCGCGCGCATACACGAGCGCGATCCCGGCGAGCAGGAGGACGCCGCCCGTGATCGTGTACCGGAGATATACGTCCCCTGCACGAAGGGCCTCCTTCGTTCCACGATGGACGACGAGGGGATACGTCGTGACGGTGAGCAGCTCGTAGAAGAAGAAGAACGTGATGAGATTGCCGGCGAGCGCGATCCCCATCGTCGACGCCACGCAAAGGGAGAAGAAGCCGAAGAAGCGGCTGCGGTCCGGCGAGACCTCGAGATATCCGACGGCGTAGACGGTCGTTGCCAGCCAGAGAACCGCCGACAGAACGACGAACATCAGCGCCCACGAGTCGGCTCGGAGCACGAGATCGGCGGTCGGAACGAACGGAAAGCGGGTCTCGTAACGGATCCCTTCCGCAACGCCCGCGGCCATGATGCCCGTCAGCGCGAGCTTCGCCAGGGCAGCGCCGATGTTGAGCGCCGTTCGGGCGCCATGACGCTTCTCCGGCAGGAAGAAGATCACGATGCCCGGCACGAGAGACGTGAGCAGCACCAACAGCGGAAGAGACGTCTCGAGGCTCATCGTCCCTCGTCCGTCTGCATCAACAGCGCGAGCGCCCAGCTCGGAGCGGTGCCGAGAAGCAGAGAGATCGACGCGAGGAGAAACGAGATGACCTCGGAGCCGATCGGCGGCCGCGTCGTCGCGGTCGGCGTCGGCGTCGGCGGGGCGAACGCACCTCTCAAGATGCGGAACACGTACGCGGCGGCGATCAGGCCTCCGGCGAGTACGACGAAAGCCCACCACCACTGGCCGCAACCGAGCGCGGCTCGTACGAGCATCCACTTGGCGATGAAGCCCCCCGTCGGAGGAAGCCCCATCAGCGTGAGCCCGCCGATGGCCAGCGAGAAGAAGGTGAGCGGATGGTGCCGTGCGACGCCGCCGAGCGCATCGATCGAGTCGCTCCCCGCCACCTGCTCGAGCGCGCCAGCGGCGGTGAACATCGCTGCGCTCGCTGCGGCGTGAGAGACCGCCATGTAGAGGGCGCCCGCGCGCGCGAGCGGCGTCCCCATCGGAAAGGCGAGGAACAGGTATCCGATCTGCGCGAGGCTCGAGTACGCGATCAGCATCTTCAGCCGTCGCTGCCGGCAAGCGATGGCCGACGCCCAGAGGATCGCCGCTCCGCCTTGCGCCCCGATGATCTGCGCCGCTGGCGAGCCGATCATGCCGGGGAAGACGTGGGTGCCGGCCCGGTAGAAGACGAGGAAGGCCGCTTTCCCGAAGACGCCAGAGAGCAGCGCGCTCACCGGCGGTGGCGCGTTCGCATACACCGAGGGCAACCACGCGTGCACGGGGAACAGCGCCGACTTGAGCGACAAGCTCGCGGCGACGAGCAGGAACGCGGCGGAGGCAAGCGTCCCGGGAGGGAGGCGGCGGCCCACGAGCTCGACATCGAGCGTCGCGCACTGGCCGTACACGAGCGCGACCGCGAGCAGATACCCGAGCGAGCCGAGCAGCGCGACGAACAGGTACTGCAGCGCCGCAGCGAACGCGTTTGGCGTCGAGCCGAGCGACACGAGGCCCACGGTCGCGAGCGTCATCAGCTCGAGCGCGACGTAGAGGTTGAAGAGATCGGCAGACAGGAGGAGCGCGTTCAGGCCTCCCCAACCGAGGAGCCAGAGCGCAAAGAACGTCGTGCGCCGGCGACCGGCCGGGAAGAAGCCAACGGCAGCAGCGCTGGTCAGTGCGCCCACGCCCCCGAAGACCACCAAGAGCAGCGCCGCGGCGCCGTCGGCCCGGAGCTCGATACCGAGCGGCGCGCCCCACCCGCCTACACGATGGCGGAGCACGCCAGCGGTGCTGACCTCGAGGGCGAGACGGCCGACCGCGAAGAGCGTCGCGAACGCAGCGAGCAGCGAGACGGTGACGTTGCGCCGGCCGAGGAGCCACGACGTCAGCGCACCGAGCAGCGGCAGCACGATCGACCACGCCGTCCACGCGCTTGCCGAGCTCACGGCTCGCCCCCGTCTGTCTCGTCCTTTCGCTCGAGCTGGCTGCTTCCCGCGAGACGCCGCGCGAGCGCCAGCGCAACGGCGGTCGAGCTGACCGAGACGACGATGCCAGTGAGGACCAGCGCGTGCGGAACGACGTCGGGCGCTCCGTCCGCGTTCCGCCTCGCGAGCGCGACGAAGACGAGGAACACGCCGCTGTACGCAATGTTGATCGCGAGCAGCCTGCGTATCGGCTCGACGGCACGGAACGCACCGACGACACCGATGGCGAGCGTCGCTGCGGACGACGACGCGTAGAGCTCCCACACCATCACGGCGAGCCTCCAGGCCGCGGCGGCGGCGAGTCCTTCCGGATCGTCGCCACGCTCGGGAAGAAGGTTGCGAGGACGAGCGCGATCGTGATCATCGATGCGAGCTCGATCGCGAAGATCGCCGCTCCGGCCCATTGCGGAGCGAGCTCGAGGAGCGCCGCGCCGGCAAGGAGCCGATGGATCGCCACGACGAGGAACGACGCTGGCCCGAGCGTGAGCAGCGCGCGCATCCACCAGGCGCTCGGTCGTAGCGCCCGGAGGCGTCCTCCGAGCATCGAGACGACGGCTCCTCCCGCGAGCACCGCCCCTCCCTGGAAGGCGCCTCCCGGACCATACGCCCCGCGCCAGAGGAAGTAGCCGGAGAGCAGGATGAACCCGGGGATGAACAGGTCCACGAAGCTGCCGATCGGGTCCGAGACTGCCGGCACGTCCGTCCGGGGGCGCACGACACCGACAGTCAGCGCCGCGGAGACGAGCACGAGGACCTCGATCATCGTGTCGTAGCCGCGATAGTTGAGCAGCACCGCCGTCACGGGCTGTCGGACACCGGCGAGCGGGAGTTTTGCGTTCACCTCCGGCGTCAGGCCATCAGTTGGCGCCGGAAGTCCGAGCACGAGATAAGCGATGCCGAGCGCGACGACGACAACGAGCGCGCCGCGGCCGAGGCTGCCACGCGCGGTCGAAGGAGCGCCGTCGACGCGCTCAGGCGCCCAGCGAAGCGCCGTGATGAACAGGGCGCCGCTGAGGCCGGCACCGATCGACGCCTCCACGAGGGCCACGTCGATCGCGGCGAGGCGCGTCCAAGACAGCGCCGAGAGGAGGCCGAACGCGAGGAACAGGACGATGGCTCGCGAGAGCTCGCTCGACTGGATGGCGACGAGCGCGACGAGCGGCCCCGCCGCGGCGACGGTCGCGTCGAGCAGCCAATCGATCGCGGTCAATCCCGCCTCCACGGCGGGTGCTCGCAGTCGAGGGCGTGACGGGCGACGAGCTGCGAAGCGATGCTGCTCCAGACGGCGACGAGCAGCCAGACGAGCACGAGCTCGACCGCGTCCGAAAGGGTCGACGACTGCAGTACGAGGCCGAGCGCGACGCAGCCGAGACCGAGACTGTCTGCCTTCGTGATCGCGTGTAGCCGCGTGTAGATGTCCGGGAAGCGCAGGATGCCGACCGTCCCGGCGAGGAAGAAGTACGCCCCGAACAGGAGAGCAACCGCGGAGATGAGCTCACGGACGCTCATCACTCGCTCCCGGCGGCGAAGCCATCCGAACGTACGCGAGCAGCGAGACGCCGGAGAAAAGCGCGAAGACCAATGCGACGTCGTGGATTGCCGAGGCTCCGGCATCCGCGCCGAGAAGGAGCAGCACGGCGACCGCGGTCGTCCCGTAGAGCTGAGCGACGAGGATGCGATCGGCGAGCGTCGGTCCACGCGCGATACGAATCAGGCCCACGAGGATGTTGAAGAGCAGAAAGGTCGCGAGGCCGCTGCGGAGCTCGTGCATCGACATCCTCCCCCGCGAGGGTTCGTCGCTCTCAGCGCTCGCGAGACATCGAGGCCGCGACCGGCGATGTCCGGCTCTGGCGAGCGCTTCGGGTCCCGAGCTCGGCTGCAAGCAGCAGGCCTCACGCCTCGCTCGTTCTGCCCGTCCTGCGGTCCCGGCCCCACGGCGACCGCGCCGCCACGCGATGCAGATGGCGCCAGTCGAGACTTCCGTCCGCCAGGCGGTCCGAACGAACGCGTCGATCGTTCGATTCAGCGATCGCTCTCGCTCGTCGTGAGTCGAACCGCCCGGGCGATGCGCGCGTCCAGGTGATCGAACTCGCGTTGCTGCACGTCGCCGCGATCGACGAGGACGTGCATCAGCAGATCCTCGCTGCTCGCGTCGACGCACAGCGATCCGGGCATGAGCGTATTGAGGCACGCGAACATGCGGCGCTGGATTCCGGGAGCGAGCGGCGTCGTGTGCCGGACGAACCGGGGATCGAGCGGGAGGCGCGGTGACAGAGCGCGCCAGGCAACGTCCCAGCCCCCCCGCGCCGCTTCGACGACGAACGTCCACGCGAGCACCACGGAGCCGGACGGCGACACGCGCACGGGAAGTGGTCTGCTGACTGCGACGCTCGCGATCGTCGCAGCGAGGACGACGGTCGCGCCGAGCACTGCGCCTGCTCGATCGCCACCGGTCAGCGCCCACCACACCGCGCCCAGCAGAAGAGCCCGATGCGCCATCGCGCGCAGAAGCCTCGGATGGAGTCGGCCGCGCAGCATCGCCCGAACGAACGAGGTGCAAGCTCGGCGCCCGAACGCCCTAACGAGCGCGCAGCGCCGCAGCGACCACTCGGGCATGCGCGCGACCGCCACGTCATGAAGAGGCGCGCGTCCCGGGCTCGTTCAGCTTTCGGGCTCTCTCACGACGAACACTGGCCGCTTGCTCCGTGCAAGCACTCGGAGTGTCGTCGATCCGGCAAACGCAGCGCTCAGTGGACCGCGGGCGCGGGAAGCCAAACACACGGCGTCCACGGCCAGCTGCTCGGCGCTCGCGCAGAGCGCCGTCGCGACGTCTCCTTCGAGAACATGCGGCTGGACGGAGATCCCCTTGATCGCCGCATCCCGAGGAGCGAGGGCCTCGAGCAGCGCCGGGACGTCTCGCGTGTTCTCCGTCGCTTCGCGTCTCGTCGGAGCGAGCGCGAGGACAGGCGTCGTCGGCGGAGGCGCCGCGCGGACGTGAGCGAGGTGGAGCACGCCTCCGTCACGGAGGAGCGCGAGCGCGTACGGAATCGCTCGGTTCCCGACCTCCGACAGATCCGTGGCCACCAACACCTCGTGGATCGCCGGAGCTGGACGTTCGGCGAGGCGCGCGACGGCCGACGGAACGACGAGCACGCTCATGGGCGCGAGATGAACGACGCGTCGCGAGATCGAACGTCGCCACAACCGTTCGATCATCGGCCGCTGGTGCGCGCCGACGGCGAGGAGCGGAGCGGCGAGCGCGTCCGCGGTCGCCACGAGCTCGGACTCGCGATCCCCCGTCGATGTACGGATCTCGAACGTCATGTTCTCCCGCCGGACACCGGCGGCCGCGAGCTCGGGCTCCAGGTCACGCTCGAGCGCGCGCTCGAGCCCGCGGTCCTCGGCCCCCGACGCCACGTGGATGACCGCGACCTCGACGCGTCCGAGCTTCGTCAACAGGTCGAGCGAGCGCGCGGTGCCGCGTGACGCCTCCGAGCGATCCGCACCGAGCACGAGCTTGAGGCGATGCGCGCAGCCGTCGAGCCACGCATTGATCGCTTCCGGCGCACGGACCACGAGGAGCCGCGCAGGCGCCACGCGCGCAAGTCGCTCGGCATTGCCACCGAGCAGCCACCGGCCGGGCGCATTCCGCCCGACGAACCCGACGACGAGAAGCGTTGCATCCCGCGCGTGCGTGGCGAGAACGTCCGTCACGGATCCCGCGGCCACGATGGCCTCGACCTCGGCGCCGAACGCGCGAGCTTTCGCCGCGAGCTCGCGCATGGACTCACGCTCCGGCCGGTAGAGGTGGTCGTCGCTCCCGTGCGCGAGCGCGATCTCCGCGCCGAGGTCCTCGATGACGTGAACGATCCGGAGTGGCTCTCCAAGCCGCGCCGCGATCCTGCTCGCGACGCCGAAGGCCTCCGTCGCGGACGTCGAGAAGTCGGTCCCGAGCACGATGGCCATGGCGCGCCTCCGCACAGGCAAGGTGCAACGCGCCTGCCACTCCTGAGCAGGATGAACCGCACGCGTGGGGCCGCTGACGAGACGCGGCCGATGGAACGCGAAGGCCCCACCAGCGAACCGGCGGGGCCTTCACGAAGAGACGACGTGACGAGCCGCGACTTACTTCTTGTCGCCCTCGGCGGCTGCATCCGCCGAGCTCTGGTTCGTCGCGTCCTTCTGGGCGTTCGCGTCGAGCTTGAGGAAGGCGATCGTGTCGTCGATGTCGCCGAGACGACCGAGGTCCTTCTTCGATCCGTCGCCCTTCACGCGCTTGATGGCGCCGTCGTACTCCGGCTTGCCGGCCGCCTTCTCGAGGAACGTCTGGAAGATCTTCCGCGCGTTCTCGAGCTCGCCGATCGTCTTCTCCTTCGCACCGCCCGCCTTGGCCTTGAACTCCTGCGTGAGGATGCCCTCGTTGTAGTAGGCGTCCG
>JAFAER010000017.1 GCA_023423895.1 Pseudomonadota bacterium
GATACTTCGAAGTGGCGCACCTTGGCGGGATCTCGCGAAGGAGCTTGGCCCATGGGAGCGGGTCTATCGTCGCTTTCGTCGTTGGGCCCTCGCTGGAACATGGGAGCGATTGCGACGAGCCATCTCCCTGACGACAGCGTTCCGATACTTGCGCATCGACAGCACGAGCGTGAAAGCTCATCCCCATTCGGCAGGTGCATCGAAGCGTGACGGGCGTCAGGCACTTGGCCGTTCACGCGGCGGGTTCACGACGAAGCTCCATGCGGTCGTGACCGAGCGCGCAGAGCTCGTGCGCTACGTCGTGACGGGCGGAGAGGTCGCGGACATCACGCAGGCGCGTGGTCTCGTCCGCCATCGATCGACCGCCGTCCTCGCCGATCGCGCCTACGACAGCGACGGTTTCATCGCGCACGTCGGAGGGCTCGGGGCAGAGGCCGTCATCCCGTCGACCTGGGGCGCGCCCTCACGGCCTTCTCGGCGGGCCGCAAAGGTGAGCGCCGCGGCAAGCCCCCGAGGTTCCCGCGCTTCAAGAAGAAGGCGACCGCGCGCGCGTCGTTCCGGATGCGCAACAAGAAGGCGGAGATCCGCATCGGTTCCGATCGCACGCGCTGCATCCGGCTGCCGAAGCTCGGCGAGCTTGCAGTTCGTGAGTGCACGCGCGACCTCCGACGACTGCTTCGAAAGGGCCGCGCCAAGATCTTGTTCGCGACCGTCTCTCACCGCTCGGATGGGCGGTGGCACATCATGCTCAACGTGGAGGCCGCCGAGCTTCATCCGTCTCGCTGCCATACGGACCCGACCACGAGCACGCCCGTCGGCATCGATCGGGGCCTCCGCACGTTCGCGGTCGTGGCCGAGGGCGAGGGCAAGGAGGTGGCGCGCCTCGAGAGCCCGCGACCTCTCCGTCGTGGTCTTCGCGCGCTCCAACGGAAGAGCAAAGCGCTCAGTCGCGCGAAGCTCGACTCTCGGAATCGTCATCGTGCTCGGGCCCGTCTCGCGAAGGCCCATGCCCGCATGGCTCATGTACGACGTGATTTCGCGCACAGAACGTCGAGCCAATTGGCCAAGACCCACGGCCGCCTGGTGATCGAAGACCTGTGCACGATAGGACTGATGCGAACCTCGATGGCTCGCGCGATCGCGGACAGCGCCTGGTCGCTCTTCGCGTCGATGCTCGCCTACAAGACTCGCTGGTATGGGGCCACGCTCATCGTGGCCGATCGCTTCTTCCCGAGCACACGCAAGTGCAGCGCGTGCGGGCATGTCGGCGACAAGCTGGACCTGTCCGAGCGCACGTTTCATTGCAGCCGTTGCGGCCACGAGGCGGACCGCGACACGAACGCTGCCGTGAACCTGGCTCGCTACGTTCCCGTGGACGAGCCAGATCCCTCGCCTCACGTCGCCGCGAAGCACGCGGAGACGCAAAACGCCTGTGGAGAGAGGAGCTCTGGCGCACGGCTCTTGGTCGTGCGTGAAACGACTCTCGATGAAGTAGGAACGGCTTCGGCCGGACGCCCGAGAAGGGCGGTGTCGACAGAAACTGTCAACACGCTTTAGAACGGGCCTGGTCTTTCGACGGACCACCGGCGGTCACGCCGCTCCCTCCGCCGGCCGATACCATGTCCTCGCCCGATCGCTCCGATACCGATTCACGACGACTGCGTGCTGCGCTCGGGCTCGTGTTCGCGCGCTACCTGCGTCAGGTCCGGAGGCGACCGTGGCTCGCGCTCGGGGCGCTGCTCCTGCCGGGGCTCGGCAACATCTTCGTCTTCTACGTTCCGCCGCTGGCGATCGCCCATCTGCTCGCGACGCTCGCGCGCGACCCGAATCCGCGGATCGCCGAGCTCGCGCCGCCGGTGCTTCTCCTCTCGGCCGCGTGGCTCGGCGGCGAGGTCCTCTGGCGAATCGCGGGGTGGCTGATCGTCCGCGTCGAATGTCTCGTCGTCTCCGCGCTCCACGTCGAGGCCGTGGACGAGCTCTTCGCGAAGGACGTCGGCTTCTTCCACGAGAACTTCGCGGGGTCGTTGACGAAGCGCTTGCTCGGCTTCGCCCGTCGCTTCGAGGACGTGTTCGATATGTGCTGCTTCTCGATTAGCGGCAACGTGCTGCCGCTCGCGTTCGCGCTGTTCGTCCTCTTCCGGTTCTCGCCCTGGCTCGTCGTCGTCCTCGTGTCGATGCTGGCGTTCACGTTCTTCGTGATCCGACCGCTCATCCGCCGGCGTCATCGGCTCGTGCAGATCCGAGAAGAAGCGAGCAACGCGCTCGCGGGGCATGTCGCCGATTCGATCGCGAACGCGGAGACGGTGCGAGCCTTCGCGCGCGAGCCGGAAGAGGCGGCGATCCACGCGCGCAACGTCGGCGACTTCGCGACGAAGATGCGCCGGTCCTGGGACTACCAGAACACGCGTGTCGACACGGTCACGTCACCTCTCTACGTGCTCACGAACACGCTCGGCCTCGTCGTCGCGCTCGCGATCGGGCGCGGAAGCGGCGTCGGCATCGAGGCGGTCTTCTTGACGTTCAGCTACTTCGCGACGTCGACCCGCGTCATGTGGGAGTTCAACCGGATCTACCGCAATCTCGAATCGTCGCTGACGGACGCCGCGCAGTTCACCGAGCTCCTCCTCGATCCCCCCGCCATCGTCGACGCGGACCCGATCGAGCCGTTTCGTCCACGCGACACTGGCGTTTGCTTCCGATCCATCCGGTTCGCGCACGCTTCGGGGCCGCCGCTCTTCGTCGGTTTCGACCTCACGATCGCTCCCGGGGAGAAAGTGGGTCTCGTCGGTCGGTCCGGAGGAGGGAAGACGACGCTGACGCGCCTGCTGCTGCGCTTCGCGGACGTGCAGGAGGGCGCGATCGAGATCGGCGGCCAGAATGTCGTGCGGATCGCGCAGGCGCATCTTCGTAGCTACATCGCGACGGTCCCGCAGGAGCCGGCGATGTTCCACCGGACGATCGCGGACAACATCCGGTTCGGACGCCCGACTGCGACGGACGCCGAGGTTCGATGCGCCGCAGAGCGTGCGCACGCTGCCGAGTTCATCGAGGCGCTGCCGCAAGGGTACGAGACGCTCGTCGGCGAGCGCGGCGTGAAGCTCTCGGGCGGTCAGCGACAGCGCATCGCGATCGCCCGAGCGATCCTCAAGGATGCGCCGATCCTCGTGCTCGACGAGGCAACGAGCGCGCTCGACTCCGAGAGCGAGAGGCACATCCAGGAGGCGCTCTGGGCGTTGATGAAGGACCGCACGGCGATCGTCATCGCGCATCGTCTCTCGACCGTTCGTCGGATGGACCGGCTCGTGGTCCTCGACGGTGGCCGTATCGTCGAGGAGGGCCGCCACGATCAGCTGCTCGCAGCGCGGGGACAGTACGCCATGTTGTGGGAGCATCAGTCGGGCGGCTTCCTCGAAGCGGTTGCCGAATGAGCGCGTGCGCTCAGGGCTGGCAGCGCCCCGGTGCGAGCCCTGCGGCTTCGGCCGAGCGCGCGACGCCTTCGACGACCGACTTCCACGGCGTGCCGTTCGCGAGCATCGCCGGGACGTTCGCGGCGGCCTCCGGCTCCGGAGCGCGCCCGAGGGCGCCGCGATAGAGCGCATCGACCTTCTGCGCGTCGTCGAGCTGCCGCCCGAGGAACTCGGGCGAGAGATAGAACGACTCGATGACGGTCGCGAGGGTCGGAGCCGAGCAGCCCTTGCCCAGGATCGACGTGAGCCAGCTCACGTGTCCCGAAGCGTCCGGGGCGCGCCCGAGCGCCCGCTCGTAGAGAGAGACGATGAAGTCGGAGGGCGGCGGGCCGTGCACGAAACCTTGCGTGCCCTCCACCGTGTAACCGGCGGCGGTGCACTCCGCCGGCGTCACCGTGGACAGGTGGCCCTTTCCGTTCGGGGCGAGACAGCGATAGAGCGCAATCGTCCCAGGGGTCTGTGCCTTGGCCGTCCATCCCAGGCGGCCTTCGTCGGTGTGCCCCTCGCAGTTCGGATCGTTCGAGAGGAAGTGGTCACCGTCGGCGGTCAGGCATCGGTGCAGCGGCGATGACGCGCCTGCCTGCTCGGTGGCGGAGATCCGGAATGCGATGCCCTGCGGAGCGAACGCTGGCGCTCCTTCTCCTGCGGTCGTGCCGAGGAGGTGGTCTCCGCGCGCGGCGTCGTGAGCACGGTGGATGACGACTCCTCCTGCGGGCGTCGTCACGGCGGGCTTCGCGGCGGGGGCGGGCCCTCGCGCGCAGCGGATACCGAGCGATCCATAGCTGCGATCGAGCGGGTAGTTGACGTGAGCGAACGAGTTCTTCTCTTCGTGCCCTTCCCATGATCCACCGCGCACGACACCGTGCGTGTTATTCACGTTCGCGGATGTCCACTCGACCAGATTCCCGCTCATGTCATGGTGTCCCCACCGCGCGACTCCGGCCGGTTTTCGGCCTGGCGGAGCGATGTGATACGCGTTTTGACCGTTGCCGCCGAAGGGGAAACCCTCGGGGAACGTGAAGCGCTGATCATCCGGATTGTGATTCAGCTCCGTGACGAGCTTCTCGTGCGAGAGACCGCCATTGGGCCACGCGTACTCGCGGAGCTCGTCGCCGCCGACCGCGGCGAAGGTCCACTCGTCGGCCGACGGCAATCGCCCACCTCCGTCCCACGCGCAGAACGCGGCGGCGATCCAGTAAGTCACGCAGTTGATCGGCTTCTGGTGCAGGCGCGCCGGCGTCGCGTCCGCGCGGATGTCGGCGGCCTGTGCGTTGTCATGATTGATGATCTCGGCGACGGCGGCCTCGGTGTCGGCGGACGGCCACGTGAGTGCTCCGTAGTTGCGGACGTCGCTGCGGGCCTGGCACGCGGGCCCGAGCGCAATGTCGATCTCCTCCCGGCTTGCAGGCAGCTTGTCCGTGAAGGACGGATCCCAACCCAGCCAACCACCCGTCGAGGCGGCCTGGCGAAGGTTTCCACCGGTCTGCGCGACGAACGCCGCGAAACGTCCCGACGTGACCTCGTAGACGTCGAGACCGAATGGCTCGACCTCGATTGCGCCGGCCTTGCCGCCGGGAACCGGCGCGACGCGGCAGCAGTCGTCGTTGCCGTCGGGGCCGCACGTCGAGATCCCCGGGCCCGGGGTCGCGCAGCTCTTCGGCGGCGCTGCTTGCGCTCCGTTCATTGCGTCGAGGGGATGAAGCGTCTTCGTCCCGACTCCGCCGGCGCTCGTCGGCATCGCGGTCGGCTCGGTGAGATCGGGGACGTGATACTGCCTCGTCAACGCGCACGTTGCGGTCGGATCGTCGTTCGCTGCCGGCGCCTGTCCGGGTGCACAGGTGTCGCTCTCTTGTCCGGCCGCCGCTCCTTTCGGCGTTCCACGCCGAAGCTTCGGTTGGGCGTGCTCGGCGACGCACGCTTGCGCGAGCGCGGCGATGGCGAGCGGAGCGATCGCTCCGCGGACGAGGCGTGCAACCAACGATGGAGAGTGGCGCTTCGACAGCGATCCGAGAGAGGGCATGGCCGGCCGCTTCGCAAGACGCAGGCCTGGCGGAATTTTTCCGTGCAACTGTTGTTCGCCAGCCAACAATCATCAAAAACAACGCGAATAGGCCGTGTAGGTACGGGTGGTTGCGGTGGCTGCGTGGGTATGTCGTGGATCGCGCGCAAGGATCGTCCGTGCACCGCCTCATGCAGTCTGCACGCACTCGCAGCGCGCACGTGGTTCGTGGTCGAGCGCGGCATGCGCGTAGACTCGAAGGGATGACAGCCCCCGCATCGTGGAGCGTCGTCGCGCTCGTTGCGTTCGTCGGCGCGTGTGGGCTCGACGTCGTGGGGGCGACTCCGTCCGACCGTCTGCAGCACGGCGATCATCAGCCCGGAGGAGCCGATGGCGGAGCGTCGGCGCCGGGCTCGACGGACGCCGCAGCGGAGGACGCGAACACGGCGCCACGACCCGTCATCGCGAGCCACACCGCGGAGACCTTCGACGACGGCGCACCCGACCTCTCCGGGGTCACGGCAATCGACACGAGCTCGCTGACGGTCATGGGCGGGACGACGGCGCCCCGCTTCGAAGAGCACGACGGCCTGGCTGTTCTGTATGTGAAGCGATGGACCGTGGATAACGCTGTCCGTGTCACCGGGACGCGCAAGCTCGTCGTGCTCGCGGCGGGGTCGGTGGCGGTCAACGCCCTGGTCGATGCGGGGGCGCGTGGCGGCGTCGCGGGGCCCGGCGGCTTCGCTCCGGGCGCGGGGCCAGGAACCGGCGGCAGTGGTGTCCACCAGGGCACGGACGACAGCACGGGCGGCGGCGGTGGTGGCTTCGGCGCCGAGGGCGCGTCAGGCGCCGGGGTTGGAGGTGCCGGCGGCGGCATCGGCGGCGCGGTCTATGGCGCAGCGCTCACCGACTTCTTCGGAGGCTCGGGCGGAGGGAAGGGGGGCGACGCTTGTGCTTCCGATACGGGAGGCGCCGGCGGTGGTGCGATCCAGATCACGTCGGCGACGTCGATCACGGTCGCCGGCGGGATCAACGTCGGTGGTGGCGGTGGCAGCGGCGGCTGCAGCTACGTCGCACTGGCCGAATCGGCAGCCGGCGGCGGTGGCGGCTCCGGGGGCCTGATCTTTCTCGAAGCGCCGACAATCGTCGTTGGTGGCAACCTCTCTGCGAACGGCGGCGGTGGCGGCGGTGGGTCGAACTACAACTCAGTCACGGATGGCGCGCCGGGGGCCGACGGCAGCGTCGGTGTTGCCGCCGCCGGGGGAACGAAGGCGTTGACGTCACCCGGCGGCGCAGGCGGTACGGGGGCCACGGCGGCGGTCACGCCGAACAACGGCATCATCGCGAACAACGGCGGCGGCGGTGGCGGGGGCGCTGGTCGCGTTTGGCTGCGCACCCGAAGCGCGGCGGCGACCGTGACCGGAGCGGCACTGTCGCCACCGCCGACGATCGACACGACGCTCTGAAGCCGATCTCGAGCGAGCGGAACACCCATCGCGGTGCGGGAGGGCCACCGAGCCCGCTTCGCGAGACGCCATCCGCACGATGCGGCAGAGCTCGCTGCTCCCGACGGGCCAAGTAGCTTCCGCTGTCGCAGGCCGGCCGACGGGCCGACGCGCCGACGGGCCGACGGAAATGCGCCACCAAGCCGCGCTCGAGGGCCGAACAGGGGGCTGAAACGGGGACCCGAACCGGCTCCGAAAGTGCAGCTCTTCCACAAAAACACCGACAAAACCCGGGTTCGAAAAAAGTTCGAAAAAAGGGTTTGCCAAGGGCGCGGTTGGGAGTAACTTCCGCCCTCCCAACGCCGCGGCGGAAAAGAAAACGCCGGGGCCTCGGTCCTTGAAAACTGAATCGTACGCTCATTCTAGACGGATCTAGAGTGGGCTCCCGGAAGGCACGAAGCCGAGACCACCACTTCGGTGGCTCGAGCAGAAGTGACCTTCCAAGTTCTGACGA
>JAFAER010000024.1 GCA_023423895.1 Pseudomonadota bacterium
GGCGTGAGCATGCGGAGGTCACGGTCCGAGAGCGAGGGGAGCAGCGCCACCATGATGGCCGGCGTGAGCCCCACGTCCTTGGGCAGTCGACCGACGACGTCCTTGTGCGAGAGCTTCTGCGTGACGATCGCCTCGCAGATCTCCGCCTCGGACAGGCCGTCGAAGCGCTCGCGCTTCTGGAGCACGAGGCCCGACAGACCGATCTCGCGATGACCACCGGTCGCCTGCTTCTGCTTCCAGCCGAGGATCTCGAAGAACGCCGCGCTCTCCGGCTTGTAGCCGGCCTTGCGCGCGATGTTCTTGATCGTCTCCTTGTAGCCCGCCTTCACGAGCCCCTGGAACATCGGCAGGTTCTTCTCGCGCAGAGCGAGCCAGCGCGTTGCCGCGCGCTTCCAGCGACCGAGCTGCGGCTTCGTCGAACCGGGGGCCGCGAAGCCGGCGATGCGATTCAGCTCGGCGATCTCGGGCGTCTCGAGGAGCTCCGCGATGCGCAGGACCGCCTTCGGCGTGAGCATCTTGGTGCTCTTCTTCTCGTAGAAGAGCGCCATCGCTTCACCCACCCCACGGTAGTCGTCGTCGTGGAAGGCGACGGTTCCGTCGTCGTCCTTGATCGGCTGACCCGCGTGCGACTGCACGAGCATGAGCGCAGCGCACGCGACCTTGAGGTCACGCCATTCGGTCTGCGTGAGCGCGTAGCTCGCGAAGCGCGCCATGAGCTCCGCGTTGAGGCCGTAGATGTCGAGCAGCCGCGCGTAGAGGCGCTCCGCGGCCGGCACGAAGATGCCGGGCTTTACGGGCGCTCCGCGCGAAGCGATCTCCTTCTTCGCTCCTCGGCTCGCATGCCAGGTTCCGCCGACGTCGAGACCGAGACGGTTGTGCCAGAGGTGCGCCGACGAGCCGAGGACGAGGTCGAGCAGCTTCTCGGCCGGGCCCTTCTGCGCCTCGGTGAGGATGGCGGGAGTGTTGTTCGTGATGTTGTTCATGGGCGTGTCCCTGTCTCGTCCCTCGCCTCGAGGGCGGGTCCTCTTCCCGCGCCATCACGCGAGGCATCAGGGACGTCGCATCGTGAGCGTCCTACGAGGGACGCCGTGACCGAGCCTGCGTCGACCAGATCAGAGACCTGGCGAAGCGGCTCCGACACGAGCGGCTCGAGGACTTGCAGAAGTCACGAGGACGACCGAGCGGCGAGCCGACTCGATGCAGCGTGTAGGGCTTTCTTGCGGGTGGCTTCTCGAGCACGTCCGCCACCGAGCTCCCGACTCGGTGGTTCACGGGCGCGAGCTCGACGAAACGTTGGCTCGGCCCGTCATCTTGTCCAGGGGCGCTCGAGCATTCTTCGTCGGAGCTTCAGCGCAGATCGGAGCGCTTAGCGCCGAACGTCACTCGAGCGCATGCGCTGCGCTCGTACGTTCGGCCGCCACGACGCGTCCGACGTTGCTGCTGTCGCCGGTCTGAGGCTCGACGGAGCTCGTCCGCATCGAGCGGGTGCATCCGGACGCAGAAACGGCGAGCGTGAGCAGCGGTACGACCATCATCGCGAGCGTGAGCACGACGGCCGCGCGCGTCGGGCGTTCTGTGGGCTGCGTCGAGGTGGAGGCGCGGTCGATCGTCGACATCGCGCACGGCCACTGCACGCAGCGGGCCAGCCCACGTGGCCTCGGTCCACTGCTGATCTGCACGCGATCGCGCGAGCCGAGGCCCGCAAGCGATGCGCTTCGTGCAGCCTTTGCGCGACCATCGAGCCGCGGGACGCAGGGCGCAGCGGGGAAGGGACTGCAGGCAGGCGCACGCAACTCTTCGTCACCGCTGGTCGAGCTCGTCCTCGGCGCTCGTCGCCGCGGTGATCGCGCGGCGGAGGGCGGGGGCCGACGAAGGGACGTGCGCACCACGCTGCGAGGTCGTTCGCTCACAGAACGACCGGCTCGCTCGCCGTCAGGCTCGACGGGGGACGTGCGCGCCACGCTCCAAGGTCGTTCGCGCACAGAACGACCGTGCAAAGCCTCGAGCCTCGCCGGCGACGGCGCGCCGCCGGCGAAAGCCCGCGGTGAGCGGATCACATTTCCGTGACGGTGACCTTGTTCATCCGCACCGGCGTGACCGGGCGGTCGTTCGGGTCGGTCTTCGTCTTCTCGATCTTGTGCACGACGTCCATGCCTTCGATCACCTTGCCGAAGACGGGGTGCTTCGACGGGCCGGGCGTGAACCAGTCGAGGTACGCGTTGTGGACCGTGTTGATGAAGAACTGGCAAGAGCCGCTGTTCGGCTGGCCGGTGTTCGCCATCGAGAGCGTGCCGGGCTCGTTCGAGAGCTTCGCGTTCGCCGGGTGCTCGTCCTGGATGGGGCCGTTGGGGCCGTCACCCGTACCCGCGCGGCGGCTCGTCGGGTCCTTGCTGTGCGGACAGCCGAACTGGAGCATGAAGCCGTCGATGACGCGGTGGAAGTGGAGGCCGTCGTAGAAGCCGCTCTTGGCGAGCTTCACGAAGTTGCCGGCGGTGATGGGCATCTTGTCGACGAAGAGCTCGATCTTGATGTTTCCGAGCGACGTCTCGAGCAGAGCAGTGGGGTTCGCCATGGTCGGCGAAAGCTACCCAACGCCCGGAGCGATGGGAAGCGTCACGACCTGCGGCACGGCGACCGGCGGTGCACCTCGGGATCGCGCACGCTGTCTGCGGTCACGGCGCCGCGTAGTCGATGGTCATGTACCGATCGAGCTCGAAGCTGCCGACCGGGAGGGACGTCGTCTCGCCGTTCGGCCACCGGACCTCGAGCCCGACGCGCGAGCTGCCGTCGACGCAGCCGTCGCTTCCCAGACCGACCACGACCGTTCGTGCATCCGACGAAGCGTACGTCCCGCGGCTCGACTTGATCTCGCGGACGATCCGGCGATCGCCTGCAGTGACCGTCACGCGCGCGCCGATCGCGTCGCGGTTCACGTGGATGCCGTCGCCGCGGAGGCGTACGCCGATCCACCCATTCTTCTGACCCAGCGTATTTTCGAAGAGGAAGTTCGCCCGCCCGCCGCCGCCGTTGTCGCGCCCGCCGACGAGGAGATCGAGGTCGCCGTCGTGATCGATGTCGGCCCACGCGAGGTTCTGCCCCGCCTTCAGGCGGTCGGTCGTGCCGGAAGGATCGTTGATCCCGCTCGCGAGCCCCACGCTCTCGAAGGTCCCGTCCTCCTTCTGACGGAACAGGCCGAACCACGCCTTCTGGTCGGGCGACGAGTAGCCCGATTCGTATTTCTTCTCGCGTGTCACGGAGAGATCGATGCGGCCGTCATTGTCGAAGTCGACCGCGGCCGCGTCGATGTCACCCTCGTTGAAGGGGATGCCGCGCTCCCTCGTCGCGTCGACGAACGAGAAGCCGTTCTCCGCGCCCGTGTTGAGGAGGACCATCGACGGATCGCTCCACTTGCGTGACTCGTCGGAGTCGACCGGATGCGAGATCGTCGCAAGCCAGACGTCGAGCAGGCCGTCGCCGTCGATGTCCTGGCAATCGATGCCGAAGCCGTTCGAGCCGACCCACGCGGACGCTTCGCCCGGCTGAGTGGCGCGGCCCTCGTCCGTGCTCTTCAGCCACCGATTGCCCGTGGCGAGCGCGTGGAATCCGCGTGCCCGAGCGACGTTGGTGAAGCCGCCGGCGCCGTCGTTCTCCCAGAGCGCGCGCCAGCCGAGGCCGACGCTCACGCCGTAGTGGGACACGAAGATGTCGAGATCGCCGTCATCGTCGTAGTCGCAGGCGACGACGCCGTTGGTGGGCTGGCTCGGACGCTTCGCGAGGTTCGTCGACGCATCACGGAACGTCCCGTCGCCGTTCCCGAGAAAGAGCTGGTCGGGCACCGCAGCGACGCTCCCGCCGTTGCCGACGTACAGATCAATCCGCGCGTCGCCGTCGAAGTCGGCGAAGACCGCGGTGGCCGCGAGGCTGGCCTTCTCGAGGCCGCTCGCGTCCTTCCTGGTGAAGTGCCCCCGGC
Organism: Pseudomonadota bacterium; assembly: GCA_023423895.1. Lineage (GTDB taxonomy): Bacteria > Myxococcota_A > Polyangia > Polyangiales > Polyangiaceae > Labilithrix. The sequence goes on from JAFAER010000024.1 coordinate 3,971, forward strand.
CGTCGTTGAGGAAGAGCGCGGACGTCTCGCCCGTGAGCTCGATGTCGAGCCCAGCGAAGCAGTCTTGATCGCCGTCGTTGTCGACGTCGGCGAACACGAAGAAGGCGGCCTGGACGTTCCTGAGCCCCGATTCGTCGCTGGCTTCGCGGAACGTGCGATCGCCGTTGTTCAGGTAGACGAGATGCTCGAACGGAATGCCGGCCTGCGGATTCGGGAACAGGCTGTGCGCGACGATGTCGTCGAGCCCGTCGCCGTCGAGATCGGCGAACGCGAGCCGGCTGTGATCGTTGATCGGGATCGGCTTCGGCGGGCTCGGGACGAAGTTGCCCTTCGTGATCCCGCTCGCCTCCGAGATGTCGGCGAAGAAGTCCGACGTCGGTACGGCGAGCTCCTTCGCAGCGCAGGCGACGGCAGCGGGCGGTGCCGCCGCAGCACCGTCCGGCGTTCGATCGCTCGAGCACGCGACGACGACCGAGGCGAGCCCGAGCGAAGCAAGACAGAAGCAGGCGAGCGGACGTCCCATCGCGCTCTGGGATTCGAGCAGGCCTTCCTCGCGAGCTCAACCGCAGAGACGCCGCCGCAACGAGCTGCCGGGCGCTCGCTTCGAGCGAGGAGGCGCGCGCCTTCCTGGTGATGGTCCGCGTCGGTCGTCCGTCCGGCGAACGACGCGACCAGCGGCGATCAGCGGCGATCGAGCTCGACGGGGAGCGCCATCGTCTGCGCCTGCTGCTGGGGCAAGAACTCCCAGGCCTTCACGTGGGCCTCGACGCAGCTGCGCAACATCGGAGTTTCGCCGGACGCGGCGGCGTAGCGGATCTTCCCGTCGATCCCGACTTCGAGCGCCACCGTCAGGCGCGCGGGGCCCGCCTTGTCGTAGCCCTGCCAGCACGAGGTACCGATGTCCTGCGCGTGGAGGCGCACGACGTTGTCCGTCACCGCGTTCGGCGACGTCGCCGCCGCGGCCTCCGAACGTCCGATGCTGAGCGCGAAGATGAGTACGAGCCCGAGGAAGATGCCGGCGACGAGGTACCCGCTCATGCCGACCCACGACTGCGGGATGTTGAACCGGCTGGCCAACGCCGACAGCCCCGTCGGCGGCACGCGTACGCTGCCGGACACATCCATCGCGATGGGGGCATCCGACATCCTCTCGCGGCCGAAGTCGCTCGTGAAGCTCATGGCAAACGAGCGTCACTGCAATCCCTGCGCCGAAGCCCTCGTGGATCTCGCGTGATCCTCGTGGGCGCCCGCAAGCCGCGATAACGCGCGGGAATTCGCTCCACCCGGCTACGGCCGTACCGTGATCGAGCGTGGGCCTTGGGCACCGCAGGATCCTGTTGCCCGAAAGGCAACCCCGCCATCTCGCTTCGGACAGACAAAAAGACCGTGGCCGCGACGAACCATTTCGTCGCGGCCCCTCCACACGATCGGGCGCCTGCAAGAAACCGATCGTGTCGAGACCAAGAGTGCCAGCGCATCGCGACCGGGCACTCGGAAGACCAAACCGCAGCGAACCATTCGCCGCGGCTCTCGGATGGGATCGGGCGGGATCGGACGGGCTCGGGCGCCTGCAAGAAACCGATCCCGCCAAGCTCGCCGAAGCTCGGTCACGCGCTGCTCACTTGCCGATCGCGTCGACGTCGGCGGCGTCGATCGACCTCTGCGCGGGGGAGGAAGAGCGCGTCGTGTTTCGTGACCAGCGTTGATTGCAGCGCGCGGGCCAACGACCCGGCGTGCGAAATCGCGCGGTTTTCAGCCAGCAGCCGGTCGCGAGTGAAGCCTGCTGCACTTCGAGCGCACCTGGAACGTGCACTTCATGGCCACCTCCCATCCGGCCTCTCATGCCGACCTTCTCGTCCGTTGGCGGAAGTCAGGCCAACCTGTCGACGCGCGAGGAGGGCCCGTCGCTCTGGAGCGGCGCCGTGGCGAGGGTGCCGACGTGGGCGAGCCCGATGGGGCCGCGGGGGTCGCTTCACTGGTGGACGATCACGACCGTGCCCTTGTTCGGCTCGATCTGGATCCCGTGCCAGCCTTCCGGCACCGGCGGGTCCGTGAAGCGGAAGACGCGCATCGCGTCGATCGGAGACAGGTTGATGCACCCGTGGCTTCGCGGGATGCCGAAGCGGTCGTGCCAGTAGGCGGCGTGGAGCGCGTAGCCTTCGTGGAAGTACTGCACGTAAGGGACGTCGCGGAGCTCGAACGACGAGTCGTTCTTGTCTTCGGCGTCCGCCGACTCGCCGGCGTTCGCCGCCGGCGCAGCGCCGCCGGACTGTGAGGAGCGCTCGTTCGAGTCCATCGTCGCCGTGATGTGCTTGCTCTTCAGTCGGAAGAAGCCTCGGATGGTCGACTTCGTGGTCTTGGGATCCTTCAGCCCGTCCTGCCCCGCGGACACGAGCGTGATGAAGACCGGCTTCTTGCCTTCCCAGAGCGTGAGCGTCTCGTCGGCGATCGAGATGTCGATCCACTTCTCACCGCGCTCGGCGGCGCCCGGCCAGCGGTGGGGCGTGACCGCGAGCCCCATGTCCTTCGCGCGGACCCAGTAGCCCGCCTTCGTCTCGAAGTACGGAACCTCTTCGACGACCTTCCGCACGCCGGTGAGCTGGAGGAAGGCGCGTGACGGCAGGACCGAAGCATCCCTTCGCATCCGGCCGCGGTCGTCCTCGCGGTACACATGGCGGCAGTCCATGAGCGGCTCGCCGCGTTTGCGCGGATCGCAGGGGCGCGCGAAGGCGACCGGTAGCTTCATGTCGCCCGTCAGCTCGACGCCGTGGAACGGCGATGCCGCCTCTGGCTTGATCTTGTCGATCGGGAGCAGACGCATGTCCGCCGTGACGGCGAAGCGACGGTTGTCGAGGTTCGGCCCGGCGTCGAAGGTGCCGACGAAGGCAACACCGGTATGCCGCTTGATGCGGTTTGCGAAGAACGACTCGGGCTGGACGTCGAAGCCCGCGACGTTCGGGATCGCGCGGTTCCCGTTGTCGATCCACCACGGCGGCGGGTCATTGTTGGTCTTGCCGCCGAGAAGGATCCCATCCGGGGTCTCGTCGGACGGCGGCACCCGAGCTGCATCGGGGAGCAGCTCTCGGGCGAAGTCGTTCGCGCCCTTCTCGACGCGCTGCTCGTCCTGATGGTTCTCGAACCAGCGGAAGTGGTTCGCGAGCTTGTACTCCTGCTTCTCCTGCTCCGCGCGCGACGGCAGACGGAGGTAGAGCGGAGACACCGAGCGCATGAACCCGTACGCGTAGGGAAGCGGTTTGCTCGTGTCCGGACGGACGCTCGCGGCTCGCACGAGCGGCGCGTCGATGTCGAGCGTCGCATGCTTGCCGACACACACGAAGCCCTCCGGCGCGACCCCATACCAGCCACCGGGGCATCCGTCGGTGCCGTAGGCCGCCTCCGAGCGCGGGACGATCGCGCCGACGCGCAGGTAACCGATCTTCTTCGTCGTGTTCGGCTGCGCGTAGACGGCGGTGTGCATGCCGAGCGCGGCCAGCTTCGCCTTCTTCGAGATCGTGACGGCCGGTGCCTGCCCAGGGAGGGTCGCCGACGCAACCATCGCGGCTGCGGGCATGTCCCCGTCCTTCTTGCAGCCAGTCGCTGCGGCCGCGACGAGCCCAGCGAGGACCATCAGCCCAGGAGCTCGTCGTGACGAAGCCCTCGTCCCGCTACCCATCGACGTGAGGGCACTCGACCGCATGGCCGCAACCTGCACGACCGAACGAAAAGGGCCAACTTTCCCATTCGACCCGCTCGTTGCCCGGATGCTGCCCAGAAAAGGCGCGCCGGCGTAGCGCGACCATCGCTGCACGCCGCTGCAGCTTTGGGGGCGTGCGGGGCATGCCGTGCGCGCGGGGACAGCGGCGGGTACCGGGCGCTCGTCACCTGCCGAGCGCGATGCTAGACGGGTCGGTCATGGCCGCTGCCGCCTCTACCAACGATCTCGAGCCGAAGTCCCCGTCTGGCGCGCCACCGCCCCCCGAAGGGTCGGAGCCGAAGCTCGGGTTCTTCGAGACGATGCAGACGTTTCCGCGCTCCTTCTGGATGGGGTGCGGCATCGAGATGTGGGAGCGCCTCGCGTATTACGGCGTGCGCCAGGTCATCGGCCTTTACATCGCGCAGGCCGACGATCCGAACGGCCTTCATTTCACGCAGGCGCAGAAGGGCACGATCTTCTTCTGGTGGGCGCTCGTGCAGTCGCTCGTCCCCATGGTCAGCGGCGGCGTCACCGATCGCTACGGGTACAAGAAGACGATCGTCGCCTCGGTCCTCTTCACGATGACCGGCTACTCTCTCATGGGCACGCAGCACAGCTTCGGCGGCTTCATGGCGGGCTGTCTCGTGCTGGCGTTCGGCACCGCGATCTTCAAGCCGGGCATCCAGGGCACGCTCGCGCAGTCGATGTCGAAGAAGAACTCCAGCGTCGGCTGGGGATTCTTCTACTGGCTGGTGAACGTGGGCGCGTTCATCGGGCCGTTCTACGCCGCGTTCATGCGCGGCAAGGGCTGGCCGTTCGTCTTCTTCGGCTCCGCGCTCGTCATGGCGTTCAACCTGCCGATGCTCCTCACGTACAAGGAGGTCGACTCGGGAGCGGACAAGAACAAGCCGATCGGACGCGTCGTCATCGACACGGTCGGCAACTTCTTCGGCAGTCCGAAGCTGATGCTGGTCGTGGTGCTCTTCAGCGGCTTCTGGATGATGCTCTACCAGCTCTGGGATCTGATGCCGAACTTCTACACGGACTGGGTCGACTCGACCGTGTTCGTGCAGAACAACTCGTGGCTCCCGAGCAATTGGGTCACCAGCAACGACATCCGCGGCGCGCAGCTGAAGCAGGAGATCGCGCTCAACATCAACGCCTGCCTCATCGTCGGCTTCGTCATCCCGATGTCGTTCCTCGTGGCGCGCATCCGCGTCATGACCTCGATCACGATCGGCGTCCTCATCGCGACGATCGGAACGGTCATCTATGGAACGTCGCCGAGCCTCTACATCTGCGCGCTGGGCATCGTCTTCTTCTCGCTCGGCGAGATGCTGACGGGCCCGAAGAAGACGGAGTACTTCGCGCTCATCGCGCCGAAGGGCAAGAAGGCGCTCTATCTCGGCTACGTCAACATCCCCGTCGCGATCGGCCAGAGCGTCGGCGCGAAGATCGCTGCATGGCAGTACGGAACGTACGGCGAAAAGGCGATGCTCTCGCTGCGCTACCTCGTCGAGAAGACCTCGTTCGCGCAGGGGCGCACGTGGGACGGCGACGTGGGCACCCTCGAGGCGGTGGCCGGGGTCGAGCGCAAGGTCGCGTTCGCGACGCTCGTGAAGGAGCTCGGCCAGGATCCCAACGCCGTGAATCAGCTTCTCTGGACGACGTACCGTCCGTTCCAGGTCTGGTACCCGTTCGCGATCATCGGCGTCTGCTCGCTGATCGGCATCCTCACGTTCTCTCAGGTGAGCAAGCGCTGGAAGGACATGGACGTCTGATCGTCGCGGAGGGGAGGCGCGCGCGTCGATCTCGTGGCATCTTCGCCCTCCGGTGAGCATCCGCGTCGTGGATTTTCTGGCGCGTGGATCGACGAGGCTGATGGCCGTGAGCATGAGCGCCGTCGCGATGCTCTCGTTCGCGACCATCGCACGCGCCGACGTCGGTCCCGTTGCCGCGTTCGAATGGGAAGCGCCGGAGGGGTGTCCGTCCGAGGCTTCGGTGAAGGAGTCCGTACGTGTCCTCGTACGGAACGAGCCCGCTCGTGGCGGGATGCGCATCCGAGCCGTCGCAACGGCGGGCTCCCCGTGGAGGGCGAACATCCGCATGGAGCACGAGAACGAGCGTGGCGAACGCGAGCTCGCGGCTTCCTCCTGCGAGGCGCTCGGCCAAGCCGTTGCGCTCGTCGTCGCACTCGCGATCGATCGGGCGGAGACGGCGCCGTCCGAAGCCGAGCCCACATCGTCCGTAGCCGTTTCGGTCCCCGTCACGCCGACGACGCCCCGAGCCGAAAGGCCGAGCGATTCGCGTCCCGGCGATGCTTCACGGCTCGCGACCCACGCCGGCCTTGCCGTGAGAAGCGGGCTCGTCCCATCCGCCGCGCCGGGCATGGAGCTTGGGATGGCGTGGACCCGAGGCGCGCTCGAGATCGCGGTGACTGCGGCGCTGTTCGCGCGCTCCTCGATCACGACACGCGGACCGGACGTCGGCACGTCGAGAAGCGCGACCGGCTCGTTCTTGCTCGCGACGGCCCAGGCTCGTGTCGGCTGGAGCTTCGGCCCGACGCCGGCCATCCGGGTTGTGCCCTTTGGTGGGATCGGGCTTGCCTACCTCCGCGGAGATGGACGCGGGGTCGATGTCGTCGAGGAGGCCGCGGACTGGCTCCCGATGCCTCTCGCGGGGGTCGAGGGGCGCGTCCGCCTCGGGCGGAGCTTCGAGCCGTACGTCACGTTCGACGCGGGGCTTCCGCTCGGACGCTCGAGCTTCCAGGTACGCGAGATGAACGGGCCGGTGTTCCGTCCGGAGGTCGTTTCGCTGCACGCGAGCGGCGGTGTGCGCTTCCTTCTCTTCTGAGGCGTTTTCCGTGACGGGCGAGCTCGAGGTCGGACACTACGCGCATGGAATGGTCGACGGCTCGACAGGGCATCCGGACGGCGCGCGGCTTCATCCGCGCCCGGGCGCCGATCTGCCGGCCGTCGACCTGGTGCCACCCGTGCCGGGCGCGCCCGTTCCGGCAGCGAGCGCAGAGCACGACTTCCTGGCGGTGTACGATGCCTATGTCGACTTCGTCTGGAGAACCGCTCGGCGTCTCGGTGTCGACGCAGGCTCCATCGACGACGTCGTCCAGGAGACGTTCCTCGTCGTGCACAGGCGGCTCGCGACGGAGCAGATTCGATCGCTGCGCGGATGGCTCTACGGCATCGCCGTCGCGGTGGTGCGGAATCATCGCCGGACGCTCCGCCGCAAGAGCCCGCATCTCGGGAAAGGCGCGGACTTCCCGATGAGTCCGGACGAGCTCGCAGACGGGGCGAAGGGGCCGTTCGACATGGCGCGAGAGGCCGAGGCGAGCCGTCTCTTGCACGAGCTGCTCGCGAAGCTCGATGACGAGAAGCGCGAAGTGTTCGTCCTCGTCGAGCTCGAGGAGCTCACCGTTCCGGAGGTTGCCGAAGCGCTCGACGTGAATCCGAATACGGTCTCGTCGCGTCTCCGGCTTTCTCGCGCCGAGTTCGAAGAGGCAGCACGGCGCTACCGCGCCCGTGACGAGTGGAGGTTGAAGTGAGCTCGCTTTCACCCGAGACGCGCGCGTTGATCGACGCCGCCGGCGACGCCGACCGCCCGACCGCAGAGGAGCGCGCTCGTCTTCGTGAAGCGCTCGTCACGCGGCTGGGCATCAGCGCAGCCGTCGCTACGACGACCGCAGCGCTGACGAACGGAGTCGTCGCTGGCGGCACCGGTGCAACGAGCACGATCGGCGCCGCGAGCAGCACCGCCGGCGTGGCAGGCCCCGGCACGGCGGCCACCACCGGCGTCGGTGGCGCGACCGCGGTAGGCGGCGCGACGGCGATTGGCGGCGTGGGCGGCGCGACGGCGGTAGGCGTTGGCGGCGCGGTGACCACAGCCGGGGCGGCCGCGGCGATTGCAGGCGTGACCAAGGCGAGCGTCGCGGTGACCGGGATCTCCGTCGCGATGAAGATCGCAGGCGTAGCGGTGATCGCATCTGCCCTGGCCTTCACCGCGGTGGCGGCGTCGACCTCCGAAGTGCCGCCGGCTCCGCAGGCGACGAGCTCGCGGCAGGCACCGCCGCCCGGTGTGCCTCTCGGCGCAGGCGAGCGGCCCGCGGCGGCGATCGCGCCGGGCATCCCAGGCGAAAAGGAGCCGGGAGAGCTCGCGCCGCCCGCGGCCGCGACGATGCTCGGTTCTGCGGATCCGGAATCCGTACCGACAGCGAGAGCGCCGGTTGCGATGACCGGCACCGGCAAGAACGGCAAGAAGGAGAGGAACGCCCCTGCGCTCGCGCCGGAGAGCCTCGCGGAGCCGGCTCCCGCTGTCCCGTCGGAGACCTCGGTCACCATGTCGGAAGAGCCCGCGGCGGACGGACCGTCGGCGCCCGCCAACGAGAGCACCATCGCTGCCGAGACCGCGCTTCTCCGGCGAGCTCACGCGCTCCTCGTCGGCGGCAACGCCTCCGGCGCGCTCGGGCTTCTCGACGAGCACGCGCGCACCTTTCCGAATGGCATCCTCCTCGAAGAGCGGGAGGCAGAGCGGGTCGCCGCCCTCTGCGCCGCAGGTCAGGTCGAGCGTGCCCGGGCAGAGGCGACGAGGTTCATCGCCGCTCATCCCGGTTCGGCTCTGATTTCTCGCGTGAGACGCCAGTGCGAAGCGCGCTGAGATACCTGCCGGCGGGAATCGTCGCCGCCACCTGTGTTTCGGTCTTCGCGGCCATCATCTCGTGTGGCCCGCCCGAGCTGTTCCTCGGAGCGTTTCATCCGCTTTCTGACGGCGCGTCCGACGCGCCTCCGCTCGCGGAAGACGCGTCTGTGGGCGACGCGTTGTTCTCGCTCGAGGACGGCGCGCCTCTGGGCGACGCGTCCGAAGCGACCTCATGTCCAGCTGCTTTCACCGACGCTGCCGCGGCGATGACCAACCTGTTCCAGGACCCATCGTGTCGCGGATGCGTGATGAGCTCCTGCTGCTCGACGGTGACGGCGTGCTTCCTGGAGCACGACGATGCCGGAGTGCGGTGCGAGCTCTATGTGCGTTGCCTCGTCGATTGTCGCGCCATTACCGTTGTTGTCGACGGGGGCGGGGCCCCAGACGGAAGCGGGGACGCAAGCGTGCCGAGCTGCGAGCTCGCATGCAGCCATGTGGCGGGCTCCACGCTCTATTCGGAGCTGGAGGCGTGCGCCGCTGCGACGTGCTCGTGTCAGCCCTTCTGAGCGAGCGTGCGAATTTCGTGATCGATCGCCGTCGAGCCGGTCACCACCCGAACGCGCGCGCAATGCAGCGTCGCTTCGGAGGTGATCATGAGGACAGAGAGCTGGATCTATGTTGCCGTCTTGCTTGCGGCGAGCGCCGGATGCACCGGCCTCCTGACGGACGGCGGGAACAGCGATGACGACGACGTGCCACCGCCGTCGAACGCGCCTGCGTCGGCGGCCGCGGCCTTCATCGACGATGCATCGGCGCCGCCGGTGCCTCCGTTCATGGACGATGCGTCGCTTCCTCCGCCGAAGGGTGGACCGTACCCGTCCGATGCCGGTACATGGGCTACTCCGCCGACCGCGTACGATGCCGGTCTGTACCACGACGCGTCGGCTCCTCCTCCTCCGCCGGAGCCGAATGACGCCGGGATCGACTACGACGCCTGGGCGCCTCCGCCGACGTGTGGAGCATACGACGACGCGTCGGCTCCTCCTCCTCCTCCGCCGGAGCCGAATGACGCCGGGATCTAGGACGACGCGTCGGCGCCTCCGCCGACGAGTGGTTGGAGCGATGCCGGGCTCTGATTCTCGATCGGCTTTGAAGCCTCGCCAGCACGCGCGCGCATCCCGCGCTGCATGCGCGCGCCTTCCACCGAAGGCATGAAGGGTCGGTCTGCGCTCCTCGCGAGGGGATGACCAACTGCTGCCGTTCGGCATCACGGGCCGAGTGCCGTGGTGTCGGACGTTGTCGCGCAGGCGCGCATCTCTTTGTTTTGAGACGCGGATTTTGTGGCGACGGCGGAAGAGCTTCTCGTCATCATCAAAGGCATGAGCCTCGCCCGCGCGCTTCTGTCAGTGTCGTTCGCTTCGTGTCTCGCGCTCATTGCCTGCGGGAGCGACAGCGGTTCGGGCTTCGACGGGAACGAGGGCAACGGGGCTGGCGGCGGAGGCGGAGAGGGATCGTCCGGCGGCTTCGGATCGAGCGGTAACAACGGTGAGGGTGACGATGACGGCGGCGGCGCGACGTGCGCTGCCAGCGTCGCGCAGACCACGAAGCCGAAGGTCGACATCATCTTCGTCATCGACAACTCCGGCAGCATGGGCGAGGAGATGGCCCAGGTGCAGGCGAACATCAACACGTTCGCCGGTAAGATCGGCGGCAGCGGCCTCGACTACCAGGTCATCTTCATCGTCCGGAAGGGGACGAGCAATCTCAGGATCTGCGTCCCCGAGCCGCTCGCGGGGCCAGGCTGCGCGGACAACCCGCCCCTCTTCCGCCACATCGATCAGAGCGTCGCGAGCGACAATTCGCTGTCGCTCATCCTGAGCACCTACGACAGCGGGAGCGCGAACCTCGCCTGGGGCCAGTACCTCCGCAGTGACGCCTTCAAGGTGTTCGTCGGCGTCTCCGATGACGGCAGCAGCGACATGAACGCGAACACGTTCGACGCGGATCTCATCGCGAAGGGGGCCGGGCAGTTCGGCACGGCCCAGCAGCGCAGCTACGTCTATCACGCCATCTGCTCGTGGAGGCCGGGCACGACACCGCCGTCCAACGATCGCTGCGATACCTCCGACGGCAACGGCATCCAGTACCAGAACATCGCACTCCTCACCGGCGGCATCATCGACTCGGTCTGCAAGACGGACTACTCGAGCGTGCTCGACAACATCGGCAAGGGCATCGTCGATCGGCTCGCCTGCGAGCTCGGCTACCCGACCGCGGAGGCCGCAGATCCGACGAAGGTGCAGGTCCGCTTCACCCCTGCGGGTGGAGGCGCTGCTCAGACGCTCGTGCAGGTCACCGACGCCTCGAAGTGCGACTCGAACCCGAACGGCTGGTACTACGACGATCCGAGCAAGCCGGCGAAGATCGTCCTCTGCAAGGGCATCTGCGACACCGCGAACGCGGGCCAGGGCTCGAAGATCGAAGCCCTCGTCGGCTGCAAGGGCGCCGGCCCGAAGTAGCCTTTGGCTGCTGCGCGTTGAGCGAGCGCCTCGAGTGATGCGCTTGATTCGCGTTGCTTTGGTTGATGCCCGTTGAGTGATGCGCCCTGGGTGATGTGCGTCGAGTAGCGTGCCCTCGTGACGTGTCCTGAGTGACGTGTCCTAAGGTGATGGCCTTAGCGCCCACGCCTACGCCGCACCAGAGATCGAGATCGCCGGAAGACAGGGAGACAGGGAGAGACTTTTCAAAGGGGGTCGTTTCGGTTCGTTGCGCGTTCCGACCTGGGGCGTCTCGAGGTGGCACAGGGAGGAAGGGAGACGCGGAGGATCCAGAGGGGACTTTTCCCTGCTGCTGGTCACTTCGCGGACCCGTCGGGGCTTGATGAGAGGCGCTCGATGCGAGCCGCGCTGGCAAGCGGCGAAGCTCGATGCAAGGACGCGGAGTCGCTCGACGCGAGTTGCTTGGCAAGCGGCGAAGCTCGATGCGAGGCGTCTCGGCGAGCGGGGCAGGTGCGAGCTTTGGTATATGCAGAGTGCATGAGGGGTCCAGCCCTCGGGACCTCGTCGCGATTGGAGGGCGAGCGGAGAGTGAGGCGTCGGCGCAACCCTCCCCGACTCTGGATCCTCCGTGTCTCCCATCCTCCCTGTGCACCTTCAGGCGCAACGAACGTCACGACGGCACAGATCGCCACGAGCCCCAAACCCCCCTCTCCCTGCTCTCTCTGTCTCCCTGTGAAAAATCTCGTCTCCCGAGCCAGCGGGAACGATGAGCGGGACGACGACGAGCGGGACGGCGACGCGGAGGCGGACGACGAGCGGGACGGGGACGCGGAGGGCAGACGGCAACGAGGAGGACGGACGACGAGCGGGACGCCGACGAGCCGGGATGACCCGGCCGGTAGCAACGATGCGAGCGGAACGGAGAGCGAGTGACCGCGCGGACGCGTGGCGGACACGGCGCCGCCGTTGGTGCGTCAGCCCGCGGCGCTCTTTGCTTTGGTGGCGCGAGCCTTGACCGTGCGGGACCCACGCTTCGGCCGCGGAGATGACGGTGCTGGTAGCGGGGCGCGTTGCCGCTCGGGCTCGTCGTCACGTTCTGCCCAGAACGCGGTCATCTTCGGCCAGAGGTTCTTCTGCGCGGCCTTCGAGACGACGGCGCCGACGTGCCCGCCAGGCAGCTTGTGGAGCACCTTGTCCTTCGACCCGACGCGGTCGAGCAGCACGGCCGCGCTCTGCCACGGGACGATGTTGTCGTGCTCGAAGACGACGCAGCTCACGGGGCATGCGATGTTCTCGAGACGGGCGGGGATGCTCGAGAGCGTGAACGTGCCCTGCATGAGGGCGTCGCCTCGGTAGAGCTGCTCGATGTACTGCTTGTAACACTCGCCGGGGAACGAGACGTTGTCGTTGCCCCAGGTCTCGATCGCGAGAAAGCCGTCGAGGAACTCGTCGTTCGCTGCGCGATCGATGACGCCGACGGCCTTGGCCATCGTCAACGTCGGTCGGAGCAGGTGAAACGCACCCTGCATGAGCTGCCAGGGCACGTTGCCGAAGCCTTCGACGATCGAGCCGACGTTGAACTGCGGGCTTCGCGTCCAGATGGCAAGCGGGCCGTCATCGGTGAAGGAGACCGGCGCGGCGAGCAAGAGGAGCGACGCGATGTGCTCCGGCCGCGCCGCTGCATGGATCGTCGCCAGCGTCCCACCGAGGCAATATCCGAGGACGTGCGTCTTGTTCCGCGGCGACGTGCGCGCCACGTGTCGGATCGCGCGGCCGAGATACTTGTCACAGACGTCGTCGAACGTGACGAAGCGATCTTCGTCGCCCGGCGTACCCCAATCGATGCAGTAGACGTCGTGCCCGGCGGCGACGAGGTCTTCGGCCATGCTCTTGCCGGGCAAGAGGTCCATCACGTAGTGCCGATTGATGAGTGACGGCACGAGGAGGACGGGCGTCTGGAACCTTCGCGGTCTGCCTTCCGGCCTCCTGTAGCGGAGCAGGCGCCACTTGTTCTCGCGGTGAACGACGTCGGCCGGCGTGGAGCCGACCGGCGGCTTTGGCCGCGTGAGCAGAGAGGCGAGGTTCTTCAGACGTTTCATGCCATGGACCGTCGGCTGTCAGATGCGCGCCGAGGGCACGCACCGTCTCCCGCGAGGGAACAGGTATAGCGCACGCTCTGCGTTCAAGCCTCTGCCACGTTGGAGCCGCCCACGCCATTCCTTCCGGGCTGGGGAGTGGCAGAACGCGTGTCCTCGTAGAGGCTCTCGAAGGTGTCGCGGAAGCGCTCGTAGATCTTCTTCCGGCGGATCTTGAGTGACGGCGTGAGGAGCTCCGCCTCCACCGTCAGCGGCTCGCTGATGAGGGCGAACTTCTTGATCGTCTCGAAGCTCGCGAGCTGCGTGTTCACCTGGTCGATGCGCTTCTGTACGAGCGCGCGCTTGGCCGCGTCGCGTGCCTCGGGCGCGACGTCCTTCAGCGACGCCTCGACCGCCTCCTCGTTCAACCACACGCCGGCTACCAGGAACTTCTTCGAATCGCCGTAGACCACCACGTTCGCGATGAAGGGATCGTCGCGGAAGCGGAGCTCGATGTTTGCCGGCGGAACGTTCTTGCCGCCCGCGGTGACGAGGATGTCCTTCTTGCGGTCGACGATCTGGAGGAAGCCGTCCTCGGTGAAGCGCCCGACGTCGCCGGTCTTGAACCAGCCGTCGTCGGTGAAGGCTTCACGCGTCGCGTCCGGATCCTTGTGATAGCCCGCGAAGACATTGGGGCCGCGGGCGAGGATCTCGCCGTCCTCGGCGAGGCGCAGCTCGACGGACGGGAAGGCCTTGCCGACGGAGTCGAAGCGGAAGGCATCGGGGCGGTTCATCGTGAGTGTCGGCGACGTCTCGGTGAGCCCGTAGCCTTCCACGAGGAGCACACCACACGAGTAGAAGAAGTCCTTCACCTCGCGCTTGAGACCGGCGCCGCCCGAGAGACAGAACGCGAGTCGGCCGCCCGTGGTCTCCTTGAACTTCGTGATGCGCGCCTCCGGGGTCGGCTCGTGCATCGCCTGGATGGCGAGCTTCTCCCAGTGCGAAGGGACGCTCATGAACACGCTCGGCTTGACCTCGGGCAGGCGCGCGAGGCAACCGGCAGGGTCGGAGAGGTACGACGTCCACCCGAGCGCATTGCCGATGTTGAGCTCGCCGAAGCCGAAGATGTGGCTCATCGGAAGCCAGAGGATGTCGACCGCGCCTTCCTCGAGCAGCGGAGCAAGGCACTTGAGCCAGTCCTGCCCGTTGGCGGCGACGTTCTTGTGCGTCAGCGGTACTCCCTTCGGGTTTCCGGAGGTGCCGCTCGTGTAGAGCATCACGGCGAACTGATCCATCGAGACGCCGTTCATCGTGCGCTCGAAGGCCTTGGGGTCTTCGCGCTCCTTGGCCGCGCCGATGTCGCGTGCGGCGCTGAACGTGACGACCTTGCGTGCGACGTCCTCGAAGGGCGGAACGTTCACGCCTTTGCTGCGCAGAGACTCGTGCACGCGAGCGGCGTCGAGCTGATCGTCGAGAAGTACGACGCGTTCGACCGCGCCGAGCGCCGACCACGCTTCGAAGAGCCGTCCGAGAAGGGCGGGCGTGTCGACGAAGATCACCTTCGCGTCCGAGTGAGAGGCCACGTACGCGACCTGCTCCGGCGTCGATGCGGGATAGATGGGGACCATCACGCCGCCGGCCGCCTGGATCGCGAGCGCTGCGCTTCCCCATTCGACCCGGTTCGGCGCATACACCGCAGAGCGATCGCCGCTCTTCGTGATGGTCGTCAGGAACAGTGCGAGCTCGCGGATCTGCTCGGCGAAAGCGCCCCACGTCACGGCGCGCCAGTCGTTCGTGCCCGGGACCGGCACCATGAAGCGCACGCGCGTCTTGCGCTCGGCGAGCGTGTCGAACACGGCGCGCGGCGCGATCTTCATGTCGAGGTAGGGCGTGATGTCCATGGCATGCTCCTGATTCTTTCCGTCGTGGTCGTCGTTTCCGAACACTGCGTTCGCGCGACTCGCGCGACACGCGACTCCGGAAGGTCGTACAGGCCCCCCGGCCTTCACTCGTCGAGGTGCGTTCGCGACCAGCTCCCCCGAGAGCCGGCACGCGAGGCGCCGTCAGGATCGACTGCTCTTCTCGGCGTTCGTCAGCTCCGCGAGCCGCTCCTCGAGATCGATCATCCGACTCTCGATCTGGTGAAGGACGTGGAGAGTGCGCTCCTGATCGCGCTTGGTGGCGAGGCCGAGATGGCCAACCCAGCTCGATGCGGCCTTGTCGTAGGCGGCCTTCGCCTTCATCGCTCCGCCGAGCATCATCCCGCTCGGTGCGAGCAAGAGCGGGCTCTTCATCCACTGCTCGAGGTACTTCGCCGTCGCGTCTTCCCAGGCGTAGAAACTCTTCTTCCACAGGTCCCAGATCATCGGGGGTTCTCCTCTCGGTTTCGGCCGCTGGCGTCGGCCGCTGTAAGTTCGTCCGCTTCGCCGACGCGTCGCGGTCAGGGGGCGAGGCCGAGCCTCCGCAGCTCGCTCGCGACCGTGAAGTCCTCGTCGGGCTCTTCGAGCTTGCTCGTGGCGCGCGTGATCTCGCCGAGACATTCGAAGAGAAAGCTCGTCTGCCGCTGCGTCGTGACCTGCCCGGCGGCTGGAGAGATCGTCACCTTCGTCTTCACACGCAGCGCTTGCAGGACGGTGAGGTCGGGGAGAGACACCTCACCGGCCGCATCGACCTTCACCTCGTACGTATCGCGGCCTGCATATGGCAGTCCGCGGAAGGTGCCATTTTCGACCTCACCCGTTGTCGAGTAGGCGACGCCGGGAGCGAGAGGAAAGCGGTAGAGCGCGATCGGCGTCTTGTAGACGAGCAGCGTCTTGTTCGGATCGTCCGGCGACGCAGAGGCGACGCCGTGAAGGGAGAAGGCGTTTGCGTCGTGGGTGTAGATGCCTTCGGTCGTCCCCCCTGCATCGATCGGCGTGACGATCGCGTCCTTCAAGCCGGCGAACTCGGCCGCGTACCACTTGCCCTCGAGCTTATGCGCGGAGATGCGAACGACCTGGTCGTCCGCGAAGTCTACGCCGAGCGCCCACGTCCGTTTGCCGTCGCGCTCCGCGCCGATGAGGTCCACGGTCCGCTCCTTACCTGCGGGAGACACGAGGTACGTCGCGGGGATCCCGATTGACGGCGCGAGCTCGTGGGACTCGATCTTGCCGTCGAGGTTCGGGACGCAGGGGAGCGGCTCGACTTCCGGCGAGACGTAGCTGGTCTTCGTAGGCGGCGGCGTCTCGTTCTCGCCACATGCAGCGACGACGAGGACACCGACGCCGATCAGGAGGAGGGAGAAGGAGCGCATGGTCTTGCTCTGGCTCGGGTGGGCTCGATTTCAGAAGAGATAGTTCAGTCGCAAGCGAATGAGCTGGGCAGGTTTGGCGGACAAGTTTGCGACTGCGTTGTCGAAGCCTGCGAGGGGAAAGAGGACCGCGTAGTCGAGCGCGGCGAGGAACGCCTTCGTCTCGAAGACGAGCGACGGATCGATCTCGACGCCGAGCGGCGCCTTGCCGGACGGTGTCGACGATTTCTCGACGGCGGTCGACGCGATCATGGCCGCGTGGGCGGAGACACGTGCGCTTTTCGCAGAGCTGATCGTGTAGCGCGCATGCGGACGCGCGTAGACGGCGTCCGTCACGGCGCCGAGGATCTCGCGGAAGAGGATGCGGTCGATGCGGTAGTCGGGATGGAACCGGAAGTTGTCGATCCGGTTGTCCCGGCGCGGATTCGCCTGCGGGCCGTCGAGGTCGCCTGGCTGGGTCGCCGGTGCGCCTGGCCGCTGGAGCACGCCGAAGCCAGGAGCCGGATCGCCGCTCGCATATCCGCCGTCGAGGCCGGCCGAAAATCGGCTCTCCGGCGCGCCGAAGTCGCTCTGCAGCGTCGCGCCGAGCTGCCGGCTCTTGACCGGATCACGCAGGAGGAGGCCGGGCACGAGCGAGCCTTGATCGACGGACGCCGTGAGCATCGCGGCCTCTGCCTCGATCCGTGCCCACGGGAACGTGAGTCGAAGCCAGCCGTCGAGCGCGCTCGCACGGTACCCGCGTGCCATGATGCCGGCGCCGCCGTTTGCGAACGGGTCGAGCGGTTGCGCCGTCGGAAGGTACGTTCCGGGCACGTCGTCCGACTGCCAGCGGTGCGTGATGTAGCTGCCGTATTCGACGGTCGTCTTGTCGGCCTTGCGCCGCCGCTCGCGGACCTCGTCGCTCTTCCAGTTGAGCCACGCGAACGTGACCGTGCGCACGTTGGTCGTCCGTTCGAGATCGATCGTGCGGTTCTGGAGGGGGCGCCGGCCGAGGGGGCCCGTCGCGCTGAAGTCGTACGCGAGCGCCCAGATGTGGCCAGCCAGCGGCGTGATGAAGGCGACGCGATCCGACGCGTCCGCGCTGTCGCAGTCGAGGCAGTCGCCGCCGTTCGCGACCATGCCGAGACCCCAGTGCGTGCCCATGCGTCCGGCCGTCAAGAAGCCGAACGGGAGGAGGAGCTCACCCCAAGCGCGTCGGACGCGGATCACCTCGGCCGGCGACCGCTGCGTCGTGACCGCCGACGGGACACCTTCCGGAAGGCTGCCGAGCGCGACGTTGTCGAGCACGTCGAAGCGGGCCTTCACGCCGACCATCGAGCCGGGCGCATAGAGGGCGACGTCCGTGCGGAGCCGCATGTCCCAGTGGGTGAGCATCTGCGCGCGCGGGTCGGCCTGCGACACGGGGAAGAGAGGCACGCCCGACGGCGTCAGGCCGCGATCGAGGTCGAGGTTGTAGAGGGCCTCGCCTCGGGTGCGGAAGTAGCCGTTGACGTCCACCTCCGTCTTGTCGCGCGGAATGTAATCCTGGCCGATCTCGTGGAAGCCCGTTCCGCTTGCGTGCGGCGCAACAAGCATCGCGCACGCGAATGTTGCGGCGCAAAACGCGGAACGGAGATTCGTCACGGCGCGCCGTCCTTTGCGGTGAGGAACGCAACGAGGTCGCGAGTCGATGCGTCACGCGCCTCGATCATCGGAAAGTGACCGCATCGCGGGTAGACGACGAGCTTCGAGCCGGGAAGCTCACGCGCGAGGCGCTCCCCGTACTTGAGCGGCGTGACGATGTCCTCGCGCCCCCAGAGAAGGAGCGTCGGCTTGTCGATCGTCCGATACTTCGCTTCGACCTCGGAGTACCGCTGGCCACGAACCGCCGCGAGAGCAGCCGCGACCGTGCCGGGGCGCTCGAGGGCGTCCTCGACGTCTTCGACGAGGCGCTCCGTCACGTAGCCCTTGTCGTAGAACGCGAGCGCCATCCGCTCGTCGGCGCGCTGCTTGTAGTAGAGACCGAACAGCATCTCGCCGACGCCTTCGGCGCGGGCCCAGTGGAAGAACGTCGGGAGCTGGTCTTCGTAGACCCACGCGTCATACAGCGCGAGGCGCGTGAAGCGCTCCGGTGCCGCGAGCGTGGCCGCGAGCGCGACGGAGCTCCCCCAGGAGTGTGCGACGAGCGCAGTCTTTTGGATGCCGCGCTGTTCGAGGAGCTTCAGGAGGATGCGCGCCTGCGCTTCGGGTGAGTAGTCGCCTTCGGGTCGATCCGTCCAGCCGAACCCCTTCAGGTCCAGCGCAACGACTCGATGGGTCTTCGCGAGCACCGGGATGACCGGACTCCAGGCCTCGATCGCCGACGCGAAGCCGTGGACCAGGACGACGGTCGGCTTCTCGACCGCGGGAGCAGGTGCTTCGTCGCTCTCGCGCTTCGGTTCGGCGGCGGCGGGCGCGGCTTCGGTGTCGAGGTAGCGAACACGGGCGCCCTCGATGTCCGCGAAGCGCGCGTCGCGCGGCTCGCCCGGCATCGGGCCCTTGTGAAAGGAGAGACAGCCGACGAGCACGGGGACGAGGAGGACGAGCGGCCAGAGGTCACGAAGAAGCATCAGGGTCCAGGGCTCCAGACTCCAGGCTCCAGCGGCGAGAGACGCAGGTTGCAGAGGGGACGACGGACGTTCACGGCGCGATCCTCCGCACCTCGACGGCGCGCGTGAATTCGACGTCCGACTCGTTGTCCTGCGACGCGATGCTCGCGACGTTGCCGTAACACTCGGTGACGAACGCGTAGGTTCGGACTTTCGTAACGGAGATGCCGTACGTCCTCGTGAGATCGACGCGTACGCGGAGGACGTCGAACTTGCCGAGCGGTGTGATCAGCTCGCCCCTCGCATCGACCTGCGCCGAGTAGTCTTCCTTGTACCCGAGGCCCTGGTAGATGCCCTGGGCGAACCCGGTCACGGTCGTGGTGCTCTTCCACGTCTTGCCGACCGCCAGCGGGAACTCGAGCATCGACACGGGCGGGTCGTTCGTCAGCTCCGTCTTGTAGAGGCCGTCGTCGGGCGAGACGACGCCGCGGAGCGAGAGCGCGCCGGGACCGCTCTCGAAGACGCCGATGAGGTCGGACGACTTCCGGAGCTGCGTCGCGTAGGTCGCGTTGCTGTACTTCGCGGCGTACCACTTGCCGGTGAGCGGCAGCGTCTCGACGAGCACGCTCGAGTCGTTCGGCAGCGCTGCGGACAGATCCCACTTCCGCAGTCCGTTGCCCAAGTCCACCCCGGCGGTCGAGATGTCGACGTTCTCGGCGACGCGGAACGTCGCGCGGAGCCCGGCCTGGATCGGGACCTCGTCGCGCGTGATGGTTCCGTCCTTGTTCGGCGTGCAGCCGGGAACGGCGAGGCCTCCCCCGTCATCCGTCGGCGGTTCACCGTCGACGCCAGTCGTGCCGCCGTCTTCCGCGGTTCCGCTCGAGCCACTCGAGCCCGGCGCGGTGCCGTTGCCCTCGACGCATCGCCCGTCCGGGCCACACATGCCCGAGGCGCAGTCCGCGCCTACCCGGCATGCGCGCCCTTCGCTCTCCGAGCAGGCGATGCCGACGACCGAGACGATCGCGGCTACCCCGACGAACGCGACACGCGCGACGAACCTGGGGACGACCTTGATGGCGGCTACCGAGCCATGGGAAGCGTTGCGCACGGGATACCTCCAGGACGTTCAGCGGAAGCGAAGGCCGAAAGCCGAACGATGACGAGCAGATGACTCAGGACGAGGACGCCCGGAAGCGCCACCTCCCGAAGCCTTGAGCCATGGCACCGGAAACGCACATCGGCAAGGCCCGGCGCTTCTGCGCCGAGAAGATGCGCGGCAGAGGGCAGGTTCGTCGCCTCGGCACCAATGACCTCGGTTTCACCAGACATGAGCGCCCTCAGCCAGTGCACCGTGTTGCGGTGCACAATGGCGAGCGGATAGGTACGCCGCGGGAGCGCCTCGGTCAAGGCGAATTGTTGCGATGCAACAACGTCGTCGTGCGCCTAGACTGCGCGCCGATGCTGCTCGTGAAGAAGTACCCGAACCGCCGCCTCTACGACACGAGGCACAGCCGCTACATCACACTCGACGACCTCGAGAAGACGATCCGCGGCGGGGAGGACGTCACGATCCAGGATGCGCAGGACGGTCGCGACCTGACCCAGGAGACGCTCACGCAAATCATCCTCGACCGCGGGGGTGGCCGACTTCTTCCGGCATCGCTGCTCATGCGCCTCATTCGTCTCGACGACGCGGCGCTCGGGGAGTTCCTCACGCGCTACGTGAGCTGGGCGCTCGACCTGTACCTGCAGGCGAAAGATCGCGCCCGCGCGCTGTTGCCGCTGAATCCGCTCGCCACCGCGCCCTTCGCGGCGACGGACGCGCTCGCGCGACTCGTGCTCGGCGCGGCGCAGTGGGGCCGAGGCAATCCGGTCGACACTACCCAGGCGCCACCTCCTGCGGTACCAGCTCCCGCGCCGGTCGAGGAGCAGCCTCCGCCGATCGATCTCGTCGACGCGATGCCGGTGCCCGAGCCGCCGGCGCCCGCTACGTCCGCGGTGAACGTCGCCGACGAGATGGCCCGGCTCCGTCGCGAGATCGAGGCCTTGAAAGAGTCGGTGGGGGCAGGCGCGCGTCCTCGTGCGCGCACGACACCCAAGAAGCGCGCCGCCAAACGACCCGCGAAGCGCACCTGAAGGCTCGGGAATGCGCGCGGTTTCGTGCGGTGCAGCATCGGCTCCGCGGGGCAGGGACCGCTAGCAGCCTTGAAACCTCGACGCCGGCGTCATGTTGCGGTGCAACAAATCGCCTTGACGAGCTTGTGCTGCGTACCTAAGGTCCGCGCTGTCGATGGTGCGGCGCAACATGCGCGGGACGTCGGCATTCACTCGTAGGAGGTTTCCGATGAAGTTTGATCCGTTCGCGCAGTGGGGCAAGGTCTTCGAGACGTGGCAGAAGCTGACCGACGACTCGATCGCCCGTGCGACGGCTTTTTACGCTGAGGTCGAGAAGGCCGAGGCGAAGCGGCTCGAGCGCGCCGAGAGCGTGATCGAGGAGATGGCGAAGATGCAGAAGGAGACGCTCGCGTACACGGCGCAGCTCAACGCCGAGATGCGCAAGGTCTCGCTCGAGGCCTTCCAGAAGGCCACTGCGCTCGCAGCCGCGAACACCGCGGT
The DNA here is from genome assembly GCA_023423895.1 of Pseudomonadota bacterium. Lineage (GTDB taxonomy): Bacteria > Myxococcota_A > Polyangia > Polyangiales > Polyangiaceae > Labilithrix. The sequence continues at coordinate 25,360 of JAFAER010000024.1, forward strand.
CTGAGCCGAGCGCGAGGGCTGACTTCGGCCGTCGTCGGTGGCGCCGTGCGAGAGGTCCGGCCCATGCATCCATCTTGGCTCGAGAGGCACCGCAACGGGCCTCCATTCCGACCGGCGGAGGGGATGATGACTGCTCACATGAAGCTCGGCATCTGACCGCGCCGAGTCGACACGTGCGTCCTCCCGTGTCTGCCAAACAGAAGGACAAAGGGTGTTCGACGTCGGACGCAACGCGACCGACGTGAACGGAGTCGCGACCGCCCGCGTGCTCGTGCCTCGGAGCAGGCTCGGGCACGCGGCGCTCGCGGCTCGATCCCTCGCTCACGACAGAAAGAACGAGAGACATGAAGCTCGACGAACTCAAGATCATCGTCACGGGAGCTGCGTCCGGCATGGGCGCTCACTTCGCACGCCGTCTTCACGAGAGCGGTGCGAAGGTCGCCGCGGGCGACGTCAACGAAGCCCTGCTCGCGGAGCTGCCGCCTGGCATCGCGCGCCGGAGGCTCGACGTCTCGAAGGAGGAGGACGTGGCCTCGTTCATCGAATGGGCGCACGCGGAGCTCGGCGGGCTGAACGGGCTCGTCAACAACGCCGGCATCCTTCGCGACGGCCTTCTCGTGAAACAAGACCGCGAGACGAAGGCCATCAAGCGGCTCACGATCGACGAGTGGAACGCGGTCATCGGCGTGAACCTGACGGGCGCGACGATGATGGTCCGCGAGGTCGCTGCGAAGATGATCGAGACCGGCACGAAACCCGGCGTCTTCGTGAACATGTCTTCGATCTCGCGTCATGGCAACCGCGGTCAGTCGAACTACGTCGCTGCCAAGGCTGCTCTTGCCGCGAACACGGTCACGTGGGCGCGAGAGCTCGCGCCGTATGGCATTCGTGTGGCGGCCATCGCGCCGGGAATGGTCGAGACCCCGATGACGCGCGGGATGAACCAGAAGGCACGCGACGCCGTCGTCGCCCAGATCCCCGTCGGCCGCATCGGGACGCCGGAAGATCTCTGGGTCGCCCTTCGCTTTGCGCTCGAGTGCGACTACTTCAACGCGCGCACGGTCGACGTCGACGGCGGCCACTCGTTCTGACCGACGTTTGGGGGGGGGCGACTGCCGACGGCCGACGGCCCCGTGATCGCGATCAGCCCGCGAGCCTCGCTGGCTTGGCGCTCTGCATCGCGGGGCGCTCGGGGGCGCTCCCTTTCCACCACCGCACTCCACGGAAGGAGGCTTCGTCCTGGGCGACGGCGACGCCGTCGATCGCGAAGTCATCGCTCCGTGGGTCGCGTGACAGGTCGCAGACGACCGCGTCCACCGTCGCTCCGCGGAGCGGGACGCGCGTGACCTTGAGACAGATGCCCGAATCGCGCGGCGAAGGGACCGGGATCGTCGGCCTCTCGCTCGTCCTCGATGCGTCATCCAGCAGCTCCCCCTCGATACCAAGAGCATGCATGCGGCGGCAGTCTGCAAGCGAGGTGCCGCTCGGTGGTGCATGACCGGCGCGGGCCAAACGCGCCGAAAGACGCTGGGATCGCTCGAGATCCATCGTGATCGCAGTGACGCGTATCGCTGTGCCATCCGTCCGTCCGTTCACGATCCGTGGCGTAACGACCGACCGTAACGTTACGGTCGCGGCTGCCGATCGTTACGGTCTCGTTGCGGTCGTTACGCTCGTCGTCGCGCAACGGCCCGCGCGTTCTTCGACTATAGGGGTAGGGATATTGCTGGAGCCCATGTCGTGACCCCGGACGAAGAGTTCGTCGCCTTCTTCCTTGCACTGCCGAAAGCGCGACGGCGCGAATACGACGTGCTCGTCGAGCTCGATCGGCGCTTCGGCGAGGACGTCGAGGCCGAGCTCCGGAGCCAGGAGCACGGCAACTCCGACGACCGGCGAGGGAGCTCGTGAGCTGGCTCGCGGAACCGGAGGCGTTCCTTCGGGCCTACCCGCGGATCGCTGCGGAGCTCGGCCTGGAGCCGAAGGCGAGCGAGACCGCGGTCCGGATCGCGCTCCGCGAAGCCGATCACCTCGCCGACGACGTCTATGACATCCCCGGCGCGCTGCTGTTCGCGCTCGGCCGAACGCCTCGCTGCTTCTCCGCCTTTCGTGCGATGAGCGTCCTCGTCGTCGACTGGCAGACGAAGACGCTCGGGTTCCGGCTCGAGGCCACACCGACGGAGCTCGCGAGCGTGCTCGTGAAGGTCGCGCACCGCGCGATGACCTACGAGGACGTTCGTGCGTGGGTGGCCGAGCGACTGCTTCCGTTCGGCGGCTGATCGATCGGGGCGCTGCTCGTGCTCGTCCTGGTGCTCGTTACCCCCGAGACGCGGGGCTCGCGCGGGCTCAGGACCCCGCATGGGCAACGGGAACCCTGCGGAAGGTCACTGCTGGCCGGGCCCGTCGAGACGAAACTCGCGCATGACGATTCGCGTCATCGTGACGCGTGCTGGATCCAAAATAGTCCATACGAATTCGTAGGTTGCGGCTTGCATCACTCAGGCGATGGGTCAGCATACCTACATGCGCTCCTTTCGCTCTGCGCGGTGCATCGCCGCTCTCGCCACGACCATCGTCGGGATCGCCTTGATCGGGTGCTCGACGGACAACGGCGAGCCGGCCGACCCGGTCGAGACGCCGGCCGAGACGACGCCGGACCGGAAAGAGCAGAAGTCGAGCGACACCGACCCGCCCGAGTTCGACGCCGACTTCGACGACGCGGGACCCGGCCCGAGCGACGAAGACCCGTCGCCTCCGGACGGAGATCAGTGCATCGACAAGGACGATCCCGGCAGCGCCGAGAACGTCGCGAAGGTGCTTACCGCGATCGACGACTGCGACGAGAACTACAAGACGGTCAGCGGCGTCGCGAACGGCGCGGTCGACGTCGACTTCTACAAGTTGTCGGCTACCGACAAGAGTTTCTGTGTCGTCCAGGCCGACTTCGAGGGGCAGACCGCCGGCACCGAGCTGTGTGTCTACGCCCGCTGCAAGAACTCCACGGTCGATGCCGTCACCGGCTGCGAGCAGGGCGTGGCGAACACGAGCGACATCGGGATGAAGGGCTGCTGCGCGGCGGCGCCCGGACGGGCGGTCCCGAAGTGGGACTGCGACGGCATCACAGACGACGACTCCGCCGACTTCTTCTTCCGGGTGAAGCAGATCAACGGCGACAAGTGCCTGCCGTACAAGCTGCGCTATCGATTCTGACGCCCGGGAAGGGCGACGCGAGAAGTGACGTATCAGCCAGCATCGACAGCTGGCTCTGAAGTGGAATGGGGGTCGACGCCGTTCCGAGCACCCGTGATGCCCCTTGCCCGCAAGCTCCTCGTGTCCGCTCTCGCGATCGCGCCGGTGACGGCGCACGTCGCCTGCGCGGTGAGCAACGGTGACGCCGATCCTCCGGAGGTGCGTGACGCGGGCGCGCTCGAGGCGAGCAGGACAGCACGTGCCGACGCGGCCGATGAGGAGGAGGACACCGGCACACGCGACGGCGCGCGCGATGCGAACAGCGACGCCGCGCCGGACTCCGAGAGCCCCGTGGAGGCCGTCGTCGAGATCAACGAGATCTACGTCGACATCGACGGTCTCGGCGACGGCGCCGAGTTCGTCGAGCTGCGCGCGGACCCGGGCACGGCGGTCGACGATCTCCGGCTGCGGATCCTGGATGCGAGCGGGACCATCAAGTACACGGTCACGGTCGCCGACCCGGGGAAGAAGGTCGGCGCGTCCGGCTTGTGGGTCGTCGGCGGGAACCAGACGTTCAAGCTCGGTGTGCCCGACCGCGTCGATCAGGCGATCGCGCTCGCCAACTGGGGGGTGCCGACGAGCCGCGGCGCAGTCCAGCTCGTACGCGGGAATGCGATCGTCGACGTCGTGAGTTGGGCGCAGGAGCCAGAGCCTGCGCCGATCCCGGCGCCATCGACGTTGCCGGCCGAGACGGGCGAAGGGACTGCGGCGGCTCGGGTGCCGACGATCAGGAAGACCGCAGGGACCCCGGCTCACTCGTTCGGGCGCCGAGAGGGGACGCCGGACACGGATGACAATGAGGCGGACTTCTGCTCGATGATCGCGTCACCGGGATACGGACAGAAGGGCTGCGACTGACACGCGCCGAGCCGGTGCCGGGGGCGAGCGTTCGATTCACGGGCGGTCGTCGAGCGAGACGGTCACCGTGGTGCCTGGCATCTGCGCCGAAGAGCGGCGCCTCCGCTTCGGGGGCTCGTTTCGCTCACGACCCTCGCCGACCGCGCGCTCCCACCAGGCACATGCGTCCGCGCGCGACCATGTAGCTACGTTGCACGCAGCGAGCTTCTCGGCGAGCTCGTAGGCCGTCCTCGGTCGGTCGTCCGGCTTCTTCTCGAGGCAGGCGAGCACCACGCGCTCGAGCTCGGGAGGAATGTCGGCGCGTTTCTTCGAGGGTGGGACGGGCGGCTGGTGGAGATGCGCGCTGCAGATCTCGACGAGGTTCGTTCCGTCGAAGGCCCGCTCTCCGGTGAGCAGGTAGTACGCGATGATCCCGAGCGCGTAGAGATCGGTTCGTCCGTCGACGCTCTCCGGATCGAGGATCGCCTCGGGCGCCATGAAGTGCGGCGTACCCAGGACCGCGTCGATGCTGGACGTCGTCAGCCTGGTCGCGGCCTTCTGCTCCTTGACGAGCCCGAAGTCGAGGACCTTGACGACGTCCTTCTGCCCGCCGCGTTCCGTGAGCATCACGTTGGCGGGCTTGATGTCGCGGTGAACGAGGCCGGCCGCATGCGCCTCTTCGAGCGCTCCGCAGATCTGGAGGAGCAAATGAACGACGCGCGCGGGCGGCTGCGGGCCGTGCGTCTCGACGAGATCATCGAGCGTGATCCCTTCGAGGTACTCCATCGCGTAGTAGAAGACGCCGTCCGGCGTGCGCCCGTAGTCGAAGACGGCGATCGTGTTGGGATGCGTGAGGCGCGCGGTGAGCTGGACCTCGCGTTCGAAGCGCTCGGCGGCGTGCCCGGTCGTCCCGGTGAGCAGCTTGATCGCCGTCGGGCGGCGCAGCATCGCGTGGCTCGCGCGGTAGACGACGCCCATCCCGCCTTCGCCGATCTTGGTCTCGAGCAGATACTGCCCGAGCCGCATCGCTTTTCGGACCTCCTGATGGAGGCCGTAGATGACGTACGAGATCGTGCTGGTGCACACGATCCCGAGCGTCGCCCAGATCGCGACGTAAACCGGCGGCGCGAGCCGCAACATGTCTTCCGGAGCGATGTGGCTCGCCACGTCCGAATGGGCGTACATCGCGTAGGTCGCGGGCACGAGCGGGAGGAAGCTCGCCGAGCCGATCGCGGCCGTGCGCCAGGTCGTGGACGGAACGAACGCGGTCCGGGTGACGAGCGTATAGGAGACCGCCAGCGCGCCCGTGAGCTCGGGCCGCCAGAGTGGGTGCTGGCACGTCGCCATGAGCTCCCATCCCCAGCAGATCGCGAGGGTGGCGAGGACGTCGACGGCGTCGAGCGCGTCGATGCTCCACTTGCGTGCGCGGACGAGCGCCCACGCGGTCAGCGCGACCGCCGTCGTCGAGAGCTGCGTGATGCTGACGATGCTCGTGAAGTGTCCGCTCAGCGGTCCACGTCCGAACAGCGGATGGGCGACGACCGAGGCGATCCAGAAGCCGAACGCCAGCGCGAACACGAGGAGCAGCGTCAGCGCAAGCCGCCGCTGGAAGTGCTCTCGCTCTCCTTCGTTCGCGATCGGCGCGCGAAGAAGGGAGGTGCGGCTCGGCCCGGCCGGCAACATGACCCGCACTACATAGTGGCGATCGGCCGCGTTGTCGCGCGCTCTGTCGTCTCCAGATGCGGTTCTTCCGCCTTCCGAGCTCGCATCCTAGTTCTCGTCCGTCACGGACTCGATCACGGTCGGCGTGCAGGCGTCGGGAGCGAGCCGCCGCTGCGGACGTATTCGGCCACCGCCTTCGCGAACGCGCGATCGGCCTTTTCGCACGTCTTCTTCTCGACGGCGGAGGACACGGATGCGCAGGCCTTGTCGAGCGTGTCGTGAGTCGCCTTCACTTTCGGCGAGCCGAGCAGCGCGCGGCGCGTCGTCTCCTCGAGCCGGCTCCACGGAACGGGCGCAGGCTTCGGCGACGGAGGCCGCCGGGTCGTGAGCTCGCCCTCCATCACGGAGACGCACGTGCCGTCCCAGCGGAGGACGTCGTAGCTCGCCATCGCGCCGGTCATGACGATGCCGCCGCCGCCACCGCTGGCGCCGTGGCGCGAGAGGACGATCACCTCCTCGTCGAACGCGAGCTTCGCGCGGTGCGTGAGGCCGCCGGACGCGTTCCATGCTTCGACGTCACCCGCGAGCCAGACGCGCGTCCACGGCGTCCCCTTCGCGAACATCGTCAATGCGACCTCCGGATAGATGCCTCCGCAGACCTTCTTCGCGAACGTCCCCGGCGGAAGGCAGGCCGTCGTGTCCTTGAGCGCCTGCTCGCCCACGCACGCCATGGGGATCGCCTCGGGCTCTTCGCTCGTCGACGGCCCGGACGATGCGTCAGCGGCTCCTGTCGGCGTCGTGATCGCCGCAGACAAGAGCGCCGTCGACCGCGCCTCGTGCTCCTGCACCTGCGCGCTCTGGGGGACCTGAGCCACCTGCGTCACCTGGCCGGCGCAGCCGACCGTCATCGAGGTCACCAGCACAGCGCCCGTGATCCGCAGAGCCCCCGTCTTCATCATCCCCGCTCTCCTCGCGTTGCTTCGCGGGGCCTTTCCGCTGGCCCGTCGCCGCGTTCTCCTACCTCGGATTACATTATCGTCAAGGCGGATTTTTCCCGCATTTCGAGGGTGCCGGAAGCCGCTGCGATTCCGTGGAGCTGCCCGATCGTCCGCGGGCTTTTTGGACTCCATGAAGATGGATTCACTACGATCGGCCTCCCATGGCAGCTCGCTCGATCGGCTCCGGCACCATCTCCTTCGGGCTCGTCTCGATCCCGTTCAAGCTCTTCACGGCGACGTCCCCGAAGTCCGTGGGCTTCAACATGCTGCACAAGACGTGTGGCAGCCGGCTGAAGCAGCAGCTGCTCTGCCCCGTCGACAACGTCGTCGTGGAGCGCTCGGACACGATCCGCGGCTTCGAATACGCGCGCGAGCAGTACGTGAAGTTCACCGACGAAGAGCTCAAGGCGATGGAGGCCGCGCGCACCGGCATCCTCGAGCTGCAGGAGTTCGTCCCTGCCGAGACGGTGGACTTCCTCTACATCGAGAAGACGTACTTCCTCGGGCCGGACAAGGGTGGCGACCGCGCGTATTCGCTCCTCGCTCAGGCGCTCGAGCGGAACAACCGGCTCGCCGTCGGACGCTTCGCGCAGCGGGGCAAGGACAACCTCGTGATCGTCCGGCCCTACAAGAAAGGCCTGATCCTCCACGAGGTGTACTACGCCGACGAGGTCCGCTCCTTCGACGACGTCGAGACGGGCGGCTCGTTCGAGTTCAAGCCGATCGAGCTCGATCTCGCCGACAAGTTGATCCAGCAGCTCGAGAAAGACCAGTTCGAGCCCGGACGCTTCCGCGACGAGTGGGCCGACAAGGTGATGCAGGCGGTCGAGAAGAAGGTCGCTGGCGAGGAGCTCGTGACCGCGCCCGAGGCGCCGAAGGCGCAGATCATCGATCTCCTCGAGGCCCTCAAGCGCTCCGTCGCCGCCGCGGAGGCTGCCCCGGCGAACAGCGAAGCACCTCCGCCCTCGGTCGCGAAGGGCCCGAAGAAGGCCGAGCCGCGCGCCGCCGAAGAAGCGCCCCGGGCAAAGAGGAAGAAGAGCGGCTGACGTTCGGCGCGTATCGACGGCGAAGGCGGCGAGGAAGCGGGCCGAAAGGCCGGCGCCCCTCGCCGCGCCGACGTGGCGACGTGCCTAGAGGACGGGAGTTCAGCCCGCGCGGCGGCCGGCTTCGCTCGCGGGAGGGGACGTGCGGGCGAGCCCCGGCCCGAGCTCCAGGGCGGGCTTGCCCCGAAGATCACGCGCAGCGCTGCGCCAGACGAGCGCCTGGCGCACGCAGGCCCGTTCGCGTTCGCCGCGCGGCCCCTCTTCTTGCCGGTAGCGGCGGGCGAGAGCGAGCGCGCGGCGCGCCGCGACCCGGAGTCCGCGGGCCTGCCGGCGCGCACGAGCGAGGCGCTCGATCTCGACGTCCTCGGGGATGGAGGTGGCGCTGGCGCTCGGATCCGTCACGACCGGCATTATGGACTGGCGCCGGCGTTGGGCAAAGTCGGCCGCCATGGTAGAGGCCCCTCGTGCTCGGCGGTGTTCGATGGCGGGCTGCGGCTCCGGCAACGTCTGCGGCGAGCGTCGCTCTCGTCGTCGCCTGCGCGAGCTCGGGGCGTGACGGATTCTCGGAGCCGCGGGCCGATGGCGGAGCCACCTTTGTGACCGACGCCCCCGTGTCGGCTCCCGATCCGTCGGGCGAGGTGTACGGGCACACCGATACGGTCCTGTACGCCGTCGACACGGGGACGCATGCCGTTCGCGAGGTCGGCACGTTCCAGGGATGCACGCATGTGGCGGACATCGCGCTCGACGAGTCGTCGACGATCTATGCATCGACCGGCGCGGAGCTCTTTCTCATCGAGAACGCCAGCGCGCGGTGCACGCGCATCGCGTCCGGTTCGTTCCCGAACTCGCTGTCGTTCGTTCCTGCCGGCACCCTCGAGCCCGGCAAGGAGACACTCGTCGGCTACCAGGGCGGCGACTACGTGCGCATCGATCCCGGAAGCGGCGCCGTCACGAAGGTCGGAGAGCTCGGCGGCGGGTTCGAGTCGAGCGGTGACATCGTCTCGGTGCGTGATGGGAAGTCGTTCCTCACGGTCAAGGGACCGCAGTGCGCCGACTGCCTCGTCGAGGTCGATCCGAAGACGGGTGCCCTCGTCAAGAACTGGGGCTCGCTCGGGCACGCGGGTGTCTACGGTCTCGCGTTCTGGGACGGCGAGATCTACGCGTTCACCGACGCCGGGGACGTCGTCCTCGTCACCTTCGACGAGGATGCGCTCACGACGACGATCTTGCCGGTGCCGAACGCGCCGGCGGATCTCGCCTTCCGCGGCGCGGGCTCGACCACGGTCGCGCCGCCGGGCGACGTCCGGTAGGGACCGGCACAGGGACAGCGGCGCTGGTTCAGCGCAGCACTTCGTCGAGCTTCTGCTGGAGCTCGATGAGATCGACGAGGTTCTCGACGTAGTCGAGGTTCGTCGTATCGATCCGTACGATCGGCCCGAGGTCGTAGCGCTCGAACCAGGACTCGTAGAGGCGGTGCAGCCGCCGAAGGTAAGCGTCCGGGATCGCCTGCTCCATCTCGCGGCCTCGTCGGGCGATCCGCTTCTTCGTGGCGGCGAGACTGCACGTCACCGCGACCAGGACGTCCGGCGGCGGAAGGGTCCGCTTGATGCCCTCGTACAGCCGCTCGTACACGGCCCAGTCTCGCGCCGAGATGAACCGCTGGTTCTTCGCGTTGCGGGCGAAGATCTCGGCGTCCTCGTAGATCGTGCGGTCGATGACGGCCGGACGCTTCGACGCGAGCAGCGACTGATGAAGCTCGAGCTTGTGCGAGAGGAAGAACAGCTGGGAGTGGAACGCCCAGGTCTTCATGTCGCGATAGAAGTCCGCGAGATACGGATTGTCGTCGTTCGGCTCGTAGAAGGGGACAAGGCCGTACCGCTTCACGAGCCACCTCACGAGCGAGGTCTTGCCGGAGCCGATGGTGCCTGCGACGGCGACGTAGCGCTTCACGTGCGTTGTCCTGGCGCGCACTCTACACTGCCGCGCCGATGGCAGCTGCCTCTCCGAAGAAGAAGACCGCAACCAAGAAGAAAGCCGCCGCGCCGCTGAAGAGCACCGGCATCTTCCTCGTCAAGAGCGAGCCGTTCGTCTACGCGTTCGACCAGCTCGTCGCCGATGGAAAGACGTCGTGGGACGGCGTCCGCAACTTCGAGGCGCGCAATGCGATGCGCGCGATGAAGAAGGGCGACACGCTCCTCTACTACCACTCGAACGAGGGGAAGGAGATCGTCGGCATCGCGCGCGTGACGAAGGAGGCCTACCAGGACCCCACGACGGACGGGGACTGGAGCTCGGTCGAGATCGCGCCGGTGAAGAAGCTCGAGAAACCGGTCACGCTCGCGACGATCAAGGCGCACTCCCTCCTCTCGAAGATGGCGCTGGTGAGGCGAAGCCGGATCTCGGTGGTGCCGGTGACGAGGCCCGAGCTTGCGGCCGTACTGAAGCTCGCCGCCACGACGGTCTGAGCGACGGGCAACGCATCGAAGCGATGCGAGCCCCTGGCGCGTTCGAGATCGCGTGACTACGTTCGCGCGTCCCATGCCGAAGCCCGACGATCTCCAGTTCTCGGCGAACCTCCAGGAATCGAGCCTCGACGTGCTCGGCGACGTGCTCTCGCATGCGTTCGGATTCCCGCGCGAGGACGCGCGGACGTGGTTCGAGCGAGCCGGCGTCGAGAACGTGCGAGCGCTCGAGCGAGGCGGGCGCGTCTGCGGAGGCCTCCTCGAGATCCCGATGGGCCAGTTCTTCGGTGGTCGGTCGGTCAGCACGATGGGCGTTGCCGGTGTCGGCATCGTGCCGGAGGAGCGCGGTCGGGGCGTCGCGACTCATCTCATGCTGTCGATGTTGCGCGAGGCGCGGGCCCGCGGCTTCGCGCTCTCGACGCTGTACCCGGCGACGGTGTCGCTCTACCGAAAAGCCGGCTACGAGCGCGCCGGCGCGCGGTTCTCCGTCTCGCTCGATCCGCGCACCCTCGAGATCGCACGCGTTCCGGAGATGACGCTGCGTGAGGTCAGCGGGACGCCGGAGGACGTCATGGCCCTCTACGTCGCGACGGCGCGGCGCTCTCCGGGGTACCTCGATCGCGGACCCTACGTCTGGTCGCGTGTCGCGAAGCCGCGCGGTCTCGTGACGAAGACGTTCACCGCTTCGCACGGTGACTCGCTCGAAGGTTACGTCGTGCTCTCGCACACGATGCACGACGGAGCGTCGAGCGTCAGCGTGATCGACATCGCTGCGGCTTCCTCGCGTGCAGCCCGGGCGCTTCTGCGGTTGCTCGCGGAGTATCGCTCGTTGGCGACGCTCGTGAAGTGGCACGGCGGTCCGTCGGATCTGATCACGAACCTCTTGCCGGAGCGGCACACGAAGGTCGAGATCGTCGACTACTTCATGGTCCGCGTCGTCGACGTGAGCCGAGCGCTCTCGCTCCGCGGATGGCCGCGGGGAACGTCGGGGACCCTCACGCTCGAGCTCGATGACGCCTCACTTCCCGAGAACAGCGGAACGTTTGCCGTCACGCTCGAGGACGGTCGTGCACACGTCGCCGCTGGCAGCGCGAACGGGCCTCGCATCAAGACGACCGAGCGCGGCCTTGCGGCGCTCTACACCGGATACGGCCAGGCGCACGTCCTCGCCGAGGCAGGCTGGCTCGAGGCCTCCGAAGAGGCGCAGGCCATGCTCGATGCTTGGTTCGGTGGTCCGCTGCCGACGATGCGCGACATGTTCTGATCAGCGCTCTCGCGAGAGCCGCGCAATCGGCGCCTGACAGCGGGAGCACTCGCGCACGTCGACGACGACGCCGTCGGGCCAGTGGACGACGTGTTCGGCGAGCTCGGTGCTCACGAGGCGGCGCACGGGCGCGAGCTCTCGGAACCGATGCGGCTCGTAGGCAGCGCTGCACCTTCCGCAGCGGGACGGTCTCTCTGGAGTCGGGGCCGCAGGGCTTTCGGTCGCGGTGATGCTCATCGATACGGCCCCGACGGAGGAGGTTTGACCCGTTCGAGCCCACGGACTCCGTCGAGGTCCGCGTCGTCGAAGCGCGTGCCTTCGAGCCGAGCATCGTGGAGGTCGGCGCGCTCGAGGCTCGCCTCCGTGAAGTCGGCGTTCGTCAGATCGGCACCGCGAAGATCGGCCTTCTCGAGGCTCGATCCCGAGAGGATGGCGTCGACGAGGTTCGCCCCGCGGAGGTCGACGCGTTCGAAGTTGGCGGAGGTGGCCCCGACTGCGGAGAGGTCCGCGTTGCGCATGTCGGCGTTCTCCAGGTTGGCCGACGTGAAACACGCGGCGTGCGCCTTCACCCCTCGCATCTGCGCATGTTCGAGGTTCGTACGGGCCAGGTTCGCGTGCTCGAGGATCGCCTCGCGAAGATCCGCGTGCTCCATGTTGCTGCCGTCGACCGCCGCGTTCGTCAGGTTGGCGCGCACGAGAATGGCGTGTTCGAGGTTCGAGCCTCGAAGGTTCGCCTCCGTCAGGTTCGCGCCTTCGAGCTCCGCGTGCTCGAGGTTCGCGCCGTCGATCCGAGCGCCGCGGAGGTCGGCGTGGAGGAGCGATGCCTCTTCGAGATTCGCGTGCCGGAGCGATGCGCGAGCGAGCCGTGCGCCGTCGAGCTTTGCGCGTTCGAGATCGGCGCCTCGGAGGTCCGCTGCTTCGAGATGCGCGCCGGCCAGGTCGATGCGTGCATCGCGCGCCTCCCCCAGCGCATCGCGAAGATCGTGGGCGCGCGCGGACGTGAAGAGGACCCGGCCATCGTGATGACGGATCTCGATCGGCATGGCGTGCACGTTAGTGACGTCGGGGCCGCGTAGCCATGACATCGATTGCCACAAGTTTGTGCCGAAGACGACAGAACTCGGCCGCTCCGCTCGGACCGTATTTGTCCCGCGATGTCGGCGAGCGCAGAGCTCGTCGCCGCGGCGTATCGCCCCGACGCGACGGACAAGGCCGTCCGCATGACCTCGCTCGCCATATCGATTTGCCATTCGCGACAGAACGCACGTCACGAGGCACGGGTTGGATGCGTTGGCTATTCTGCGCCTCGATGGACGAGCCGGTCCGCAGACGGATCGGGCGACCGCCTCGCGAAGCGGCGACGCCCTCGGCGGTCGCGCCGGCGCTCCTCCGATGGTGCGCGCAGCGCGGGGTCGATGCGGCGCTCATCGCCCATCGTGGTGGCCTCGACCCCGCCGATGCGGATCGAGACGAGGCGTCGGTGACGGCATCGGGCCTCGCGACCATGTTTGCGATCGCAGCGGAGCTGATGGCGGAGCCTCACGTCGCGCTCCGCTTTCCCGCGGAGCTGCCGTTTCGGCGCTATGACGCCGGTGCGCTCGCCGCGCGTGTTGCTGCGACGCCACGTGACGTGCTCTGCGCGATCGCGCGCTTTGCGCCGCTCGTCTTCCCGAGGCTCGCGGCGACGGTCGTCGATGCGCCAGGCGAGCTTCGCTTTCATGCGCGGATCGACGGTGCACCGCGCGCGCTCGGGCATCACGTGGACGAATACGTGCTGGCGTTCGCGCTCGGCCACTGTCGGCGCGGCGGAACGCTCATCACTCCGAGGCGCGTCTGGCTCGCGAGCGCGCGACCTCCGACCGATCTCGGACCGCTGCTTCGTGCCGCCGGCACCGACGAGGTCGAGCTCGGCGCCGAGGACACCGGCTTCGCGCTTGCGGATGCCGACGGAGCCTTGGCGCTGCCGTCCTTCGATCCGATGCTCGTCGCGGCGGCCGAGCAGCTGGCGAACGCAGCGCTCGCGACGACGCCGCGTTCGGGCGCGCTCGCGGCTGCCGTCGCCGCGAAGATCGAAGCCGCTCTCCCGGGCGAGGTCACGGCAGAGTCTGTTGCGGGCGCGCTGAAGATGAGCGGAAGGACCCTGCAACGGCGGCTCGAGGACGAAGGCGTTCGCTTCTCCGTCGTCCTCGACGAGGTGCGCGAGCGCGCGGCGAAGAAGCGGCTCGAGAACCCCACGCTCCCGCTCGCCGAGATCGCCTACCAGGTCGGCTTCTCGGACCTCGCGACGTTCAGCCGGGCCTTCAAGCGGTGGACGGGGGTGCCTCCCGGGGCATGGCGACGCATGCGCTGACGGAACGATCGTCGTCCGCACTTCATCCTAAGATGGGGTGCTCATGGCCGTGCGCTACGTCCTCTTCTTCCTCGTCGCTTCACTCATCGTGGGCAGTGCGCACCGCTACGTGTGGGCGAGGCTCGTCCGTGACGCAGCGCTTCCGTCGCCGTGGGGACGCGTCGCGACGATCGCCATCGCCGTCCTCTTCGTCCTGCTCATGAGCGGGTTCGTCCTGGGGCGGCTCCTGCCGCGAGCCGTGGTTTCACCGTTCATGTGGGTTTCGTACACGTGGCTCGGTGTCCTCTTCTTCCTGGTGTTGGCGCTCGGCGTGAGCGACCTCGCGCGCGTCGTCACCCTCCGCATCCAGGGTGCAGGCACAATCGACGATCCGGAGCGGCGGCAGGCGATCTCGCGGATGTTCGCGGGCGGCGCCGCCCTCCTCGGCCTGGGCGCGAGCGCGGTCGGTGTAGTTAGCGCCCTGTCCCCGGTCGCGGTGAAGAAGGTCCGCGTCGCGCTCGAACGGCTCCCGCGCGCCGCATCGGGGATGCGTATCGTGCAAATCACCGACGTCCACGTCGGTCCTACGATCGGCAAGGGGTTCATCGACGACCTCGTCACGCGCATCAATGCGCTCGAGCCAGATGTCATCGCGATCACCGGCGACCTCGTGGACGGGTCCGTCGAAGAGCTCGCCGAGCACGTCGCGCCGCTCGCGAGGCTCCAGGCGAAACACGGCGTCTACTTCGTCACAGGCAATCATGAGTACTACTCGGGCGTCGACGACTGGATCGCGCACCTCCGCAAGCTCGGCGTGCGCGTGCTCCGCAACGAGCACGTTCGCATCGGCGGTGAGGACGGCTTCGATCTCGTCGGCATCGACGATCACTCCTCGGACTCCTACGGTCGCGGGCACGGCTCGGACTTGAAGCGCGCGCTCCAAGGACGCGACGACGCACGTGCATGCGTGCTGCTCGCGCACCAGCCGCGCGGCATCGCGCTCGCGGACGAGCTCGGGGTCGATCTCCAGCTTTCCGGTCACACGCACGGTGGCCAGATGTTCCCGTGGAACTTCGCCGTGCGGCTCCAGCAGCCCTTCGTTGCAGGCCTGCATCGGCTGACCCGCGCGCAGATCTACGTGAGCAAGGGCACCGGCTACTGGGGACCGCCGATGCGCGTCGGCGCGCCGGCGGAGATCACGGAAGTCGAGCTCGTGAGCGGCTGAGGGGCGCGCGAGCCCGATCGAGAAGTCACGCGCGATCTCCGCGCTTCATCCGTTTGGGGGACACACCGGCGCTGTGCGACACACGCGCGTCGATTTGAAGCGCGGCCGGGAAGCGTCAGCGCGAGCAGGAAGTTGTGTGCTCGTACCTTGGTCCATCGCGCGCCTGCCTCTTCGCGTTCTCATCCTTCGTCGAGTCGTGGTCCAGCTCTGGCGCCTCCCTCGCGGCGTGAGCATGTTCCTCGTCGTCCGATGACGATGACGACTCCCGTGCCGCCCGGCAGTGGCCATCCGGAGAGCGACGCCGCATGGCAGCTCATTCGTGAGGACGTCTTCGACCGTATCCTGGACGAGGACGAGCTCGAGCGTCTCCTCGAGGAGCGCGCAGAGACGAGCACCGAGCCCCACGCGGATCTCGTCAGGCTCATGCTCGGGATGAGTCTCTCCGAATCGGAGGCGCGCACTCTCTACGGTCGAGTCGTCGAACATCGGCGCGAGATGGCGCGTATGCTCGGCCGACCCGTGCACGTGCGCGTCGCGGCGCTCGACTTCTTGACGACGAGGTCGTCGCTCCGCAAGAGCGCGCGGGAGAGCCGGCCCATCATGGTCGCCCCCGCGCTGCTCGAGCGTGCGCTCGAGGAAGCCGGCTCCGACGGCGTCACGGGCTTGCCGCGCAGTGCGCAGTTCATGAACCTTCTCCAGCACGAGCTGCGGCAACGGAGCCGCTGCGTGACGGTCGTCTTCATCGACCTCGACGGCTTCAAGCTCGTCAATGACGAGTACGGGCATGCGCGAGGCGACGAGGTGCTCCGCACGATGGCGACGGCGGCTCGTTCCGTGCTCCGCCGTGGCGACGTCCTCGCGCGGGTGGGCGGCGACGAGTTCGCGCTCATGTTGGTCGATGCATCGCCCGAGGAATCGCACTCTGCGGTGGAACGTCTGCGGGCGCGGTTCGAGGAGCTCAACACGCCGCTGCCGACGTCGTTTTCGGCCGGCCTCGCGATCGCCGACGCCTCGTCGACCGCGGAGGATCTCGTCGCGCGTGCCGACCAAGCGATGTACGAAGAGAAACGCATGCGCGCTGCGAAGTGAGACGACGGTAAGATGGCGGCCGTGAGGTCGCTGCTCTCGATTCGCTTGTCCGCTGCCGTCGTTGCCCTCGTCGCCGTTTCCCGCGTCGCATTCGCGCAGCCCTCCGAGCCGCAGTCGCCGGACACTGAAGCGGACGCGGGCGCGCCGCCCGAGGACGAGCCGCCCGCACCACCCGCACCACCCTCAGAGTCCGAGGAGGAGCCGCCCGTCGTCCTCGCGCCAACGGATCCGATGCGCAGCGCCGGCGAGACCGCCGTGCCGACGCCTGCCGACGAGCCGGAGATGTCGGAGGGGCGAATGCTCGTTTCGCTCTACAACTCGGGCTTCCAGTGGGGCATCTCGCCGGGAGTCGTGTTCTCGCGCGGCAAAGCTGGCTTCGCCATCGGCCTGCGGTTCGGCTACGGGTTCGACACCGGGCCGGTGATCCTCGTTCCGGGCGTGCGGCTCAGCGGCTACTTCGTGGATCCGAACGTCTACCTCGGCATGCCGACCTTCAAGGTCGTGCTTCCGATCGATCGCTTCGCTCCCTTTGTCGAAGGCGGCGCGGGCGTCGGACACGTCGCCGGAGCCAACAGTACGCCTTCGGAGACGGGCGCCGCGCTGATGGGCGGCGGCGGCTTCATGATCCATTTCACGAGGATCGCATTCGGCGCCGAGGCTTCCTACCAGGTGATCACGGGGACGCCGTTCAAGGGGTTTGGAGTCGGGCCGATCCTCGCACTCGGGTTTTGACGCGTTATCCTTGTGGGGTGATCGTCGACGCGCAGCCTCGGCCGTTTCCCTCGCGCTACGTCAACGTGGAGGCTGCAAGGCAGCGCTTCGGCGATCGGGTCGATCGCCTCGGCCGCCATCTCTGGCGCAGCGACGCGCCGGCGGACCGCGTCATCGACGCGATGGACAGTCTCGGCAAGGCGGGCAAGGGCGAAGGCTGGCGCATGTTCGAGCGCGGCCTTCGTGGTGAGCCGATTCCCGAAGCTCCGCTCGCGATGCGTGAGCTGATCGACGAAGCCGCGTACGTGCCCGCGTGGGTCGACTGGAGCACGACGGATCGCGGCGGCGCGCTCCTCATGCGTGCAGGCGCGCTCGGCGGCGCGGTGCTCGGGGCACGGTCGCTCGTGCTCGGTTACGCTTCACCGGGCGGGAACAAGCCGCTCGTTTTTTCGGGTCGGCTGAAGGAGCAGGCCGCCCGCCGGCTGAACGAGACCGCCCGGTTCGTGCAGGCGGTCTCGCGGCCCGCGGGCATGCGTCCGTTCGCGGAGGGATGGCAGATCACCCTGAAGGTGCGGCTCATCCACGCGCAGGTCCGCAAGATGATCCTCGCGAGCGGCCGCTGGAACGCGGACGCGTGGGGGCTGCCCGCAAATCAGCACGACCTCGCGGGCACGACGCTGCTCTTCTCCGCGTCGATCATCGACGGCCTGCGCAAGCTCGGGCTTCGAATCTCGCCCGACGAGGCCGAGAGCTACATCCACCTCTGGCGCTGGGTCGGGCGGACGATCGGCGTCGACGCCGACGTGCTGCCCGCGTCGGAGCCGGAGGCGATGCGACTCGCGGAGCTCATCGAGATGACGATGGGCGAGCCGGACCAGGACTCTCGCGATCTCACGCGCGCTCTCTTCGATTCCGCGTTCGAGGGCTGCGACACGAAGGAGAAGATCCGAGAGGCGCAGCGAAACGTCATGTTCGGTCGCGCCGTGTGCCGGGAGTTGATCGGCGACGAGCTCGCCGACAAGCTCGCTGTCCCTCGGCAGCCAATCCGGCATGTGATGCCGATGATGAAGCGGTTCATCCGGACGGTGGAGCGCGTGACGCGCGCGGTTCCGTTCGGCGAGCGGAGCGCGGTCGCGATGGGGACCCACTACTGGGATCGCGTCGTGGAGATCGGGCTACAGGGGGCGAGCTACGAGTTCCCGCTTCCGAAGAGCCTGTCGAACCTCGCCGCTTGACCGCCGCCGGGTAGATGAAGTCAGACCCAAGGTTCTCGTCACACTCTCCGTCCTATCGGAGACGTTCGGTCATGGGTTCGGCTCGTTTGCTCCTGCGCGCCGCGTTCGCATGCGCGCTCGTCCTCGTCTGCGTCGGGTGCACCGGCGAAGGCCGGCGCTCGGCCTCGGCGCATCCTCCTCCTCCGCGGGATCCGGGGTCGGGTGTGCCGCATGACGCGAGGGGGCAGCTCGCCACCTCGACGGAGGTGGTCCCGGCCCAGGCGAAGATGGCCGGAGCCGCTCCGGTGGCGACCGAAACGCGCGCCGCCGACCCACCCTATGACCTGGCATCGGATCGCGAGCGGCGGGCGAGGGCAGCGAAGGCGGAGCTCGGTCCGCGTTCGATGTCGACCATCGTGTCCGACGTCTTCGTCGTCATCGGCCCGCCGGGATGGCAGGGAGGGCGATACGAGCAGAGCGTTGCCCTGATGAAGAGCGCCATGGCCGGCTTCATGAACGGCCGTTTCGGCAAGAAGCCGAACGAAGCGATCAGCGTCTACTTGTTCCCGAACGGTCAGACGTACGAGTCGTTTTGCATGCTGAAGTACTCGGCGCCCTGCATCGCGCATTTCGGCTTCTACCAGCCGGGCGATCGTTACATGGTCATGAACATCGGGCTGGGGCTCGGCACGCTCACGCACGAGATCGTGCATCCGCTCGTCGAAGCGGACTTCCCCGGTGCGCCCACGTGGATCAACGAAGGCATCGCGTCCGTCTTCGAGCAGCCGCAGATCCCGCGTCCGGGGGAGATCCACGGCGGCAAGAACTGGCGCCATCCGCGGCTGAAGCGGGCGCTGACCACCGGCGAGCGCGACCGCGCTCGGCTCGATCGCCTCTTCGGGATGCGAGATGACACGTTCCGCGGCGACGCGGAAGACCTGCACTACGCCATGGCTCGCTACGTGTGCCAATGGCTCGATTCGCAGGGCAAGCTCTGGCCCTTCTACCAGCGCTGGCGCGACAACATCGCCAACGACCCGACGGGGGCGCAGTCGTTCGAGGCCGTCGTCGGGATGCCACCGGCGGAAGCGCACGCGCTCTGGTCGAAGTGGGTGCTCGCGCTGTAGCCCAGCCGTACCGCGCGCGCAGAACGGGGTATCCTCACGGTCGTGGCGGCTGGATTCGCGTTCGACGTGGGTGTGCACGGGAAGGTGAGCGGAGCGATCTACCGCGCCACCGATCCGGTCGGACATGCCACGCTCGTCCTCGCGCACGGCGCCGGAGCGCCGCGGACGCATCCTTTCATGACGTCGATGGCGTCGCGCATCGCGAACAAGGGCGTCGATGTCGTCACCTTCAACTTCTTGTACGCCGAGGCCGGCCGGAAGATGCCCGATCGCGTCGAGCTGCTCGAGGCGACGTGGCGCGCCGCGATCGCCTCGGTGCGTGCGCGCGGCGGCCTGCCGACCGAGCGCCTGTTCATCGGCGGCAAATCGATGGGCGGCCGCATCGCGACGCACGTCGCCGCCGCCGAGGAGGGCCTCGTGCTCGGCGGCGTCGTCCTGCTCGGATACCCGCTGCATCCGATCGGCAAGCCCAGGATCGTTCGCGACGAGATCCTGCGCGTGAAGCTTCCGCTCCTCGTCGTCCAGGGCACGCGCGACGAGCTCGGAACGGCCGCCGAGATGAAGAAGCTGCTCGCGCACAAGGCGCGTGCGCGCATCCACGTGGTCGAGGGCGGCGACCACTCGCTCGCGCTCCTGAAAAGGGAGGGGGCGGAGCGCCAGGAGCAGGAGCTCGATGCTGCCGCGGCCGCGATCGCCGCGTTCGTTGCAGGCAAGACACGAGCGCGGCCGAAGAGACCGATCACCACGAAGAAGCCTGCGAGCGAGAAGAAACGATGACCGAACGCAGGGTCGGACTCGACCACCGTGACCCGATGCTCCGACCGTTCATCGAGGTCGAGGCAAAGATTGTCCGCGAGGTGCTCGAAGAGCTGAAAGGCGAAGGCGCTCCTGCGCGCGAGATCGTCGAGACGCTCACGGGAATCGTGCACGAGGACGCCGAGGCGGGCGCGAGCACGATGTCGGAGCGCGTCTCCGGCGGCCGACGTCTGCCGCTTGCGTGCGCCGCGGGCTGTTCGTACTGCTGCCACTCGTCCACGGTGCATGCCTCGACGCCGGAGATCCTGCGGATCGCGTCGTGGTTGAAGGAGCATCGCACGGCCGACGAGCTCGCGGAGCTCCAGGCCAGGTCGAAGGAGGCGGCCGCGCGCATCGCGCCGCTCGATCTCGGCGGCCGCGCTCGGGAGAAGGTGGCATGTCCGCTCCTCGACTCGGCGTCGGGTCGCTGCAGCGTCTACGACGTGCGTCCGATCTCGTGCAGGGCGTACCACTCCGGGAGTGTCGAGGCCTGCAAGCGCGCCCACGACGAAGGCGAGGCGAATCCGATCCTGCCGATCGACCCGCCGCTCTTCCAGGTCGCGCACGCACACGCCTTCGGCATGATGACCGCGCTCGCGAGCGAAGGGCTCGACACGGGGCCCTACGACCTGACCGCGGCGCTGCCCGTCGTCCTCGAGAGCGATCTCGATGAACGCTGGCTCGCCGGGGAGAAGGTCCTGCCGCACACGCGCCTCAGCGAAGAGGCGGGGGTGGGCTACGAGGTCGTGCTCGGGGAGCTCGTCGACGATCTCCGCGCCGGGCGTCTGAACGCGGCGGAAGGGATCGCGCGGCGGCTGGACCCCGAGGCTCGGCGCAAGGATCGGAACCGGCGCAAGCGAGAGAAGCGTAGACGCTGACGTGATGCGCCGTGGGCGATCACGCGATCGCGCTGCGGACGAGCCGTCGCGATCGAGACGGTGCTGCTCACTGCCATCAACTGCGCCGCTTCTGCGTCGGCTCGTCGCGGGTTTCCCGGAGCGATCGCGCTGGAAAAGAGCTCGGCGCGCAGAAGCGCGGTCGGTCCTCGTTTCAGATGGGTCCGAGCGGTTCTCTTCGAGTCGCGTGGTGCTATAACGAAAGTCCGACGGGGAGACGCTCGCGCCCCATCGCTTCGTCCGTCATGAGCTTCCAGCCCAAACGCCCGTCAACCCCGGCGACTCCGCCCTCGGCCCCCTCGGCGCGGCCGCAGACGACGCCGGTTGCCGGCATGCCTTCGGCGCGTCCTGCGAACATCCGGGACGCGAATGCCGAAGCGCACGCGCTCGGCGGAGGCGCGGTCGGACGTCCCTCGGCCGTCGCATCGCGCGCGACGACGCGCAAGACGATCATGATCGTCGATCCGGATGCCGGCCTCCGGGCTCGGCTCCGAGCGCTGCTCGAAGCGCACTACGACGTCATCGAGGCAAAGGACGGCCTCGAAGCGGTCGAGATGACCAGCACCATCCAGCCGCCCGCGATGATCGTGTCGGACACGGCGATGCCCCGCGTGGATGGCTTCACGCTGGCCAAGATCCTGCGAAACAACCCGGTGATGAAGCGGGTGCCGATCATGTTCGTCTCTGCGCAGCACAGCCCGCAGAACGTGACTCAGGCGCTCGTGATCGGCGTCAGCCAGTATCTTCCGAAGACGACGCCTCTGGCGCAGGTCGTCGAGAAGATCCGGAAGATTGTTCTGTAGGTAAACGTTGGAGCCGAGATGGAGCTGAGGCTTGGTTCCATTCCCCTGCGCATCCAGGGGAGCTTCGTGCTCATGGCGCTCTTCCTGGGCCTGAACGAGCGGGATCCGGTGAAGCTCGCGCTCTGGGTCGCGATCGTGCTCGTGTCGGTGACGATCCACGAGCTCGGCCATGCGCTCGCAGGGAAGGCGTTCGGGCTCGAGCCTCGCATCGAGCTCTACGGTATGGGCGGGTTGACCTACTTCAACGGTGGGCGCGCCGAGCTCTCGACCGGGAAGAGCATCGCCGTCAGCCTCGCCGGTCCGTTCGCAGGCTTCGCGTTCGGCTTCCTGGTCCTCGTCGCGCAGCTCGCGGGCCTACACCCGTCGCATCCGCTCGCCGGTCATGCCGTCTGGCTCTTGCTCTGGGTGAACGTCGGCTGGGGCATCTTCAATCTGCTCCCGATGTTGCCCCTCGACGGCGGCAACGTCATGCGCGCCGTCGTGAAGGCGGTGGCGAAGGACCGTGGCGAGAAGATCGCGCGGATCATCTCGATCGCCATCGCCGCAGCCATCGCCCTCTGGGCGATCCGCGGTCGGCAGTGGTGGGTGCTGTACCTCGGCGGCCTCTACACGTTCCAGAACGTGCAGGCGCTTCGCCAGGTGGGTCAGCTCCGGGTCGACCAGTCGCTCGCCGATGCCATCCAGGCCGGCTACTCCGCGCTCGACAAGCAGCAGCCGAAAGAGGCCATCGCGGTGCTCGCACCCGCGCTCGCGATCGACGCCTCGCCCGAGCTGCGTCAGGTCGGGCTCCGCATCTATGTCGTCGCTCTGTTGAAGGAAGCGCAGTGGGACGACGCGATGGGCGTCATCGAGCGCGAGCGCGCCGTCATCGGCCCCGAAGATCTCTCCCGCTACGCCCAGATGATGCGCGACCTCGGCCGTAACGAGGACTCAGCACGGATCGAGCAGCTGGTCCAGGCGCCGCCCCCGCTCAGCGAGTTCCGCGCCTGACCATCGAGGGCGCGCTGCCTCTATGGCGATGCGCCAGACGCTGGCGCGTCCTTGCAGCAACGGAAGCCGACCTGCTTGCCAGAGTACTCCTCACCGTGGGCGAGCGTCGCCGCGCGACAGCGATTGCGCCCGGGCAACCACCAGCCGCCGCGAAGAGCCGAGCGGCTCGGCGGCGCCATCCCTTCGCGCTCGACCCACTCGTCGACGTTGCCGACCATGTTGTGGACCCCGAACGGGCTGAGGCACTCCGGGTACGCGCTCAGCGGCGCGCGATGGTCTTTCAGCTTCTCCATCGCGCCGCCGAGATCCGTCCGGTCGAAGTTGCAGAGCGTGGAGTCGCGCTTCCAGCCGTAGGGATAGGGGCTCATGTCCGGCCCTTCACACGCGAACTCCCACTCCGCTTCCTTGCATAGACGGGCGCCGCGCGCCTCGCAGAGTGCTTTCGCCTCGCCCCAGTTCTTGTTCACGACGGGCAAGGCGTCCTTCGCGTCCGACGACGCCGTGGGCTCCGCGTACTCCTCGCGATCGATGCAGAATCGCCGCGGCACGCGTGCGCCTTTGCACTTTGCAGGCTTCGCGTACTCGCCGCACCGCAGGTTCTGATACGGCGGCGGGTCGATGTACTTCAGGCACACCTGCTCCGCGTCGGTGCACGCTTCGCCCTCGACGAGGACCATGCCAGCATCACACGGCCCCTGATGGCCGACGGGCTGGCTCGTGCTCTGCGAGCTCGAGTGCGGCGCGCCCGGCGAGGTCGTGGGAGCCGTGCTCGCCATACTGGTGTAGACGGCCTGCGACGGGATGGCCGCCGCCGTGCCGACCGAGGCGACGGGAACCGCAGCTCCCCTGGCGCGAGCACCGTCGGGAGGAGCGAGCGCGAGGCCGAAGAAAGCAGCGACAGAAAAGGCTTTCGGGATCGACTGGTGGAGGTCCAAGACTTCACCCTCCACATCACATTGTGTATCCCGGATCGGAATCGGCCAGTCCCGAGGGTCGAATTCGTTCGTTCGTTCGTTCGTGAAAGGTGCACGTTCGAGGGAGCGAGCCGCCCCCGGGGATGACGCGCCGCGCCGGAGACGAGGCTCGCCGTCTCGGCGCCGCGGGAACGGCCGCCGGTTGCGCGTCGACAGTCTGCCGCGAGGTCTTCCGCGATCAGGGCCTATACTCCGCAGCCATGGCGACCATGGTTCACGAAGTCCTGGGGGAGACGGCGAAGCGCTATGGAGACCGGCCGGCGTTGCGTGTGAAGCGTGACGGCGGCTGGCAAACGACGACGTGGAACGGCTATCTCCGAGACGCTCGCCGTGTGGCTCGCGGGCTCGTGGGGCTCGGTGTTCAGCCTGGAAAGGGCGTGTCGATCATCGGCTTCAACTGTCCCGAATGGCTCTTTGCCGATGTCGGGGCGATCTTCGCGGGCGCCGTTCCGGCGGGGATCTACACGACGAACACGCCCGAGCAGGTGCGCTACATCACCGACCACTGCGAGGCGAAGGTCGCCTTCGCGGAGAACGCCCAGCAGGTCGACAAGTTCGTCGTCGAGCAGGAGCGCATGCCCGGCCTCGAGGTCGTGGTGCAGATGCTCGGACGTCCGACCGAGGCGAAGCGCGGTCGCCTTCGTGTCATGTCATGGGACGAGCTCCTGAAGCTCGGTGACGAAACGCCGGAGAGCGAGCTCGATGCACGCATCGCGGCGCAGAAGCCGGATGACGTCTGCACGCTCATCTACACCTCGGGGACGACGGGTGACCCCAAGGCCGTCATGATCTCGCACACGAACCTCGTGTGGACGGCGAAGGCGGCGACCACCGCGATCACCGCGGGTCCGGACGACGTGATGGTCAGCTACCTTCCGCTGAGCCACGTCGCCGAGCAGGTCCTCACCATCCACACGCCGATGTTGCTCGGCGCGCTCGTGTACTTCGCCGAGAGCCTCGAGAAGCTCGGCGAGGCGCTGCAGGAGGTTCGCCCGACGGTGTTCCTCGGCGTCCCGCGCGTCTGGGAGAAGATCCAGGCGAAGATGGTGGCCGCAGGTGCAGCGAACCCGCCGCTTCGTAAGAAGATCGCCGCGTGGGCACGCAAGGTGGGCCTCGCCGCCGGTTATGCGGAGCAGCGCGGAGAGGCCCGCCCGATCGTGCTTCCGATCGCGAAGAAGCTCGTCTTCGACAAGGTCCGGCAGCGTCTCGGGCTCGACCGGACGCGGATCTGCATCACGAGCGCCGCGCCGATCTCGAAGGACACCCTGGAGTTCTTCCTCTCGCTCGGGATCCCGATCCTCGAGGTGTACGGGATGAGCGAGTGCACCGGCCCGGCGACGTATTCACCGCCGGACAACTATCGCACGGGCAAGTGCGGCATCGTCCTTCCCGGGGCGGAGGTGAAGATCGCAGAGGACGGTGAGGTCTGCATGCGCGGGCCGCACATCTTCAAGGGCTACCTGAAGGACCCGGAGGCGACGAAAAACGCGCTCGACTCCGACGGCTGGCTCCACTCGGGCGACATCGGCACGATCGACAAGGACGGGTTCCTCCAGATCACCGACCGCAAGAAGGATCTCCTCATCACGGCGGGCGGCGAGAACATCGCCCCGCAGGTCATCGAAGGTCAGCTCAAAGGCATTCCCGTCGTCGCCCAGGCCGTCGTCGTCGGCGATCGACGGAAGTTCCTCGCAGCGCTCGTGACACTCGACCCCGAACGCGTGCAGGCCGAGGCCGAGGCCGCCGGCAGCGCCGCGAAGTCGGTCGTCGAGGCTTCGAAGTGCAAGGTGTTCCAGCGTCACCTGCAGAAGCAGATCGACCAGGTGAACGAGAAGCTCGCGAGGGTCCAGACGATCAAGAAGTTCGTGATCGTGCCGACCGAGTTCACCATCGACGGCGGCGAGCTCACGCCCACGATGAAGGTGAAGCGCAAGGTCGTGAACGAGAAGTACCGGGCCGAAATCGAGTCGATGTACGCCGACGCCGCGGAGCCGCTGGCGACGGCCGTCTGAGCCGCCGCCGGCGCGATTCGACGAACGTCGCTGCCCGCGGTAGGTGGCAGGTGGCAGGTGGGGCCGCGCGCGCTCGAGGCGGGCGGCCCCCACGCGCAGGCTACTTCGGTCCGCCGAGCTCCGTGAGGCACGCGGCGGAGCAGCCGTCGCCGTTGAGGCGGTTGCCGTCGTCGCACTGTTCGTTCGGCTGCTTGATGCCGTCGCCGCAGCGCGGGCCGAACGTGCATTCGGTGGTGCAGGAGTCGTAAGCGCCGGAGCTGCTGTTCGCCGCGCCCTTGTCGCACTGCTCGAACGGGAAGTCGACGACGCCGTCTCCGCAGAAGCGCGGCTTCTTGCAGGTCGGTGCGCAGTCGGTCGGCGCGGGATGTTTCACGTAGGACGTGACGTTGAAGCCGTTGTCACAATCCTCGCCGAACTGCGGCTGGGGGATGCCGTCACCGCAGCGCGGCCCGGGCGTGCACGTCGCGGTGCACTTGCCGTAGCCGCCGGTGTTCTCGACCGTCCCGTCGTCGCACTGCTCGCCGAACGATCCCTGGACGATGCCGTCACCGCAATACGTCGGCATCTTGCAGAGGGGCGCGCACTTCGTCGTGCTTGCGGCCGGCGTCCAGGGCGTGAGGTTCGTCCCGTCGTCGCATTCCTCCGGCGGCGTTGTCTTGATCTTGTCACCGCAATAGGGGCCGAGCTTGCAGTCGGTCCGGCACGAGCCATACGCGCCCGAGTTCGAGTTGTTCGTGCCCTCGTCGCACTGCTCCTCGCGCGTCTTGATGCCGTCGCCGCAGATGTTCGAGCAGACGGACGACTTCTTCACGAAGCCGCGCAGGGTGAGCCAGAAGTTCGAGTCGTTCGTGCGCCGCTCGGCGTGGAAGAGCGCGATCTCGTAGACGTGCTTGTCGACGAGACCGAGCGACGCCGCTTTTGCGGGGTTCAGGATGAACGAGCTCTCCTGGCGCGCATGCAGCCCGCCGAGGTCGAGCGCGAGCCTGCCGTTCACGAAGACCCAGACGTCGTCATCGCCGCTGAAGCGAAGCTCCGGAGACTTGCTCGCGTCGTAGGTGAAGGCGAAGCGGAGCTCCGTCGTGAACGCGTAGTTGTGCGACTGGCTCTGGTTGCCGAAGCCCTTGCCGTCGAGTGGGAAGAACCCGTTCCGGGTGGCGTAGGGCTGCGCGGTGCGGCTGTCGAACGCGTAGGAGTAGTCGCCGGCGCTGCCGGAACGCTCGAGACGGATCTGCGTGTCGTCGAAGCGCTGGCTCCGGACCACGCCGTTGATCGCGATGTCCTTGTACCAATCGGTGAAGTCGAGCGCCGACGTGAGCTGCTTGCTCCGATCGGGCTGTCCAGCCGGTGCGCCGCAGACGCCGTTCTGGTCGATCCCGGTGACCGGGTTGTTGCCGGTACCGTCGTAACGGAAGACGGGGACGCCGTTGTCGAGCGTGTCCTGGACGAGGTTCGTGGTGACCACGTTGCAGCGGTAGCGCTCGAAGTCCGGGTGGCCGCCCGTCGTTTCTGCGAGCTTGAAGTCGCGAAGCACGATCGGGACGTCGAGGTACAGCGGGTCGGCCGCGATGACCGGGTCGCACTTGTAGCCGACCTCGACCTTGCAGGTGCTCGAGCAGCCGTCGCCGTCGCGGAGGTTGCCGTCGTCGCACTCCTCGTCTTTCACGCCGTCGCCGTTGCCGTCGAAGTCGAAGAGCAGACCGTCACCGCAACGAGCCCGACACTTGCCGTTCGGACAGCTCGCCTCCCAGCGGCAGTCGGCGGAGCATCCGTCGAGCGACTTCTTGTTGCCGTCGTCGCACTGCTCGGTGCCTTCGACGATGCCGTCGCCGCAGACCGTCTTCGAGCACGGGAGGCCCGGCGTCGGGCACTTCCAGTTCTCGATCGTCGTCTTGCCGGACGCCGAGGTCGACGGATTGACCGTCACCGTCGTCGTCTGGAGCTTGCACGTCGAGCTGCAGCCGTCGTTGTTGTTCGTGTTCTTGTCATCGCACTCTTCCGCGCCGGCGACGAAGCCATCTCCGCACGCCGCGGCGTTGCACGATGCGTTCGCGACGGGACACACCCATCCCGCCTGGATCGCGCACGTCGCCGAACATCCGTCGCCCGACGTGAGGTTCCCGTCGTCGCACTGCTCGGATCCGGTGATCATCCCATCGCCGCACACCATCGTCGTCACGCACGGGGCTCCCGGCGTCGGGCAGGCCCAGTTCGCCTCGATGGCCTTGCAGTCGAGCGAGCATCCGTCGTTCGGGGCGACGTTGCCGTCGTCGCACGCTTCGCCGGGATCGATGACGGCATCGCCGCAGACCGCGGGCTTCGGTGGCACGACGCAGCCTCCGTCGCCGTTGAGCAGCCCCGCGTCGGCGAGCGCTGCGCAGTCGCGGACGTCGACGCACGCACTGCCGAACGCACACGCCCAGTAGGGCGCCTCGATCTGGCAGCTCGCCGAGCAGCCGTCCCCTGCGACGGTGTTTCCGTCGTCGCAGCTCTCGCCGAGGCCGGCCTTGCCGTCGCCGCACACACCCGGAGGGAGGCAAGCTGCGGGATCGGCGTCGCAGTCGACGGACGCGTCGCTCGACGTTGCGTCGGGCTCGGTCCCGGCCTCCGCGGGATCGAACGTCCCCGTGGGTACGGAGGCCGAGCCGTCGTCCTCCTCGTCCGGCTGGAAGGTGGACGTGCCGCCGTCGCCGGAGCACGCCTGGGCCACGAGGGCGAAGAAGAGAAGGGAGCCAACGATGAGGTGACGCATGAGCTTTTCCGAGCTCGGACCTATTCCATGCGCGCCAACCCGTGAATTTCATGAACGTCTCCGGACGGACACAGAAAGGCGGCGTAAGGGGGCGAGCCTCGGCCGACCGAGGGGCAGGCCCGCCCCGAAGTCTCCGGTTTCGGCACACGCGAGCAGGCAGCGACGGCGACAATCCGCCGCCCACGCCGATTTTCGGGTCGGAACAAATCTTCCGGCGGGCACGCGCGTCTTTGCGTTGGCCCACCGATGACCTCGCCCTACCGAAACGAGCTGGAAGCGCTGCGCGAACGCAAGGAGAGCCTGGAGCAGGAGATTGCGCGTCTCAAGCAAGAGACCCAGCAGCTCGAGAGCCTGCGGTCGCGCGAGCAGGAGCTCGAACGTGAGCTCGCATCGGTCGCGCAGAAGCTCGGCGCCAACGGCGCGCGCCGCTCGCTGCCGATGCTCGATCAGGTCCGCGTCGCGAGCCCGTGCAACGCGAGCTGGGACGAGATGCTCGGCGACGAGCGCGTCCGGTTTTGCATGAGCTGCGAGAAGAACGTCTACAACCTGTCCGCAATGGCGCGCGAGGACGCGGAGCGTCTTCTGCAGGAGCGCATCGGCAAGGACCTCTGCGTTCGCTTCTACCAGCGCGCCGACGGGACGATCCTCACCGAGGACTGCCCAGTGGGCGTGAAGAAGAAGCGGCGGAAGAAGGTCGCGCTTGCGATCGCGGGAGCCGGCGCGATGGCGTTCGCGGCCGCGTCGACGCTCACGCGCGGCGGCGTGCCGTGCGTAACGACCGGCGCCATCGCCGTGCAGGGCGAGCTCCCGGCGTACGAACCGGACGAACCCTCGATGGGAGTCGCCACGAACGACCCCGCCCCGTCGTCGCCCTCGGGGTGGCAGACCGGCGACGTGGGGGGCCCCAGCGATCCGCCGCCGGCGCCCACGTCGGACGTGACCGAACGCGGAGCCCCGAAGACGCCTCCGCCGCCGGCGAAGATGGGGCGTCCGATGACGCCGAAGACGACGCGTTAAGCCGTCTTCGTCGTCAGCTTGTCGACCGCGTGGACCGGCGCGCCGTCACCCTTCATCAGGTGTGCGATCGCGCCGTAAACGAGGCGCTGGCTCTCCACCATGTTCTTTCCGGAGAAGACCGGAGATACGACCTGGATGGAGAAGTGACCGCCCGCGCCCGCGTCGACGACGACCTGGGCATCGGGGATCTTCGCGAGAATGGCGGTGCGGATGGCTTCCGTGGTGTCGTTCATCGTCGTGCGCCGATCGATCAGTAACGAGCCACCGAGGGGTCGACCTTCTGGGACCAGGCGTCGATGCCACCCTCGAGGTTGAACACCTGCTTGAAGCCGTCGCGGAGCACGCGCTCTGCCGCGTTCCGGCTGCGCATCCCGTGGTGGCACATGAAGACGATCGGCGTGTTCTTGTCGAGCGACCTGAGCACCTTCTCGCCGTCTTCATCGAGGGCGCGAGCGCGGTCGAGCTTGGCGGTCGCGCGCTCCTCGTCCGTTCGGACGTCGAAGAGCTCGAACGACTTCCCGTCGTCGATCCACTTCTTCAGCTCCGGAGCCGTCAGGCTCTTCACGCGAGCCGGCTCGTTCGGGTTGTCGATGCGGAAGGCGCCGCCCTCCGGCGTGTCGACCCAGGAGACCACGAGCCCGTCGGCTTTCTGCGCGCTCTGGCGGTCGAAGCAGATGGTGATGCCGCCGGCGACGACCTCGATGTCACCCGGCTTCTTCGGGCCGAAGTAGAGGTCGTACTGGAACTGCGGGCTGATCTCGAGACGAAGGACGTCGCCGTTGCCCTCGTCGGCGCCCTTGAACGCCTTCACGGCGCCGTCGTCGAGGGTCACCTTCGGCGGAGCTACGGGCTTCTCCTCGATGCCGAGCTTCTTCTGCAGCTCGCCCGAGGCGTACATCTCTTTGACGATGTCGCAGCCGCCGATGAACTCGCCGTCGACGTAGAGCTGCGGGATCGTCGGCCAGCTCGAGTACTCCTTGATGCCGTCACGGATGGCCGGGTCCTGCAGCACGTTGACCGTCTCGAACTTGGTCCCCGTCTCCTTCAGGATCTGAACGACTTGCGACGAGAACCCGCACTGAGGGAAGTGCTTGTTGCCCTTCATGAACAGAAGGACTTTGTTCTTCTTGATGAGCTCGTCGAGCTGGGACTTCACGGTATCGGGGAGCATGGCGTCACGGGCTTTTGCCGCTGCACCCGCGGCCCGTCAAGCCCCGCCTCAGCCGTGCCTGTCCGGTGGCCCGGACGTCACGACGTTGGCGCTGCCGGCAGGGGGCCACGGCGGGGAGCGTCAAGGATGTGGACGGGATCGGGGTTACGGCGGCGGCCCCATGACGAAACAGCCACGTCCATGACGAACCGACACTGAAAACGACCGACCGGCGCTGGCAAGGATGCTGCAGTCGTCTCGATCGCCGCGCCCGCAGGGTGCTCGAGGAGAGATCCCATGGTTAGCCCGAACGTTTCCCCGTCCACTGTTCCGTCGATGGTTGCGGTGCGCATCGGCGAGGCCGACGCCGGAACGTACGGTTTCGACAGCGAAGGTCCTGCATCCGCGCCCACCGTCCTCGTCGAGGTCGACGACGGGATCACGATGCCCACCGCACTCCCGGCGCCGCCGCGTCTCCCGACGATCGGCGCGGCGGATACCTGGCACCCGCCGCCGCCGTCGCGCACGCCGGTGATCCGTCCCGCGCTAGCGCTCGTTCGTCCGGCGTTCCGCATCTCGACGCGTCCCGCAGCGCGCGCTCTGGAGGCAAGCGGCCGGACCCGCGCTCCGAAGCTTCGTCTCGTCGGTCGTCCTTCGCGTCCGCCGACCGTTCCGCCGCCGTCGCCGGGCATGCGTCGCGCGGCGTGAGCACGCTCATCGCGATCGTGATCGCGACGACACGAGCTCGAACACGAACGTGTCGAGCGCTTGCCTGGATCGCTGATGGCTCTGCGCTTCCGGGCGAAGAGGTGGCAGGTCTCGACAGCTTGGCGGGAAGTTTCGACGTCGCACGGTGCACTAGCGCACCAGCGGGGGGGCGCGCCTGGTCATGGTGCCGGCCAGCTCGTCGATATCGTTGGCGTATCGGGAAGCGCGAGGCAACATGGAGCAGATCGTCCCTCTTGCTCCGTGACGGAGAAGACGTGAGGCGATCGAATGGAGTCGCCCGTGCGTCGCTCGTTCCTCTACCTGACGCTTCCCGCGCTCGCTCTCGCGATCATCGCCGTCGCTTGCAGTGATTCGTCTTCGCCGGCCGAAGAGGTCACTGATGAAGATGGCGGCTCGAGCGTGATTCCTCCGGGCAACACCGATCCTTCTTCCGAGTCCGAAGGGCCTGCAGGTACTGGCCTCGCGACGGGGCTGCCGTGTGACGTGCAAGGCGTCATCGAGAACCGCTGCATCGCTTGCCACAGCGGAGAGCTCCCGCCGCCGCTGCTCGACTACGACGATCTCAAGGCGCCTTCGAAGAAGTATCCCGGCAAGACGATGGCCGAGGCGGCGCTCGAGGAGATGAAAGCGAAGACGATGCCGCCGACGCCCGCCGTTCCTCCGGAGGACGACGAGATCGCGAGCTTCGAGGAGTGGATCAACGGCGGGACACAGAAGAACCCGGAAGCTTGCACCACTCCTCCGCCGTCCGCGCCGGGGGATGGAGGTGTCCTCGACGGCGGCGCCGACGGCGGCGCCACGTGCACGAGCGGCAAGACGTGGACGGGCGGCAACGACGGCTCGCCGCTGATGAATCCGGGAGAGGCATGCAATGCGTGTCACCAGCAGCAGGGCGGTCCGAACCTGCGCATCGGCGGCACCGTCTACCCGTCGCTCCACGAACCGAACGACTGCATCGGCTCCGCGCCGCCACCGCAGCTCCGCGTCGTCGTCACCGACTCGCGCAACCGCACGTTCAACATGATCGTGAACGCGTCCGGCAACTTCGTCACCGAGAACGGCGCGCGTCCGCGTCCGCCGCTCCGTGCTGCGGTGACCGACGGGGTGAAGACGCGTCCGATGCAGGGCACTGTCACGTCGGGTGACTGCAACTCCTGTCACACGCAGAATGGCTTGAACGGAGCGCCCGGACGCATCCTCGCGCCCTGACGCTCGACGGCGTCTGCGTTGCGGGCGCCGCCTTCAGTGCGGGAAGCCGACCTGCTGTGCGAGGCGTTCTTCGAACATCTCATGCAGGGCACCTTCCACCTCGCGCCGCAGCCGGCGCAGCATGGCTTGGTCCTCCGTCGCGTCTCGCGGGCGCGCGGCGGGCACCGGGATCGGCTCGCCGATGACGTACCGGATCGGCGACGGATGGGGGATCGGCACGAGGTGAGCGGGCAGCGGGAGCGGGAAGGGGAGATGGAGCTTCTGCCCGCGCGCGAACGCGTTGCCGACCAGATCGAAGACGTCATCGGCGCCGAGTGATGCGACCGGGACGATGGGGGCCTGGTTGCGGATCGCGGCGCGCACGAACCCGTAGCGCGAGCCCCAGAGCAGACGATACCGCAGCTCGCGAGGCTTGAAGGCTTCGCGTACTCCGCCAGGGAGAACGAGCACGAGCTCGTCTTCCGAGAGGAGCCGATCGGCATTGGCCGGGGTCCCGTCGACCGTCCCCGCGGCGGCGGCGAGCGTCCTGATCCCTGGGACGCGCCACCAGGCGTGCTCGCCGAGCGTCCAGACGCGTCGCCCGGTGACGGCCTCGATGCGCGCCATGAGGAACGCGGCGTCGAAGCCGAACGCATGGTTCGTGACGAGCAGAGCTCGCCCGCTCGGCAATCGATCGAGCCCGGCGATCTCGACGTGGAGCCGCGCGCCGGTCCAGTCGATGGCGCTCGAGACCCGATGAGCGAGCTCCGGCGACGTCTCGCGATGGAGCCTCATGTCGATCGCAGCCTTGACCTCCCCGCGTGACATGTCGAATTCCGCTGCAACACGCGAGCCGGACGGGAAATGTCGGAGACATCGTGCTCCGGACGCGGATCGTGTACGGCCCGAGCTCGGCAGCCGGTGCGCCGGCACGCACGCCCTGCACGTACGAGCGTCGATCCAAGCGAGTGCGGTGGAACGTCCGTTGCGACGCTCGTCGACGTGAGCCGGATCGCGACGCAAACGTTCGTCGACCACGTCCGCGCCGGAGGCATCGGCGACTACGGCTCTGCGCGCAAGATGATCGGCGCGACGCTCGCCGTGATCGGGAGCCGGCTGACGGACGACGAGGCCGGAAAGCTCGCGTCGAAGCTCTCGCCGGAGCTCGCGCGGGTCGTCGAGCAGGAGGACTACGACAGCGAGTTCGACGCGGCGGAGCTCTACGAGCGCGTGCGTCGGCGGACCGGAGCACCTCCCGGTCTCGCGCGTGAGCAGACGGACGTGGTCCTGCGGGCGCTCGGCGAGCTCCTCGACACCACCGAGCTCGGGCGGCTTGCTCGCGTGTTGCCCGAGCCGATCGTGCGTGGCCTCTGCGGGCGCGAAGAGTCCGTCGTCCCGCCGTATCGCGCGGCAGCTCCGCCGCCTCGCAGGAACCTGGCGGAAGGACGACCGGGAAGCACACATCCCATCGCCGAAGCGGCCCCGCCGTCCGGACATCTGCACTCGGTCGCGGCGAACGCAGAGCCGCACGCCGAGACGAAGCTCTCGAGCTCGCACGGTCTCACGCAGGAGCGACTGGACGAGACCCTCGCGACGGGACGCACGCCGAAGACCCCGCGATGAGCAGGCTCAGCTCTGGAGGCTCGTCCGCGCAAACGTCACGATGCGGCGTGCGAGGACACGCGGAGCGTCGAAGTGCGGGCAGTGCCCGAACCCATCCGGCCTCTCGATGACGGCGTGCTCGGGCAGGTGCCTGGAGAAGTACTCGAAGTGCGTCTCCGGCAGGAGGCGCTCCGAGCGACCCCAGACCAACAGGATCGGCATCTTCAGCGCGCTCAGCGCTTCCGGTTCGGGCGCATCGTCGTTCGTCGCCGACTCGAGCAGCTCGCGTACGGCACGCCGTGAGATCGTCTCGGGCAGCTCGTGCGCGAGCAGCTCGGTGAACCACGGCGGGCGGTGATACAGCCTCTGCAGGAAGGCACGCGCATCCGCGCGCGAACGGATGTCGAAGGCGGCCTTCAGAGCGCGCCACTCTTCCTCGGTCCAGCGTGCGCCGGCCGGCGAGACGAGCACGAGGGCACGCACGCGGCTGGGGCGGTCGAGCGCGTACCTGAGCGCGAGCGCGCCGCCGAGCGAGTTGCCGATGACGATCGCCGGTTCGGTGAGCGTCGAGTCGATCGCCATGGCGACGGACTCGAACAGACGCGCGGGCGTCAGGCGCTCGGACGTGCCGTGGAGACTGAAGCCGTGCCCCGGGTAGTCCGGCGCGACGATGCGTCGAACATGCCGCTGGAGATGCGCGAAGACCTGACCGAAGGGCGTCGCGGCGGAGCCGAGCCCGTGCAACAGGACCGCCGGCGGCAGATCGCCGTTGCCGGGCGCGTCGTACGTGTGGAGCCGCCCGAGCGGGGTGGTGACGTGGGCGCTCGAGATGCCGCGACGCTGGAGGACGGCCCGCCCGAGCCACTCGGCCATCGGAAGAAGAACTGGCTTCACGTAAGCACAGTCTACGCACGGGCTGAAGAAGCGAAAGTGCGCATGTTGTCGAGCTCGCTCTCGAGCTCCGCGACGACGCGCCGCGCGCTTCCCACGGTCCGGGCGTCGGCGGCGACCCCGATGCGTGCATGGCCGGCGTAGGTCACGAGCGTCACGCTGAGCGTGATGGTCCCCGCCGCCGGAGCCCACACGAAGAGGTCACGTACGGCTGCTCCGCAAAGACGCTGCGGGCTCGCCGGCCCTCGCACGGTGGAAACGACGACGCTCGCCCGGCGCGAGAAGAAGGTCACGCTGGCGCGCTGGAGCATTGCCGACAAGGCGCCCGCCGCGGTCGCGATGCGAGCGCCGCTCGCTCCCTCACCCGGCCGCCGAGCCGCGCCACGCGACCGAAGCGCGCCTGCGGTGCGCCGGATGTGGTGCAGGCGCGCGCCGAGATCCGCCGTTCCGACAGGAAGCTCGACGATGTCGGCCCCGTCGCGATCGGGCGCAGGCTCGTCGTCGCCGAAGCCGACCGGCACGAGCGCATGGAGGATGAGGCCATCGGCGGATGCGTCGCGCGAGAGCTCGGCACGACACGCCCCCGTCACCGCGGCGAGTAGCAGCTCCGTCACGCTCGCGCGCATCGCACGGGCGGTCGATTCGAGCTCCTCGAGCGGCAAAGCGGACGAAAACGCGAGCTGCTTGCGCTCGCTCATCGACCCCTTCAACCGCGTCGTCGGGTCGGCTCGTCGCGTTGCGAGCTTGACGGCAGCCACGGTGCCGGCCGCGAGCACCCTGGCCCGTCCGCGCAGTGTCGGCGTGCGCTCCCGCGATGCTTGCGGCGCTCGCGTTTCCTCGTCGACGAGCATACGTACGAGAGCAGGAAGCGCTGCGCCCTCGGTGAGCGCATGATGGATGACGAACATGACCGCGGGCTGCGGTCCGTCGATGAGGTGGACGCGCCAGAGCGGTCGGCCACGCGACAGCGGGATCGTGGAGAGATCGCCGACGACCTCGTCGAGCGGCGGCCGGCGCGGCATCAGCGCCAGGTCGATGTGGTGGACGTGATGGAGCACGTCGAACGACGGATCTTCGCGCCATCGAGGCATGCCGACGCCGAACCGAGGCTCGATGACGAGCTGACGCAGACGCCGGTGCGAGGCGAGCCGCTCGTCGAGCCGAGAGACGAGCTCATCGAAGTGGATGGGCCGCTCGAGCAGCGCGAGCCCCGTGACGAGCATGGGGTTCCCCGCCATGCTCATGTGAAGGCGAGCGGCGTCTTCGGTCGAGAACCGGGTCTGCTCGTGCCGCGAGATCATCGCTCTGCCCGACTCCTCGCACCCGACTGCCTCGATGCTGGAGCTCGCCTGCCGCTGCTCACGGCCACTTGTCTCGATTCGGCGAGACCACCAGCGGCGGACGAGGGATCTCCGCGGCTCCTCGCTCGGCGGGCGGTCGCGATCGTGCGCGACGCAGATGAGCGAGGGCGGCGAGGAGGTCGCTTCGCGTCACGATCCCGAGCAGACGGCCGGCGTCGACGACCGGAAGGCAGCCGACACGGCGGTCGCGCATGACGACCGCTGCATCGGCCGCGCTCATGTCGGGCGCACCGAGCACGAGATCGCGCTGCATCAGCTCTCGAACGGTGCGGCTCTTGCGCGCCAGTCCACCGTGCGGCCCGCCGAGGTCGCGATCGGAGACAATCCCGAGGATCTCGTTGCCGTCGACGACCGGCGCATGCCGCACGCGCTCGTCACGCATCAGCGCGAGCGCATCGCTCGCGGGCTCCATCGGCGAGAGCTTGAGCACCGGAGTGGTCATGATGTCGCGCAGCTTGATCACGCCGTGCGTAGAGCGGTCCTTCGTCGACTTCGCCATGCAGACGGAGCGGTGCAATCGTCGCGCCCGGGGCAAGCTCGATGTTTCACGCGGAGGGCGTATGGATGAACGCTGCGCTCGCCTGGATACGGAAATCCGTCGCGCGTCAGCCGGACACTCGAGCGTCGCGGGGCGCAGCTTGATCGATGCACTCGGGGGGCACGGGGCGTACGACGAAGACCGGTCGATCCATCCGGTTGACGATCCGCGCTGCGGTCGTCCCGAGCGCTCGCGCGAGCAGTCCATACTGATGGGCGCCGATCACGACGAGGTCTGCGCAATACGTCCGTGCCGTCTCGCAGACGCAATCGGCGGCGGTCCCGATCTCCACCTTGATCCCGTCGCGGAGCTCTTCTGGGATCGAATCCTCGAGGTCGCGCAACGTCTCTTCGGCGGACGTGATCCATTCCTGGACGTGGAATTGAGGCGGCGCAACGAACACGCCGGGCGGCGAGATCTGTGTCGGCGCGGGTACGGTGTGGAAGAGCAGAATCTTCGCGCCGGTTGCGCGCGCGAGCTGAACCGCCTGGTCCACGACCACATGCGAGGTGCCGGACGTGTCGACCGCGACGAGGATTCGTCTCATGTTGCTTCCTCGATCCATGCTGCATGCCATCGCCCTACACTGCGAGCGAGGGGCATGCGTCTCGCAGGAGCGGCGCCATGTTCGAGGTCTCCCTTCCCGCACGAGCGCTGACGCCGTTCGTGGAGCTCGTCGGCGCTGCTCGCATCGAAGCGATCCAACGCCAGGCCGAGGCGACGCGCGCGATGGTGGGCCAGCACGGAGTTTTCAACATCAACTCGACCGCCGCAGGGGGCGGCGTCGCAGAGATCTTGCGCTCGCTGGTCCGATACAGCCGAGGGCTCGAGATCGACACGCGGTGGCTCGTCATCGAAGGCCCGCCCGAGTTCTTCGCCGTGACGAAGCGCCTCCACAACGCGCTCCATGACACGGCGGGAGACGGCTCGCCGCTCGGACGCGAGCAGCGAGAGCTCTACGAACGAGTGACTGCCGAAAATCTCGCGCAGATCGAGCGTGTCGTACGCCCGGGCGACGTCGTGGTCTGTCATGATCCCCAGACCGCGGGCCTCACGTCGTCGCTGTCGAGGCTAGGCCTCCGCGTGTGCTGGCGATGTCACATCGGTCACGAAGGGGCAGGCACCTACGTCGACGAAGGCTGGGCCTTCCTCCGCAAGTACCTCGAGGACGTGCCGCTCGCGGTCTTCTCGCGCGCCGCGTACGCGCCGCGGTGGTTGCCCCACGGGCGAACGATCACGATGCCGCCGAACATCGACCCGTTCTCGGTGAAGAACCAGCCGATCGCCGAACCCAACATCCGCGGGATCCTTGCCGCTGCGGGGCTGGTCGCCGTCGATGCCGAGCCAGGGAGCGCGACCTTCATCGACGAGAACGGTCGAGTCCGGCCGGTCACGCGGCGCGCGAAGATCATCCGAATGAACGCTGCGCCGTCGTGGGAAGTTCCGCTCGTCGTGCAGGTATCACGCTGGGACCGAATGAAAGATCACATCGGCGTGCTCCAGGGGTTTGCACGCTTGCTCGAGCGCCCAGTGGACCACGGCGCCGAGCTCGTGCTCGCCGGGCCGTCCGTTCGCGGGGTCGCAGACGATCCCGAAGGACCGGAGGTTCTCGCGGAGGTCGAGCACGCGTGGCGCGGCCTCGGAGAGAACGTCCGGCGGCGCGCCCACATCGCCGAGCTTCCGATGGAGGACACCGACGAGAACGCGGCGATCGTCAACGCGCTCCAGCGCCACTCCGCGATCGTCGTGCAGAAGAGCCTGCGCGAAGGGTTCGGGCTCACGGTGACGGAGGCGATGTGGAAACGCCGCCCGGTCGTCGCGAGCGCCGTCGGCGGAATCAAGGACCAGATCCGCGACGGGATCGAAGGCATGCTCGTTTGCGATCCGACGAGCGCGGACGAAACGGCGGACGATCT
Organism: Pseudomonadota bacterium; assembly: GCA_023423895.1. Lineage (GTDB taxonomy): Bacteria > Myxococcota_A > Polyangia > Polyangiales > Polyangiaceae > Labilithrix. Next base: position 64,181 of record JAFAER010000024.1, read on the forward strand.
CCAGAGCGTGCTCGATTCGCCGGAGCTCGGGCGTCGTATGGGCGACGCTGCCTACGCGCGCGTCTGCGAGCGGTACCTGAGCGTGTCGGCCCTCGAACGTTGGGCGCGGCTGCTACAGATCCTCTACTCGTGATGGAGATCGCCGTGGGTCGGGACGATCCATCCCATGCGGCTCGCGACCCAGCGGAGCGCGTCGAGGGCGTCATACACACCGACGACCGTATCGTTCGCGGTCACGACCGGGATCTCGCGAACGTTCTCGGTCGCCATGAGCGCGATGGCATGGGCGACGGGAGCGTCTTCCGGCAGCGCGTGGACGTTTGCGTTCATCATGTCGCCGACCACACCGAAGGTCGCAGCGACGGCGAGATCCGATCGCGAGACCATGCCCGCGAGCTTTCCGTCGGCGTCGACGACGGGGACCGCGCGAAGCCCGCGTTCGGCCATGAGCCGCCTGGCCTGCTCGATCGGAACGTCTGCCGTCATGCAGGTCGTCGTTCGCGGTAACATGTCACGTAGCGGTGCGCGGGCCGCGGCCTCGGCGCAGTCGGCGCGGCAATCTGGACGAGTCGGTGCGGCCGGCGCTTTCTCCGTCACGCAAACGAGCGCGCCACCCGACGCTTCCCAGGCGAGAGAACGGAGGCGTCCACATCCGACGCAGTCGAGCACGTCGACCGACGCTTCTTGCATCGGACAGCGGACGAACGGCTGAACCGCTTCGGTTTCGGGGCCGACACGACGACAGAGGCGGATCGGGCTCGCGTGCTCATGCATGGCACGCGCGGGTGCAACTCACGAGCCGCTCGAGGCGACGGTGCAACGACCGGCGGTCACGATGGCCAACGGAGCAAGCAGACGCAATGCGCGCGCTGGCGTGCAGGTTCTGCGCTCAGGTCGGCCTGTCGTGGGCTGCGGTGTGACGTGCGCTGACGATCCAGCGAAGCCCGTCCACGTCGCGGAAGATGCCGAGCGGCACGCCCTCGTCGTCGATGACGGTGGCTTCTCGCAGGTGCGCGGCGGCGAGAACCTCGAGCGCACGCCGCACGGGCACGGCCTCGTGGATGGCGAGGCTCCCTGACATCAGTCTGGATGGCGACGAACTGGTCGAACGAGATCGAGGAAGGTACCGATGTCGCGGACGTCGAGGCCCGCCGGGAGGCGCGCTCGGGCGAGCACGTAGAGATCGTCGAGGCGCTTGCCATGGGTCAGCGACTGCGGGCCCTGCAACGTCGTGGTCGTCACGGGCCTCAGCTCGGCGCTCTCGCGAGCACGCCGACGAGGTCGATCGCGCTCAGGACTCCGACCAGGTGTCGATGCTCGACGACGAGGATCCGTCGGACGTTCATCGCCATCGCGTGCGCGGCAGCGCGGTGGATGGGTGTATCGGCGTCGAGACAGATGGTCTCGTAGCTCATCGCGTCTTCGACGGGACCGCGTTTGACCGTCTCGGGAAGATGTCGGGCCGCAAGCGCCTCCGCGTGTGTGAACACGCCGACGGGGAACGTGCCGTCGACGACGACGAGGCCGTGAACCCCCGCGGACGCGAGCTTCACGATCGCCTCTCCGACGCTATCTCCGACCGCGACGGTCTCGACCGGCGCCGTCATGATCGCGCGGATCGCGGCGGGCGGCCGTCGGCGAAAGAGCTCCGTCAGCATGTCTCGCGCCGAGAGTACGCCGACGGGGCGCTCACCCTCGGTGACGATCAGTCGGTGCACGCGTGCGGCGACGAGCCGGCGCGCTGCCTCGTCGAGCGGCTCGTCCGGCGCCGCAACCACGACCGGCGCCGTCATCACGCGATCGGCACGGAGGGCCGGGTCGGCGTTGCCCGCGAGCGTTCGCACGAGGTCCGTGGTGGAGACGATCCCGGTCAGCCGCCCGTCTTCGACGACCGGTACCGCCGAGATCGAGCGCTCCTCGAGCAGCTTCATGATGTCCACGGCTCGGGCGTCGAACGGCACCGTCTGCGCAGGCGTCGTCATGCAATCGCGGACAACGATCATGGCGTACCTCTTTTCATGCGAGCTCTCACAAGCAGCTGGCAGGCCAACTCATGCAGGGGTTGCGACGGGGTCACACCGACGTGGCCTCGATCGCGGCGGCCAGACGCTGTCGCGTACGTGCCAGCTCCTGCTCGACCACGGGATCCCGGTCGGCCATCGCCGTGATGGAGTCCTCGAGCTGCGCGAGGATGCGGCCGTCGAAGGCGAGGCCGATCGGCGAACCCTTCTCGCGGTTGAGTTCGATCGAGCTCGTGAGCATCGCAAGGGCGTCGCGCGGAGCGCCGCTCTCCGTGAACACCTGGGCGAGACCGGCCGTGATGCGCGCGAGGCCCGTCAGGTCCGTGACCTCGTCGGCCATGCGCATCGCGGTCTCGAACGCTTCTTTGGCCTTGGAGACGTCCCCGCGCTTCGCTTCGAGCCGTGCCGTCGTCTCGACCACGCGTGCGAGGTCGCGCTTTCGCCCGAGCCGCTCGTACGTCCCCATTGCCTTGCGGCAGTGTTCGAGCGCCTTGCTGATGCCGTGGTCGGCGCGGCTCGAGTCGAGGACTCCGTGCAGCGGAAGTCGCGCGAGCAGGTGGTGCGTGTCAGCCAGGTTTGCGGCGAGCTCGAGGTCGTCCGGTCGTTCCGTCATCCGCTCGACGAGGATCTCGAGCGAGCGCTCTAGGAGATCTGCGGCGCGGCTCGGGCGACCGAGCCGAAGCTCGAGAGCGGCCTGGTCATCGAGCAACGCGGCTGCAGCGCTGATCGCTCCTTCGTGCAAGAGCGACGCGACGCATTCGTTCACGGCGGCGCGCGCCTTCTCGAGAGAGGCGCCGTCGCCGAGGTCGTAGGCGATGCCGGCGATCGTCGATGCGAGGTCCGCTCGCATTTCGGCGGGAGCGTGCTCGCCCAGCTCGGACTTCGCGTCGAACGCGACCTCGAACGCTCCAGTCAGCGTGAACGACGGATCGACTCCTGCGCCGAGCCAGCGAAGACGAGCGCGCTCGACCTTCACGCGCGCGCGGAGATGTCGCGCCGTCGGTGTTCGCGGCAGCGCGGCGACGGCCTCGAGGGCCTCGGCGAGCTGGTCGTTCGCGCGCTGGATGTCACCCGAACGTCCGAGAAGCGAGACGGCGTCGAGCCGCCGCTCGAGTGCGCGCTCGTGCTGCCCGACGTCGTCGAGGTGGCTCGCCGCTCGGAGCGGATCGCTCGAAGGTGTGTCGACGATCTCGGCAAGCCGCGCCTTCCACCGGTCACGGAGTGACGGCAGGATCGAAGCTTCGAGCTGGCCGACGAGCTCCGCGGTGATCTCGAGATGGCGTCCGTCCGCATGATCGGCGACGGGCACGCCCGCATCAGCGGCACGCTGAAGACCTTCGAGGATGACCTCGACGGAGACGTCGAGCAGCCGGCCGACGAGCGCGACGTCGAAGACCGAGCCGAACATCGCGGACGCACGCAGAATGCGTCGAGCGTCGGCGTCCAGCGTGGCGAACGGGCCCGCGCCCAGCGCCCCCTGCAGACTCGTAGGAGGCCGCGTCCCGAGCGCATCGTTCTCGGCTACGGTTCCGGCCACGGGGGTCGCGCCACGCCCGTCGAGCGCGGCGATGATCTCGAGAAAGCTCCCCTTCGGCGCTCCTTCGATCACGAGCACGAGGGGAAGCCGGAGTCCGTCTGCGTCGCGCAGCATCGTCGCGACCGCTTCGTGCGTCGCGCGGTCCGCTTTGTGGACCTGATCGAGCACCAGTGCGACCCGTCCGGGTGCGTGCGTGACGAGGCGACCGAACGCTGCGGCGAGTCCTCCGATGCCTGTTTTCGGAGCATCCTCGTCGAGCAGGCGATGCCGGGCGGAGTATGCCGTCGGGAACGAAGCGGCGTCGCCGTCGAGCAGGCGTTCGATGCGCTCGCGCGCGCGGTCGAGAGGCGCGAGCGTCCCGGGAACGTCGCAGCGCACGCGTACGAGCAGCACGTTCGACGGCAACGGCGGAAGCGGGCCGGCCACGACCGTCGGAAGACCGCGCTGGATGCGTTCGAGGAGAAGCGAAGAGGGATTGTCTGCGGTCATGGGCATCTCCGATGCGGGCCGGGATCGTGGACGGGGCCACCGGCCTCCGTGGATGAGCCACGACGTGCACAGGCCGTTCCGCTGGCATCGGGCGTGCTCTTCCGACGTTTCGTCCCGGCCTCCGTGCATCGTGTGCGCCGGGGCGAACAACCTGCATCGCGGGCGGGGCCTTCGCGCGGTGGAACGATCAGCTCGTCCGAGCGAGCGGCGCATGACCGGCGTCACCGCGCACGACTTGCGCCTCGTGTTCGGGGATCGCGTCGAGTTTGCAGGGAGCACGCGCTGGCACGGCGGGTGGATGAACCGGTCCGCATGACGACCACCACCCGTTCCGCCGCCAAGAGGCGCGGCGCCGCCAAGAACGACGTGGCGGCATCGTGGAACACCTTCGAGGCCGAGCTCCGCGCCCACATGGAGCGCGAGGAGCGGCACGTCTTTCCCAGCTTCATCGCGACGCGCCCCGTCGAAGCGAAGCAGTTGCTCGCCGAGCACGATGAGCTGCGTGGAATGCTCGACACGCTCGGCGTCAACATCGAGCGGCATGCGGTGTCGAGCACCGTCGCGGCGGAGCTGGTCCGCCGCCTCCGGGCGCACGGCGAGCACGAGGAGCAGATCTTCTATCCCTGGATCGATGCCACGTTCGGGCATGCGCCGCTCCACGAGATTTCGCCGTCGGCCAGGTAGAAGCCGGCGTCGCCTTTCGTTCGTCAGCGCAAGAGAAGCGGCGGTCCGGCCGATCGTCGCTGGCTGCCCGTATTGGGCGATGTCCGACAGGCTGAGGACGCCGAGGGCGCGCCCGAGCGAGTCGGTGCAGAGTACTCGCGTCAGTCGATGCTGGCGCATGAGCGCCATCGCGCGCGAGAGGCGGTCGGTTGGTCGGCACGCGACGACGTTCCGTGTCGTGACGGTCGCGACGACCGTGTCGCCCGCGCGTTCGCCGGTCGCGCCGACCCTCGTCGTAACGTCGCGATCGGTCAACACGCCGATGCGGCGCCGAACGCGATTCCGCAGGGAACGTGGATTGCACCGAAGATGTCATGCGTTCGAAAAGGATGAGCCGCCGCGCCATGTTGGGAGGTGCGACGGGACTGATGTTTCTCTTCCTGCCGCGGCACGCGCTTGCTGCTCGGACGTACGAGCCGATCTTCAAGATCGAACGGAGCAAGAACGCGAACGTCGTTCAGTACGACGCCGTCGTCGACGGTCCAGGCAAGCTCGATCCTCGCGGGCCCGTGACCGCCTACTGGGTCATGCTCGCCAAGGACGGCCGTCGCGAACCGCTGACCTCGCTCGATCAGCGCGCGTACGGCTTCAAGGTCGCGCCCGAACAGGGCGGCTCCTGGCTGCTGTACTTGAACGCGACGAGTGACCGCTCGATCCGTGTCGTCTTCTGGCAGGGCCGCTGGGTCGCCCAAGCGGTCATCGCCGGCAGGAGCGCGGTGCTCTCGCGGATGTTCGTGTCGTCGGACGAGAGCGCGTTCATCCCCCGCGTGAAGTGGGTCGACCTGTTCGGGGTCGACATGGTCAACGGGAAGCCGCTGACGGAACGGCTGAAGCCGTGATGCGACTCGCGCTCGACTCGATCGCGCTCGGGGAGATGGGCGCGTCGAGCGCAGGAGGTGCGTGTCCGCGCAGACCGTTCGCGATGCCGTCGTCATGAAGGCGGAAGTGGCGAGAAAAAGGATGCGGAACGGGCCTTGCGAGGACAGGGGCATGACGACGCGCGGCGGAGTCGACTTCATCCGCGTGCTCGCTCACGAAGGACAGGAGTGAATCGATGCAGACGCCTCTTCGAATCACGATGCGCGATCTACCACCGAGCGAAGCGATCGAAGGTCACGTCCGACAGCACGCAGAGAAGCTAGAGAAGCTTTGCACCCGCCTCACCGCATGCCACGTGACGATCGCAAGCCCGCATCGTCACAAGACGCACGGCAAGCACTTTCACGTGCGGATCGATCTCGCGGTTCCGGGTGGTGAGCTGGTGGTCGACCAGGACCGGGCGGACAACAAGGAGCACGAGAACGCATACGCTGCCGTCGACGCGGCCTTCCACGGCGCCGAACGGGTCCTCAGGGACCACCAGGGGCGCCAGCGAGCCGCGCGACGAACGACCGCTTGAACGAAGCGGTCCTGTGACCTCGAAGCTGGGGGGACGACGGTCACTCGTCGTCCCCCGCCGGCACCGTGAGGACGGGGACCGGAGAGACGCGCACGATCTTCTCGGCCACACTCCCGAGCAGCATGCGCTGAACGCCGCGCCGGCCATGTGTGCCCATCACGACGAGGTCGGGGCGGTCCCGCTCGATCGCGGCGAGGATTTCGCGCCACGGTACACCTCGCGCGATCTCCTCCGTGGCATCTGGAACGGTCGCCTTCAGCTTCGAAAGGGTGTCCTCGAGTTGCTTCTTCCCCGCCTCCCACATCGGCGCGAGCAGCTCGACGGGTGAGATCCCCATCCCCGCGTACGATGCGGGCACATCGAAGACGTGGAGGAGCGTGATCGTTCCGCCCGTGTCTTTCGCCAGGGCACCGGCGATCTCGAGCGCGCGCGCCGAGGGCTCACCGAAGTCGATGGGGACGAGGATCTTCGAGAAGAGTTTCATCGGCGTTAGATCCCGCGGCTGCGAGCCCAGCATCGGTCGTCCGTGTCCGGACCGCGCGCAACGATGTCAGGGGCACGACGCGTGCCGTGTCGTGCTGAGGCGGACGAGCACCGCGACCGGCCAGAGAAATGGTCGGGTCGTCGCGTGCGCTCGAAGGCATCGCGATAACGCGACGGATTGCGAGGCCGGTGGCGCGTGGCGAGGTTGGAGAAGACGTGCACGAACGAGAGCGAACGAGCGGCGTGCTCAGCACTCCACCGCTGGTCTTCCTCGCCGACGACGACGAGGTGCTCAGGCTCGTCCTGAAGGAAGAGCTGCTCGCGCACGGCTACGCCGTGGAGGACGTCGGTGACGGCGCCCGAGCGCTCGAGTTGCTGTCGATGGCGGCGGACGGGCTCGCGCCCGTGCCTGACGTCGTCATCCTCGATGTGCGCATGCCGGGCTATTCCGGCCTCGGGGTGCTGAACGTGATGCGGCGCTTCGCGCGCCGACCGCCCACGTTGCTCCTCACCGGAGTTCCCGACCCGTCGATCGACATCCTCGGCCGCACGCTCGGCGCCTATCGCGTCCTACACAAGCCGATCGAGCTCTGTGCGATCCTCGAAGCGGTGCGCGAGGCTGCGTCGTCGATGCTGGCGCGATCGTCCAGCGCTTGACGAGCGGCCGCTGTCAGAAGAACCCGAGCTTGACGAACATGCCGGCGGAAGGACCGGCTAGATCACGCGCGCCGATGCCCGCGAGCTCGAACGCGGAGACGAACCGGTACGAGCCCTGCGCGCCGAAGCGGAGCGCGCGCGCCTGCGGCAGAGCGAGCTCGAGCTCGAGCCTCGGCTCGACGACGAAGATCGCTTCCCCCCTCGTGCCGTTCGCCTCGCCGATACGGACCGCGCCTCCGCCGACGGACAGAAGCGGAATGACGTGGAGGATCCGGTCTTCGAGCAGGACCGTGCCGATCCGGAGGACGCCGTACCCGAGCCCGACGTCCACACGCCGTCCGGCAGCATCGCGTTCGGTGGAAGCGACCGTCGGAGCGAGGCCATAGGCGCCGACGCCGAACGTGTAGTCGCCCGCAACGATGCCGACCTGCGGTCCGACGAGGGCGCTCGTGGTTCCTGCGACGGAGGTGATGCTGGAGTCGGCACCGACGTACATCCCCCGAAGCGACTCCTCGACGGACGCGGGGCGCTCGCCGGCGCGCGCCGGCACCGTCACGAGGCTCGCGACGAGCCCGGCGACGAAAGCTGCGCGAAGGGACCGATCCATGGCCCGCCCCCGTGCATCGAACACGCCACGGTGGCGACGTGCTGCTGCGGGCGCAGATCCTGCGTCGGGTCGCAATCCGTGCACGTCACCGGTGCCGGTCCTGCGTCCGGGTGCAGGAGCTCGAGCTCGATGCGGTGGCATGCCGGCTGCACCCTCGTCTTGGGGCGTTCAATCCTGATGTTGGACTATGCTGGCACACGGATGGAAGGACGCGTCGACGAGCTGAAGCGCTATGTCCGCTTCACCGACGGTGACGCCCAGCGGCTCGCTGCCTTCGCGGTCCACGCGAGGCCTCACTTCCGGCGAATCGCGCAGGAGTTCTACGAGAGGATCCGCGAGCACGAAGAAGCGCACGCCGTCTTCACGGGCGAGGATCAGATCCGGAGACTCCAGGACTCGCTCGTCCGCTGGCTCGAAGGAGTGTTCGGCGGCGAGTACGACGACACTTACTTCGAGAAGACGGCTCGCATCGGACGTGTCCATGTCCAGATCGGCCTTCCTCAGCGATACATGCTGACCGCGATGGCGCTGATTCGCTCCTCGCTCACCGCGGTCATCGATCGACGAGCCGGGAACGAGGCGGCGGAGATCGGCGATTCGCTCTCGCGTCTGCTGGACATCCAGCTCGCCGTGATGCTCGAGAGCTACCGCGAAGATCTCATCACCCGCGTCGAGCGTGCCGTTCACCGGCCGCCGAGCACGCCCGTCGACGCCGTCGAGGATCCGTACATGAAGGTCGTGGAGCTCGCCCCGCTCCTCGTCATCGGGCTCGACGCGACCGGAAACGTCAGCGTGTTCAACCGCGAGGCCGAGCGGACCACGGGGTACGCACGCGACGAGGTGCTCGGCCGGTCGTTCGTCGACCTGCTCATCCCGGAAGAGCTGCGGGACGGCGACGGACGGAACCTCGCCGTCGGAGAGACGGGCCCGGTCTGCGAGCTGCCACTCCTGACGCGCGCGGGGAAGCTGCGCGACATCCGCTGGCTCGTCGCGAGCGTCACCAGGAACGGTGAGGCCGCTGGAGGGGCCACCTTCGCGCGCTTCGTCATGGGCTCGGACGTCACCGACGAGCGGATCGAGCGGGAGCGAAAGCAGCAACAGAAGCGTCTCGCCGCCCTCGGGACGCTGGCGGCGGGTCTCGCGCACGAGATTCGTAATCCGCTCAACGGCGCTCGGTTGCACGTCTCGTTCTTGGAGCGGGCGCTCTCCAAGGAAGGAGCGTCTGCGGAAGCGCGCGACGCCGTGCGCGTCGTCGGCGACGAGATTCAACGGCTCGCACGCCTCGTGACCGACTTCCTCGACTTCGCGCGACCGCAGCCGCTCATCCGGGCGCCGGTCGACCTGCGGGCGCTGTGCGAGCGCGCGGTGCAGCTCGTGGCGCCGGCGGCGGAGGCAGCGAGCGTCGCGATCGAGGTCGACTTCCCCGTTCGAGAGCTCGTGCTCGATGCCGACGCGCAGAGGCTCGAGCAGGTGCTCCTCAACCTCCTCCACAACGCGATCGAAGCGCTCGCGCCGGCTGGGAACGGCAGAGTCTCCGTTCGGGCGCGCCGCGAGCCGCGTCACATGTGGATCGAGGTGGAAGACGACGGGCCGGGCATCGGCGCCGCGCAGCCATCCATTTTCGATGCCTTCTTCTCGACGAAGCCCACCGGTACCGGGCTCGGCCTTGCAATCGCTCATCGCATCGTGACCGACCATGGCGGTAACATCGACGTCGATAGCCGGCCTGGGCGGACTCGTTTTCGGGTAAACCTGCCCATCGTACGGCACGAGGCGGACGCATGAGCAAGGCACGAATTCTGGTCGTCGACGACGAAGCTTCTGCACGCAGCGGTCTCGAGAAGCTCCTCAAGCAATCGGGCTACGACGTGCACACTGCGCCCGACGGCGTCGCTGCGCTCGAGGTCGCTGCCGAGAGCGCACCGGACGTGGTCGTCACCGACCTGAAGATGCCGAACATGGATGGCATGACGCTGCTGTCCAAGCTGCGCGAGCAGGATCCGGATCTGCCGGTCATCGTCACGACCGCGTTCGGCGACGTCAGCAATGCCGTCGATGCGATGCGAAAGGGCGCGGCGGACTTCATCACGAAGCCGATCGACTTCGACGTCCTTTCCGTCGCGATCGAGCGCGCGCTCGAGCAGCGCGTGATCCGCGTCGAGTCGGAGAACCTGAAGCGCCAGATCCGCGATCGCGCCGGCGACGGGCTGCAGGGGCTGCTCGGCGCGAGCCCCGTGATGCAGAAGGTCTATCGGGTCGCGCGGCAGGTCGCGGGCTCGAAGGCCACCGTGCTCATCACCGGCGAGAGCGGCACCGGAAAAGGCGAGCTCGCGAAGGCGATCCATGCGCTCAGCACGCGCGCGAAGGAGCCGTTCGTCTCGCTGCACTGCGCGGCCATCCCCGAGACGCTGCTCGAGGCGGAGCTCTTCGGTCACGAGAAGGGAGCCTTCACGGGCGCCGACAAGCGGCGAGTCGGGCGGTTCGAGCAGGCGGCCGGCGGAACCCTCTTCCTCGACGAGGTCGGTGACATCCCGCCGCTCATGCAGGTCAAGCTCCTGAGGGTGCTGCAGGAGCGGACGATCGAGCGCATCGGCAGCGGCGTCACCGTTCCGGTCGACGTTCGCGTGCTCGCCGCGACGAACAAGGACCTCGCGACGGAGGTGCGGGAAGGGCGCTTCCGCGAGGACCTCTACTATCGGCTCAACGTCGTCGCCCTCGAGATGCCGCCGCTCCGGCTGCGGAGCGGTGACGTCGTCGTGCTCGCCGAGCACTTCCTCCAGAAGTTCGCTCGCGAGAACCACAAGAACATCGACTCCTTCACGGACGCGGCGCGGACGAAGATCCTCGGTCATCGGTGGCCGGGGAACGTGCGCGAGCTCGAAAACGCGATCGAGCGTGCCGTCGTCATGAGCGAAGGACCGAAGCTCGACGCCGACGATCTTCCGTTCGATGCGGCCCAGCCCATCCAGGGCCCCGTGCGCATCCCGGGATCGACCATGGCGGAGATCGAACGGTTTGCGATCCTCTCCACGCTCGAGGCCACGCAGGGATCGACCGCGCGTGCGGCGGAGCTGCTCGACATCAGCATCCGCACGATCCAGTACCGCCTCGCCGAATACGGTCTGTCCTCCAAGGACCTCCGCAAGTAGGCGAGCGCGAGCCTCTCGCAGCGCCTGGTCACGGCGCAGCGCTTGCGCGTGGGCGCCGTCTATGCGCGGCGATACGGTGGCACGCGCGATGCTGAACCGTCGGAGCGATGGCAGCCGCATCGACGCACGACGAGATCTGGACGACGCGACGGCGTCTGGTCGACGACCTCTTGCTGGAGCTGCGCGAGCGCGCTGCTGCAAGCGGTGAGGCTCGGCCCGTGCAGTTGATCGAGACGCACATCTCGTGGGTGCTGCTCGGTCCCGAGGTCTACAAGATCAAGAAGCCCGTGATGCTGCCGTTCGTGGACTTCTCCTCGTTCGAAGCGAGGGAGCGGGCATGTCGGACCGAGGTCCGCATCAATCGACGCCTCGCGCCGCGGACGTATCTCGGCGTGGTCCCCGTTCGGCGTCGCGCCGACGGCAGGTTCAGTCTACGCGCGGGCGGCGGGATCGCAGAGTGGGCGGTCCAGATGGTCCGGCTCGACGAAACGCGCCGCGCGGACGCGCTCCTCGAGCGCCGCGAGCTCCAGCGAGGGCACGTCGACGCGCTGGCGCTCGCGATTGCCGCGTTCCATGCGGACGCTCCGAGCACGCCCAGCATCGCGCGTTACGGCTCTCCCGAGCTCGTCGAGCGGAACGTCGACGACAACTTCACGGCGCTTCGCGCGTGCGGCGTGGAGCTCGTCCCGGATGTGGTGCTGACCGAAATCGAGCGCTGGCAGCGGTCGTTCGTCCGCTCTCGGAAGGAGCTCTTCGAGAAGCGAATGGTCGAAGGGGCGGTCCGCGACGGTCATGGCGATCTGCGACTCGAGCACGTGTTCCTCCGCGACGGCGAGGATCGCGAACACGATTTCGAGATCATCGACGGGATCGAGTTCGACGATCGCTATCGCTTCGCGGACACGTGCGCGGACGTAGCGTTCCTCGCGATGGACCTGGCGCGTCTCGGACGTGTCGACCTCGCCGAGCGCTTTCTCGCCGTGTACGCGCGGGCTGCCAACGACTTCGAGCTCTATCGCCTCGTGGACTTCTACGAGAGCTACCGCGCTTGCGTGCGCGCGAAGATCGCCTCGACGGTACTGGCGGACGTGCAGGTTCCCGAGTCCGTCGCGGATGCCGCCCGCGCAGACGCCCGACGGTACTTGCTGCTCGCGCAGTCCGCGCGGCGACGGAGCGTCCTCGAGCCGGTGCTCGTCGCCGTTGCTGGAGGGATCGCCAGCGGCAAGAGCTCGCTGGCGGAGCGGCTCGGCGAGGAGCTGGGCGCGCCGATCGTCGACGCCGACCGGACGCGAAAGCACATGATCGGGCTCGCGCCCACGGCGCACGCGTCGGCGGAGGCCTGGCAAGGAGCCTACGACCCGAGCTTCAGCGAGCGCGTGTACGCGGAGGTCCTTCGCCGCGCGGACGCCGTGCTCGCGTCGGGAAGGCCGGTCATCATCGATGCGTCCTTCCGGACCGCCCAAGCGCGCAGAGCGGCGCGCGAGCTCGCCCTGTCGCATCGGGTTCCATTCCGTTTGCTGGAATGTGTCGCGCCGCGCGAGCTTTGCCGTAAGAGGCTCGCCGGGCGGGAGCAGTCTACGAGCGTCTCCGATGCGACGACGGACATCCTCGACTCCTTCTATGACTCGTACGAGCCGATCGAGGAGATCGACGAGGCCGAGCACGCCCGCATCGACACCTCCGGCGACGTGGAGGATGCCCTCCGGCACGCCCATCGTTTCGTGGAGACCTGGCCCGGCGGCCTCGTTCGGTGATGCGGGCGCATGCTTTGCGTGACGATGCAGAAGACGCGAGTAGAAGCTCGACGATCGCCGCGAATCCTCGCATTCATCGCTGGCCACGCGCTTGCACTCCGAAGAAGCGGAGGCAATCCGATGGGAACCAAGACCAAGAAGCCCCCGCATGGGAACGAGCGTCCGCGCATGGACGATGGCGAGGCCTTCATCCCGGACGTCGCGCGGTCGCATGCGCGATTGATCGACGACGACGCAGAAGCGTTCGCCGAGGAGTTCATGATGACCGCGACCTCGGCGGAGGACATCGGAGAGAATGCTCGCAACGAGATCGTTTCGGACGAGCTCGCGGCGTTCTCGATCCTGGTCGGTGACGAAGAGGAGATTCCCGAGCTGTTCGTGTGAACGACGCGGCCTTCGAGCCGAGAGGTCGACCAGCACGTGGGAGCGGGCGCTCGCACGCGGCGCCAGGGAACGCCGTATGCAGTCGCGGGCGACGATGAAGCGGATGGTCCTCCGTTCACCTCGTCCGATCGACCAGCGCCCGCTCGAGATGGAAGAGGGGCCCGAACGGGCTCCGGCTGCGGGCGAGATCGCGATCGCGGTGCGCGCCTGCGCCGTTTGCCGGACCGACCTCCAGATTGCCGAGGGCGACCTCGCCGCACGCCGTCTCCCGATCGTTCCCGGGCATCAGATCGTGGGCGAGGTCGTGGCGGTAGGCCAAGCTGACCAAGGTGCTCCACGCTGGAAGGTCGGAGACGCCGTCGCCGTCGGCTGGCTCGGCAGCGCGTGCGGGACCTGCGTGCAGTGCGTGGCCGGCAGAGAGAACCTCTGCGAGAGCGCGCGGTTCACCGGCTGGGATCGCGATGGAGGCTTCGCCACGTACGCGGTCGTCGATGCGCGGTTCGCGTTCGGCTTGCCCGCCGGCTTCGATCCGGTGGAGGCGGCGCCGCTCCTCTGCGGAGGCGTGATCGGCTATCGCTCCCTGAAACGCGCACGCGTCGAGCCCGGGATGCGCGTTGGTCTCAACGGCTTCGGAGCGTCGGCGCTGCTCGCGTTGCAGGTGGCCCGGCACTGGGGCTGCCGCGTCTTCGTCGTTACACGCTCTGCAGCCGAACAGGAGAGAGCCCGGGACATGGGCGCAGAGTGGGCTGGAGGCTACGACGAAGCTCCGCCCGAGCTACTGGACGCCGCGGTGACCTTCGCGCCCGTCGGAGACGTGGTCATCGCCGCGTTGCGCGGCGTCGCACGCGGAGCGACTGTCGCGATCAATGCCATCCACCTCGATCGAATCCCGCAGTTCTCGTACGACCTGCTCTGGTGGGAGCGGAACCTCGTCAGCGTCTCGAACTACACGCGAAGCGATGCGACCGAGTTGCTCGAGCTCGCGGCGACGATCCCGATCCGGACGCGCTTCGAGCGCCATCGCCTGGAGGACGTCAACGACGTCCTGTTGCGGCTGCGTGACGGGAAGGTCTCTGGTGCGGCCGTGATCATGACGTGAGATGGCGACAGGGCCATGCACGCGACGAGGGAGCTCGGACTCGAGCGTCGACGGGCACGCACCTCGCACTCTTCACGAGTATGGGTCTCGAGCTGACTGGACCGCTGCTGATCGATGCAGAGCTGCTCGTCCAAGAGCTGAGGAGCGGAAGAGCGCCGGTCATCGTCGACGTTCGGACGAAGGACGAGTTTTGCGCCGGACACATCCCGGGGGCGCGGCTCTTCCCCATCCATCAGCTGGTAGCGCGCACGTGCGAGTTGGCCACGCATCACGCGGACTCGATCGTCGTCGTCTCGCACGAGGGCATGCGCGCGAAGATCGCCGCAGGCGTGCTGTCGCTGGCGGGTTTCGCCGAGGTCGCGGTGCTCGATGGCGGCATCCAGCGGTGGCGCGACCTCGCGTACCCGCTCGAAGACACATCCGCGAGCTGGTCCGATCGTCTCGGCGGCTCCGCACGCTGAGCTCGTATGCTGCCGGAGCTCTGCGGGACGAAAGCGCCGTTCGTCGCGTGGGAACCATCATCCTTCGCGTGCGAAATGCGTTCGGGCGGGCACCGTCCATTGCGCCCGCCCGATCCGTGACCCTCGCGCCTGGCGCTCGACGAGCTCGCGGCGCTGCGACGAGGACCTCAGGGCTCCGGTCGGAACAGCATCGAACCGACGGCGAACGGCTCGGGGATCTTGTAGTGCGTGTGTGCTTGCGGATGTTTGACGGAATGCTCCGCGCACCAGAGCTTCTCGCCGCCGCTCGCCTTCTGCGTCTCGACGCACTTCGGACACGCAGGTTCGATCTTCGGCACTTCGGCCTGCTCCTTCGGCCGTGCGACGAGCACCGCGCACGGCGCATTGTTGGCGACGTACGTCGAGACCGAGCCGAGCAGGAGCCGTGCGAGCCCGCCCTTGCCATGTGTTCCGACGACCACGAGATCGGCGCCGAGGTCCGTCGCGAGCTGCACGACGTAGCGTCCGGGCAGGTCCGTCGTGAGATGCACGACGACCGGACCATCGAACTGCTCTGCGATCCGCTCCTTGACGTGGTCGAGGAAGGTGCGTGCCTCGTTCAGCGTCTCGGTGAGCGGGATCGAGATCGCGACCGGCGGCTGCCCCGCGTCGATCACGTGGACGAGGTGAAGCTCGGAACCAGGGATCATCCGCGCCAGCGAGCTCGCAGTGTGGACGACCTGATCGGTCGCCGCCGTACGGTCGATTGCAGCGAGGATGACACTACGAGGGGCGGTGGAGTTCATGATGACCGCTTCAGGTGCACCGCGCGTGCCGGCCATTTGGTCCGGGAAACGCGCGTATTGGCGTGCTCGCGAGCGCACGTTTTGCGTCGGGCTGCAGGCGGCGCGCCGGACGAAGCTCAGCGCACCGAGAGCGGGCTCGCCTTCGGCAACGTGATCCGGAACGTCGTTCCCTTCGACGGAGCCGTGTCGAGCGTCACCTTCCCACCGTGGCGCTGGACGGTCGCGTAGACCATCGCCAGCCCGAGGCCCGTCCCCATCTCGCCCTTCGTGGTGAAGAACGGCTCGAAGACGCGGCTCGCGACCTCGGGAGGCATCCCCGGGCCGTCGTCGGCGACCTCCAGCCAGGAGCCGTTCTCGTCTTCGCCGCTCCGGAGCGTGATCGTGCCACCCTTCTCTTTCATCGCGTCGACGGCGTTGACGACGAGGTTGACGAGCGCGCTCACGATCTCGCCGCTGACGGCCATGACCTGCGGCGGCGCCCCGAGCTCTTCGTGGACCCTCGGCACGCGGCCGGTTCCCGAAGCGGCATGAGACTTACCGATGGCAACGGCCTCGCGCGCGAGGCGATCGAGGTCGACGAGCTCGGTCTTCGTCTCCGTCGTCTGACGGCTGAAGTGGCGCAGGCGTTCGAGCGTCTGGACTCCCCGCTGCAGGACCTCCTTCATCTCCACGGCGCTCTCCTTCGCGTCGGCGATGTTGCCCTTGTCGAGCGAGCGCGTGATGAGCTGGAGGTGAAGCGAGAGCGGGTTGAGGATGTTCTTCAGATCGTGCGAGACGCCGGCGGCCATCTGGCCGAGCGCTCGAAGCTTCTCCGTTCGAGCCAGCATCTCCTGTTGCTCACGGAGCTCGTTGAACTGTCGCTCGAGTTGCTCGACGTGGGACGCGGTGCTGAGCGCGACGGCCGCGAGATCGATGAGCCCCTCGGCGAGCGCGAGATCGGGGGCGCCGTCACCTTCTTTGCACAGCATCACGACGCTGCCGTAGAGGCTCGCGCCGGCGACGAGCGGACGATTCAGATGCACACCCGGGAGGCCCACCTTCGCGCGCACCGTCTCGGCGAGCGTGTCGACCTCGTAGAGGTCCACCTCGAGGTCGTCCCCGAGCGTGAGGCCGCGTTGCGCTGCGAGACGCAGCTTTCCGTCGCTGCCGAGCGCGAAGACGGCCGTTCCGGTCCGCGCGACGTGCTCGAAGAGCGAGTCCGCCAGGAGCGCGAGCACGTCTCGAGCGGCCCCCGCATCCGAGACCACGCGAGCGAACCGGCCAAGCGTCTGCAGCGCGCTCTCGGACACGCAGGCATGGTATGTGATCGACCACCGCGCCCTCAAGCGCTCAGGAGCCCATGGACGACCATCGCAAGTACATGTCGATCCTCAAGCTGGACGACGCTGAGCTCGCCAGCCGCCGCGCTTTCTTCAAGCTGAGCGATGAAGATCTCGCGCGCCTCGCTTCGCTTCGTCCGTTCGCCGAGAAGGTGACCGACGGCATCGTCGAGGACTTCTATGCGCTTCTTCTGGGGCACCCGGAGACGTTCAAGTTCTTCGGCGACGAGGCGACGATCCGGCGTGTGAAGCGGCATCAGCGAGACTATTTCCTCGGCCTGTTCGCGGGCCGATGCGATCTCGCTTACGTCCAGGATCGCCTGCGCGTCGGAGCCGCGCACGAGCGGATCGGGCTCGCGCCGAAGTGGTACCTCGGCTCGTACCGCCAATACCTGCATCTGATCCACGAGAAGCTCTTTTCAGAGCTGACCGACGTGGAGGCGATCAAGGAGGCGTATGCCAGCATCCAGCGAATCGTCTTCTTCGACGTGGCGCTGGCGATCGACACGTACATCGCGGCGAACCTCGATGCGCTCGGCCGCCATCAAGCCGCCATCCGCGAGCTGTCCACGCCGGTCATCCGCGTCTACGAGCGCGTGCTGTTGCTCCCGCTCGTCGGTGCCATCGACAGCCACCGCGCGCACCAGGTCATGGAGAGCGTGCTCCTCCACGTGGTCGATGCACAGGCGAAGTGCATCATCATCGATATCGCAGGTGTCCCCGTCGTCGACACGCGCGTCGCGGATCATCTGCTCAAGACGACTGCCGCCGTCCGGCTCCTCGGCGCGCAGACGATCCTCACGGGGATCACTGCGCAGGTCGCGCGCACGATGGTGCAGCTCGGCCTCGACGTCTCCTCGATGCATACCGTCAGTCGACTGAGCGACGGCATCGAGCTCGCGCTGGGCATCGTCGGCAAGGTCATCACGACGGTGGGCCCGGTGCCGGCAGCTCCCGCTCCTTCTGCGCCGGTCCCCCCGGTGACGCCGACGGGAACGGTTACGTGATGCGTGGACAGATCCCCATCCTCCGGATCGGTCCGACGCTCCTGACGACGGTGCATATCGAGCTGCGCGATGCGGTGGCCGAGGCGTTCCAGGAGGACGTCCTCGACGCCATCGAGAAGACGGGATCGACCGGTCTCCTCATCGACATCAGCGGGCTCGACATGGTCGACAGCTACGTCGCGCGCATCGTCGCCGAGACGGGACGCATGGCCCGCCTCATGGGAACGACGACCGTCCTCGTGGGCATGCGGCCGGAGGTCTCCGCGACCCTCATCCGCATGGGATATCAGATGGAAGGGGTCCGCACGGCGCTGAATGTCGACGATGGGCTCGAGCTGCTCGGTCACGTCGTTCCGAAGCGTCGAGGGATGTGATGGTCGAGGAGGTCCTCGCCGTCCATTCGATGAAGCTCGCGACGGAAGACGACGTGTTGTCCGTCCGCCGCCGCGTCCGCGAGATCGCCGAGATGCGCAGGTTCGACACGTTCGCCATCGCCGCGGTCATGACCGCGACGAGCGAGCTCGGACGCAACGTGCTCGTGCACGGCGGCGGCGGCAGCGCGACCATCGAGGAGATCTCAGACGGTCGTCGCGCGGGCATCCGTATTGCTTTCGTGGACTCTGGACCCGGCATTCCTGACATCCCGCGCGTGCTCTCCGGTGGGTACAGCACGGCGCGATCGATGGGGCTCGGACTATCGGGGAGCAAACGACTCGTGGATGTGTTCGACCTGGACTCGAAGGTAGGAGAGGGCACTCGCGTCACGGTGACGAAGTGGAAGCGCTTCTGATCGAGGAGTGGCTCCGCGAGCTCGATCCCGTCTTCGTGATCGACGAGGCATCGCTCTCGCTCGTGCGGGAGCGCGTCAAGGAGGTCGCGGCGCGAGGGGGCGTGGCGAACGACATCACCGATCGCGCCGTCCTCGTGGCGACCGAGCTCGGGCGTAACCATCTCCGTCACGCACGAGCTGGCAGGATCGCCGTTCGCGCCGTCGCGCGCGGAGCGCATCGAGGCCTCGAGATCGTCGCTGTCGACCGCGGGCAGGGCATCCTCGATGTCGCCGCAGCGCTCGAGGCAGCGCCCCGGACATCAGGCACGCTGGGGGTCGGGATCGGCTCCATCCGTCGTCTCTCTTCCGAGGTGGACTTCGACATCCGCTCGGGTGAGGGGACGCACATCCGCGCGCGCATCTTCGACCACGAAGCTCCGCGTCGGCGCGAGGTGGGCATCTACGGTCGCCCTCACGAGGAAGAAACGATCAGCGGCGATCACGCCCGCTTTCATCGAAGCGAAAGCGCCCTCGTCCTCGCCGTATGCGACGGCCTCGGTCATGGACCGCTCGCTCGCGAAGCGTCGATCGCCGCGATGAGGGGCTTCGACGAGCGGGCGTCCGAGGCGCCGTCTCACATCCTCGAGGAGTGTCACCGGAGGCTCGCGGAGACGCGTGGCGTCGTCATGGCCGTGTGCCACATCGTCGAGGACACGAACACGCTCGAGGCGTCGTCCGTCGGCAACATCGACATCCAGATCTGCGCGCCTCGAGCCACGCGGCGGCTCGGCGGGGCGTCGGCGGTCGTCGGCGGTCGTCGAGGTCCACCGATCCGCGCGAGGAGCGAACGGGCGCCGGTGCCGGACGGTGAGCTCGTCATCATGACGACGGACGGCATCTCGTCGAAGCTCTCGATCTCGGACGACCTGGCGCTCGTCCGCAGTCATCCCATCGTCGTGGCGCAGCGGATCATGGAGCGATTCGGGCGGAAGACGGACGACGCCTTGGTGCTCGTCGCACGTTGAACGGTCAGCCCGTCCTCCAGCCAGCTCGTCGCCCGTCGTCGCTCGTCTCGCTTCGTCTCGTTTCGCCTCGTTTCGCTTCGTACCTCAGCGGACGACGAGGACGGATCGATCGGCGTGGTTGACGACCTTGGCCGCCGTCGTGCCGAGGATTCGATCCACACCCGAAAAACCGTGCGACCCGATGACCACGAGGTCGACGCCGAGCGCGGTGGCTTCGGCACAGATCGCGTTCCACGGGGTTCCGACCCGCACCTCGACTCCCTCGAGGAGCTCCGGAGGGACCTCCGCGGCGAGCTTCTGGAGCGCGTCCCTCGCGGACTCGAGGAGGCGATCGATGAGCTGATTCGGGCTCACGCCGATGATGTCGTCATGCGCGAGCTCCGGCGGCAGGCCGACACTGCGGAAGAGCGTCAGCTTTGCTCCGGTGCGCCGTGCGAGATCCACGGCGGCCGCGAGGACGTGGATGGCGCGGGGAGAGTTGTCGAGGCAGGTAAGGATCTTCTTCATCAGCGCGTTCCTGTTCGAAGGGTCGAAGGGTCGGGTTCAGGCGAGCGCATCGGCGAGATGCCGTAGCGCGTCCGTCACCGTGAAGATACCGAGCAGGCGGCCTTGTTCCACCACGACGGCGCAGCCGTACTTTCGGTTCGCCATGACGCGTGCGACGTCGCGAAGCAGGTCCTCGGGATGCGCGGTGTAGACATCCTGGGTCATCGCATCGGCGACGCAGTCGATGTCGACATCTACGTCGTTGAGCGACTCGAGAAAGAAGAGATCTCGCTGCGAGAGGACTCCGACGAGCCGGCCGCCGCGAAGCACGGGGAGATGGCGCAGCCCGTGATCGCGCATGAGCCTGTGAGCGACCGAGAGCTTCTGATCGCTCCCGATGGTGTGTGGTGCCGGCGTCATCACCTGCCGGATCTTCGTCGACCGTGAGACGTAGCCCGGCTCGAGATTGGGGGCGTTGGCTCGCATCATGTTCGAGCTAACTGCAAGACGACGGCCATGGTGCCCACCAGCGCTTCTGGCCCGTTTTCGCTCCTGCGCGGCGCGCTCGGTGCGCAGGAGCGCAAGTTCTGCGTCTCCGTCGTCGCGAACCCCCTGTGAAGTCCGTAGCTCACGTGTTGGCTCGGGCGTTGCTGAAGGCAGGAGCATGATCTCCTTCAAGACGATCCTGGTGCCGACGGACTTCAGCGATGCCGCTCACAAGGCCCTCGAGTACGCCGTGGAGCTCGCCGAGAGACTCGGCGCGAAGGTCCGGGTCATCCACGCGTTCGAGCTGCCTCTGGTCGGGTTTCCCGACGGGACGATGACGGTCACCGCCGAGATGGCGACGCGCATCACGGTGGCGGCGCAGACCGCGCTCGATGACATCGTCTCGAAGTACAAGGACCGAGGCATCGACCTCGAGGCGTCTCTGGCACAAGGCGACCCGCGTGAGGCGGTGCTCGATGCGGCCGAGAAGCTCGGCGCTGACCTCATCGTCATGGGGACGCATGGGCGACGTGGCATCGCGCGTGCGCTGATCGGCAGCGTCGCTGAGAGCGTGGTACGCACGTCTTCGATTCCCGTCCTAACATTGCGGGAAGGAAGGCATACCTGATCGCGGATCGGCATCGTGCAGTCGCGATCATCGTGAGGAGGCCCCCTCATGAGCTCGGTGATCGACACCCTCGAAGCCCGGCAGCGCATCGCGACGGATCACGCGCTCCTTCGAAGCCTGACGAGGGCGGTCATCGCGCTCTCGCGTGCCGCCATGGAGCGTGACGAGAGCCAGAGATCGGTCATTCGCGACGTGTTGAGGCAGCTCTGCTCCGAGCTCGACCGCCACTTCCAGTTCGAACAAGAAGCCATCCTTCCGTTGATCCGTGAGATGGACGCATGGGGTCCTGCGCGTGTCGAGCAGCTCTGCAAGGAGCACGACGAGCAACGCGCTGTACTCGTCTCGCTCGCCGAGGATGCCGAGGATGACGGGCGGAACATCGACGACCTCGCGGAAGAGATCGTCTGCTTCTTCCAACGTTTCGAGGAGGAGATGGCGAAAGAGGAGCAACGCCTGCTCGAGGCCGAGATGATCGGTGCGGAGCCGTGCGTCGATCAGATCGACGGCTGAGCGCGACGCCCGGTCTCGCAACGAGGCTCTCGTCGCGGGGCACGAGCCTCGCACCTCGTTCGGCATGGACGTCAAAGCGCTCAGCCGCTTGTTCGGCAAGGTCCGCCATCGTGTAGCGCTGGAGGACGGCTCGACGCGCTGGACGCACGAGCATCCGATCATTCAGCAGCGGCGCGTGACCGCGATGGGCCTCACGTTCTGGGCGATTGCGCTCGCGATCGTCATCGGCCTCCGATGGGGCATGAGCGGGCTCGCCTGCTACCTTCCGTGGCTGCCGTTCGCGTTCATCATCTTGTGGGTGAGCACGACGGCGCTTCGGTTCGACGAGCGCGAGGTGTCCGAGGCCGATGCGCCCGAGCGGGCTCGCCACGCGATCGACGAGCTGCACCACGCGCGCGCGCCCGAAGCTCACGGCTCGGCCTGAGGTCGGTGACGCACGCGGACGCGACAACGAACGTCCGCGGATGCGGCGCGGAGGACGTCGCTTGCGGCTCGTTGTTCGTCGTCGTCGCGCGTCCCACGACAAGGGGCCGCATGCATCCTTCGATGCTTGACCCTCGGGGGCTTCCGCCTACTCCATCGAGACGTCGACGTCGACATCGGAGGGGATGATGCTCTTCACGCGAACACTCGAGAACATTCAGCGCACGCACACAGGCAAACCGTTCGAGATGGTCTTCTGGAACGGTGAGCGCTGGCGGTTCGGGGCTCCTGCGGGAGGTGCACCGGAGTTCGTGATCCGGTTCAAGACGAGGACCTCGTTCGCGCGGTCCGTGCTGCAGACGACGCTCGGGCTCGGTGAAGCGTACGTCGCTGGCGACCTCGGGATCGAAGGCAACCTCGAGGACGCCCTGACGACGCTCTTCGAGATCGGACTGAAGCAGCCGCCGAGGTCGACGTGGAGGGATCGCATGAGCGCCGCCATCGCGCGCTCGCTCCCGCAGGAGAAGGCGGACATCGAACATCACTACGGTCGGGGCAACGACTTTTACTCGCTGTATCTGGACAAGAAGCTCCAGTACTCGTGTGCCTACTTCAAGACGCCAGAGGACACGCTGGAGCAGGCGCAGGATCAGAAGATTGCGCATACGGTGCGGAAGCTCGATCTCCGTCGTGGGCAGCGGCTCCTCGACATCGGATGTGGCTGGGGCCACCTGATGTTCCATGCCGCCGAGAAGTACGGCGTCGAGTGTCTCGGCATCACACTCTGTGACAATCAAGCGAAGTACATCCGCGAGCAGGCGCGCGCACGGAAGCTTCCCGTCGATGTTCGCACGATGAGCTATCTCGAGCTCGACGACCGCATCAAATGGGAGCGCATCGTCTCGGTCGGCATGATGTGCCACGTCGGACAGAAGCGCGCCGACGAGTTCTACGACAAGCTCGACGCGCTCAGCGCACCGGGCGCCGTCGTGCTCACGCACTGCATCTCGAAGATGAAGGAGTCGACGGGCAGTGACCCGTTCGTCGAGAAGCACGTGTTCCCCGGGTACTGGTTCTTCTCTCTCGAAGGGGAGACGAAGCGAGCCGTGGACCGCGGATTCAACGTGCTCGACGTGGAGAACCTCCGCCGGCACTACGCCATGACGGCGCATCACTGGCGGAAGCGGTTCCTCGCGAACTACGAGACGATCAAGCGCAAGATGCGCTTCGACGAGCGCTTCATGAGGACGTGGGACTTCTACCTCGCGAGCGTCGTCGCGGGCTTCCGCGCAGGGCACCTCAACTTGATCCAGATGACGATGTCGCGAGGGATCAACGACGAGTACCCGCTCACGCGCGAGTTCCTCTACGAACGAGAGCGTCCTTCGCCGGTCATCGGTCGGATCCCGACCTTTCCGCTCCGGCCGCGGATCGAGGCTCCCTCCTGAGCGAATGGCGAAGCGCTCGTGATGCGCGCGACGTTTCCCTGAGCCGCCGTTTCGGCCGGTAGCGTTCGCGATTCGCGCGAGGACCTGCCGGCGGCACGAGGTGTGCTGCCGGTGGGATCGTCATGCGCGCTCTCAGCCGCGAGGATGCCGTCGTGCTCTCGGGAAGCGCTCATCCGGCGCTCGCTCGAGCCGTCGCCCATGCGGCGGGTGTTCCGCTTGGCCGAGCGCGCTGCGAGCGCTTTCCCGACGGCGAGATTCTCGTCGACGTCGAGCCGCAGTCGGTCGGGGGACGCGACGTGCTCGTCGTCCAACCGACGTCGGCGCCGGCGAGCGATCACTTGCTCGAGCTCTTGCTCATCGCAGATGCCTCCCGACGCGCGGGCGCTCGCTCGATCTCGGCCGTGATCCCGTACTTCGGCTACGCACGGCAGGACCGGCGAAAGCGTGAAGGCGAGCCCCTCGCCGTGCACGTGGTCGCCCAGTTGCTGGCAGTCGCGAAGCTATCACGCGTCGTCTCCGTGGATCTGCACAGCGACGTCGTCGAGGCGGCGCTCGACTGCCCGATGGAGAAGGTCAGCGCCGTCGGGCTGCTTGCGCAGACGCTGGCCGAGCGCATGGCGCCATCTCCAGAGGCATCGATCATCGTCGCTCCCGACCTCGGCGCCGTGAAGCTCGCGCGCGAATATGCGCGCCTCATGGCGTTGCCCTTGGTGGTCGTACACAAGGTCCGAACGAGCGGCACCGAGGTCTCGAGCGAACGGATCGCCGGCGACGTCCGTGGTCGAAGAGCGATCATCATCGACGACATGATCTCGACCGGCGGGACGATCGTGGAGGCGGTACGAGCGGTCCAGGCGGAAGGAGCTACTGGCGAGGTCGTCGTGGCGGCGACACATGCGGTGCTCGTTCCCGGAGCTCGAGAGCGATTGCGAGCCGGCGGCGTCGGCCAGCTCGTGGTCACCGACACGCTGGCGCCATCACCTGCGGAGCGCTGGACGACGGTGGTCTCGGTCGCTCCGTTGCTCGCCGACGCGATTCGTCGTCGTTTCTCGGCGTGATCGGGCGCGAGCGTCGGTCGCTCAGCGGATCGCCGCTTCGACCACCAACGCTCCCAAACGATCGGCGACCCGCTCGAGATCGGAGGCGACCTCCTTCCGTGCTGCATCGTCGTGCCAGAGCCCGAGCCCGATGGCGACCGCGACCACCGCGGTCACGAACGGCATGATCGAGCGTCGTCGCTCGCGCGAAGGTGTCGTCTGCTGGCGACGAATGGTGCTCCAGATCGGCGGAGCGGCCGTCGGGTCCGGCGGCGTGAGGAAGGGGTTCGGCCCGCAGATCAGCGGACGGCTCCCGTCGGCGCCCGACAGGACGGGGAGCTCACGCAACATCTGCGAGATGCGTGGCGGCGGCGGGCGTCGCGAGGCTGGCAGCGAGAACGTGGCAAGCGGCGAAGGTCGACTCGTGCGCGATGGGATGGCCGACAGCGTCGGAGCGTTTGCGCGTGCCGCCGATGGGGATGTCCCTCGCCCGTAGCGGGGGGCGGCCCGCAGCAATCCGGACGTACGACCTTCAGGGTCGTACAGCGTCGTGGGCATCGCGTCGTAGATGTCCTCGGCGACTTCCTCGGACGAGCGCCGATGTTTCGCGGAGCTCCTTCGCGTCTGACCGACCCTCATGGCTTCCTCCGTCCGTGAACCAAGCAAGGACGACGCCGGTCGGGGTGGTGCATCGTTCACTCAGGTTGCGGCGGAGCCACTCGGGTTCCGGCGGAGCCACTCGGTGTCGACGGAGCCTTGGTCGGCCGAGCCGCGGGGTGGGTGGTTCGCTTCCTGCTGCCGATGTCGCTGTTGGATCGGCACGGAGACAGGAAGGGTACGAAGACGGAGGAGTACGATCATGATGCGATGGATGACATTCGGCGCCGCGACGCTGCTGCTGGCGCTCGCGCCTGCCTGCCAGAAGCAACCGCGCGAGGCGCAGACTGCGGAGGCCGTGGCTGGCGCAGCCGAGCGGATCGACGACGACGACAAGGAGTTCATGACGAAGGCTGCGCAGGGACGCATGCTCGAGGTCGCCCTCGGTCAGCAGGCGGCCAACAAGGCGACCGATCCGGACGTGAAGGCGCTCGGGAAGCGATTGGCCTACGATCATGCGAGAGCGCATGAAGAGCTGAAAGAGATCGCCGCGAGCAAAGGCCTCGCGTTGCCGACGCAGTTGAAGCCCGATCACCAGGAAGAGGTGAACGAGATGGCGACGCTGAGCGGCGCGAAGCTCGACACGGAATATGCGGATGACATGGTGGAGGAGCACGAGAAGGCCGTGAAGGAGTTCCGCGAGGCCGCGCGCGAGCTGAAGGATCCGGAGCTCCGCGCGTGGGCAGCCAAGACCTTGCCGATGCTGGAACAGCAGCTCGATCAGGCGAAGCAGGTCAAAGCGAAGGTCGCGCCCGCAGAGGACTGATCGGCGTTCGGGTGTGGCACGCAGGCGAGCGCGCCGCACCTCGTTCCGGACATCTCGCCATCGGCCGAGCCCGAAGGGATTGAGCGCGATCCTTCCCGTCGACGGAAGGCTCGAGCGCCGGAGACGGCGCGCCAGGTACAGGACATCGTCGATGCGCGCTGGCCAGTACGCTAACGTCGAAACTACCCCATGGTGCGCGGCAATCGGAGCGAGCGGAGCTCGTCATCGAGGCGCATCGTGTATTTCGCGGTGGTTGAGGCGATTCTGTGCGCCAGCGCGACGGCGGAGGCCGCCGACGTCGAACCGGTCGCGATCCAGTACGAAGGGGCCGGCGCCTGCGCTTCGGAGCAGGCCTTCGTGTCCAGGGTCCGAGCGCATACCCGACGATGGCGGCTGGTGGAGGGCGGACAGCCAGGCGTGCGGACGATCCGCGTCCGGGTCTCGGACGGCTCCGGGGCGTCGAGGGGGAAGCTCGCCGTGACCGGCACGGACGGGACGACCTCGGAGCGCGAGATCGCCGGGCCGACCTGCGTGGAGGTCTCGGAGGCGCTGGCTGTCATGGTGGCCGTGGCGATCGATCCGCGTGCGGGAACTCCGAGCGATGGCCCCACGAACGAGACTACGCCGCCGGAGACGCCGGAGAGTCGAGACGAGACATCGCCGCCCGTCGACACCACCGTCCGCGAGCCCGTCGCACCGCCTCCTGCGAATGAAGAGCGCCGACCGGGCGCCGCGAAACAAGAGGGGTGGGACCTGCGGCTGACGTTCGAAGCCCGGGCCGAGACGACTTCGGCCGTGATCCGCGGTGGTCTGCAGGGAGCGGGCCTGTCGGTGGGGGTCGAGCCCGCGAGCGCCGCTCGTGGCCCGGGGGTGTTCTTCGGGCCGCCGAGCCTCGCCCTCGGTCTGAGGCAAACCTTCTCGAAAGAGCGCGCCCTCCGCGGTGGAAGCGTGGAGGTCGCGTGGACGGCGGCCAATCTGCGCCTCTGCCCGTTCCGTGTCGTCATCGAGACCGTCGCTCAGGTGTCTCCTTGCGCGGAATCGAACATGGGCGCCCTCGACGCCTCCGCCCGGGGCTTCGCCGATGCGAAGGGCCGGTCGACGTTCTGGCTCGACGTGGGCGGGTCGCTCGTCGGCACCGTCCGCCTCTCGGACGCAGTATTCTTCAGCTCTACCTTCGCCATGTCCATGCCTCTCTTCCGCCAGCCCTTCGTGCTCGCCAGCGGAACCCGTGCCGCGACGGTCCCGCCGCTCGGGGTCCTGGGCGGTCTCGGGATCGGCTTCCGCCTCTGAGCGTGCCTGCGACGTTTTCGCGATCAGAGGCTCGCCACCGCTGCACTACCGGTCGTGGTGACCACGTCAGGGGCATCGGTAGCGGCTCTGGAGCAAGCCGGATCCGTGGCAGGCGGAGAAATCCAGCCCGTGCCGACCTCTAAGCTCGACCGTACGGAGCAGCTCCGCGCCATCGTTCGTGAGCACTTCGCGCACGTCTGGCGCTTCCTCCGCCGTCTCGGCTTCGAGCGGGACGTCGCGGACGACGCCGCTCAGGACCTGTTCTTCGTCGCGCTCCGGAGGATCGACGCCATCGAGCCCGGACGCGAGCGCGCGTTCCTGTTCGGCGCGGCCCTCCGGATCGCCGTCCGCCTGAAACGCAAAGGCGCCCGTGAGGTGCCGGTCGATCGAGTCAACGACGAGGACGAGGCCGACGTGCTGTCCGCGACGCTCGAGCAGCGTCTCGACGAAGAGCGCGCGCGCCAGCTTCTCTATCACCTTCTCGCGGAGCTCGACGAGCGCTTCCGCGTGGTCTTCGTCCTCTACGAGCTGGAGGGCATGACGATGCAGGAGATCGCCGAGCTTCTGGAGATCCCGATGGGCACCGTCGCGTCCCGTCTGCGCTCCGGGCGCGACGACTTCCAGGCGCGCCTCGCGCGCCACCGCGCACGGCTGCGCAACGAGGAGAGCACATGAAAGGACCGACGCGCCTCATCCTGGAAGACCCGGACTTCGCTCGCCTCGTGGCTGCCAGCACACGTGAGGAGCCGTCCAGCGACCAGATGGAAAAAGCGCTCTCGACGGCGACGAGCGCTGCGGCCGCGTCGCGGTGGAGCCTCGCCTGGGGCAGCGGCCTTGCCGGACGTCTCACGATCGGCCTCGCCGCCGTGGGGATCGCCGTGGCGATCGGCTTCACGACGATGCACCGCGGGGAGTCGACGAATCCTGTCGCGGTTCCGGCATCTCCCGTTGCTGCCGTGTCCGGCGCCCCGCCTGCGGTCGTCGCGCCCGCTCACATCGAGGTCGCTCCTCCCGTCGCCCAGACGGCTTCCGTTCCGGTGGAGGCTCTGGCGGATGCACCCGCGGCGGAGCCCTCTTCGCCGAAGCGCATCGCACGAAACCGCGACCGGGCGAGCGCCGACTTCAGAGCGCTCCCCGAACGCGCCGCGGTGCAGTCCTCCTCCGCGGGCTCCGCGGGCACCAGCAGCTTCGCAGAGGAGCTCGCGCTCGTCTCTGCCGCGCGCGCCGCGCTCGAGAAGGGTGACGTGGCCGACGGCCTCCGCGCGATCGACGCGTATGACGCGCGATTTCGCTCGGGGACGTTCGCGCAAGAGATGGCCGTGATGCGCATCGAGGCGCTTGCGTCTTCCGGCGAGCGCGCGCGCGCTCGCGAACTCGCGATGCGCTTCCTCGAAGCCAATGCGAAGAGCCCATACGCCGCCCGGGTTCGCTCGTTGCTCGAGCGCACGCCGAACTGATCCGAGTCTCAGAGTCACCAAGCATCAAGGCGAGGTTCGACCGTCGTCATGAATGAAGATCTACTCCATCGAGCGCCGCGCTCTCCGCGCCGCGTCCAAGCGTTCTTGCTCGCGGGCTTCGCGGCGGCGGTCGTCCTCGGCGCTGCCTCGTGCACGGTCAGCGAGAAGACGCCGTTCATCATCGGCAACGACCTCGCGGACGGCTCGACGTCGTCCGGGTTCGTGCCGGCGCCCGAACCGGACGGGGGCGGTCGGAACGAGCTCATCGAGTACTGCCCGTCGAGCCGATGCCCGGACGGCTACACGACGTGCCCGGACTCCACGTTCCGGTGCGACGTGAATCTGAAGAACGATCGGAGCAATTGCGGCGCGTGCGGACATGCGTGTCCCACCGGGCTGTCCGACACGTACGAGTGCATCGAGGGCAAGTGCGTCGTCGTCTGCGGGACCGACCGCACCGATTGTGACGGGATCATCGACAACGGCTGCGAGGTCACGCCGAGCGATCCGCTGAACTGCGGCGGCATTTGTGGGAATGCCTGTGATCCGGCGACTCCATGCATCGGGAACCTCCTCCAGGGCTATCACTGTGGGTGCCCCCCCGGGCTCACGCGGTGCGGGGCGACGACGACGCTGCTCTCCTGTGTCGACACCGACTCTCGGGACGACCATTGCGGCGACTGCGGTGTCGTCTGTGATCGCAACGGTGATGCAGGCGCGCCGCCACCGAACGCGCGTTACGGGTGCGTCGGGGGCAAGTGCGGCCAGCTCAAGTGCAACGCGGACTACGCCGACTGCAACGCGGAGCCCGGCTGCGAGACGCTGCTGACGACGACCGAGAACTGCGGAAAGTGCGGAAACGCCTGTGCCCCTGGTCAGGTCTGCGCGCGCGACGGCCAGGATGAAGCCTACACGTGTATGTGCCCGCCGGGGTTCACCCGCTGTCCGTATTCCGGGTCTGCCGTCGGTCGAGAATATTGCGTCGACATCAAGACGGATCCCTTTCATTGCGGCAGCTGCAGGAACCGCTGTGAGGATCACTCGAACGGCTACCTGCCCGGCGTGAGCGGCAAGACCGTCGTGGCCATGTGCGTCCACGGAACGTGCGACTACACGTGCGTTGCCGGTCGCGCGGATTGTAACGGCAACCGCAACGACGGCTGCGAGACGAACACGAACAGCGACCCGAACAACTGCGGCGGATGCGGGGTCGTCTGCGACGCCGTGGCTGGGCAAGCCTGTGCCGGAGGTCGTTGCGTGGTCGAGGCGTGCGACCAGATCGATGCAGGACCGGTGGCGAAATGAGGACGCGCAAGATCACGATCGCAGGAGTGCTCGCCGCCTCCGTCTTCGCGGGGCTCGTCGCGTGCGCAACGAACGAGGACGCCGTCATCGACCAGGGGCCCCCAAACACGCCCGTCCCGTCACCGGATGCGGAGACCGCCGAGGGAGGCGAGGACGCCGGCGATGCCGGGCCCTGCCTCGACTGCGAGTGGTTCCCCGACACGTGCACGGACGACGTCCTCTGTCCGAACGGTCCTTTCGGAGCGTCCGACGGTTTCGATCCTCGGATCTACGTCAATGTCATCCGGGGCCGCTCCGAGAGCGATGTCTGGGTCGCGGGGTCGCTCGGATCGGTCGCGCACTTCGACGGATCGTCGTGGACCCGCTCCGACGTTGGCGTGCAAGAGTCCGTGAACGGGCTCTGGCTGCACGATGCCGCAGAGGTGTCGCTCATGAGGCTCGATCAACTCGCGACGCGCGGCGTGGATTTCCCGGACGGAGGCGACGGAGGCTCGCTCTCCCCGGACGGGTGGGTGCGAGCACCGGCGCCCCCGCGGCCCCTGGTCTATTCGGATGTCATCCGAATGCTGCGCTCTGCGTGGGCACCTCCTGGCGCGACCCATCTCTGGGGTGCCGTCGAGAGCATCTGCGACCCGGCGCCCAGTGCGGGAGGAGGTGGAGGTCCTCTCGGAGGATGTTTGCTCTCCGTTCCGGCGAGGCGAAGTGGACTGTGGCGACTGCGCCTGGCCGATGCGGGGGGCTTCGAGATCCGCGAAGGCCTCGCGAACGCGGACTGCAGCGCAGCCATTTGTGGCGACATGACAGCGGTGCACGGCGCAGCGCCCGATGACATCTGGGGGGTCGGGCCGAGCGGCGCGGCGACCCATGTCACCGGCGCGGACGGTGATGCGCCTACCTTCCGTCGGTTCAACACGCAGACCTGGGTTGGGCTCCGAGGTGTCTGGGCCGCGAGCACCACCGAGGCGTGGGCGGTCGGCGCCCAGGGGACGATCCGCCGCTGGCGCGGGCACGACTACCTCTGGGAGGTGGTCGACGACGTGCCGACGACCGCCGATCTCAACGCCGTGTGGGGATCGTCACCGTCGGACATCTGGGTCGTCGGCGACAACGCGACCGTCCTTCACTACGACGGGACCCACTGGTCGCGCGTGAAGATCGCGGGACTCGAAAGAAGGAGGCCGCACCTCACGTCCGTCTGGATGTCTTCTCCCGGGCACGTGTGGATCGGCGGGCAAGGTGTCGTTCTCTTGCTCGGAGGCAAGCCGTGAACCGAAAAGTGTACTTTGCATGCAGTTGCATCGCGCTTGCGGCCGCCGCGGCATGCGCTTCCTCCGAGGACGAGCCCGGCGTCCTCGATCCAGGTTTGGACGCGGGCGTTCCGCTCCCGGACGCGGGAGAGGCCTCCGTACCCAACGACGGCGACGGCGGTCAGGAAGATGCGGCGCTCGACAGCGACCCCTCGTGCAGCCCGATGGGCTGGTGCGCGACGCAGCTCCCGGACCACGACCTGACGCTGCGTGACATCTGGCCGTTTCCTGGGAGCGCCCTGGCGATCGCGACCAGCCCCACGATCGGGACCAAAGTCCTCGAGTGGACGGACGCGGCTGGAGCGTGGCGGTACATCGACGACAACAGCCAGAACGAGGGCGGCCGCGGCCGCTTCGTCGGCAAGCTTTGGGCGCCGAGCGCCGACGTCCTCTACTTCACGGCCGCGCCGCGTACGGTGTTCCGAGGCAAGCGCAGCGGGAACCCGGCGACGTGGACGTGGACGCACTGGGACCTTGAGGACCGGACGCCGGTCTACCCCGAGCCGATGGGGTCTCCGGATCACTTCAAGGGCTTCCCGAGAACGGGGGGCGGCACTCTCGTGCATCACGCAGCGCTCGGTGTGTTCGGCACCAGCGCGGAGGACGTGTACGCCTGGTTTGCCAACACCGTCTACAAGCTGTCGTCCGACGATGCCGGTCTCTCCACGTGGAGCGTGGACTACGTGGCGGACGACCTCGATCGGGCCAACGAGCAGCTCATCTTCGTCGCCGCGACGGGCACGGGCCCGGACGACATGTGGTTCGCCGGCGGAAGGACTGGGGGCCCTTCAGATCAGCACGGATGCGCGATGCTCGTACACAAGACGTCGACGGGTTACCGGCGTGTCGCGGACGCCTTCGCCGTCCCCGCGCCCCCGATGCCGTTTCCGATCCCCTTGCCGCCGCCGCCGCCGCACATCTACTGCCAGCCCAAACCCGACACGCTGCTCCTGGAGGGCCCGTATGGCGTCGCGTCCTGGCTGACGGACATCGGCGTCGACTCCGCGAGCTCGGTCGCTGCGCTCCACGGCGGCAAAGTACTCCACCGCATCACCGTGAACGGCGACGTCTACGCGAAGTCGACTCTCCCCGTGCCGGCGGCGGTCACCGGCAACACGTTCCTCTACTCGCTCTGGACGACGCCGGACGAGCCGCTTTGGCTCGGCGGAACGAACATCGTCGTACGAGGCGAGGGCATCTGGAACGGCGCTGGTGCTCTCCAGCTCTCGTCGATCGCGCTCAACGGAGCGCCGCTCTTGACGGAAATCCATCGAGTTCGAGGTTCCTCTAGCAGCGACCGCTGGGCGGTCGGAGCACGCTATGCGCTACACAAGACGACTCCTTGATCGCCGCGGCTCGGCCGCGTTCGCCGTGGCTGCCGCCGCGGCGGGTTTCATCGCCGTCGCTTGTTCGGGCACGGACGACCAGGTGCTCGGAGACATCGATACGGACGCCGGTTCCGACGTCCTCGAGGTCCCGCTCGACGCGGGTGAGCCGGAGATCGTCGTTCGCGACTCCGCACCTCCTCCGTTCGACGGCGGGCCACGCCCAGTCACGTGCACGAGCGATCCGTGCGCGACGCAGCTCGTCACGACACGAGGCGCGCTCCTCGGCGACCGCGCGGAGGGCTTCTGCGCGCTCCTCCAGGACGGCACCGTCACGTGCTGGGGCGCCGACAACGCGGGTCAGCTCGGACCCGGTGTCGGCGGCGGCGCCATCGGTGACAACGCCACGGCCCAGCGCGTGGCCGGTCTGACGGGGATCGTCTCGCTCGACCACAACTGTGCGCTCGACGGCAGCGCCGACGTCTGGTGTTGGGGGACGGGGCCGTTCCTGCAGAGCGCAACGCTCGCCACGACGACCGAGCGCACGCCGGTCAAGCTGCCGATCCCTGCTGCGAAGAAGATCGGGCTCGGCGTCGCGACAGCATGCGCGCTCACGACGGACGACCGTGTCCTGTGCTGGGGCTCGAACGTCAATGGCCAGATCGCACCGTTCGAGTCGCGCGGTCCGTCGGCCGTCTTGCCGCCGACGGAGATCCCCCTCGGCTCCGGGGCAGCCATCCGTGACCTCGTCGTGGGGGACGCCGTGTTCGCCGTTCGAGAAGACGGTTCGCTCCTGAGCTGGGGCGCCAATCCTCCGCTCGGGCGGGTCTCACCGCTCTTTCCCGATCCGTATCCGCACGCGAGCAATCTTTCCGACGTGACGGAGGTCGACATCGCCGACCACAACGCGTGCACGACGACCGGGGGCATCGGCTACTGCTGGGGAACGCACATTCCTCGCCTCCCGGAGCAGGGAGTCTCGGGGCCTCGGCTGGAGCGCGCACTGCCCGCCCCCGTGGTGGCGCGGGAGCCGCTCGTCCAGATTGCGACGACGCGCACGATCAATCTCCGGACGACAGGGATCGTGAACGAAGTACAGCCGCAGCGCTGGTGTGCTTGCGGAGCGTCCGGGGCGGTCTACTGCTGGGGGTGGAACGTGAGCGGGCAAGCGGGTGACGGGACGAAGAACCACGCGTACGACGCGGTAGAGGTCGTCGGATTGCCCGCGCCGGCGGCTCAGGTGAAAACGACGCCCGACGCGACCTGCGCACTCTTGACCGATGGGAAGGTCTTCTGCTGGGGCGCCAACTTCTACGGGCAGCTGGGCAACGGAAAAATCAAGGCTGCGAGCCTCGTGCCGCAGGAAGTGGTGATGCCATGAAGACGGCAAGGACGCTCTGGTTCGGAGCGCCGCTGGTCCTCGCGACCATGCTCGCGGCCGCGTGCACGGTGGAGCGTAGCCCCTTCGACGGGACGAAAGACGAGCTGCCTGCGAATGACGGCGGTCTCGACGCGGGCGAAGAGTGCGGGCGGCAATGTTCGCTCGATGGGCGCTCGATCATCGACACGTGTACCGGGGACGTCGTCGAGACCTGCAAGCCAGAGCTCGCCTGCGGCGCGGCCGTCTGCCAGGAGCCGTGCAACGCGGCGACCGCGGACCGGCGCTCCGACGGCTGCGACTTCTATTTCCAGACCCCGCGCTTCCACAAGAAGAAGGCGGCGCCGAGGTCGTGTCACGCGCTCTTCGTCGTGAACACGTCGCGGTTGCCTGCCGATCTCACGCTTGAATTCGAGGGCGAGGCGCTCGACATCTCGAGCTCGCTCTTCCGGACGGCGCCGGGAGACGCGACGCTGATCCAGCACACCGGTCCACTGCCGCCCGGCGAGAGCGCGATCCTCTTCGTTTCAGACGGCCCTCCGGACCAGCCCTACTCGCAGTACAAGCCCGTCAGGTGTCCCGCAGGAACCGTCGCGGCCACCGAGGCAGAGGGCATTCCGGACGGGAGCGGGCTCGGCTCCGCGTTCCGCCTGCGTGCGAATGTCCCGGTCTCGGCGACGACGATGTATCCCTTCGGCGGAGCGCCGAGCTACCTGCCGTCGGCGTCGCTCCTGCTTCCGGTGCCGACGTGGTCGACGGAGCACGTGCTCATCAACGGATGGGAGCTCACCTTCGCGGGAGTTCCGAGCGCGCAGATCGTCGCCGCCGAGGACGATACCGAAGTGACCATCTTTCCCAAGAAGGATCTCGCGGACGGCCCTCAGTGGGTCGGCGGCCTGGCCGGCAAGCCCCTGACACAAAAGCTGGCGCGCGGACAGCTTCTGCAGCTCGCCCAGCCCGAGGAGCTCTCGGGAAGCATCGTGACCTCGACCAAGCCCACGACGATCTTCGGCGGGAGCTCCTGCTCGTTCATCCCGTCGACGAGCGGTGCGTGTGACGCTCTCTATCAGCAGATCCCGGGCTACGAGAGCTGGGGCTCGGAATACGTCGGCGTGGGCTATCGGCCGCGGCTCGGCAATGAAGCGGAGCTCGTCGGCTATCGCATTGTCGCGGCGCACGATGGAACGCGGCTCGACTACGATCCCGCACCCCCGCCGGGCGCGCCGATCGAGATGTCCGCAGGCGAGGTGGCCTTCTTTGCCCAGGGCACCGGCGACGCCTTCGTCGTCCGGACACAGGACACGGACCACCCCATCTACGTCGCGCAGTACATGAGCGGCCCGTTGCAGGGGTTCGCCGGTCCGTCCGGCGGCTCGTCGTCGTTCGGTGCTGACGGGGACCCCGAGTTCGTCAACGTCATCCCGGCTGTGCAATACCTGAGCTCGTACTCGTTCTACGCGGACTTCTCCTACGCCAACACGTCCCTCGTCGTGGTGCGCTCCAAGACGCGTGGCAAGTTCCACGACGTCTCGCTCGAGTGCGCGGGCACCCTCACCGATTTCAAGCCGGTGGGCACGCGAGGCGACTACGAGTGGACCCGCGTCGACCTCGGAACGAAGGGCAAGCCAGGCCTGACGACCGACGCCGGCGTGTGTTCGTTCGGGCTCCACCGCATGCGAAGCGAGGGGCCCTTCGCGGCGACGATCTGGGGCTGGGACGCGTACGCGAGCTATGCCTACCCGGGTGGGCTCGCGCAGCGGAAGGTCGTGTCGGTGCCGCTCGATCCGATCCGCTGACCGCATGAGGCAGCGCGAAGGCCGTTGGACGAACGGCGGCCTTCGATCAGAGCACGAGGCCGACGCGCAGGAGATCGACCGTCGGGATGACCGAGCGGCCGAGGAGCGACGTCGCCATCCTGACGTGCTCGTCGAGCTCCGGCGCGACGGCGGAGAGCGCCGACGAGCGCGTGAGCTTCGTCGCGACCGGGATCTGCACGCCTGCGTCGATGCCGAGCGCGAACGGTTTCCACATCCAGAGAAAGCCCATTCGCGGATTCACGAACCAGGTCGCCATGTCGACGGACTCCCGGTACGAGCCGAGGTTCGCGGCGGACAAGGTCGCGCCGGCCGAGAGCTCCTGATAGCCGCCGCGGACGCCGATGAAGAACCCGCCCTTGAACGGGAACACGCGGAGGTCGCCGGCGGCCGACCATAGCCGCGCGTCGACGGACGCGATGCTCGTCTGCGGGAGGAAGCTGTACTCTGCCCCGAACATCACGATCCGGTGAACGCGCGCGATCGCCTCTAGTGAGAG
Organism: Pseudomonadota bacterium; assembly: GCA_023423895.1. Lineage (GTDB taxonomy): Bacteria > Myxococcota_A > Polyangia > Polyangiales > Polyangiaceae > Labilithrix. Next base: position 100,665 of record JAFAER010000024.1, read on the forward strand.
CGGGCGAGGGAAGCCGACTCCGCCGAGGATCCCGACGTCGAGCACGTCGTCCGAGCGGCGTTCCACTTTCGCGCCATCGCGCGACGGCTGTGAAAGCTGGGGTGCCTGGGTTGGTAGCGGCGGCGTAGCGGTCAGGGCGGGAGCGTCATGCCCGACCTCGCCGGCTCGAGCGAAGAGCGAATAGACGAGCGACGCGAGGAAGAGCGCGACCGTGATGAATGTGCGCATGGACCACCAGGCGAGGGCAGGAGGATCGACGGCGCGGGGTGATCGCGCGAGGCTCGACCCCAGAGGGATGAACGCGGACCACGACCGTCGCTGTCTCGTTCTTCCCTGTACGGCCGCGCCGTGAGCACGTGCAGGGGTGGTCGCCTCCTCAGCGAGCTCAGGCGTCAGGGGCGGAGGGCGCTACAATCCCGCGTGACGAGATGGCCGACTCGACTGATTCGCACGTGCTCCGTACGACCGCCGGCGACCTTCCGTTCGAGGAGTATCACCTCAACCTCGACGGTCGCGGCTGGAGGATCCTGCATACCGGAGCGATCCTGAGCTACGAGGACGAGCAGCGCTTCCTCGGCGCCGAGCAGCGTTTGCCGTACGGGATCGTGCTGTGGCCCGCAGCGATCGCGCTCGCCCACGAGGTGGCGTCACGCAGGTTGGATGGCCTTCGCGTCCTCGAGCTCGGGGCAGGGACCGGGCTGCCGGGGATCGTGGCCGCCTCGCTCGGCGGGCGCGTCGTGCAGACCGATCGGCACGACGTGGCGCTGTTCGTCTGCAAGCAGAACGCGGAGCGGAACGGCATCATGACGATCGAGCACCGCGCGGCCGACTGGACGGCGTGGGAGGACCACGAGCGCTACGACTGCATTCTCGGATCGGACGTGCTCTACGGACCGAGTTTGCATCCGCACCTCCGGCGCATCTTCGAGGAGAACCTCGCGCCGGGCGGAAAGGTCCTCCTCTCCGACCCATTCCGGAAGCCGAGCTTCGCGCTGCTCGAGGCCATGGAGGCGGACGGCTGGAAGGTCTCGATGAACAAGTGGACCGTCGGCGTCACGCCGCCAGAGCGTCCCGTCGGCGTGTTCGAGCTGACGCGAGCACCGTCGTGAGAAGGACGGCGGCCACGTCGGCCCCGCCTCGTCTGTGCGGGCGGGGCCACGTAGCCGAATCGCTCACGCGGCGTCGTTCCGCAAGCTCGCGATGTCGATCACGAACCGGTACCGGACGTCGCTCTTCATGACTCGGTCATAGGCCTCGTTGATCTTCTGGATCGGGATGACCTCGATGTCGGAGACGATGCCGTGCTTCGCGCAGTGGTCGAGCATCTCCTGCGTCTCGGCGATGCCACCGATCAGGGACCCTGCGAGCCGCTTGCCTCCCATGATGAGCGCGAACGGCTGAAGCCCCGACGCGCCCGGTGGCGCACCGACGAGGACCATCGCGCCGCGAGCACGGAGCAGACCGAGGTACGCGTTGTAGTCGTGCGGCGCGGACACCGTATCGATGATGAGGTCGAGCTTGCCGGCGAGGCGCTTGAACGCATCGCCGTTCTTCGTCACCGCGAAGTCGGTCGCACCGAGTCGTCGCGCGTCGTCGGCCTTCGATGCGGACGTGCTGAGGACCGTCACCTCCGCTCCCATCGACCGAGCGAGCTTCACGGCCATGTGGCCGAGCCCCCCGAGCCCGACGACGCCGACCCGGTCGCCCGGCTTGCAGCCGAACTGCCGGAGCGGCGAATACGTGGTGATGCCCGCGCAGAGCAGCGGCGCGGCGCCCGCCGGATCGAGTCCGTCCGGCACGCGCAGAGTGAAGCCCTCGTCGACGACGATCTGGGTCGAGTACCCGCCGTACGTCGGCGTCTTTCGATCCATCTCCGTGCCGTTGTACGTCGCTGCGTTGCCCTTCTCGCAGAACTGCTCGAGCCCTTCGCCGCATGGACGGCACTCGCGGCACGAGTCCACCATGCAGCCGACACCGGCGAGCGCGCCGACTTTCAGCTTCGAGACAGCGCTGCCGACCCGCACCACCCGTCCGATGATCTCGTGTCCCGGCACCATCGGGAAGATGGCGCCCGACCATTCGTCGCGCGCCTGGTGGATGTCGGAGTGACAGACGCCACAGAACAGGATGTCGAGCACGACGTCGTTCGGCCGAGGCTCGCGGCGCGAGATCGTCGTGGGGGCGAGCGGCTTCCCGGCAGCGGGGGCGGCCCAGGCTCGTGTTTGTGTCATGGTCATGGTCCTTTCAGTGGTCCTGCTTCAGCGACCGGTCATTCGTTCGAACTTTCGGGCTAGCGAGCACCGTGCACGGGAATCCCCGCGCTGTCGATCTCGTGAAGGCGTTCGCCCGCAGACTCGCGTCTGCGACACCGATGTTTGATCCAGGCCGTGGTCGGGCTCCGCAGCGCGACGTCGCGAGGATCGCGGCGCGTTCGAGGTGGAGCTCCCTTCGTTCCGTGGGCTCGAGCCGGGCTCCAGCTCCGCCGCGTGAGAGCTCGAACGTCGCCGCTGGAGGGTTACCGCTTCTTCCGCGCCGGACGCATCCGCCGGCGGAGGAACTCGACGAGCGCCTTCAGCTTCGGCGGGGCTTCGCCGCCGCTCGGATACGGGTAGTAGAGGAAGAAGCCCGGGAACGACGGGCAGAACTTGTCGAGCACGGCGATGAGCTCCCCGCGATCGAGGTAGGGGCGAAGCGTGTCCTCCATCCCGATCGTGAGCCCGACGCCGTCGAGCGCGAGGCGGTACATCACCCGGGCTTCATTAGTATTCACGCGAGCGTCGATCGCGATCTCGAAGTCCCTACCGTCCTCCGTGAACTCCCAGCGATAGGGCGCCGGTCTCGTGTACACACGCCATCCGATGCACGCGTGAGCGTGGAGATCGCGCGGATGTTTCGGCTTTGGATGTTTCGCGAAGTAGCTGGGCGAGCCGACGACGATCTGCCGCTGCTCCCCTGACACGCTCACCGCCACCATGTCCTGCGCGATGAGCTCACCGAGCCGGATCGCCGCATCGAAGCCGTCCGCGACGACGTCCACTTCGGCATCGTCGACCGCGATCTCGAGCTTGATGTCCGGGTACTCCGCGAGGAACGCCGCGATCGTTCCTTCGGAGAGGAAGGTCTCTGCGATCGACGCCACGTTCAAGCGGAGCGTCCCCGCCGGCCGTCCACGTAGATTCTCGAGGGACTCGAGCGTGGCATGGACGTCGGCGAGCGCAGGTTTGAGACCGCGGAGAAGGTGCTCGCCCGCTTCCGTGAGTGCCACGCTCCGCGTCGTGCGCGTGAACAGCGAGAGCCCGAGGCGCCCCTCGATCTGACGCACCGTCTGGCTCACCGCGGATGCCGTCACGCCGAGCCGGTCGCCCGCAGCGCGGAAGCTGCGCGTCTCCGCGACGGCGACGAACGTGGCCAGGCCATTGAGGTCGTCTCGCATTGTTCAGTGAAGCTAAGGAATGTATCAAGGAATGACAAGTCGCGCGCATGAGTGTCCGGACGTAGAGTCCTTCTCGTGAGCAGCACGGCGGCCGGGGAGCCGTCGGTGAGAAGACGGGACGCGTAGTGACGCGGCCGTCGAGGTGCGGGGCTTCACCGCGGACGGCGACTTCGTCGACGGCGCGCTGCACCACGCAGGGATGGTCCTGCACAGGGAGCGATGAGCCCGTTCGGGCTCGCCGCGGAACGAACGAATCAACAAACGGCAACGAGAACGAAATCGAGAAGGAGAACGAACCATGCTGTCAATCAACGAGAAGGTCATCGTGATCACGGGCGCGAGCAGCGGCATCGGCGAAGCAACGGCACGGCTGCTCGGAAAGAAGGGCGCTCGCGTGGTGCTCGGCGCGCGTCGAATCGATCGCCTCGAGCGTATCGCGTCGGACATCCGGGCCTACGGGGGCGCCGCCGAGGTGCGTGAGACGGACGTGACGAAGCGAGAAGACGTGGAGGCGCTCGTGCGCCTCGCGAAAGAGCGCTTCGGCCGCCTCGATGTCGTCGTGAACAACGCCGGGCTCATGCCGCTCGCACCGATCGCCGCCCTGCGCGTCGACGAATGGAACCGCATGATCGACGTCAACATCCGCGGAGTGCTCCATGGCATCGCCGCCGCGCTGCCCGTCATGAAGGGGCAGGGCTACGGTCAGTTCGTCAACGTCTCGTCCGTCGCTGGCCGTCAGGTCTTCCCCTCGGCGACCGTTTATTGCGCCACGAAGTTCGCCGTCCACGCGATCTCGGAGGGCCTTCGTCAGGAGTCGAAGGACATCCGCGTGACGGTGATCTCGCCCGGCCCGACGGACTCGGAGCTCGCCGCGACCACGGTCGACGAAGCGTCGCGCGCAGCGCTGGTGGAGATCCGGAAGGACCTCGTTCCGGCGGATGCCATCGCGCGAGCGATCGTCTACGCCATCGAGCAGCCCGACGGCGTCGACGTCAACGAGGTCGTCGTCCGGCCGACCGCGACCCAGTGGTGAGTGGCTGCGCGACCGTGCCGCCGTCGTCGCTCGGCCTGCGCTCCGCGGGCGCGACGAGCCGAGCATGGCTTCAACGTGGTGCGCGGTGATGCCCCGCGTGGCACGAACACGAGAACGGACGTGGGCCGGTCAGGCCATCCCGCGCTGCTGGCGGGCCCACGCCTCGAAGCTCATCGGGGAGAGGCCGTACGAGCGCGCGATCTCCGGCTTCGCGAGGACGGGGGCGACGTTCATGTACGTCATGCCTTGCGCGACCCCCGGATGCAGGCCGGCTGCGATGGCCTCCTCGACGCTTCCGGCCTGCAGGACGTACTCCTTGCCGTCGCGGCGCGAGAGGATCTCGACGATCTCCGGAAGCGTGAGCAAGTCGCCTGCGAGCTGCAGCGTCACGCCGCCGAACCTCGTCGGGTCCTCGATCGCCGCCGCGGCCGCCTTGCCGATGTCCTCCGGAGCGATCAGCGGGATCAGCCGATCGGTGTGGACCACGGTGACGAGCCGGCGTCCGTCCACGAAGCCGGCCGGGTCCAGCATCGCATGGTCCATGAACGTCGACGGCAGGATGATGGTCCAGTGCGCGAAGCCCGCGCTGCGCACGAGCTCACAGGTGGCGAGCTTGTTCTCCCAGTAGGCCTCGTGAGACTTCCATCGACCTTCGGCCCATCCCTCGATGTTGCGATGATCGCCGACGCCTGACGTCGCCGTGTGCACGAAGGTCGTGACGCCTTCGGCGAGCGCGGCCTCGACGAGATTCCGTCCCTGCTGGCGCTCCTTGCTGTTGTCCATGCCGGTGGCGGAGACGATCGGCGCCTGCATCGAGAAGACCGCGCGTGCCCCGGCGCAGGCGGCGCGGAGGGATGCCGGATCGTCCAGATCGCCGACGACCACCTCGGCGCCCGCAGCGGCGAGGGCCTTCGCGTTCGGCGCGTCCGGATTGCGCACCATCACGCGTACCGAGCTGTTCCCGCCCGCCAGCAGTGCACGTGCGGTCGCGCCGCCTTGTCGGCCCGTCGCGGCGGTGACGAGGACGAGATCTCCAGTAGCGCTCATCGGAACTCCTCTCATAAGTGGGGTGCCCCACCGTTTAGATCCAGAACATATGGGGGCCCACCCCGTTTGTCGAGCGCCCACCACGCGTCGTATGCTCGGGGCGAGGACCGTCGTGGATCGTGTGAAGACCTTGCGAGCGGACGGACAGCGCAACCGGGAGCGGATCGTGGCGGCCGCCATGAAGCTCGTCGCCCGAGACGGCGCGCAGGCGTCGCTCGAGGAGATCGCGCGTCGGGCGGGGGTGGGCTCGGCCACGCTGCACCGACACTTCCCGTCGCGACGTGCGCTGCTCGAGGTGGTGTTCCGCGACGGCGTCGCGCAGCTCTGCCGACGGGGAGGCGCGCAGCCAGGCAAAGACCCGGGCGCCGAGCTGGCCGCGTGGCTGGAGGAGCTGACGGTCTACACCGCGACCCACCGGGGGCTCCCCATCGCGCTGCTGGCGGGACCGGACGGGCTGTCGCCAGAGGAGGTCTGCGCGACCGACATGTTGCTCGACGTGCTTCGCGTCCTCGTGAAGCGCGCGTCGTCGACCGGCGTCATCCACCCGCGCGCCACCGCCGAGGACTTGATGCTCCTCACGAACGCGATCGCGGTCACGACCGAGAACGATCCGACGACCGCGAAGCGCCTGCTCCGCCTCGCGCTCGACGGGATACGTGCGTGAGCAGGCAGGTGCTCGAGGACGTTGCTCCCCGTCGACGGGCGCCGCGCTCGTCCGCCGGCTAGTTGCCCTGGCGCCCTGGCAACTAAACTTGGCAACTACCACGAGAAGACACGGTGACCATGTCCTGGCTCGCGTTTCGATGCGTCTTGCCCTTGCGGTGGGACGCGACCTTTGCGCCCGGGCGGAATGTGCCGCGCCTCTCAGCCGACTGAGGTTAGCCTGGGACCGTGGTCGCGACGCCGCCACGGCGAGCTGGCGCTGAGAACGTGAGCTTCGGGTGGCGTCCGGCGAGGTGCGGGGAGCGGAGCGCAGCGACGCCGGCGCGGCGCCCTCGGCTCGCGAGCAGAGCCTTCGCGCTGCTCGCGCTCGTCGCCGCGCTCGTCGTTCCGCGCCGAGCCGAAGCCGAGGCGGAGCCGTTTCCTTTCGAGCTCGCATGGGACGCGCCAGAGGGCTGTCCTCCCGCCTCGTTCGTCAGCGGCCGCGTCGAGCAGATATTGCGTGGCTCTCGCCTCGCGTCGATGGGCGTCGCGGCCCGCGGCACTATCGAGCAGACCAGGGACGGTCGCTTCCGTCTGACGCTTGTCCTCCGGACGGGGGACGTCGAGGAGAGAAGGGAGCTCGCCGCGCGCACGTGTTCTGCGCTGGCTCACGCCGCCGCCGTCGTGATCGCGCTTGCGATCGATCCGTCCCAAGACGATCCGGGCGTCGATGTGGAGCCTCCAAAAGAGCCGGCTCCGTCCGAGGAGACGGCGAGCCCAGCCCCGCAACCCTCGCCTGCCACGCGGGCGCCGCGGCCTGCGCCGAAGACGGAGGTGCCATCGGTGACGCCGCCGAGCAAGCAGCCCCGGGTGCGGGTCGCCGTCGGCGCCGGAGGCGTCGTCGGCACTGGAGTGCTTCCGGACGTGGGCGGAGGGATCGCCCTCTCGGCAGCACTTCGCGCGGGACGCTTCCGCGCCGGGATCGGCGCAACGTACTGGCTGCGCCAGAGTTCGACCTTCCACGGTCGGGCGGGGGCGTCGTTCGACATGCTCGAGGCGGGCGCGTTCGGGGCCTATCTTCTCCAGCTCGGGCCGATGGCGATCGGCCCAAGCATGAGCGCCGAGGTGTGCCATGTCCGCGTCGAGGGATTCGGCATCCGGGAGGCCTGGGCGACATCGACCTGGTGGCCGGCGGCTGCCATCGGAGCGCGACTCGAGGCACACCTGGCGACGTGGCTGGCGGTGTTCGCGCGGACCGACGCCGTCTTCCCGATTGCCGCCGCGACCTTCACCCTCGCCACGACGAACGACGCCGTTCGGCTCCACGAGCCGGGGCCGGTGGCGCCCCGGGGAATTCTCGGGGCCGAAATCGTCTTCCCGTAGACACTTTTGCTCACGAATTCAGGCTTGCTCGGAGGTGATACTGGTCGATGGCCCTTCGCTGGGACGGCGACCACGAGCGACGACACGCAGCCGATGCAGGGCGGCTCGCGTCGCAGCATCCTCCACCCTCGGCGACTCGGCCCGTGCCGCCGGAGCAGCCGCAGCCGTCGAGCTCGAGCTCGGCCGTGACCGGCTCCGTGTCGTTCATCGAGCTCTACCATCAGCACTTCGGGTACGTGTGGAAGTCCGCTCGCCGCCTCGGTGTGAGCCCGGCCGAAGTCGACGACGTCGTCCAGGAGACCTTTCTCACCGTTCACCGGCTGCTCGATTCGTACAACGCGCGCGGCTTCGAGCGCTCGTGGCTCTTCGCGGTGCTCTTCCGGGTCGTGCAGCGGCATCACCGCGCGTGCCGGAGGCGGAGCGCCATGACGGAGGAGCGGGATGTCGACGCGATGCCGGGCTCCGTCGAACGGGGACCAGAGAGGGCCGCCGAGGCGAACGAGACGGTTCGCCTGCTCGAGAGCATCCTCGACAGCCTCGATCCCGAGAAGCGAGCCGCGCTGGTGCTCTCCGACATCGAGGGGAGGACCGCCGCGGAGATCGCCGAGATCCTCGGAATGAACCCCAACACCGTCGCGAGCCGGATCCGTGCTGCGCGCGAGTACGTCGAGGCGGCGATGACGAGACACCAGGCCCGCGACGGCTGGAGGTACAAGTGAGCAACGAACGGGACGAGAAGGGAGCGCTCCTCGCGCCTCTTGCGGACGCCTACGAACCGACGAGCGCGGACGAGCGTCGTGTCCTCGCAAGCATCCAGGGAGCGCTGGCTGCCGGCGCGACGGTGGCGTCCTCGGCTACGGTGCGGGCCGAGCCCGCGCGTGCACCGGCACCTGCACCTGCCCCCGCGACCGCAGGAAAGGGGAAGAAGTTGCTCTTCGCGGGATTGTCGTGTGCCGCCATCGCGACCTTCGGTGGGTTGGCGCTTCGCACGAGCGACTCGGGTGCCGCTGGTCCGGCACCGCGCGCCGAGACGGCGAGCGTCGATGTCGCTCCGTCCGCCGAGCGAGCCGAGCCCGAGGGGACTCCGGCGATCCCGTCCATCTCGATCGACGCGCTTCCGGAAGCGGTCGTGAAGCCGGTGAACCCTCCGGCGCCGTCGGTTGCTCCAGCCGCCGTGCCGGTCGCACCGGCAGCGGATGCGGATACGCTGGAGAGGGAGGCACGCATCCTCGCTGACGCGCGTCGAGCACGTCAGGCTGACGACGCCGAGCGCGCCCTCGGGCTCCTCGATCAGCACGCGCGTGAGTTCCCGATGGGCTTGCTCGCGAGCGATCGCGCCGCGGAGCGCATCGTGGTCTTGTGCGCTCTCGGTAGGCGCGCTGAAGCTGCCCGCGAGGCGGAGATGTTCCTGAAGGGCCGTCCGAAAGGCCCGCTCACCCGTCGGGTCGAGATGAGCTGCGCGGGGCAGCCGTGACGACTCGGACGACGAAGCTCTCTGCGGCGCATGTCGTGCTCAGCGCCATCTTGCTGTTCGGCACCGGCGGTGCAGCATGCGCACGCCGCACGGATGTGGCGATCGGGAGGGACTGCGCGCAGGGCTTCTGTGAGGATCCCCCTCCAACGTTCACGTCGCCCGACGCCGGCGACGACGGAGCGCTGGCCGAGCCGCCTGCCCCCGTGCTCGCCTGCATCGGCACGGAGTGCCCCTGGCCGTACGCGACGTGCTCGACGACGTCGCCGATCCAGTGCGGCACGGACCTGATGAACGATCCCGCGAACTGCGGAGCGTGTGGCGTCGAGTGTCGTGGGATCGACGGTCTCAACCTGAACGCTCGCTGCGTGCAGGGTGCATGCGTGCTCGAGTGTCAGATCAAACCGCGCCCCGGCGCGTCGAAGGAGGCTTACGAGTACGCCGACTGCAACCACCTGCTCGATGACGGCTGCGAGGTAAACCTCACGACGGACGCCGCGAACTGCGGTGCCTGCGGGAATGCTTGTCCCGCCGGAGAGCGCTGCATCAGGGGCAAGTGCGGATGTGGCCCCGGTCTCTACGACTGCGACGGCAACTGTGTCGACCGCCGCTTCGATGACAACAACTGCAAAGCGTGCCGGCGCGCGTGCGCGCTCGAGCCACCGCCGGTCCCCTGCACCCCGATGCCTCCGCAGACGCGTTACGGGTGCGTCGACAGTGACTGCGGGAAGCTCAAATGCTTCCCGGGCTGGGCCGACTGCAACGTTGACCTCGGGGACGGCTGCGCCTCCGACGGCTGCGAGACGAACACCAACGTCGACCCGAATCACTGCGGTGGCTGCAACGTCAAATGTGGCCCCGGCCAGGAGTGCCGGATGGACCTCGGCGGGGGTGGGCCGCAGTGCCGCGATACGTGCGAGACGGCAGGGCACACGCAGTGTGGACAGCAATGCGCCGACCTGCTCACTGACGTTTCCCACTGCGGCGCTTGCTGGGCGCTCTGTCCGGCGCCAGGCCCGAACCAGCTGGTGGCCTGCGAGAAGGGGCTCTGCACGGCCGAGTGTCTCCCGGGCTTCGCCGACTGCAACGGCGATCGGGGCGACGGCTGCGAGATCGACATCCGGAACCATCCGGAAAACTGCGGTGCGTGCGGGAACCAGTGCGATCTCGGCGTCGGCCAGCCGTGCATCGAGGGCAAGTGCTTGATGGTCGAGTGTGATGCGGGAGTGGTGGCGAAATGAAGCGCGCATGGTCTCGAGCCGCAACGTTCGCGTCGCTTGCCGGTCTCGGCTGCCTCGCCGCGACGTTTGCGAGCTGCGCGACGAGCTCCGATACGGCAGCGCCGGAAGAGGACGCGTCTTCGCCCGTCCCGGACGCCGGCGGTGGCGAAGACGTCGTGCCCGCCCCGAGCGACGCGGGCTGCGATGCCTCGGATCCCGATTGCACGACGGAGCTCGTCTCGTGTGACGAGGTGGACTGGTGCCTCGTCCCGACCAGCGTCAGCGTCTTCCACACCCTCACCAGCGTGTGGGGCTCGGCCAAGGACGACGTCTGGGCCGTGGGCTCGGGCGGGACGATCCTCCACTGGGACGGAAACACCTGGACGGAGACGCCCTCTGGCCTCCAGAACACCTTCCTCGGGATCTGGGGCAGCGGGCGAAACGACGTCTGGGTCGTGAGCAGCACGGAGGTGGTGCTCCACGGCACTCGGCTCCAGGACGGCGGCGCGGTCTGGGAGAACCGGCCGACGAGCGTCTCCGGCTTCACGTCCGTTCCGCTCGGTGCCGTCTGGGGAAGCTCCGCCGACCACGTGCGGATCGGCGGGCGGAGCTTCAATGTGTTCGAGCCGCCGTTCGCGAACCACGTCTGCAACCAGGTCGTGCTGACGGCGGATCCCGACGGCGGCACCGCCTGGCGTCCGATCCTCGGAGAGCACGCCATCACCGGCATCTGGGGGAGCTCCGCGTCGGACATCTGGATCACGGCGGACAAGAACGGACAGGCTGGATGGGAGCGTGGGAAGACGCTCCACGGCACGCCGTCCGGCGCGGGGAACGACGGAGGCGCGTTCGACGACACGCTCGCGTGGCAGGAGGTGGACAGCCAGTCGACGGTCACCCTCGAGTCGCTGTGGGGCAGCTCTGCGAGCGACGTCTGGGCTGTCGGCGTGCTCGGAACGATCCGCCACATCACGTCGTCGGACTCTCGCTGGCAGGAGGTCGCGTCCCCCACGTCCGAGACACTGCGCGCGATCTGGGGCAGCTCCGCGAACGACATCTGGGCGGTCGGCGACTCGGGGACGATCGTGCACTACGACGGGACATCGTTCCGGCTCTCGTCGGCGCAGCTGCCGCTCGGAAAGAAGCCGAACTTTCGTGGCATCTGGGGCAGCGGTCCGGACGATGTCTGGATCGTCGGCGATGTCGTCCTCCACTTCACGGGCACGAAGGCAGGTAAGTGATGACTGGCAACGTTCCTTCGTCGCTCGCGTTCGCGACGACAGCGCTCGTCACGTCGCTGCTGCTCGCGCTCGGCGCGTGCGCCGATGCGGAGCCGGACCGGATGCCACCCGTTCTCGAGGACGGCGGCGTCTCACTCCCACCCGAGGACGGCGGCGAGCCCCCGATCGAGGACAGCGGCGCCGACGTGGTCGACGCGGGCGAACGGATCTGCTCGGACGACGACTTCTGTCATAGCGCGGTTCCGGCAGGTCGCGACCTCGCGGCGGTCTGGGGCGATGGGCACGGAGTCGTCTGGGCTGGGGCGGCCGACGGCGCCGTCCTTCGTTGGGACGGCTCCGCGTGGAAGCAGCACGCCGCGATCGCGCCCGGCGTGACCTCGATCTGGGGCAGCGGCCCGACGGACCTCTGGATCGCTACGGAGGAGGGGCTCGTCCACGGCGAAGGCGCGAGCCCGACCACGCTCGTGTTCACGCCGGTCGATCTGCCGGGCGATCCTACGGCTCCGATCGAGACAGTGTGGGGCACGGGCCCGGAGGACATCTGGGCCGTCGGGGGCGAGACTCCGACCACGTTCCCGCCGCTTCCGGCGAAGGGGCGCGTCCTCCACTTCACCCGCGGCGCCGACGGTGGCGCCGGATGGACCGTCGACGATGAAGTCTCGTCGATGACGGTCGACTATCGAGGCGTCTTCGGCAGCCCCGCCACGGGGGTCTGGCTCTTCGGAAACCACGCGGCGCCGTTCACGGAGCCGCGCGGCGTCCTCCTCCGGAGAAGGCCCAGCGCGACGAGCTGGGAGGTGGTCGACCTTCCCGCGGATCCGAAGGGCGCTGCCCCCGCGCGCTCGCTGCTCGTGGGTGGCCTGAGCTCGGATGTTTCGGTGTGGTTCGCGGGCTACACGCTCGCTGGGACGGAGGCGCTCTGGCATGGGACGAGCACGGATGGCGGCGGGACGTTTACGTGGACGTTCTCTGCGCGCGATTTCTGGGAGCGCCCCATCGCGGCCTTCTGGGGCGTGAGCGCGAACGAGACGTGGGCCGTCGGTGGGACGGGACTCGTCAGCCGCTGGGACGGCGCGAGCTGGAAGCAGGCGTCGATCCGGATCTCGAGCGTGCCCGTCGGGAGGCCGTTCCGGGGGATCTGGGGCTCCGCCGCCGACGACTTCTGGGTCGTCGGCGACCAGATCGCGCTGCACCGGACGAACGCAGGTAAGCCATGACGAGGTCCAGCGCCGTGGCGGCAATAGATCCGAAAGGTCGCCAGATGAACATTCGCCTTGCATCGAGCATCGTCGTCGGGCTCGTCGCGGGATCCGCCGGCTTCCTCGCGTGTTCGAGCCGTGACGGGTTCGACGTCGAGAACCAGGAGTTCGAGCCGACGCTGGACGCTGGGGCGGGGCCGGAGGCGGCGTCGTGCGGGATCCATTGCTCGCGCGATCTGAAGCAGGTGCTCGACGGCTGTGAGGGATCCGAGCGGGTCGTCGAGCAGTGCAATGCCGATCAGGGATGCGGCGCGGGGAAGTGCGTCGATGCGTGCACCGCTGCCGAGCTCACGAAGGGATCGGCCGGGTGTAACTTCTGGACGGTTCCGCCGGATGAGGCCCGGGAGGCGAGAGGCAGCTGCTTTGCCGCGATCGTCGCGAACACGTGGGACCGCGGCGTCAGTGTCTCCGCGGAGGTCGGCTCCGGCGAGCTCGACATCTCGAACGCCATCTACGTGGTCGACCAGCCGAACGGGCAGCTGAAGTACACGCCGCTTGGCGGCGAAAGACTCGCCCCCGGGCAGGTGGCTGTCGTGTTCTTCGCGCACGACAGCGCGACGCTGGACCCGACCACGGTCCGCTGCCCGGCGACCGTCACGCCTGCCTTGCTCGTCGATCCAGTTGCGCACGGGACGGGGAAGACGAGGGCCTTTCACATCACGACGGACGCGCCGGTCTCGGCCTACTCGATCTACCCATACGGAGGCGCTGCCTCGAACATCCCGAGCGCGACACTCCTCCTTCCGGTCTCGTCGTGGGCGAAGAACTACGTGACCGTGAGCCCGTTCGACTTCGGCGACACCAAGAAGCGGCGGACGCTCCAGATCATCGCGAACGAAGACGGGACCGAGGTCACGATGAAGCCGACGGTCGCGGTGCCGGCTGGCAAGGGCGTGGCGGGAGCCGCCGCGGGCGTCGCGCAGACGTGGGCGCTTTCGAAGGGCGAGGTCCTCCAGTTCGTGCAGCGCTCGCTCGCGGGAAGTCCGATCGAAGCGACAAAGCCGATCGGCGTCTTCGGTGGTGCGGAGTGCACTCAGCTGCCGACGCCATATTGCGACACGCTCCAGCAGCAGATCCCGCCGTTCGCCCACTGGGGATCCGAATACGCGGTCGTCCCGTTCCAGCCCCGGATCGGGACCTCCAGCCCGAACGCGCGCGAGCGCGTCCCGTACACGATCGTGGGTGCCGCGGACGGGACCGTTCTCACGTACGAGCCCAGTCGTCCGCGGGATGCGCCCGAGACGCTGGCGAGCGGCGAGGTGGCAAGCTTCATCACGGACCAGATCTTCGTCGTCAGGAGTCAGGACTCGCGGCATCCGTTCCACGTCAACGTCTACATGACCGGCGCCGAGTACAACGGCGGCGCCGGTGACGGCGGGATCACCACCGGCGATCCCGACTTCGTGAACATTCCGCCGACGGAGCAGTACCTCGATCGGTACGTCTTCTTCGCCGACCACACGTTCCCCGAGACGACGCTCACCCTCGTCCGAACGAAGACGGCAGACGGCTTCATGCCCGTCGAGCTCGGATGTGCGGGCGAGATCGGTGACTGGATGCCCCTCGGCTCGAGCGGGCGGTACGAGTTCACGTGGGTGACCCTCACGAAGGGTTCGCTGCCGCAGAAGTTCGGGAGCGGCAGCTGCGGCCATGGTCGACACGAGGCACGCAGCCGGGGACCCTTCGCCGTCACGGTTTGGGGGACGGGGATGTACACGAGTTATGGCTACGTCGGCGGCGTTGGACTCCGGCCCGTCAACGACGCGCCCCCGCCGCCCGTGAAGTGACCGCGCCGCAGCCGCACGACGTCGCTCCCGCGCGCGTTCGGCGAGCGCGCGTCCAATGCCGGCGCTCGAAATCGGGCGCCTCCGAATCGAACGTACCGTGCACCGGCTCAGGACTTCTTCGGGCGGAAGCGCAAGAGCGTGCAGTTCTGCGGCAAGCTCTCCGCCCCTAGCGGCTCCAGCTCCAGCTGGAGGCCGGCCTCGAAGTACGGCTTACCGCCGCCGAGCACGACCGGCATCATGTACAGCCGGAACTCGTCCACCAGGCCGAGGCGAATCAGGCTGGCGGCGAGGCCGGCGCCGCTCACTTCGATCTCACCGTTCGTCTCCGCCTTCAGTTGGCGCACGGTGCGCTCGACGTCTGCCCTCTGCTTCACGAGCCGCGCGTTGGGGCCGACGCTATCGAGCGTCGTGGAGAAGACGACCTTGGGGGTCCTTTGCCAGGCGCGGGCGTACTCCTGCTCGTATTCGGCGCTGTCCGCCTGCGGAGCGTCCCAGTACTTCATCACCTCGTACATGTTCCGGCCGTAGAGGCTGAGCGCCGTGCGCTCTTGCACCTCGTTGAAGTGGCGGTGCAGCGCTTCTTCCGGCACCGGCAACCCGATGTCGCCTCCCTGCGCGCGGGCGATGTAGCCGTCCACCGAAACCGCGAACCCGTAAGAAATGTGACCTGCCATCGATCCTCCAGACTGGTTGCCAATCGCAACCGGTTGCAAGTTACGATCAGTAGCCCTATCGTGCAAGTCGGCATTCGGCCCCGCCATGACCGCCTCCCAACGCTCCGGCTGCCCCATCAACCTGACGCTCGAGGCGCTGGGCGACAAATGGAGCCTGATCGTCGTGCGCGACATCATGTTCGGCGGTCGTCGGCGTTTCCGGGAGCTGCTCGCCGGCTCGGAGGAGGGCATCGCCTCCAACATCCTGGCGGACCGGCTGCAGCACCTCGTGGAGCTGGGCGTCCTGACGCGCGCCGCGGATCCCACCCACAAGCAGAAGCAGATCTACAGCTTGAGCGAGATGGGCATCCAGCTGCTCCCCGTGTTCGTGGCGCTCGGCGCGTGGGGGCGGCGCTTCTTGCCCGCGACGGAAGCGCTCAGCATCCGCGCGGAGCTGCTGGAGCGCGGCGGCAGCAAGCTCGTCGAGCGCTTCATGGCGGAGCTGCGCGCCGAACACCTGCGGGGCGAAGACGTGAGCACCGTGCGCGAAGAGCTCCGCGCGGCCTATGAGAAGGTGCGCGCCAAAAAAGGCCGCCGCTAGGTGCTCGTCCCGGCCGTTTCGCCGAGTGACCCGGCGACGGCTAAACTTGCCCTACCGCGATGCCCCACCTGCTCGAAGTCGGACTGAAGCGACAGCTCACCGCCGAAGAGTCACGAACGTTTCCGTTCGGCGTGTCCGCGATCAAGACTCTGCAGACGCTCGACACGAACGTGCCGGTCACGCTCTTCGTCGGCGAGAACGGGTCCGGCAAGTCGACGCTGCTCGAGGGGATCGCGACGGCCGCCGAGCTCCCATCCCTGGGCGTCAGTGAGCTGGCCGTCGACGACACGCTTGCTCAGCAGCGTCGCCTTGGAGCCGCGCTCCGTCTTGCTTGGCGCCCGCGCTCGCGCCAAGGATTCTTTCTGCGCGCTGAGGACTTCTTCGGCCACCTCCGGATGCAGGCTCGTACGGACGCGCGCATCGTCCGCGAGAAGGCCGAGTTCCTGGGCGTTCGGTTCGACCATGAAGGAGTTGCTGCCGGCGGCTCGCATCTCGATGAGCAGAACGCCCTGAGGTTTCTTCCGAAGTACGATTCGCGCTCCCACGGCGAGAGCTTCGTGGACATCTTCTCGACCCGCGTTCGTCCCCGAGGGCTCTACCTCCTCGACGAGCCGGAAGCTCCGCTCTCTCCGATGAGGCAGCTCGTTCTTCTGCGCCTCATCCTCCGCGCAGCCGACGAGGGCGCGCAGTTCATCATCGCGACTCACTCACCGATCCTGCTCGCGTGTCCTGGCGCGCGGATCTTCAGCTTCGACGCGCCACCGATCTGCGAGGTGGCCTACGCCGACCTCGTGCATGTGACCGTGATGCGTGAATTCCTGAACAACCCTGACGAACATCTCCGGCGCCTGATGGAGGCCGACGCCGATATGGAACCTCGCACGCCGGCGTAGGGCGCGCTCACGTCAATCGCGTTCAACGGGCGCGTCCACGGCAACCATACGGAGCTGCTGCCGGTCGAGCCACGGCCCACGTGGGTGCCTTACGAGCCGGCGGTGGTGGGGGCGACGAGCCGTGGCCGGAAAACCATCCCCGGACCGTCCCGGAAACGAAAACGGGCTGAGCATCGAAACGCCCAACCCGTGTTCAGCGAGTGGAATAGGATCTTCAAAAGCCCGATGAGTCGCCGAACGAGCCTGGGTCCGCATGCCCAGCGACGTCCTCCGCCGATTCCGCGTGGGCCGGACAGGCTCCGTCGAGCGAGCGCACGGCGCTGACGTCGAAGCGAATCCGGTCGCGACGCGCCGGCCGCTTCGCAGCGACGCGCGCGTCCGCAGAGCAGCTCTCTGCCAGTCCCCGGGAAGGGACTTGCTCGTCGCGTGTCGAAACGGGTTCGGACGGCGGGGCGCTTTCAGCAGACGACCAAGACAGCACACGGGTAGATGCGTGCGGATGTCCGTTTTGATCGATCGAAGGAAGGGCTTTTTCGGAGGTCGCGACGTCGGGAAGTGAGACGGCACGCTGGTGCGCGACGGCGAAGAGAAGCCGCGCATCGTAGTGAGGAGAGAAACGATGTCGTCGACGAAAGGTAAACTTGCTCGCTTGGTCTCCGGCTTGCTGCTGAAGCGAGCCGCTATCGTCTCCGTGCAAGCGATCGGCGGCTTCCAGCGACTGCTCCTGCGGTGCAACGTACAGGGGCTCTCCGCCGGCACGAAGGTCCAGCTCCTGCTGCCCTCCGACGACATGCGGACGTACTCGCCGATCCGTGCGCCGGAAGGCATGGTGCTGCTCGGATGGAAGCATGCGGGCGGTCCCGGCGCGCGTTGGATGGCGAACGTTCGGGTGGGCGAAGAGCTCCCGTTCGTGGGGCCTCAGCGCTCCTTGGAGCTCGGCGCGGGACCGGTGGTGCTCGTCGGCGACGAGACCAGTGTCGCGGTCGCCGCCGCGTCCGCAGTGGAACGACCAGGCGGTCTCCACGCCATCATCCAGTCGGACGCAGCCGCCGATGTTCGTGAAGCGGCCGCGTCCGTCGGCCTGCACCACGTCGACGTCGTCGCGCCCGGGAGTCCCACCGCTACCGTCGACGCCGTCGCGAACAGACTGTCGAGCTCCCCCAATACCGTCGTTGCCGTGACGGGCGGCTCCGAGCTCGTCGTCGGCGTACGGGACGCCCTCCGTCGCGCTGGCGTGCGGAACATCAAGACGAAGACGTATTGGATTCCCGGCCGGACGGGGTTGGACTGAGTGCGAGGAGGCGTCAGGTCCGAGTCGGCGTGGGCGGCGGCACTCGCTCGATGGCCTGTTTGAAAGCCTCAGGGTTTGCGTACGTCTGCGGAGGCATCTCGTTCTCGACGCGCTTCTCTGAGGACGGCGCTCACCTCGGCTCGCGTGAAGAGCTTTCGTCGAACGCCCTGCTCCACAGCCTGGCGAACCAGATCTTCCGCCACGTCGCCTGCGATGCAATCAGCGACGGTCCGAATCGGTGTGGTAAGCGGCACTTCGATGGCGCCGTTGATGTGTTGGTTGAACTGAGGGAGGTCCTCGGCGGGCACCCACAGCTCCTCGTGGTCACGGGCCCCAACGACCCGTCGCTCGAACTTGGCCACGTAGTCGTCGTCCACGGAGAAGCGAGTGACGAATCCCGCGAGGCTGCCGCTCTTGGTGTTCCAGTCCTTCGCGATCTGCGTTGCGTACGCCTCGTTCGTGACTGGGTAGAAGATGGGTTGGTCGGGCAATCGGGGAGGGAACGCCCGCATTTGCGCCTCGTAGATGAGGCCCAGCTCTTCGAGTCCGAGGCGATAGAGGATCATGGGCAACACCTACGGTGCTCCGACGACCGGGGACGCCTCGGTGATTGCGTCGAGCCCGCGCAGGATCTCCGGGAGGTCCCTCTGGTCGAAGTCCCGAAGGTCAGGCGATTCCGGACGCCCGTCGCGTGGACCCAGGTGCCGTCCCAGGAGTCCGCCACCTCGCGACGCCCCGGGCGCACGCTGACATGCGGGGTCGAGCGGCCGCTCCGAAAGCTGGGCGTGACCACGCGGGGCAGCATACAAAGCTGCTCCTTTCCCAGCCATCGCTTGGGCGTTCCGAACGGCCACGGGGGCTCACCTCCGAAGACCGTCCTTGGCCCGCCCCTGAAACGAAAACGGGCTGAGTGCCGAAGCACTCAACCCGCTTGTCCAGTACTACGTTGTAGGCGCGATTGGGGTTGAACCAACGACCCCTACCGTGTCAAGGTAGTGCTCTACCACTGAGCTACGCGCCTGAGGGAGCCGAGCTTCTAGCGTTCTCGAGACCCGGGTGTCAACAACAGTCTCAGCGAGTTGAAGAAGTTCTTCGACGGACCGCCGCCGCACGGTCTGCTCTGTTCTGGTCGCGCCGGTGACCGCGCCCCCGCCGCTGTCTCGCCTGCTCGCGCTCGTCGCGGGGAGCCCAGCCGTTCACACTGGGAGGGCGCGTTCGCCATGTTTCCGGCGGACTACGGAACCCTGGCATGGATGTCATGCCGTTTCGGGCTCGCGATGGAGCAAACCACGCCCTCCAGCGCGGACCATCGGGCGTTTTGCCCGCGTTTTCGGTGGGAAGAGCGTCACGGCACGGCCGTTGCGATGATGCCCGTCAGCTTCCTCTTCCTTCGCTCGAGAGGAAGGCGAGCGTCCCTCCATTCAGGTACCGCTCGTCTTCTCGGCGCGTGTGACGCGCGCAACGGAGTGGGGAGTGGGTCGAGATCGCGGGTTCTCCCATGTGCCTCGTGCACTGCGCGATCTCGACCCCTCACCGCTCCATGCCCTCTCATCGCCCGTCCACGCTCTTCCTTGACCTAGTGCCGCGCGCGACGGGGCCGTCTTCGGGGCTCGCGCGTCGCACGCCGCGAAAGCGGTAACCTTCTCTCCGATTGAGCGGGGCGCGTCCGCGCGCTCCGAGGGATCACGCCATGTCAACCCACAGGACTTCATCGGTCATGAGCCAACGTACGACGACGATCGCCGCGGCCATCGCGCTTGCCATCGGTGCACTTGCTGGATGCAACGACAACCCCGCGCCCGGCAGCGCCGCGTACAAGGAAGGCGAGCTCGGCAATGGCGCCTTCACCTTCGCCTGCGACGACGGCGCGGCGTGCTTGCCTTACTCGGGAGACGCGGAGAAGTTCCCGCAGCAGATCGCGACCGGCTCGAGCTTCGACGTTCGCTTCGTCGCGAACGATCAGCAGGGGACGGACGTCTTCTTCCTCGACAACAAGCGCTACGACGGTGTCGTGGCGCAGCCCGTCGCGCCTTACGTGGGCAAGGGCGGCCAGGTCGGCTTCACCGCACGGCAGCCCGGCTTCGGCACGATCTTCGTCCAGGACAGCAAAGGCACGCTCATCGACTACGTGACGCTCAAGATCGTCCAGCCGAACGACCTCATCATCTACGAGGCGAACTACGACGTACGCCTCGGGAAGGACCCGCCGCGCATCCAGGCGATGAACCTGAAGGTGGGCGACGCGCAGAGCTACCGCGTCGTTGCGGAGTATGCAGCGGAGCCGGCTGCCGGTTCGATCCCGGTCAAGTGGACGTCGGACGACGACACTGTCGTGCAGGTCGAGAGCTATTCGCGGGGCGTCGTGAACCTGCGCGCGAAGAAGTCGGGACAGACGAAGGTCAGGGCAGCGGGCGCTGCGCTCGAGAAGCAGATCGCCGTGGAGGTGACGGAATGAGCTCGCTGACCACCTTCGCATTCGCCCGGCGCGCTCTCGTTCTCGCGGCGCTCGCGTTCGGCGCGATGGCCTGCGGGCCCGAATACGAGCGCACCGAGATCTCCGCCGTGAGGGGACACACGACGATCGGCGGGACGTTCTCCCAGCAACGGCTCGACGTCCCGGAGGGGCTCGTCATCACGGCGTACATCGCGGCGTGGAACGACGACAAGGAGCCGATGCCGCTCGTCATCCGCTCGAAGGACCCGACCATCGTCGAGGTGAAGGGCGTCGTGAACGAGCGGAACTACGCCTTCGTCGGTCTCAAGGCGGGGGCGACCGAGATCGAGCTCATCGCCGACGGCGACCTCGTGCTCACCATCCCCGCCACGGTGACGAAGCAGCCCGAGCTGCCCTGAACCGAAGTCGCGCGCTCTTCCGTCACGTCGGCTCGGTGCGTCAGCTCCTCGCGCGACGTCCGGCCTTGCAGGACAGGCAGCACGGACGAGCGCGCGCGCCGCGGCCCGACCTGCCTCTCCCGTCAGGGCCTCGGCCGCGCTATGAAGCTTCCCGATGAAGAGCCGCTGGAACGACGCCGAGGCCGCGCGCGCGGTCCAAGATCGCAAGCCCGACGTGAGCGAAGCACTCGCCCTGCGTACGTACAGCGCGCGTCTGCTCGGGGCCGATCCGTCGCTCGTCCTGCACGGTGGCGGCAACACCAGCGTGAAGGCGAAGGCGCAGACGCTCTTCGGAGAGACGGTCGACGTCCTGCACGTGAAGGGCTCCGGCTGGGACCTCGCGACGATCGAGCCGCCCGGTCATCCTGCGGTGCGGATGGCGCCGCTGATGCGGCTACTCGAGCTACCGTCGATGAGCGACGAGCAGATGGTGAACGAGCTTCGGCTCGCGCTCCTCGACGCAAGCGCGCCCACACCGAGCGTCGAGACGCTCCTTCACGCGGCGCTGCCGGCCACGTTCATCGATCACACGCATGCCGATGCGCTCCTCGCGGTCGTCGATCAGAAGACGGCCCGCGCGATCTGCGAAGAGATCTTCGGCACGAGCCTGCTCTTCATCCCGTACGTCATGCCCGGCTTCGGGCTCGCTCGGGCGTGCAAGGAGGCGTGGGACGCCGCCGTCAAGGCAGGCCGCTCGCCGACGGTGATGGTGCTCGAACGTCACGGCGTCTTCACGTTCGGCGCGACCGCGAAGGAGAGCTACGAGCGGATGATCGACGCCGTCACCCGGTGCGAGCGATACGCAGCGGGCCACACGAAGCCGGGGCCAGTGAGCGGTCCCGTGAGCGCGCGAACGAGCTCCGTCCGCACGCCGAGCGATGATGTCGTGGCGAGCACCCTCGCCATCGTGCGTGGCGCGCTCGCGCGCGCGGCGGAGGAGCAGGTCGAGCGTGCACCGATCGTCACGCTGCGGACGAACGATCGAATCTGCGCGTTCCTCGATCGCGACGACGCAGCCATTCTCTCGCAGCGCGGCTGCGCGACGCCCGACCACGTGCTTCGTACCAAGCCGTGGCCGCTGCACGTCGCCGCGCCGCCGTACGACGACCCAGCAGCGCTCACCGCCCGCATCGATCGCGAGCTCGAGTCGTACGCCCGCCGCTACAACGCCTACTTCGAGGAGTCCGTCGCGAAGAAGAGCGTCACGAAGAAGAAGCTCGATCCGTGGCCGCGCATCGTGCTCTTGCCGCGCATCGGCCTCTGCGCGATCGGCAAGACGAAGAAGGACGCCGACATGGCGGCCGACATCTACGAGCACACGATTGACGTCATCGAGCACGCGGAGCGGGTCGGCGCGTACGCGCCGGTCGGACTCGATGATCTCTTCGACGTCGAGTACTGGAGCCTCGAGCAAGCCAAGCTGAAGAAGGAAGCGGACCTCCCGCTCGCCAAGCGCGTCGCGCTCGTCACCGGCGCGGCCTCCGGCATCGGCCACGCGACGGCGGCACTCTTCGCCGAGCTCGGGGCGCACGTCGTACTCTGCGATCGTGACGAGGGAGGCGTCACCGCGGCCGCACGCGCGATCGGGAAGAAGTCGCAGGTCATTTCGACGGTGTGCGACGTCACGGTCGCCGAACACGTGACGCGGGCCTTCCAGCTTGCAGCGAGGACGTTCGGCGGGGTCGACGTCGTCGTCAGCAACGCCGGTACGGCAGCGGAAGGCAAGCTCGAGACGAACGCGGGCGAAGACGCGCTTCGCACGTCGATCGAGGTGAACCTGCTCTCGCACGTGAACATCGCGCGGGCAGCGGTGACCCAGATGACGCTCCAGCGCCGGGGAGGGTGCCTCCTCTTCAACGCGAGCAAGAGCGCGTTCAACCAGGGACCCGGCTTCGGCCCGTATGCCGTTCCGAAGGCGGCGCTCGTCTCGCTGATGCGCCAGTACGCGGTCGATCTCGCGAAGCACTCCATTCGCTCGAACGCGGTGAACGCCGATCGCATCCGGACGAACATCTTCGGTGGCGGCATGGTCGAGTCGCGCGCGGCGGCCCGCGGGATCTCGGTGGACGAGTACTTCCGCTCGAACCTCCTCGGACGGGAGGTCACGGCACGCGACGTCGCCGAGGCCTTTGCGTGGCTCGCCCAGGCGAAGGCGACGACCGGGTGTGTGGTCACCGTCGACGGCGGGAACGCAGCCGCTTTCCCGCGCTGAGGGCCATTCTCACGGTCGGTCGCGCGGGGACGCGCCAGTCGCGCCGATCGCGCCGATCGCGAGAGCGCACGTGCATGATTCGGCCCGCCGCCATTGCGAAAGCAAAGCTCGCGGGCGAAAATGGCGCGACCGAATGGCCTCTCCTTCGAACGCGACCGCCCCCGTGAAGGAGGGGGACGTCCTCGCTGCGAAATATCGCATCGAGAAGGTCATTGGGGTCGGTGGGATGGGGATCGTCCTCTCGGCGATGCACCTCGAGCTCGATCGGCGCGTCGCGCTGAAGTTCCTGCTCCCCCAGGCGGCCAACAACGAGGAGCTCGTCGGGCGGTTCGTCCGGGAGGCGAAGGCGTCGGTCAAACTCAAGGGCACGCACGTCGCGAAGGTGCTCGACGTCGGGCGGATGGACGACGGGCGGGCGTACATCGTCATGGAGTACCTCGATGGCCGCGACCTCGGCGCCGAGCTGAAGGCGTCGGAGGCGCCATTTCCGATCGAGGACGCTGTGAGCTGGATGCTCCAGGCGTGCGAGGGCCTGGCGGAGGCGCATGCGCTCGGGATCGTCCATCGCGATCTCAAGCCCGGGAACCTGTTCCTCACGCGTGGCGCCGACGGACGGCCGCTCGTGAAGGTGCTCGACTTCGGCATCTCGAAGTCGATCAACCCGAACTCCAGCGACATGCTCTCGCTGACGAAGACGGAGATGCTCCTGGGATCTCCGCTCTACATGGCCCCGGAGCAGATGCGCTCGTCGAAGTACGTCGACGAGCGATCGGACATCTGGGCGCTCGGAGCGATTGCCTACGAGCTGCTCGCGCGGCGTGTCCCTTTCGAGGCCGACACGCTGCTCGACCTCTGCTTCAAGGTCGCGCAGGAGGGCTGCCCTCCTGTGCACGAGCTCCGCCCCGAGGTCCCCGCCGGTCTGAGCGAGGCCGTGATGCGATGCCTCGAGAAGGATCCAGAGGCGCGATGGGACGACATCGGCGCGCTCGCGACGGCGCTCGAGGCCTTCGCGGCTCCGGCCGATCGTGGCTCGGCGGCTCGAACCATCGCCGTCCTCTCCGGCGGCGTCGAACGCGCCCGCGTGCGGCGAAGCCAACCCGATGCGCGTGCGTCGAATCCCGGCTTCGGGAGCAGCGATGGCGACGCGAAGCGCGATCCGACCGCGTCCGACTCGAAGCATCAGGCGCAGGCGCCGAAACACGTCACGAATGAGCGGCTCGTCAGCGAGATGGCGACCACCGACGTGACGACGGCCGACGATCCGAGCGGGCCCGACGCCGTACCCGCATCGTCCGCGTGGGGGACCACCAACGCGCGCCCCACACGCGAGGCGAAGAAAGGCCGGCGAGGGATCGTCGCGCTGGTCGGCGGTGCGGCCGCGCTCGCGCTGCTCGCGATCGCGATCGCGAAAGGGAGCGGCGCGTCGGCGACGGCCCCGACGACTCCGCCCTCGTCCATGCCCACGCCTGTCGTCGCGCAGCCTGGCGCGAGCACGGCGCCCACGACGACCGCCGCGGAGCCGCCTGCGCCGGCCCCGTCGGAAAGCGCACCTCCTGCCGCGGCTTCGGCGAGCGCGGCTCGTCCGTCGACTTCGTCCACTTCATCCACACGCGCGCGCGACGCCGCGTCGGCGCGGCCGACTGCCGTGGGCGCCTCGCCGAAGCCCGCCGCATCCGTGCCGACGCCGGCGGCGTCCGCGACGGCATCGAAGCCTCCGGAGCCCGCGAGCTCGGGAGGCTTCATCCGGGTCCGGGAATGAGCTTGAGGCAAAGGACCGCTGCCGTCGCGATCGCGTGCGCGTGCTTCTCGTGCCCGGTCCTCGCGCACGCCGACGAGCCCGCGCAGACGAGGCCGGACAATCGCGCGCGAGCGCAGCAGCTCTTCGACAGCGCGCTCTCCGATGCCGAGGCGGGCGAGTTCGCTTCGGCATGTCCGAAGTTCCTCGCGAGCCAGGAGGCGGATCCGAAGACGAGCACGCTCTTGAACCTCGCCAACTGCTACGAGAAGAACGGACAAACAGCGAGCGCATGGGGCGCGTTCCGCGAGGCCGAGGTTCTCGCGCGCAAGGCCGGACGCACGGACTGGGAAGGCATCGCGCGCACGCGCGCGGATGCGCTCGAGCCGAAGCTCGTACGGCTCTCGATTTCGCTGCCCACCGCGAACCGCGTCGACGGCCTCGTCGTCATACGCGACGGCGCGCGCATCGCGCCCGGTGAATGGGGCGTTGCGATCCCCGTCGATCCCGGAGAGCACGTCGTCTCCGCGGCCGCCGATGGGCATCTGCCCTGGGAGACGCGCGTCAGTGTCACGAACGGGAGCGTGACCGTCGACGTCCCGCACCTCGAAGCCGCGGCGGCGCAGCCTCCGGCTCGACCGTCGAGCTCATCCGAATCGCCGATCGCACCCCGTGTGGTGGAGCGTTCGCCGGCGGGGTGGTCGGCGACCCGGACGACGGGCGTCGTCCTCGCGGGCGCGGGTGCCGGCGGTCTCATCGCCGCGGGGATCGTCGGCCTCGTCGCGAAGTCCACCTACGACGACGCGCGGGCGCAGTGTCGTGACGGCTCGCGCGGGTGTCCGGCGAGCGCGGTCGACGATGCCGACGGCGCTCATGGACTCGCGACCGGTGCGACCGTCGTCGCGGTGATCGGGACCGTGCTCCTGGCGGGTGGCGCGACGCTCTTTCTCCTCGCGCCGGACGGCGAACGCGCTGCGTCGAGCGTCTCTGATCACCGCCCCGCTCACCGCCCCGCTGACCGCCCCGCACGGGTCGGTGTAGGGGCGAAGGGACTTCGCCTCGTCTGGTGACGACCGCCTGACCGCTATGCCTCGCCGTGCTATGCGACACGGGCGATGGGGTCGCGACGCTCTCTGGCTTCCGGTGTGCTCGCGCTTGTACTCGCCGTCGCGGCGGTGGCGGCGTGTGGTGACGGGGACGATGCTCCCGCGACGCCGACGCCCGATCCGAAGGACGGCGGAGGCGCGGACGCCGAGGTGCCCCTCTGCGTCGACGGCAAGCCCACGGGCGCGTATCCACCGGGGCCCTACGAGATGGAGATCCTCGGCACCGTTCCGCCGGGGCTCAGCTTCGACGGACCGGACGGTCCTGTTTCCATCGACAGCTTCTTCGAGCCGTGCGCTCCGCGTTCGCGTCTCCTCGTCGTTCGGTCGAGCGCGGCGTGGTGCGGTCCGTGTCTCTGGCACGCCGCGCACACGCAGCGATGGCTCGACGATCCTCAATACGCCGACCGGATCGTGCTCGTCGATCTGCTCGTCGCCGACGAAGAGAACATGCCGCCGACGAACGCCGCGGCGACACGTTGGCGCGAGAAGGTCGACGCCTCCGGCACGAGGGTCGCCCTCGACGATCGATACACCTTCGGGCCGGCGCTGCTCTCGCGCGCTCCGCTGCCGGAGTACGTCTTCATCGACACGCGCACGATGAAGATCCTGACCACGCTGGAGGACCCCGATCCGGAGACGCTCCACGGGCGGATCGCGCTCGAGCTCGCGGACCTCGACGGGGCTCCTCGGCCGTCGCGCACCAAGCCGACGTTGCTCGACGGCTACTTCACCGAGAACGAGATGGATCTCATCCGCGACATGAGCCTCTCCAAGCTCGGCCCGCCGCCGGCCGATCCGACGAACGCCTACGGTGACGACGCCGCGGCCGTTGCCTTCGGCAAGGTGCTCTTCAACGACGCGCTCCTCTCGCCGTCCGGCACGGTCTCGTGCGCGACGTGCCACGATCCCGAAAAAGACTTCACGGATGAGGCCCCGCAAGCGGTGGGCGTCGCGACAGGCAATCGCAACTCGCCCGGCATCGCCCTCGCGGCACACTCGCGCTGGCAGTTCTGGGACGGCCGCGCGGACACGCTCTGGATGCAGGCGCTCGCGCCGTTCGAGGATCCGGTCGAATACGGCGGGAGCCGCCTCTTCGTGGCCCATCAGATCGCGCAGCGCCATGCGACGGAGTACGGGGCCGTATTCGGCGCGAAGTACCCGCTGCCCGATCTGGCCGGACTGCCGGCGAACGGCAAGCCCGGGGATCCCGCGTACGACGCGCTCCCGGCGGCGGACAAGGACAACGTCACCCGCATCTTCGTGAATGCGGGCAAAGCGATCGCCGCGTTCGAACGCGCGCTTCGCGTGAAGCCGAACGCGCTCGATCGGTACGCCGACGGCGACACGAGCGCGCTCACGACACCGCAGAAAGAGGCGCTCTCGGCGTTCTTCCGGAACGGGTGCGCGCAATGCCACTGGGGGCCGCGGCTGACCGACGACGCGTTCCACGCTCTGCGGTTCCCCACGGGCCGCCAGGACGGGGATCCCGACATGGGACGTGAAGACGGTCTTCTGAAGCTCTCGACGGCCGAGTTCCTCGCGTCGTCGAAGTGGAGCGACGCACCGTCGGCGGCGAAGCCGTTCTTGGCCGAAGCGCCGACGATGCTCGGCGCCTTCAAGACCGCTTCGCTCCGTGGCTTGCCGACGAGTGCCCCGTACGGACACGGCGGCACGCTGAAGACGCTTGCCGAGGTGACCGACCACTACGGCAAGCGCGGCCTGGAGCACGCCAGCTCGCTGGCCGTCGGGACGACGGAGCAGTGGGTCCCGAACTTCGACTCGAACATCGTGCAGAAGCTTCCGGCGATCCTCGAGGTGCTCGAGGGTACCGTCGAGGTTCCCTGAGCTTCGAGCTTCAGAGATCGCGCGCGCAGCGGCCGCCGAGCGCGCGGTACGTCCGAAGAACCGGGTAGCTCGTGTAGAACTCTATTTCCGCTTTCGTCTGGGAGTTGGCGAGGCCGTTCGAGTTGTCCCACGCGCTGCCGCGGATGGCGCGCGCGCCGCCCTTCCACCAGTCGAGGCCGCCAGGGTTCTTGAACTCGGGCTGGTCCATGAACGCCTGCGGATCTTTCGCGTCGCCCTTCGGCCAGCTCACGTTCGCGCAGTCGTTGCACGGCCCCTGACGAATCGGCCCTTCGTCGAGCATCCACTCGAACATGCCGCCCGCGAGATCCGCATGGCCCCACTTGCCGTTACCGAGCGGCTTGCGTCCGACCGGCGCGATGTGCGTAGCGTTGTCGGTCCGCGCCATCGTCTTGCCGCCGTACGTGAACGCGTAATTGTCCTCGAAGACGTTCGGTCCGAGCGTTCGATCGTAGAGCCGTGCCGTCGTGTATTTCGCGCCATACTCGAACGTCGGCACGAGCGAGAGATCGTTGCGGTTCGCGATGTGGACCTTGTCCTTCGCGTCGGCGTTGCCCCACGGGAACTCGCGCTGCTCGTTGCCGCCGAGCGCAGCGAAGCCGAACTCCGCGTCGGTCGGCAGGCGCCCACCGTCCCAGACGCAGAACGCGAAGAGCACGTGCCAGGGCACGCAGTTGAGCGGCTTGCGGTCGAGCGCCTCTTTCGTGTTCTCGGCGAGGACGTTCGGCTTGTTCTTGTTCCGGTCCTTGACCTTCTTGTCGAGCTCTTCCGTCCACCACGTGAGTGAGCCGGAGTCGTCCACGTTCGTCCCGAACTGGCAGGCCATGAACGTGTCGGTCCCTTCCTCGGGGCCGAGCATGCGATCGACTTCCTTGCGGTTCGAAGGGAGGAACTTGTTCCACTCCGAGCGCCAGCCGCTGTTCGCGATCTTCGGATGAGCGCCGCCGCCTTCGGGAGGTGCGCTCGCGCGGAGGTTGCCGTTCGTCGCTTCGACCCACGTGCGGAAGCGGCCGACGGTGACCTCGAACGTGTCGAGGTAGAACGAGCTGACCGTTGCAGGGAACGCCGGATCGTTGAAGCGGTTGTACGTGCCCCCCGGGACCTGCTTGACGTCGCAGCAGTCGGTCGAGCCGAGCGCGCTGTCGTCGTTCGGCTGCCCGCCGCACTTCTTGTCGGCGCCCGGGCCGCCCGTGCAGCTCCGGCCCTTGCCGCGCGCGGTGCCTCCGTCCGGCAGGACGATGACGCCGCCGTCGTTGGCGTTGGGGAAGAGGCCGCTGCTGCTGCCGTCCTCGTTGTCCGGCGTTGAGCCTCCACATGCCGCGGCCAGGGCGAGGCCGGCAAGCATCGGAGCGGCGCGTCCGAAGCGAAGCATCGTCTTAAGAGGTAGCAGGAAGGCTCCGGCGACGCACGCGGTCGCTCCAGGCACCATCGCCGGGAAAATTCAGGGGTTCGCGCGCTTCGGTGCCCTCCCGGGAGCAGCCCCGAGGATGACCTCATGGGTGATCCGAGCCGTCGCCGATGCAGGCGACGATAGCGCTCGTCCCGTGAGGCGCCGGCATGCCGAGAGGTGTGCTTCGCCGAAGAGGCCGCGCTTTTCCCCGGAGATCGTGGGCGCATCGCTGCGTCTGCAGCTTCGCCGGCGGTGCGGAACGGCGGCTGCAATGAGAAGCCGTCGAGGGAGAAAGCGACACACCGATGAAGACCAGCAAGCTCTTTTCGACGAGGTTCCTCCTGCTCGCAACGCTCACCGTCGCTGCCGCGTCCTCCGCCGCGTGCGCGCCGCAGCCCGCTCCGGAAGAGAGGGGAGTTACGAAGGCCAAGCTCCTCGCGCCGCGTCCGATGATGAAGGCGACGGCGTCCCCGTCTTCGCAAGCCACGCTCGGCGTCCACGAGTGGCGCATCTACCGCGGGCGCCACGACGTCTTCCTGACGGGCTACGACGAGGACGGCAAGCCGGTGAAGGGACTCTCCGTCGGGTTCCACGCGTCGGCTGACACGAGCGAAGCGACGCTCCGCACGCGCATCCTCGACGGGAGCATGTTCGCGGCTCGTCACGACTACGCGCAGGGCCGCACGGTCGCGCGCGCGCAGCTCTCCGACGACTCCGCGTCGTTCGTCCGGCAGGCGCTCGCCGACATCGCCGTTCTCCGGCACGTCGTCGCGCAGACGACGCAGAACGGAGCCACGTCGAAACGAAGCTTCGGAACGACGCCGCAGTGCGGGGCCGACATGATGGCGATCCTCTCGAACGCCTTGCAGTGCGTCCAGGCGAGCGGAGGAGCGGCGAACCCCACCGCGATCACGCAGTGCCTCGCGGCCGCGCAGAGCGCTGCGGGTGTGGGATCGGCGTGTCAGGTGACGGGCACGACGCCGTTCGATCCGACGCAGGGCGCCGACCCATGGGGCAGCGATCCGTACGGCCAGGCCGGTCAGGACGGGATGGGCGGCGATCCGTACGGCCAGGCTGGCGACCCGTACGGCCAGGGCGGCGACCCGTACGGCCAGGGCGGCAATCCGGGCGGCGACCCTTACGGTCAGGGCGGCGACCCTTACGGTCAGAGCGGCAATCCGTACGGGGACCCGTACGGTCAGGGCGATCCCAATGGCGACTGGGGCGGCGGCCTGCCGAACGGCGACTGGTGCAACGATCCGTTCGGCGACGGCGCGTGCCCCTCGTGCGGGGGGATGGACGGCATGGGCAACTCGAACGGCATGGGCGACTGGGGCGACATCGGCGCGGACCCGATGAACGGCGACGTCGGCTACCAGAGCGGCCAAGGCGACTACGGCGGCGGCTGGGACGAAAACTTCTGACGTCCTCCGCCCCGAACGAGCGAAAGAGAGCGCGCGCGAGAGCGAGAGAGCGCGGACGCTCCGCTGACTACCAGCGGAGCGTCAGCTCGACGCGAGCGCCGCTGAACGCAGGGAACACGCGGCAGATACCGCTCACGCAGCGGAGTCCGCCGCGGTTCTGTCCCGCGTAAACGCGGATGCTCGAGTCGCTCGTGAAGCGGTAGAGCACGCCGCCGTTCACGTAATACGTCGGCTGGCCGATGAGCGTCGTGTACTCGAAGCCCTGCGAGAGGACCCACTTCGGCGCGATCTTGAGCGCGTTCTGGTGCTCGCCCTGCCACCAGGGAACGCCGGTGTAGTCTCCGCCACGGACGTTTTCGCCTTCCTGGGAGCGAAAGCGGTGTCGGCCGGCGAGCTCGAACGAGTACGGGCCCGCGATGTACTTGGTGATGGAGTACTGCGCCGCGAGCTCACGGTAGAAGGGCTCGTCCTTCCCGTTGACGTCGTGGCGGGCGTTGAGGTTCGCGAAGACGATCGACTTGTCGTCGTCGAAGCGCCATTCGACGCCGAGCGTGCCGTCCGTGATGTAGTTCGTCTGCGCTGCCTTCTCGGCGCCGAGGCTGCGGCCGTACTGGTCGCACGTCCCGCCCGTCTCGCTGCGAGAGACGAAGTAGCCGAAGCTCGCGTAGCCGAGCATCGTCGGCGTGAAGCGATAGTCGAGGCGGTCGCGCGCGCCGGTGACACAGGCGTTGTAGAAGCCGAACTGCGTGTCGTTGATGATCGGCTCCGCCGTCGGCGGGATCGAATACGCGATGTTCGAGAACGCCGAGGCGCGCGACGTGTTCACTCCGCCCGCGAGCGGGAAGTAGTTGCGGTAGCTCTTGACCTCGAGCGTGTTCGAGACCGGGCCGCCGGTCGTCACGAGCGAGGCGTAGAGCGCGTTGCCCTGCGTGTACGGTTCCCTCTCGTGCGAGCGCCGCTTCTGGACGGCGCCCTCGAGATAGAGGTTGCCGTGGCCCCACAAGCTCGGGACCTCGAGGCTCTGCCCCGCGTTGATCGTCTCGTCGCGCGCGAGCACGGGCCCTTGCGCCGTGGGGAGCTCGGAAAGCCATTCCGAGCGGTGGGGCTCATCGCAGGTGCCGAACGGCGCGTCGAACGTGTCCTGGATGATGTTGCCGTTCGCGTCGTACCGGAACGGCGCACACTTCGTCAGCCGGACCGCGTGCGTCGAGCTCGTGATCGGCAGACCGCGTCCCGCCTGGATCTGTGCACCGATGATCCGGTCGGAGCCGAACACCGCCTGCGATGGAAGCGCGCCGTAACCGGGACTTGCGGGGATGGGCTTCGACGGGAAGAGCGCGCGTGCGGTCGGTTCGTCGACGCGTGCGGGATTCGCGATGCCCGCGATGAGCGTGACGGCGAACGGGTCCTTCTGGACCGTGACCTTGCCGCCGAAGAGCGTCGTGTCCACGCCGAGCTCGTCGACCTTGCGCATCGAGAGCACGAGCCCGCGACCGAACTGGACGTAGCTGTCGCCGGCGGTGACCTCGATGCCGTCGTCTTTGTACGTGAGCCAGAGCTTGGCCGGATAGATCGAGTCACGGAAGCGCGTCGAACCGTCATTCACGATGCCGCGGCGCTCTGACGGATCGCGGATCGTGCGGTCCTCGGGACGCAAGGCATAAAGCGACGTGTCGACGCGTACTCCCAGCGTGAGCTTCTTCCAGCCGAACACGAGGTTCAGACGGTTGAGCCACAGGAAGTACCCTTGATCGGCCTCTCGCTCACCGTCGCGCGCCTCGAAGCGCTGGGCGACGATGGACGTCTCGGTGATGTCGAGCTTGACGGGAGAGCCAGCGACCTTCGGCAGGTCGACGGCTCGGGCGGATGGTGTGATGAACACGAGCGCGCCTCCGACCAGCGTTGCGATCGAACGAACGATCGAAGCGCTGGACGGAGAACGACGACCCGCACGCGTGCGGATGTACGATGTCACTTGAGGGCTCTCGGTTGACCCCCGAATCGGTCGACAGGTCGAACCGGCTCGCCTCACGGGAGCGCGACGCTACTGAGCGGCGCCTGCTCCGTCGAGGACCTTCGCGACTTCCCGCGCGAGGTACTCTTCGTCACCGGGGTTGTATCCCTCACGGATGACGGAGATCTTTCCGGACTTGTCGATGAGCACCGAAAGCGGTGCCGACTTCTTCGGGTTGTAGACTGCGGCCACGTGCGAATCCTCGTCGAGGAGCACGGGGAAGTTCAGCTGGTTCCGCTTGGCGAAAGCGGCGACGTTCGCGACCGTCTCGGGGCCATCCATCGCGACGCCGAGGATGATGAAGCCCTTGTCCTTGTTGGCTTCGTACATCTTGCGAAGGTGCGGGAACTCGGCGACGCACGGCTCGCACCAGGTCTGCCAGAAGTTCAAGAGGATGGCCTGCTTGCCGAGGTAGGTCGACAAGCGGACGGTCTTGCCGTCGATGTCCCGTGCCGAGAAGTCCGTGGCGGTGGCGCCCGTACCGGACTCGCCACCACCACGCTGGACATCACCCGGGTTCGCGGCGCCGGCGCCTTGTTCTCCGCCACACCCCACGAAGCACGAGAGCGCCGCGACCACCCCCAGAGCCTTAAGGGAGGACGCTCGCATGATTTTCATTGTCTTACTTTCGTTCGCTGGTCCCGCTCACTGCGGGCTACGGAGCTTGCTCGTCGCGGCCTTCGCGAGAGCCTCGTCGATCTCACGGTGAATGCCGTTCGGGTCGGCGACGCCGCCCGTTCCGGCCGTGAGGATTTCCATCGTGGTCGCGTCGATGTTCGCGTTCCACGGAAGCGCGGTCGCGTCGTAGAACGGACCGAGGTTCTTGTTGCCCGGGTCGAGCCAGTGCGTGTACGGCGACTCGAAGCGCTTGATCCAGCCGTCCATGTCGGTCTTCGTCGACGGCACGCCGATGGTGCCGCCTTCCGCGATGCTGACGAGCCAGACGGCGCCCTTCGCCTCGAGCTCTTCCTTGATCGGAACGACCGCGCGGGTCTCGTTCTGGCAGGCGCTGCACCACACGCCGGCCGCCTGGATGTGGATGATCTTGTAGCGCTGGCCCGTGGGGTCGAAGTAATTCGCGAGCGAGATCTTCTGGAGGCCCTGGCTCTGGTCACCGTTCGGGTAGCCGAGGAACGAGAAGTTCGCGATCCGGTTGCCGGGCTTCTCTCCCCGGCGCGCCGTCGTTCCGATGTTGTCGGTGGGGTACGGAACGCCGTCCGGGTTCGGCTCCGACGAGATGTCGGCGATTCCTTCACCGTCGGCGTCGAGGCCTGTCTCCTGCTCCGGACCGGGGTCCGACGAGTTCGAACAGGCAGCGAGACCGAACAGGAGCGACGTTGCGATTACCGGAGCGATCTTCATGGGAGCCACCTCGAAATTGAGAACGCGGACGAGAAGGACGCTGTGACGCCGTCGTCGGCGGGCGGGGAGGCTACCTCCGCCCCTATCGCCGTCAAGCGGGCACTCCTGATTTTGTCCGCACGCTCGGCCCCGTCAACTGAGGCCGCGACGTTCGTACGTCTCACGAGCTTTGGTATCCTTGTCGTCGCGGCACGACGATATGGGTCACGGGCGACCGCGTCTCGGACGCGTCCCAGGAACTTTTCGGGCTGGGCTAAAGCCCTGGGGCGTGGAAGTCGTCAGCACACATAGCCGGACACACCGCGCGACCGCTCCACGCAGAAACCCGATCGCGGTGCTCTCACGAGCGCTTGTGCCGCTGTTCGCGCGGCGGTATGGGCGCGTCTATGCTCGCGGTTCCGAGAAGCCTCTTCGCATCCCTTCGGTCTTTCACCATCACAACGATGATCGGCGTTGGCGTCCTCGCCGCGTGTTCGTCGGAGGACAAAGCTGCAGCTGCGTGCGACAGCGCGAAGTGCGCGCCCGGCAACAAGTGCCTTGCGCTGAACGGCGATACCAAGTGCCGTAAGACGTGCAGCTCCAACGCCGACCCGGCCACGAGCTGCCCGTTCGGCTACACGTGCACCGACACCGAGACGGGCGTCGAGCCGTTCTGCACCCAGGACACCGCGCTTCGCGACGACGGCAAGCCGCTCGAGAAGAAGCCGAGCGGGCAGTGGGGCGCGCCGTGCCAGGCGAACCTCGGCTTCGAGAACCCGGCCTGCGACACGGACCAGGGCTTCTTCTGCCAGGGAGAGTCGCCCACGGATGCGAATGCATACTGCACGCGTTTCGACTGTGAGAAGGATTCGGACTGCGGTGCAGGCTTCTGGTGCGGGCAGGTCAACAGGTACCCGAACGTGAACTCGGCGCGCCGCCCGGCCGAGAACATCGGCGAGGTGATGAACGTCTGCCTCCGCCGCGCCTACTGCTCGACGTGCAAGGTCGATCTCGACTGTCCTCCGGTCAAGGGAGTGCCGCAGCACTGCGCCGAGGACGAAAGCGGCGCGCGTTTCTGCACGACCGAGTGCACCGAGAACGTGAACTGCCCGCTCGAGGCGTTCTGTGCGGACGCCGGCTTCGACTCGAAGGTCTGCTTCCCGCGCGCGAAGGTGTGTGTGGGCGACGGAAGCCTCTGCTCGCCGTGCCGTGTCGACACCGATTGCGGTGAAGACGGCGCGTGCGTGAAGGGGCAGTACACCTCCGAGAAGACCTGCGCGAAGAAGTCGACGTCGTCCTGCGAGGGCAAGGATGCGCAGGGGCGTACGGTGCCCGCGCAAGGAAGCTGCCCGACGAAGGTCGAGGGCGGCTCGAATGCCGAGGTTCGCTGCCTGGGCGTCGCGTTCGAAGAGGTCCCGAAGAACTACTGCCACGGCATCTACTTCATCGGCGAGCAGGGCGGCGACATCGGCTGCTACACGCCGAAGCGCTGACCCTCTCTCGACAGCAAGCGCCCGCGTCGCTACGTCACGCGGGCGCTGTCGGAGATGAGAAGAAGAACGAGCTCGCGGGCAAACGGCCCACGAGCTCGTTTGCTTATGTGCTTTCGCTCGTGCGTTCGGCTGCGGGCGCGCGACCCAGCGCGGTCTCCGAGCGCGTTCGCACGAGGGCGACCCACATCGAGCGGTCGTCGGCCATCGCGAGCATTGCCCACTGCGCCGCCGCGGTGACGAGCAACGCGTGCAGCGGGATGTCGAAGGCTCCGTGCGACAGCAGCGCGAGCGCCAGCGACGCAATGACCGCCGGCGGCTGCGCTCGCTGCAGGAGCGCGACAGCAGCCAGGAGGATGAACGCCGGAACGAGGAAGACGGCGATCGACCCGAGTAGATAGGGCGAAGGAAGGCCCGCGGCTGCCGGCAGCGAAGTCCGGATCACCGCCTCGAAGGCGGACGGTGAATCGCTCGTTCGCGAAGCTAGCCACGTGACGCCGAAGGCGACGAGGATCGCCGCGTTCGCGAGGACCCTGCCGCGCAGCTTCGAGCGCGTTCCGAGCCACGCCGCCGCGAGCAGCGCGCCGATTGCCTGGAGGGCCACGGCGGCCGTCGCCAGGCCACGCGCCACGGCGTGGAGCTGATGGCTCGCGCGTTCGAAGCTCACGGCCGAGGTTTCCCAGACGACGACGCGCAGGAGGC
The DNA here is from genome assembly GCA_023423895.1 of Pseudomonadota bacterium. GTDB lineage: Bacteria > Myxococcota_A > Polyangia > Polyangiales > Polyangiaceae > Labilithrix. Next base: position 136,788 of record JAFAER010000024.1, read on the forward strand.
CGCAGATGGCGAGCAGCGCCAGGAGTCCGCCGACGGCGCGCGTGTGCGGCGCACGGATCACGACGACGCCTGCCACGAGCGCGACCAGGCTCGAGATCACCGAGAGCGCGAGAGAGGGAGCTGCATTGAGCCGCTCGACGACGGCGGGCGAGGCGAGGGCGACGACGAGGCCGGAGACCGCGACGACCCCGCCTCGGGCGGCCACGTTCACGCGCCGCGCACGCGCGAGCTCGAAGGACGCACCGCACACGAGCGCGACGAGGAGCGCGACGAGGGTGTACGCGAGCGCGCCCGACACGATGTCGATGGCGTTCACCATTCGCCCGCTGAGCACGCCTCGGGCACCGGGCGCGACCACGACCCCCACCGTCTTCGCAGCGATGGCCACGACGGCGGTGAGGATCAGAGCGCTGCCGGCCCATCCAACGGTCGTACGACTTCCCGGCGACTCTCGATCCAAGAGGTCCGAGCCTACACCGTTTCCGCGGTAGAGAGCGAGCTACGCCCCTGGATTTGCAGCGGACGAAAGAGCCCAGCCGGGTCGGATCTCAGCCGCGGGCCGGGACGCGACGCGGCGGCAGCGCGCCCTCGCGGCTCTCGTTGATGTTCACCGGCGGCGGCGCACCGCGCTCGTGCGTGGGGCTCCTCGGGTTCGGCCCACCCGGCGGCTCGGGCTCGGACGGCGGCTTCGCCGGCGTGTTCAACATGAACGGCCGCGCGTGCATCGTGGAGCACGCGAACACCTCGTCGCGGTGGAACTCCCAGTGCAAGTAGACGTTGCCGTCGGGCGAGACGATCGCGCCGGGCGCCGGTCCGAACGGCTGTGCACGATGCACGCTGTCGAGCGCCGCGATGTCGAAGGCGGTGATGCCGCTCGTCTTCACGATGCCCAGCTTGACGATCCGGCCCTCCTTCGGGCTCACCACGATCTCGAGACGCGTGATGATCTTCGGATTGTTCATCGGGTGCGACTTCGGGAGGTTGTCGAGCGACCCGAGGAAGCTGTCGGCGAAGATCGGATGGATCCGGTTGTGGATCGTGTTGAGGTACGACGCGAACGGCACCGCCGCCGTGTTGAGCGCGGTCTGGTTGCCCGGCTTGACGCTCGAGACGTAGTTCTCGATCGCGTTGCGCCAGCGCTCGAAGTTCGAAGCCGTCCACGAGCCGCGGTGCTCGCTCTTGCGACGCTCGCCGTCGGCCTCGCGCTCCTTGCGGAGCTGATCGACGCCGACCGTTGCCACCACGCCGGTATGCGAGAGGTTCAGGTTGATCTGGCCGGGGCCCGGCGTGCCGCCGAGGCCGAGCCACTTCGTGTTCGGCTTGTTCTGCGCGACCGGCGGCGTCTGGTTCGTCGTCCCTGGCGCACCGGGGCTCGGATCGGTCTCTGCGCCTGGTCGGATAGGGCTGAATGCCCAGCCGCTCTGGGCTCCCTGGAGGACGTCCGGGGCCGGCGCAGGCGGAGCGCCGGGCGCGAGCTGCGGCGGCGGCTCGTTCGGCGTGACCTGCGAAGGCGCGCGGTTGTCACCACCCGCGCGCGGCGCTTGCGGCGACGGCGGGGCCTGGTTGACGGCGACCGGCGCCTGCGCCCGGTCGATCGGCTTCGCGTCGCGCTGGACGTCGAACTCGGTGCCCTTCTCGCCCGGCGCCTTGTCCTTCTCGCCCTTGTGCTCGTCGCTGTCGGCGATCTTCGTGCGGTCGCTGTCGCCGACGCGATCTTTGGGGCCCTGCGTCTTGTTCGAGCCGGGCGTCGGGTTCGGATCGTCCTGATCGTGCGACGTCTGCGTGGCGACGCTTTCTTCTTCGACCTTGTTCGCCTCGTCGGCGATGAACTTCGCGTTCGGATTGTCCGCTTGGTTCTTCTGCGCGTGCTGTTTGACCGCGATGCGGTTGTCTTGCTTGAGCTCGACCTCATCGAGCTTCTTGACCGGATCGTCTTCCTTCGCGACGACCTTCACGTCCGGCTTCGGCTGCTCCTCGGGCTTCTTCTGGTTCTGGTCCTTCGGCGGCTCCGGGGGCTCGGGCTTCTTCGGTTCTTCCTTCTTCGCTTCGGGCTTCGGCTGCTCCGGATCGGCCTCGGTCGGCTCGCCGTCCTCGCTGGTGACGATTTCGATCGTCTGGTCCTTGCCGTGCGCGGCACTGCGCGCGCGCGTCCCGAGCTGGAAGATGAAGCTGCGATCTTCATGGTAGGTTGCGACCTGGTCGCCACCTTCCGCGAAGATGAAGTGGGCGCACACCGCTGCGCAGATCCACAGGATGAGCGGTGTCTCGGGGGCGCGCAGCATAGGGGGAACAATCAGAAGCGTGCGGCCTCGGCCCCAACGCGTCCAGCCTCATCACGCTAGCATCCGATCGGGGGGCCATCCAGGCGGGCCGTACAAGAGCTAGCTGCAGAAATACCGCAGGATTCTACGCTCGAGCCGCGCGATTCTCCCCCGCCACGGCGCCACGGTCGCATGGGCGAGCGACCCGATCGAGGTGTTACGCCACAGCCGTTCGCGGGCAGGTGCAGGTCAGGTGCAGGGCAGGTGGGTGCTCTCGCGTTCCGGACGTGGCCGCCGCATGCGAAGCGCCGGTGGCCCCCTCTGACGAGCCGCAGCAAACAAGCTGCGAGTTGCTTCGTCTTCGACGGGCCGTGGACGGGACGGCGGCGCGCCGGCGTGCTCGTGTGGTAGAAGGTGTCGCCATCGTCGGCCCATGAACCCCCATGAGGCCGGTCGACGGAGATCGAGCTCTCATCCATGGACCCGAAACGCACGCGCGCCCAGGAACCTCACTACGAGATCCGCGGCGCCGTGCAGGCGGACGAAGAGCAGATCCTCGCCATCGCCCGGCACCTCAACACCGTGAACCTCCCCGACCAGCGCGAGGGGGTCCAGCAAATCCTCGAGCTGTCGCAGAAGAGCTTCACCGGCGCCATCAAGGATCCGAAGCGGCGGCAATACGTCTTCGTCCTCGTCGATCGGACGAAGGAGCTCATCATCGGGACGTCGATGATCTTCGGCCAGCTCGGCCGAAAGGATGCGCCCTACATCTATCTCGACGTCATCGACGAAGAGCGTTACTCGGAGACGCTCGACAGGCACTTCAAGCACACGGCGCTCAGCATCGGGTACTCGTACAGCGGGCCGACGGAGATCGGCGGTCTGGTGCTCCACCCCGACTACCGGCGCGTGCCGGAGCGGCTCGGGACGTTCCTCTCGTACGTGCGCTTCCTGTACCTGAAGATGCACCGCGATTGGTTCCGCGACGAGGTGCTCGCTGAGCTGCTCCCGCCGCTCGAGAAGGACGGTACGAGCCACCTCTGGGACGCGCTCGGTCGTCACTTCACGGACCTCACGTACGCCGAGGCGGACAAGCTCTCGCGCAAGAACAAGGAGTTCATCCGCGGCCTGTTCCCGGAAGGGACCATCTACGCATCGCTGCTCCCGAAGCAGGCGCAGGACGTCATCGGCAAGGTGGGCGCGCAGACGCGCGGTGTCGAGAAGCTGCTTCGGCGCATCGGGTTCCGCTATGCCGAACGCGTCGATCCGTTCGACGGCGGCCCGCATTTCACCGCCATGACCGACGAGATCACGCTCGTCCAGCAGACGCAGCAGCTGCAGATCGAAGTGTTGCTCGAGGCGGGCACTCGGACGAAGAAGCGCGGGCTCGTCGCGACCGAGCTCACGCAGGGGCCGTGGTTCCGCTCGGTCCTCGGTTCTTTCGAGGAGCGCCCCGGAAAAGGCTGTGCGCTCGACGAGAGCACGGCACACGCGCTCGGCCTGAAGGTGGGCGACGGCGTCTGGATCCTTCCGCTCGACTGAGCGCGCTGACTCTCGACGAGGCGAAGTGAACCGCGATGTCGCGTGAGAAGGGTTCCGCGGCGCGTGTGAAGGACGGACCTCGTTCGCGCGGTCGCGCGAAGAGGCAGTGGCAGGTCCGCGAGCGCGTGGCTGCACCCCGGTCTTCGTTCGACGAGCTCGAGATCCACACCTCCGACGGAGCGGTGCTGCGCGCGCTCGTCGACGATCCTCCCGAAGGCGTCGCGCTCCGGGGGACCCTCGTGCTCGCGCACGCGCTCTTCGCCGGGAAGGCCTCGTTCGGCTCGCGGGAGCGTCCGGGGCTGTCGAGCGCGCTCGTCGCTCGCGGCTTCCGCACGGTGGCCTTCGACTTCCGCGGCCATGGCGACAGCAAGGCTCCCGGCGGTACGTGGGGCTACGACGATCTCGTGCGTCACGACCTGCCCGCCGTCGTCGAGTGCGCTCGGGCGCGGAGCGACGACAAGCCCGTGGTCGTCCTCGGGCATGCGCTCGGTGGGCACGTGGCGCTCGCGTCGCACGGGACGGCGCGCAGCGTCGCGGACGCAATCGTGGCCCTCGGCGCGAACGTGTGGCTCCGGGACCTCGAGCGATCACGTTTGCGGTGGGCGGCGAAGCGCGCGATCGCCGAGACGACGCTCGCGATCGCGGCGCGCATCGGCAACCTCCCCGCGCGGCATCTCCGCATCGCGCGCGAGGACGTGCCGGAGGCCGCGCTGCGCGATCTTCTCCGCGTCGTCACCGACGGCGAGTGGAGGAGCCGCGACGGCGTCGACGACTACCTCGCCTCGCTCGCGCTCGTGACGGCGCCCGTCGTCGGCGTTCTCGGCGAGCGCGACCTCCTCGGCTGCCATCCTTCCGCCGGCGAAGCCTTCGCACGGCGGTGCAGGGGGCCGGTCACGTTCTTCCGCGCCCCCGTAGGTCACAGCGAGCTCGTCGAGAGCACACGAGCTCGCCATACGGTCATCGCCGCGGTCGAGTGGGCGTTCGCTCAGCTCCGACCGTAGACCGGCACCGCGGCGCCGCTCACGTCCCGCGCGTCGTCGGAGAGCAGGAACGCGATCACGCTGGCCGCCGACGGGAGCGAGACCCATCGCGAGAAGTCCGCGTCGGGCATGCCGGCGCGGTTCGCCGGTGTATCCATCGTGCTCGGGAGGACGGCGTTCACGCGCACGCCATGCTCGAGGACCTCCTGCGCGACGGCCTGGGCCATCGTCACGACGGCGGCCTTCGAGGCGGCGTACACCGCCGAGCCCGTGCTCGTCCACGGGCGCTCGACCGCGCGCGAGCCGACGACGACGATGCTGCCGCTCTTCGCGTCCACCATCGCGGGAAGGAGTGCCCGCAGCGCCTGGTAGGCCGTATCGACGTTCGTGCGCATCAGCAGGTCGTAGCTCGCGTCGTCCTTCGCCTCGTGCAGCGGCGCCCCGCCGGCCCATGTCCCTGCCACCAGGGCGGCGTGCGTCGGCGCTCCACCGAGCGCGGCCTTCGTCTCGGCGAGCGCCTTCGACCACGACTCGGCGGTGGCGAAGTCGCTCGCGTGCGCATGAGCATTCTCACGGCCGAGCTCGTTCACGAGCGCTTCGAGGCGGTCCGTCGACCGCTCCCGGTCGAAGAGCGCGACCTTGTAACCCTTGCCGACGAGCGTGGTCGCGAGTGCGCTTCCGAGGGCGCCGGCTCCGCCCGTGATCGCAGCGATTCGGTTGTTCATCGGCACGCACCTTACGTCAGCGTGAACGTGCCGACGATGGGGACGTGATCCGAGAGCCCCCGGAAGATGCCGTTCTTCTGTCCGAACTTGTGCGTGCCGTCGAAATGAAGCCAGCGAAGCGAGCTGTCACTGAAGACGTGGTCGAGATGCATCCGCATGTTCATGAAGCCGGCCGTCGGCCACCTCACGAGCGCCTCTTCGTCCCACTCGTGGTACGCGGCGAACGGATCGGAGCAGCCGGCCTGGCGGAGCAGGCGGTACACCGGCGAGCCCGGAAGAGCATTGAAGTCGCCCACGAGCACCCAGCGGTCGCTTCGCTTCTCTTGCTGGATGAAACGCACGACGTTCTTCGCTTCCTCGAGCTGGTTGGGGCCCCACCCCATCCGTCGCGGCTCGAGCCAGAACTCGCGCGAGAAGGTCGTCGGCAGTGACAGGTGCGTGTTGAAGATGTCGAGGTCCACGCCGGAGCGGTGGACCACGCGCAGATGCGCGCAGATGCGCGTTTGCTTCAGACGTTTCACCGGGTGGATGCGGCGGTACGTGATGTCGTGCGGCTGGCCCGCATTGTGATGCGAGACCTGGAAGTCGCGCTTCGCGATGACGGCGAGGCCGGTGGTGTAGAGCGGGGTCAGGCTGAACTTGTAGGCGTGCGCCGGGAAGTAGTAGGCCTCGTACGTGTCGCGCTTGCCGGCGCGATGCAGCGCCTCGTGGAGCATCCGCATGACGCGATCGAGCTGCGTCTCGCCGTTGAGCGCCGGGTGGACGAGATTCGAGCGCAGCGACGCCGTTTCGACCTCTTGCAGACAGATGACGTCCGCGAGCGGGTCGAGCGCGGCGAGCGCGTCTGCGATCCGCTGCATCGACGTCGCCGTGCTCGCGAGACCGCGCGTTCCGTGACCGAAGTACCGAACGTTGTATGTGACGAGCCGGACCGGGTGCATCCGCGACAATTGTAGCTCGGTCGAGCGTCCTCGCCCGTCTTCGCCCGCGCCCTCGGTGCTCGGTCCGCGCGCCGCAGACATACTCGACACACTGAGGAAGCAATCCCCAGCGTCGAGGGACGCGGACCGGGACGTCTGGTGGAGGACTGGGTTAGACTGGCGCGGTGACGGAAGCGCGAGCGAACCTCGTTCCAGGAAAGCAGATCACCAAGGGGGTGTCTCTGCTGGAACCGCTCAGCTCCGGCGGAATGGGCGCCGTCTGGCTCGCCGACCACCAAGGGCTGCGGACGCGTGTCGTCGTCAAGTTCATGCTCGGAGGGCTCGACTCGAGCGAGAGCGCGCGCAGCCGCTTTTCGCGCGAAGCTGCCGCAGCGGCGCAGGTGAAGAGCCCTCACGTCGTGCAGATGCTCGATCACGGCGTCAGCGACGACGGCGTCCCGTTCATCGTGATGGAGCACCTCGAGGGCCATGACCTCGGCGACGAGATCGACAAGAACGGCGCGCTCGATCCCGCGAAGGTGGTCGCGATCGTCTCGCAGATCGGGAAGGCGCTCGCGAAGGTGCACGCGGCGGGGTTGCTCCACCGCGACATCAAGCCGGACAACATCTTCCTGTGCGCGGGCGAGGAAGACCTCTTCGTCAAGCTGCTCGACTTCGGCATCGCCAAGAGCAGCTCGGTCGATCAAGGCGACGGCTCGCTCGACGGTGAGACGAAGACCGGCCAGATCGTCGGCACGCCGTATTACATGAGCCCGGAGCAGGTCACCGCCCAGAAGGTGATCGACCACCGGAGCGATCTCTGGGCGCTCGGCGTCGTCGCCTACCAGGCGCTCACGGGCACGCGTCCGTACGACGGACCGTCGTTCGGCGCGCTCGCCGTGAGGATCGCGACCGGCGCGCCGCCGAAGCCGACCGAAGCGAATCCGGCGCTTCCTCCGTCCGTCGACCAGTGGTTCGCGAAGGCCTGCGCGCGGAACGCTGCCGATCGCTTCTCGAGCGCGCGGGAGATGGTCGAGGCGCTCCGCGCGGCGTTCGAGGGCGTCGTGAGCCTTCCGCAGCAGGCCATCAGTAGCGACTCCGGCCAGCGATCCGGCGAGCGATCTGGCCAGGGAGGAGCGCTCAGCTCGTCGTCCGGCACACGCGTGCCGTCGAGGCCCGACGCTCCGCGGACGGCGCGGTCCGAGAGCAGCTTCGGGCTCGCAGCGACCGCGCTCGACGACTCCGCCGACCCGAGCAACATTGCGCTCGGGCGCAGCGAAGCCGGCGTGTCCGTGGTCGACGACGCGCGGGGAACGCAACGCAGCTCTCCGCTCCTCTTCATAGGCGCAGCGATCGCGCTCACCGTGGCCGTCGCCGGCGTCCTCGTCTGGAGCGCGCGTACGGCTCCGAGCGGCAACGCGTCCGCGTCGACGAGCAACGCTCCGCCACGTCCGGTCACGACCGTCTCGGCGTCATCGCAGCCAGCCAGCGCGAGCGCGGCGCCGTCCGAAGCTCGGGCCGCGTCGACCACCCCGCCGCCCTCGATGGCCGCGACCGAAGATGGTGGCGCGCCGCTCGCCGCGACGTCCGCGTCCACGTCCGCGTCCACGTCCGCCTCCACGCGCCCGCCGACGCGCCCGCCGAGCCACCCCGTGAATCCGGTCGCGGCGCCGTCGTCGAAGCCCTCCTCGGAGCCGTCGATGAAGCCGCCCCCCAACCCTAACCCGATCAACAGCAACGAGCCTCCTGATCTATTCTGACGCGCGGAGCGGCTCGCTCCTGTCGAATGAAGACCGGGATCGCGTACACACGTCGGTGGATTGCGGCAGTCGTCTCTGGCGCGCTCATGTGCGTCGTGTCGCCCGCGCAGGCGGAGCCTCCGCCCGGGCCTCCGCCCGCCGCCGCCGCTACACCCCCTAGACGCGAGCCGACGGCCGGTGATCTCGCCACGGCGCGCACCGCCCTGCGGGAGGGACTGGTGCTCCGCGACAAGGGCGAGCTGCAGGAGGCGCTCGCGCGGCTCGCGAGCGCGTACGACCTCGTGCCGACCCCCGTGACCGGCTTCGAGCTCGGCAAGACGCACATGATGCTGGGGCACGTGCTGCAGGCGCACGAGCTGTTCAAGAAGGTCGTCCGGATGGCTCCGTCGATGGAGGAGTCGACCCGATCGCAGACGTCGCGCGACGAAGCGGCTCGTCTCGCCCAGGAGCTCGAGCCGCGGATCCCCTCCCTCCGGCTCAAGCTCACGCTCCCGAAGGACGCGACCGCGGTCGTGAAGGTCGACGACGAGGAGATCTCGATGACGGGGCAGGAGACGCTCCGCGCGGTCGACCCGGGCCCCCACGAGGTCACCGCGAAGGCGGGCGACGGACCCGAGGAGAAGGTCCATGTCGATGTCGCCGAGAGCGAGACGAAGGACGTCGCGCTCGCTCCGACGTGGGTGCCACCGAAGACGCCGCCGCCGGGTCGAGCGCGTGAGGTCATCTATGTACGGCAGACGAATCCGCTCGCGTTCGTCGGCTTCGGCGTCGCTGCCGCCGCGCTCGTCGTGACGACGGTCTCGGCGTTCGTCTACATCGACGCGCGCGACGACGCGAAGGACAAGTGCGGCGTCAACTTCTGCCCGCCCGCGAACCGGAACAACAACATCATCACGAACAACGCAGTGATCGACGCCGACTTCCAGGGCGAGAACGCGCGTTATCAGGTCGCTGGCGTGCTGACGCTGGCTGCCGGGTTCACGACGCTCGTCTTCGCCGGGCTCGGGATCTTCGGCGCGGCGCGACCGGTGAAAGAGCGCGTCACGACGACGGCGACGGTCCAGCCGAACGTCGGGCTCGGCCGCTTCGGCCTCACGGGGACCTTCTAGATGAGCGCCGGGCCGGAGCCGATCGCGGCGCCGCTCGCACGCAGCGGGCTCGCGATCGTGTTCGTGGCGGCTTCGCTCGTCACGGGCGTCGTTTCCATGTTGCCGTCGTGTGGTGGCCCTCCGTCGAAGACGTGTTTCGCCGATCGCGTGAACGCGCTCGGAGCGGACGGCGATGCCGGACCCGACCGAACGTGCACCACGTGCCTCCAGACGAAGAACGCGCCGAACGCCTGTTGCGACGCCGTCGGCGCGTGCGACGAAGATCCGGACAAGCAGTGCGTGCCGAGCTTCCAGGCGGCACATCGTTGCGTCCTCGATGGCGGAACGACCGAGGAGTCGCGCTGCAAGGGCTTCTTGACGAACGAGCGGAGCCGGACGCTCTACACGTGCATGCGGAACAACTGCGGACCGGAGTGTGGAGTGCCGAGCTGCGATCTCGACACGGCCGTCATCCTCTTCGCGAACCCCACGTGCGATCGATGTATGGGGGGCGGCTGCTGCGAGAACATCAACGCTTGTTACAAGGAGCGGCGCTGCAAGCAGATCGTCGAGTGCATCACGAACAACTGTCCTCGAACGCTGGGCCCGGCGATGACGCTGCTCGGTCAGGCGGGAGCCGAGACGATCGAGCAGGTGCGCCGGGGCGTCTGCGCGGGTGAAGACGTCCCGGGCGGCGTCGGCTCCGCGGCGTGCCTCCAGCGATGCCTCGACGATTTCGCGCCGAGAGGCGAGCTCGGGACGATCGACGATCAGAACGCGCGTTGCCTCGCGTTCGGCGTCTACGCGTGTGGCGCCAGCGCTGGGTGCGGACCTGCATGCATGCGTCCGGACGGCGGCGCCTATTCCGGCAATGGCGACTGGCCGGAGGACGACCCGGACGACGCCGGCGCGGTCTCCGACGCGTCGTCGGATGGCTGACCAGAATGGTTTCAGCGACGTGCACGGATTGAGACGCGATCGTGCCGACATGGACCGCGTGCGATCCATGTAGGTGGGCGGATTCGTTGTTGTTTGTTCGGGTGAGTGCCGCGCCGCCGTGCTACGTTTCTTGGCGTGAGGGGTGACAGGTCTTCGTCCGGCCGTGCAGCATGCGCGACGCTCGTCGTGCTCGCGAGCGCGCTGGTCATGACCGTGGCCTGCACCGCTCCGCAGCCGACGCTCTCACGCGAGCCGCGCGACCGCGTGAGCTCGCCGAAGGGGCCGGGGGACGTCCCCGAGAGCGACGAGCCGACCGAGGTGAAGAAGGTCGACGCAGGCTCGACGAGCGGGACCTGCGAGACCGTTCCGCCGAACAACAAGTGCGGGCTCGATCCTCAATGCGGGTGTCTCGAGACCGAGACGTGTGACGTCTCCAATCGCCAGACGGGGGTGACCTCTTGCGTCACCGGAGGCACGGCGACGCTCGGGCGGCCCTGCGATCAGACCGGCGACTGCATGCCGGGGCTCGCTTGCTTGTATGGTGCATGCAGGCCGTACTGCAAGACGCCGCTCACGAAGTGCAGCGTCGGCGGGACGGAGCTCTGCGTCACGATGAACGACGCAGAGGACAAGCCCCTGCCGAACCTGAGCTTCTGCACGATCACTTGCGACCCGCGCGAGCCGGCCGGCGTGTGCGGCGTCAACTCGTGCCACTGGTTCGCCACGCTCTACGCGCCTCACAAGGTGAGCGATTGCAACTTCGCCGGCCCCGTCGGGGAGCTCGAGGCCTGCAACGGCCATGCGGACTGCAAACCCGGCCTTGCGTGCGTAGAGCACCCGAAACACGGCTTCGAGTGCGAGCGCTGGTGCCGGATCGGCGTGGCCGGCGATTGTGGCAGCGACCCCGCATTCAAGTGCCGCGACGTCTTCGGCGAGAACGCTCCGGTGATCAACGGGGTCAAAGAAGGCATCTGCCAGGACGACTGAGCGTCAGCTCTTCAGCTCTTCAGCTCTTCGCTCGCGCGATTTTTTTCTCCATCGCCTCGAGCCCTTCGAGGAACGGCGGGCGCTTCGTGGACCACGCTTGTGCCTCCGTCTCGTGCGCGAGCGCCTCTTCGTGCGTCGCGGTCACGAGCGATCTCCGCACCGTGTCGACGAGCCTGCGCGTGAACGCCGACTCTTGCCCGTCCATGCGTTGCGCGATCGCGAGCGCTGCACCCACGAGCTCCTGGTCGTCGTGGACCGAAGCGACGAGCCCGACGTCCTTCGCCTGCTGCGCGTCCCAGACCTCGCCAAAGGCCGTGGCGAGCATGGCCTGCTGCCGACCGACGGCGCGCGCGAGGAGCCACGCATGACCGCCGCCGGGGTGGAGGCGCAGCTTGGCGAAGCGCGTGTCGAAGACGGCGCTCCGGCCCGCGAGCCGGATGTCACACGCGAGCGTCAGGTTGAAGCCAGCGCCGACGGCGGGACCGTTGACGGCGGCGATCGTCGGGACCGGCGAACGCAGGACGCGGAGAAAGCCGTCGTACACGTTTCGGACGACATCGAAATTCTCTTCGGCCGCGGCGCGCAGCACCGAGAGCTCGGCGCCTGCGCAGAAGGCCGGGCCCGCACCGGTGAGGACGACGGCATTGACGCTGGGATCCGCCTCGATCGCGTCGTACGCGGCGCCGACGGCGTCGACGAGCGCAGCGGAGAGCACGTTGCGACGCGCGCCCTGGTTCAGCGTGAGAAGGACCGCACTGCCATGGCGTTCGTGGAGGACGAGGTCGTTCGACATGGCGCCACGATGTCACGACTTCTCGCTCGCTTCGAGGGCGCCGCGGGGGGCTCGGCCGCCTGACAATCCGCGTGAGGAGCGGTACGCTCGAGGTCATGCTTGCCCGACGCGCCGTCGCGCTCTTCGTGCTTCCCGTCCTCGTCCTCGTCGTTCCGCTCGCCGCGTGCGGTGACGATCCCACTTCGGCCGCCGGCCCGGAGGGCGGGGGACCCGACGGCGGCAACGGCGACGGCGCCGTGGGGCCGGGCGACGACTCCGGACCTTCGAATCTGCCCCAGGCGAAGGGCGATCCGTGTCGAGGCCAGCCGCTGCCCGAGGACAAACACTTCGTCGCGTCCGGCCTCTGCGCCCGCCTCGCCTCGACGGGCGTCTCGGGCCTGCGTCAGATCACGTTCACACCGAACGGCGACATGTTCGGCCAGAGCAGCGGCGGCAAAATCTTCCTCTTCCGCGACGAAGACGAAGACGGCTTCTTCGCGAAGAACGAGATTTACGAGTGGGCCAACACGGGCGGCAACGGCAACAACGCCCACGTAGACGTCGCTGGCGGCTACGTCTACGCGGGGGCCGCCGCGGGCGTGAAGCGCTTCGCCTACGACCCGAGCTCCACGAAGGGAGGACCGGCGGAAGACGTCGTCGTCGGGCAACCGGGCGGCGGCCATCCGAAACACACCGCGCACGTCTTCGACGGCTTCCTCTACGTCACGTCGGGATCCGCCGGGAACGCGACCCACGAGAGCAACAGCGCGACGGAGTACGACACGAAGCGCTCTCTCATCAAACGTTTCGACCTGTCGAAGCTGGAGCCTGGAAAGCCGTTCCAGTGGGACGAGGGCGAGCCGTTCACGGTCGGTCTACGCAACGCAAACGGCTTCGCGCGCAACGAGACGACGGGGAAGATCTACGCCGTCGTCAACGGGCTCGACCACCAGAGCTACGCCGGGAACGACGTGCACCTCGACAACCCTGGCGAGCAGGTCGTCGAGATCGCGGCCGGCAAGAAGTACGGCTACCCGTTCTGCTTCACGAGCCAGCGCATCGTCCACCAGGGCGCTGTGATCGCCCCCGGGACGCAGCTCTGGAACGTCACCTACCAAGACAACGCGAACGGCGACGCGTGGTGCGCGACGAACTCGGAGAGGCCGACGACGTTCGTGCAGGCGCACTCGGCGCCCCTCGACCTCGTCTTCTTCGACAAGCAGGCCAAGGGGGCGCTTCCCGAAAAATGGCGCGGAGGCGCGTTCATCGCCTTCCACGGCTCGTGGAACCGCGAGGGACAGCAAACGGGGTACAAGGTCGTGTGGCAGCCGTTCAACGCGGACGGGACGGCGCCGCTCCCGACGTCGACGAACGACACGACGACGTTCCCGTACGAGGTCGTGTTCGGCGGCGGCTCGGTCACCGGTGGTCCTCAGGACAAGGCGTGGTCGTGGTCGAGCGACTCCGCCGGCGAGGAGGTCCGCCCTGCCGGTGTCGCCATCTCGCCGATCGACGGCGCCCTCTACATCGCGAGCGACACGGGCGGCTACGTCTACCGCGTGGGGATCGAGCAGAAGTAGCGCTCGATAGCCGCCAATAGCGGCCCGCGGGCGGCCGGGTGTGAAGCCCAGCCCCAGCTTGCGAGGGCAGGGGCCGTCGTCACGTGCTGCCCAGCGGGCGTTGTGGTACGCAAAGCTCGTCATGGCCAACCGAATCCCCGCACGGGAGCTCGTCAAACAGAAGGGACAACTCGACCGCGACGTCGTCGCGGTGAAGGTCGACGGACGCGTCGTCGACCTCCACACGCCGATCCCCGAGGACGCGACGTTCGAGGTCATCCGTGCGACGGACAAGGAAGGCATCCAGGTCATCCGCCACTCGACGGCGCACGTGATGGCGGATGCCGTCCAGAAGCTGTTCCCCGGCACCAAGGTCACGATCGGCCCGGCGATCGAGGACGGCTTCTACTACGACTTCGACAAGCCCGGCGGCGGCTTCAGCGAGGAAGATCTCGCGACGATCGAGAAGACGATGCTCGAGATCGTCTCGAACGACTCCCCCTTCCGCCGTGAGGTCGTCTCGCGCAACGACGCGCTCGCGCTGTTTCAGAAGATGAACGAGACCTTCAAGGTCGAGATCATCAAGTCGATCCCCGAGGACGAAGAGATCAGCCTCTACAAGCACGGGGCGCCCGGCAAGGACGAGTGGGTCGACGTCTGCGAGGGGCCGCACGTCCCGTCGACGGGCTTTCTGCGCGCCGTGAAGCTCACGAGTGTCGCGGGCGCCTACTGGCGCGGCGACGAGCGCAACCCGATGCTCCAGCGCATCTACGGGACTGCGTTCCCGACGAAGGAGGCGCTCGAGGAGCACCTCAAGCTGATCGAAGAAGCGAAGCAGCGCGACCACCGCAAGCTCGGCAAAGAGCTCGATCTCTTCTTCTTCGATCCGGTCGCTCCGGCGATGCCGTTTTTCCTCCCGCGCGGCGCGTACGTCTACAACCGTCTCGTCGACTACCTGCGCAGCCTCTACATCGACTTCGGTTACGAGGAAGTCATCACGCCGCAGGCGTTCGATCCGAAGCTGTTCCGCACGAGCGGTCACCTCGGCAACTACAACGAGAACATGTACCGCCTCTGGACCGAGGACCTGCTCGAGGAGGGGCCCCCGCCTCTTGGCGGGGATGGGAAAGCCGGAGCGGTCGATCCGAAGGTCGGAATCGCGAAGCACCTGCAGGACTCGAGCTTCGCGCTGAAGCCAATGAATTGCCCGAGCCACTGCGTGATCTTCGGAGCGCGCAAGCGCAGCTACCGCGAGCTGCCGTGGCGCGTGGCGGACTTCGGACGCCTCCACCGCTACGAGCGTGGCGGCGTCGTCCACGGCCTCTCGCGCGTCCGCTCGTTCTGCCAGGACGACGCGCACATCTTCTGCACGCAGGACCAGGTCGCGCAGGAGATCGAGCAGTTCTTGAAGATGTTCTACGGCATCTACAAGGCCTTCAACCTCACCAAGATCGACATCCGTCTCGCGACGCGTCCCGAGAAGCGCATCGGCGCCGACGCGATGTGGGACATGAGCGAGCGCGCGCTGCAGGAAGGCCTCGAGCGCGCGGGCCTGCCGTTCGAGATCTCGAAAGGCGAGGGCGCGTTCTACGGACCGAAGCTCGAGTTCCACGTGCAGGACGCCCTCAAGCGCTCCTGGCAGCTCGGCACGATGCAATACGACCCGAACCTCCCGGAGCGATTCGAGCTCGCGTACACGGGTGAGGACGGCAAGGACCATCGCCCGGTGATGCTCCACCGCGCCGTCTTCGGGACGTTCGAGCGCTTCCTCAGCGTCTATCTCGAGCACTGCGGAGGGAACTTCCCGACGTGGCTCGCGCCCACGCAGGCGATGATCCTCACGGTGAGTGACAAGAGCGAAGCCTACGGCCGTCAGGTCCTCGAGGAGCTCCGCTCGAAGGGCATCCGCGCGGAGGGCGACTTCAGCGCCGACAAGCTCGGCGCGAAGATCCGTACAGCGCGCGTGTTCCGCCACCCGTACCTGCTCGTCGTCGGTCCCAAGGACGCCGAGGCCGGGACCGTGTCGGTTCGCGCACGCGACGCCGGCGAGCTCGGGGCGATGCCCCGCGCCGACTTCGTGGCGAAGGTGCTCGAAGAGAGCATCCCGCCTCGGTGAGCGTGTGACCAGGTCACTCGATGCCTCGAGTGACGACGTGAGGTGAGATCGCTCGCGTAGCCTTTCGGCACGTGACACTCGTCGATGGCGCGTGATGCGGACGCGCCACCGACGTCACGCGGCCGAGTGCCGATATTGCCGGGCTCGATCGACAGTCTTACGTCGGGACCCATGCGAACACATCTCGTCGCGAGCTCACTCGTCTCCGCGGCGTGCGCGTTGAGCGGTTGCTCCATGGGAGAAGACAAGCCTGCAGCATGCGAGGAGGACGAGTCGCTCTGCCCCTCTTCATCGCGACAGGCGACCGACGTCGCGTGCGACTGTCGCTGTGTCGCGGGGTATGCCGGGATCACGCCGACGCGCGCATTCGAAGGGGAGATATCTGCGTGTCTTCCTCCGGACTTGAACCTCGCCATCGCGATGCCCGAGCAGCGCGATGCGCTCGGCCAGATGCCCAGCGCGCAGTACAACCAGCGCGTCTTCAAGTTCTGTAGCGAAAAGGTCGCCGGGTTCCTCGACGAGCTCATCGAACAGCAGCAGCGACCCAAAGACCTCAAGGCGATGTGCATGGGGCCGCGCATCCGCTGCTCCTGCAGCACGAAGGGCGCCCAAGAGCAGACGACGATGTGCAGCAGTCCCTGCGCCGACAAGGAATGCGACAAGGACAACTGCCTCCCGCTGCTCAAGGTGGGGGGGATCGTCGACACATCGGGCTGCTCGTGCTCGCGCGTGAGCGCCTGTGGCAACACGTCCCCGGCGTCGAGCGATCCGCCGCTGTGCCTGAACCGGGTCGCGGCGGTGCTCCGTCGCCCGAAGCCTCGGCGCCGACAGTCCCCGCGCCCCGCGCGAGCCACGATCCGCGTGCCGCTCCGCCGTCTTCAGCGAGGCGTGGCGATCTGACGGTCGCCGTTCCCGCTCCCGCGCCCGCTCCCGCTCCCGCTTCGAAGCGCTGCGCTCTCGATCGCGACGGCCGCGAGGTTGGCGAGCGCGCGCAGCAAGGCAAGGTCGTCCGGACGGAAGCAGTCGGCCCGCGAGAGGCTGTCGGCGTAGATGACGCCGATCGTGCCTCCTCCAGGATTGATCGGGACGCACATCGCCCCGCGGACCAGCGCGTCACGCGCGAGGTCGCCAGGCAAGGTCCGGTCACGCGAGACGTCGGCGAACGACGCCGGGCTGCCGTGGTCGACGACCCAGTCGACCACACGCTGGCTGTAGGGGGTCTCTCCGGCCGGCACGAACGTCTTGATGACTCGCGGCCTCATCTCGAGCGTGACGTCGTCGAGCATGAGCAAGGCGATCCGGTCGATGTCGAGCACCTGGACCGCGAGGACGACGAGCTCCTCGAGGATGCGGTCGACCTTCATCTCGCTGACGCACAGCTCGCTTGCGCGGATGAGAAGGAAGAGCTTGTCCTTGTAGCGCTGCTCGTCCTCGACCGTGACCTGCGGTCGAAGATGCTCAGCCGCCGGCCGCCGGCCGACGCTGGGGTCGATGGCGAACGGTGAGGGTAGCGTTTGGGCCGTCCTGTCCTGGACGTACGGCGCCGGAGCCTTCGGGCTGCGTGTCGTCGCGCTCTCGACGAGGAAGGTGATGTCCCCGCACCGGAAGCTGTCGCCTTCACGCAGCTCGCAGCGGGCCACACGCTTGCCGTTGTAGAAGACCCCGTTCTTGCTCTGGAGGTCCGTGACACGGACCTTCACCCCGTCGAAATCGATCTGCGCGTGTTTCCGGGACAGGCTCTTGTGGAGGCAGAACACCGCATTGTCCTTGGTCCTGCCGATGGTGACCGTTCCGGGACGCAGGATGAATTGTTGTTCCTCCGGAAGGCCGGGGTTCATGACCAGGGAGACGGACACGGAGCCGCCAGCCTATCACTTCGGACGAGCCAGCTAACGAGCTCAGGTCGCCAGATCGGGCGAAGGCGACCGGGCGGGCGAGGCGTCCTTGCCTCAGTGGCGCCGGGGCCGGGGCGGGAGGGGGGCAGCCGAACGCGGGATTTCGGTGCGGATTTCGTGGTGAAAAGAGGTGCGTTGGGGGTTGACCGGCGTACCGGAGGGGGGAAGACTGCGGGACGTTCTCGGCAAATCAGCCGACAAGCCTACAAGGAGGTCACGGTCAACTCATGTCGATGGGTCGCCCCCGCTTCGATCCGCGCCAGCCGCAGCGCCAGTTCCAGATCCGAGTCAACCACCGCATCCGCGTGCCGGAGGTGCGCGTCATCGACGCGAACGGCGAGATGCTCGGTGTGCTCGCAACTCATGAGGCACTCAGGCGTGCGCAGGAACAGGGACTCGACCTCGTCGAGGTGAACCCCAAGGCCGAGCCGCCGGTGTGCAAGATCCTCGACTTCGGCAAGTACAAGTACGAGGAGAAGAAGAAGGCCGGCGAGGCGAAGCGCAAGCAGACCGTCGTCGAGATCAAGGAGATCAAGCTCCGCCCCAAGACGGACGACCACGACATCGCCTTCAAGACGAAGGCGGCGCGGAAGTTCCTCGAGGCCGGCCACAAGGTGAAGTTCACCGTCCGCTTCCGCGGTCGCGAGATCACGCACCCCGAGAAGGCGCAGGAACAGCTCCAGATCATCATCCCGCAGCTCGAGGACATCGCGAACGTCGAGACGCGCGCGATGATGGAAGCGCGTGCGATGAGCGTGCTCGTCGCCCCCAAGCCGGCCATCATGCAGAAGGTCGCGCAGATGAAGGCGCAGCGCGAGAAGGATCGCCAGCAGGCCGAGAAGGAAGGCCGCGAGCTTCCGTCCGAGGAGTCGCTGCCTGAGATCGAGGACGACGACGACGACGACGACGGTGACGGCGACGAGTGAGAAAGTGAGCCCGACGGCGTGGCAGCTCAGCGCCTGAAGGACATCGGAAAGGGCGCCCGGCGATATCTCCGCCGCGGCGCCCTCGTCATTCCATTCATTGTCGGGCCGTTCGTCGTTCGCCTCGCGATCGGTCCCGTCAGCGACGCGCTCGCGGGAGCCATGATCGCCGTCGCGCCGGAGGAGCCCGGAGCTCCATCACCTTCCGACCCGAGTGTTCGCGATGATGACGGCGACGACGAGGCGCGGCCGGCAGCGTGTGACGGGCACCGCGACGACATCCGCGGCAAGGGCCGCCGCCGGGGCGAGGGGCGACGTGCGGCGCCGGTCGATGCACATCCCGAGCGCGATGCGGCGGATGCCGGCAAAGCGCCGTCCGCTCCGTCCTCTCCATCCATCGGCGCGCCGAAGGGGACCATCGTGGTCCCGGCGAGCATCGTGACAAAGGCGATCGAAGCGAAGGACGTCGGTGCTCGAGACGCGAGGGGCGCGGACGGCAAACCTCTCGGCGCGCGCATCCACGGCGTCACCCGCTATCACACGGGCCTTCTGGACGGCGACATCATCATCGCGGTCGGCGGCGTGCGCACCGAGACGACCGCCGCGATGGTCGACGCCGCGACGAAGTCGCTCGGCGCGGGCGCGACCAAGCTGAATGGCCAAATCCTCCGCGGCGAAAACGTCTGGCACGTCCTGCTCGAGCTTCCGCCACGTCAGTAGACATGCGTGCGTCGTGCGGGGGGCGCACGGGATGCGCACTGCGCCGGCGCAGGTGGGGTGGGCGCGGGCACGTTGGGCGGGGCGTGCAGGCTGTGCACGGGATGCGCACTGCTCCGGCGCAAGTGGAGCGGGAGCGTGGCGTGCAGGTTGTGCACGGGATGCGCACTGCTCCGGCGCAGGTGGAGCGGGAGCGTGGCGTGCGGGTTGTGCACGGGACGCGCACTGCTCCGGCGCAGGTGGAGCGGGCACGGGAGTGTTTGCGTGTTCGCGGGTCGTTCGTGCGTCGTGCGTGTTGCGCACGGGATGCACACTGCGCCGGCGCAAGTGGAGCAGGCGCAGGGATGTCTGCGTGCTCGTGCTCGCGGGTCGTTCGTGCGTCGTGCGTGTTGCGCACGGGATGCACACTGCGCCGGCGCAAGTGGAGCAGGCGCGGGGATGTCTGCGTGCTCGTGCGTCGTGCTTCGTGCGGGGCGTGCGTGTTGCGCACGAGATGCGCACTGCGCACCGCTACAGGTCGACGAGTGGCCGTGTTGCGGCGTAGCCGACGACAACGTGGCTCGTCACGCTTCCCCCGACCGCCCACCCCTCGGGCCAGGGAGCCTCGCGACGTACGAGTACGAGCTCGGAGCGCTCGCGGACACCGGCCTGGACGAGGTGGCGATCGATGCCGCGCTCACTGCCACGCGCATCGGCGGCGCGGCGGGCGCTCATCATCAAGGCTCGTACAGCGCCGAGTATGCGTACGCGCTCGGCCTCGCACGCGTCCTGGACGGTCTCGAGGCACTCGTACAGACCAAGAAGCGTTGAACGCGCCCTCTCGCGGTGCGCCATCGCCCGAGCTCGCACGCCCCGAGAAGCGGGGGATCGGCCGTCCTGGCGGCGCCCTACTTCTTCAAAGGACGGTCGCCGAGCCACACCCGCGGTCCGGGGCCACGGGCGCCGAGCCGGTCTTCGGGGTTGGTCAGCTTGCATTCCTCGAACGAGAGGCATCCGCATCCGATGCATGCCGTGAGCCCTCTCTTCAATCGTTCGAGCTCTGCGATGCGCGTATCGATCCTCGACGTCCACGCGCTCGACAGTCGCGACCAGTCCTGCCGGCTCGGCGCGTAGCCCGGCGGAAGCTTCGAGAGCTCGGCGCCGATCTCCTCGAGGGTGAGGCCGATGCGCTGCGCGAAGATGATGAAGGCGACCCGTCGGAGGACCGGGCGCGGGTACCGCCGGTGCCCTGAGCCGGTACGGACGGACGAGATGAGCCCGCGTTCCTCGTAGAAGCGAAGCGCCGACGCTGCGACCCCGCTCCGTCGTGAGACCTCGCCGATCGTGAGGATCGTCTTCATGCAAAGGAAGCCCACCACGGAAAGTGCTTGATCTCAAGTTCACTTGAACTTCTAGGGTTCAGGACGTCGCGACCCGGCCCCTTCACTTCGGGGGCAAGGAGGAGGTCCTGAACATGGCGTCTCACGAAGAAAGAACGAACGCGCACGCACGACGAAGGGGGACGATCCTCGTCACTGGCGCGACAGGGAACATCGGACGGCATCTCGTGAAGGAGCTGTTTTCTGCCGGGGCCGCCGTGCGCGCGCTCGTCAGAGACCCGTCGACGGCACGGCTCAGCGACGGAGTGGAGGCCGTCCGCGGCGATCTCGCGGTGCCCGAGTCCCTCGAGGCGTCTCTCGTAGGCGTCGAGTCCGTGTTCCTTCTCTGGCCGTTCCTCGACGCTGGACTGGCGCCGGCGGTACTCGACCGCATCGCGAGGCATGCTCGGCACATCGTGTACCTCTCGGCGGCGAGCGTCCCCGATGACCTCGACGTGCCGCCGCCCACGTTCCACGGAGAGATCGAGCGACTCATCGCGCGCTCGGGCATGGCCTGGACGTTCTTGCGGCCCACGGGCTTCGCGACGAACACGCTCGCGTGGGCGCAGCAGATCAAAGATGGCGTCGTGCGTTGGCCATACGGTGGCGCAGCACGCTCGCTGATCCACGAGGCCGACATCGCGGACGTCGCTGCTCGCGTCTTGATGGAGGACGGGCACGAGGCGGCGCGGCACGTCCTCACCGGACCGGAGACGGTCACCCAGATCGACCAGGTCAGGATCATCGCCGAAGCCGTCGGTCGGTCCGTTCGCTACGAGGAGCTCTCTCCGCAGGAGGCGAGGGAGCAGCTGCTCGCGTCGTGGGGAAACCCCGCGTTCGTCGACGGCGCGCTCGCCTACTGGGCGAGCCTGGAGTCGAATCCGGAGCAGGTGACTCGCACCGTCGAGACGATCACCGGGAAACTCGCGCGCACCTTCCGCCAGTGGGCGAACGATCATGCCGCCGACTTCCGCTGACACCCGCGCTCCGATGACGAGGCTGAGGGACAAGATCGCGCTGATCACCGGCGGGACTTCGGGGATCGGCCTCGAAGCGGCAAAGCTCTTCGCTGGCGAGGGAGCCAAGGTCACCGTGACGGGCATGAACCCCACGACGCTCGAAGCAGCGCGGAAGGAGCTACACGGGATCGCGGAGGTCGTGACCTCCGACGCCGGGTCGGCCGTCGCGATCGAGGAGCTTGCTCGCGCGATGGAGGCGCGTCACGGTCGAGTCGACGTCCTCTTCCTGAACGCGGGACTCGCTCGCTACGGACAGATCCGCGACATGACGGAGGCGGAGGTCGACGAGGTCTTCCGCGTCAACTTCAAAGGACCGTGGCTCGCGATCAAGCACTTCGCTCCTAGGATGTCGCGCGGAGCGAGCATCGTGATCAACACGTCGATCACGCATCTGCGTGGACAGCCATTCACGAGCGCATATTCCGCCTCGAAGGCGGCTCTTCGGTCGCTCACGCGCACTGCTGCGGGGGAGCTGGCTCCATCCCGAGTGCGCGTGAACGCCGTGAGCCCCGGACCAACGGACACGCCGATCCACGCGAAGAACGGCCTGGGCGGCGTGATCGGTCAGGTCACCGCGAGGATCCCCCTCGGCCGTCTCGGAGACGCGAAGGAGATCGCGCGGGCGGCCCTCTTCCTCGCCTCCGACGAGTCGTCGTTCATGACAGGAGAGGAAATCGTCGTCGACGGAGGCATGACCAGCATCTGACGAGGACGAGCCCTGCACCGCACGGCGCTGGACCGGCGACAGCGAGACGCGACCACGATACGTTTTCGACATGAGACTCGGAGCCGCTCTGCTGGGAGCCGCCATCTTCTTTGGTGCCAACGCCGCGCACGCTGCGCTCACGTCGAGCGAGAAGGGGCAGATCAAGGACTTCGTCGCGGCGGCGCGAGCGGAGAACGCTCACAAGGTCCGGTCTCTCGTCGCACGTACGGATCTGACGCCGGAAGAGTCGAGCGCTGCGCTCACCGAAGCCGTCGCGCCCGTCGCCTTCACCGAGCAGCGTGGGATCTTCCTCAAGGAGATGGCGTTCGGTGGCGCGTCGGCAGCGTCGCGGCCGATCGTCGTGCTCGCGGAAGTGAAGGCGCTCGTCGCGCGCGCGGACGCGATCTACCAGCGGTACGTCGGCGGGCTCGATCACGAGCCGCGCGCAATTCAAGAGCTCGTCGCCATCTACGGCTGGCTCGACGCCACCATCGCCAACGCGGGCACGCCGACGAGCTCGGCCCACGACGGCAGCGCGGGGATCCCGACCGCGACGTACGACGAATGCTCGAGGGTGCTCCGCGAGCACGTCGAGCGCCAGGCCCGCTGGCTGAAGGGCGAGGGCGCCGTACCGGACACGATCAGCCGCCTCCGAGCGCAGGCCCAGGTCACGTTGATCGACATGTTGCCGGACGGGCTCACCCGGCGCGTCGACGCTGCCGATCGCCTCGCGCTCACCGGCGCGCGTCGAACGATGCTCATCGACTGGGGAGTCCTTCTGGCCGACGCGGGTAAGCTCGACGAGTCGAAGCTCGATCGCGTTCGCCAGACGCTCGTTCGGCTTCCGGGGGCGCGCGGGGATCTCGCCGTCGTCCTCGTCGGAGATGATCGCGGCGGACAGCCCGTTCGAGCGCGCGGCCTCGTCGCGTACGCCACGCCGGGAGCCGCCACGTATCCGTTCCCGGACCAGGCGGCGCCCGCCACGTGGGATCCCGCCACGAGCGCGATCGCCCACGAGCTTTCCGTGCTCGCGGCGAAACGGGCGCTCGACGCCAACGCCGAGCTGCGCGCGCAGGTCGAACGCGATGCGGCCGCGGCATCCAGCGACGCTGGTGGACGTCTCCTCGGCCGCCCCCGCGCTCCGAGCGTCGAGCACGTGATCGGCGCTGCGATCCACGCGCTGCTCACCGACGGCCCGCGCGCCGTGGAGACGTCGTTCGCGCGCTTGCTCGGGGCGAGGCCAGAGGCGGCCGCGCTCCTGTCGGACGCGCTTGGCTCACTCACCGTGCTCGCCGCGGACAAGAACGCGAAGATCGAGGTCGGCGCAAAAGGCGGCGGCGCTTGGACCCCCGTGAGCGCGATCAAGCTCGCGCCGAACGGCAGCGCGATCGGGTTCACGATCGACGGCCATGATTGGTCGATCGACCGCGCCTCGCCGTCGTACGCCGTCCTCGGTGTCCGACGCGACGGCCAGCCGGTCACGCTGAAGAAGAAGTAGCTGATCAATCCTGACAAATACCTGTCAGAGAGGTTTCGTAGGTTCTTCCTCGTCGCGCTGAGCGACGGACCGAAAAAAGGAGAGCCACGATGAGCCTCGTCTTCTACTACGCGCCGATGTCGACTGCGGTCACCGTCCACTGGGCCCTCGAGGAGCTCGGGATCCCGTACGAGCGGGTCGATCTCGACATCACCGCCGGAGACACCAAGAAGCCTGGCTATCTCGCGCTGAACCCGAACGGAAAGGTTCCGCTCGTCGTCCACGACGGCGTCCCGATCTTCGAGTCGGTCGCGATCATCATCCATCTCGGAGAGACCTTCGGTGTCGAGCGGGACCTCTTTCCGCCGCCGGGACTCGACCGGGCCGAGGCGATCAAGTGGCTCGTCTGGGCGAACGTCTCGCTCGGCGGAGCGGTGGCGCGTCTCCTCGCGAACACGTCGGAGCGCGTTCCGGCCGACGAGCGGAACGCCAAGGCGGGCGAGACCGCCCGCGCCGAGGTCGACAAGTACCTCGGCATCCTCGACGCGGAGCTCGCGCACAAGACGTACCTCGTCGCCGAGACCTTCTCCCTCGTCGACATCCACATCGCGAGCTACGTGGGCTGGCTCGGGATGATCGGCGTGTCGCTCGACCGCTTCCGCCACCTCCGACACTGGCTGCGGCGGGCGACGGATCGATCGAGCCACGCGCGCGCGGCCTGACGCTCCGCCAACGGCCGCGTTTTCGTCCGCGACTGACGGAAATTGGGCCGGCCGACGGGTAGGGTGGGACATTGGCCTACATGGTTCGGCCCTCGCTGGTGTTGCTCGCTGTCCTGGCGATGGGATGTGAACGTCTTGGGGGCGACGTCCAGAAGGAGACCGCCGGCGCGCAGTCGCAGCTCGCCGCGATGGAAGCCCCCGCGATCGTCGTCGAACCGTTCGAGCCCGTCGCCACGAGCCGCCCGGTCGATGCGCCGTTGCGCGTCCTCGTAGGCGGCGACCTCATCCCGCACCGGCCAAGCCTTGCGGCGCCGAGCGCGATCGCCGCCGCGCTCGCGCCGCTCGCGCCCGTGTTCGGTCAGGCCGATGCCGTCGTCGCGAACTTCGAGGCCGCCACCGGCGCGCTCGACAAGAAGGCGTTCCGGCTCGCCTACGCCGCGCCGCCGGAGTGGCTCGACGCGCTTCCTCTTTCGGGGATCAGCGCGATCAGCGTCGCGAACAATCACGCGTGCGACCTCGACTATCAAGGCGTGGAGGCGACGCTCGACGCGGCGACGAAGAGCGGCCTCGTCGCGCTCGGCGGCGACACGAACGGCGATCCCTGGCAGCCGCAGACGCTCGTCGAGCGGGACGGAAAACGCGTCTGCGCGGTCGCCTGGACGACGCTGGTGAACGCTCCCGGCGGTTGCGCGCGCACCGTCCGTCTCGCCGTCGCGACGGAGAATGCGGCCGGCAGGCAGAAGATCGCGTCTGCCATGCAGCGCGCTCGTTTGGCCTGCGACGCGACCGTCGCCATCATCCACGGCGGCGTCGAATATGCGCCGCAGACGCCCCAGGTGATGACGATGGCTCGCCACGCTGCAGACGCGGGCGCGGACGCGGTCGTCATCCACCATCCGCACGTTCCCTCTCCCGTCGTGGTGCACGCGACGAAGGACGGTCGGAACATCCCCATCTTTGCGTCCGTCGGGAACCTCGTCTCGAACCAGGGCGAATCGTGGAAGCTCCCGATGTTCCCGGTGCTCCGCGAGAACCGGCGCCTCGTCTGCGTCAACGGTTGGACGCGGCTCGGTCTCCTCGCGGATCTCGCCTTCGACCTCCAGGGCGATGCGCCGCGGCTCGACTGGAGCTTCCACCTGGTCTGGACGGAGAACGAGCACGCCGACGACAGGACGGTGCCCGTCCCGAAGATCACGACGCGCCTCCTCGAACCCGAAAAGGACTCCGCTCTCCTGGCGCGCCTCTCCCAAGACGCGCTCGGCCCCGTCGACCTCTTCGACGATCCTTGCTGGGTCGAGCGGCCGCTCTACACCGAAGGCGATCGGCAGCAGAGCCCCCGCTGCTCCACCACGCTCGTGCGAAGCGCCCCGCGGCCCGGGCTCGTGGCTGCGAGCGCGCGGGCGCGGAAGAAGCGCTGACGCTGCACGACCGTGCAGGCAGCCAGCCCAGGCCGCCCCAGGCACAGCCCGCCCTGCTTACCTGATTTGACACGTGGCGCCCGGCGGACGATAAGGGCGGGCAGCATGTCCGAAGCAGCAGCTGCCGTCCGCAAGGTCCGCATCCTCGTCGCCAAGCCGGGCCTCGACGGTCACGACCGTGGTGCGAAGGTCGTGGCTCGCGCCCTCCGTGATGCCGGCTTCGAGGTCATCTACACGGGGCTCCACCAGACCCCGGAGATGATCGCGAACGCAGCCGTACAAGAAGACGTCGACGGCGTCGGCCTCTCGATCATGAGCGGCGCGCACAACACGCTCTTCCCGGCCGTCATCGAGGCGCTGACCGCCAAGGGCGCGAACGACGTCGTCGTGTTCGGCGGCGGGATCATCCCCGAGGGCGACCTCGAGCGGCTCAGGTCGGCGGGCGTGAAGGGTGTCTTCACGCCGGGGACCACGCTCGAGTCGATCATCGAGTGGGTGAAGACGAACGTCGTCGCCCGCGCCTGACGCGGGGCGCGGGGCGCGGGGCGCGGGCGGGGGCGGGGCGAGGCTAGCCCTGCTCGCCCGACTTGCGGATGAAGGGGGCGACCTTCTGCCGGAGCTCCTCGCTCCACGGCGCAGGCTTCCGTGTCGTCGAATCGACGCACACGAGGACGCGCGTCCCGCGGGCGTAGTCGACGTCTTCGTCCATCGGCAGGACGCGCATCCCGAACGTGAGGCTCGTACGGCCGAGCTTCTCGATCCAGATGCGAACGCGCACCTCACCGATCCCCGTCACGGGTCGGAGGTACTCGACCTCGTTCGTGCGGACGAGATGGTAGCGGTCGGGGTTCTTCGACTCGTCGAGCACGCCGCCCCAGCCCATCGTGCGCATCCAGAACGAGCCGATCGTGCGCTCGAACAGGAGCAGGTAGCGCGAGTTGTGGAGGATTTGCAGAGCGTCGAGGTCGTCGAAATAGACGCCGTGGATGGCCTCGTAGAACCGCATGTACGGGCGATCTTGTCCCGGATGTGCAGCGGCGTCATCAGGCGCGTCGATGGTAGTATCCGGCCGCGTGATCAGCTCCAGCTCCGAGGCTCGAAGCGCGGTCGTCGTTCGCGGCCTCGAGAAGCGCTACGGCGACGTCCAAGCGGTCCGCGGGATCGACTTCGACGTGAAGAGCGGTGAGGTGTTCGGATTCCTCGGGCCGAACGGCGCGGGCAAGTCGACGACGATCAAGATCCTCTGCACGCTCGCGTCGCCTACGGCAGGGACGGCCACGGTCGCCGGCTACGACGTCGTCCGCGAACGCGACGACGTGCGCCGGAACATCGGCCTCGTCTTCCAGGAGACGACGCTCGACGACCATCTGACCGCGCATCGGAACCTCCACTTCCACGGCGAGCTCTACGGCGTCCCGTCCGATGTCCTCCCTGGGCGCATCGAGCACGTGCTCCACATGGTCGGCCTCTGGGATCGGAGAGAGAGCGCGGTCGCCACGTTCTCGGGGGGGATGAAGCGCCGGCTCGAGATCGCCCGCGGTCTCGTCCACGCGCCGAACGTCCTCTTTCTCGACGAGCCGACGATCGGCCTCGACCCGCAGACGCGCAGCAGCATCTGGGGCTACATCCGCGAGCTCCAGCAGCGCCAGGAGATCACGATCTTTCTCACGACCCACTACATGGACGAGGCGGAGCACTGCGATCGCATCGCGATCATGGACGCCGGGAAGATCGTCGCCGAGGGCGCTCCGGCGAAGCTCAAGGCCGCCGTCGGCAAGGACCGCGTGCAGATCCGGACGGCCGACGACGAAGCCGCCATCGCGCTGCTGAAGCACAAGCTCGACGTCGCGGCCAGCGTGCACGAGGGGATGGTCACGTTCGGCGTTCCTTCCGGCGAGCAGTTCCTTCCGCGGTTGTTCGCCGAGCTGCCGGTCCCGATCTTGTCCGTGAGCGTCGCGCGGCCGACGCTCGACGACGTGTTCCTGTCGTTCACGGGGACGACGATGCGCGACGCCGAGGCGTCGACGACGAACGATCAGCAGGCGAGGAAGTAGACGTGTCTGCGGTCGCCAAGACGGACGAGGGGGGCGATCGGTTCGACGACACCGTCGCGCCGAGACGGCTTCCGCCGCGCGGGCTCACGAGCGACCTGCGCGTCATCCGTGTCGTCTGGCACCGTGAGCTCCTTCGCTTCGTGAAGGACCGCGCGCGGCTCGTCGCCGGAATCGTTCAGCCCGTGCTCTACCTCTTCGTCATGGGGACAGGCATCTCGGCGATGGTGCCCGTCACGAGCGGCGTGCCGTTCCGGACGTTCCTCTTCCCGGGCGTCCTCTGCATGTCGGTGCTCTTCACGTGCTTCTTCTCCGCCGGCTCGCTCGTGTGGGATCGGGAAGCGGGCTTCATGCGCGAGATGATGGTCGCGCCCGTCCGGCGCAGCGCGATCCTCCTCGGCAAATGCCTGGGCGGAACGACGGTCGGAACGCTCCAGGGCATGGTCATGCTCGTCATCGGCGCGGCCGGCGGCGTGCCGATGTCGATCGAGCTGATCGTCACGCTCTTCTTGGAGCTCCTGCTCGTCTGCTTCGCCATCAGCGCGTTCGGTGTCGCGCTGGCGACGCGCGTCCGGAGCATCCAGGCCTTCATGGCACTGATGCAGGTCGCGCTCTTTCCGATGTTCTTTGCGTCGGGCGCGCTCTATCCGCTCGACGGGCTCCCGGCGTGGCTCTCGGTCCTCACGCGCCTCGATCCACTCTCGTACGTGGTCGCGCCGCTGCGCCATGCCGTCCTCGACGCGTCGGGCGCGGGGGCGCTCGCGCCGATGGTCACATGGGGGCGCTTCGTCGTCCCCGTCTGGCTCGATCTCGTCATCGTCAGCTTCTATGCGCTGACCGCGCTCACGTTCGCGGTGCGCCGCTTCGCGCGTGACGAAGCCTGAAGCTTGCGGTGCGAGGCTCGAGGCGTGACACTCGCTGATGGTGAACGCGGTACGTGACTCGCTCCCGCCCGGGATGGGTGAGCTCCCGAAGATCGATGGTGTGTACGCGACGTTCGCGGACCCGGCTCTCGAGCGCGCGTTCCAGAAGGAGAACTTCGACGTCAGCGTCCGCAAGTACGTCCGCTTCAGCGTTCCGCTCGCGTTCGTCGCGTTCTGGGCGTTCGGCATCCACGACCTGCTCGTCATCCCCGAGGTTCACCTCTCGGCCTGGCTGATCCGCTACGCGATCTCGGGGCCGCTCGGCGCGCTGCTCGTCGCGTTCGTTCTCCGCAACCGGAGATGGGAGCTCCACCAGCCGGCGATGCTCGTCTTCGGTCTCACGGTGAACACGGTCGTCCTGTGGATCGCCTCGATCGCGCCGCCCGCAGGTTTCTTCATCTACGCGGGCTTCGCGGTGATCTTCGTCACGCTAGGCCCGTTCTTGGCGCGGATGAACGTCAAGACGCAGGTCGTCTACACGGTGCTCACGATCGGCATCTACAACGTGTTCGACGCGCTCGAAGCGCACGCCGCGCCGATGTACCAGCTGTCGATCGATCTCTCGCTCTTCACGCTCGGCGCGATCGGCACGCTCGCCGCGCGGCAGCTCGAGATCCAGGGGCGCCTCGCGTTCATCCAGCGCCGCGTGATCCGCGAGCAGATGGCCGCGCTCGACGTCGAGCGGCAGCGGAGCGAGTCGCTCCTCTTGAACGTGCTGCCGAGGCGGATTGCCGAGCGCCTGAAGAACGAGCCCGATACGACGATCGCCGAGCGCTTCCCGAGCGCGACGGTGCTGTTCAGTGACATCGTCGGCTTCACCGAGCTGTCTGCGCGGCTCGCGCCCGACGAGATCGTGCGTCGGCTCGACGAGGTCTTCACGCGGTTCGACGAGATCGCGGACCAGCTCCAGCTCGAGAAGATCAAGACGATCGGCGACGCGTACATGGTCGCGGGAGGCGTGCCTGCACGACGGAGCGATCACGCTGCGGCGGTCTGCGAGATGGCGCTCCGTATGCGCGAATCGCTGGCGGAGCTCGCGCAGCGGACGTCCGAGCCGATCGGCGTCCGCATCGGGATTCACACCGGACCCGTCGTTGCCGGCGTGATCGGGAAGAAGAAGTTCATCTACGACGTCTGGGGCGACACCGTGAACACGGCGAGCCGGATGGAGTCGCACGGCGTGCCTGGCTCGATCCAGGTGAGCGAGACGACGTACGAAGCGACGAAAGACGAGTTCGTCTACGAGCCGCGCGGCACGATCTCCGTGAAGGGCAAAGGCGAGATGACGACCTACTTCCTCATCGGCCGGCGCACCGTCGACACGCTCACGAAGGAGCGGCCCGCCGCCCTGCCCGAGAAGCCGCTCGCCGCCGGCGAGTAGCCCGTCGTCCGCCGCGGCTCAGCCTTTCAACGGAGGCGTCAGGGCGTCGAGCGCCCAGCGCGTTGCGTTCGGGAAGTGCCGAGCGACGCCGTACATGCGGGGATAGACGACGCGAGGCTTCTTCTTCGCGACGGCGTCGGCGACCATTCGGGCGAGGACCTCTGGCGTACCGGTCGGGACGTTGCGCGTGGTCGCGCGGTCTTCGAAGGCCGCTCGCCCGGCTGCTTCGAGGTCGCTGGTCACCGGACCCGGGTAGACGGTGACGACATGGATTCCGTATCGCTTCACCTCGGCGCGTAGACCTTCGGACGCCGCCGCGAGCCCGCCCTTCGCGGCGTTGTAGAAGAACATCCCCGGCGTCGGCGCGAGCGCGGCCATCGAGGCGATGTCCACGATGGCGCCGGAGCCGCGCGGGATCATGCGCTGGAGCACGAGCGTCGTCAGACGTAGCGGCACGAGCAGGTCGAGCCGGAGCATGCGCTCGGCGGCGGCCCACTCGGTCTCGGCGGCGCGCTTCACGATCTGAGTGCCCGCGTTGTTGACCAGGACGTCGATCGGTCCGAGCGCCCCCTCGGCCTCGTCGACCCATGCCCAGGCGGCCTCGGGATCGGCCAGATCGGCATGGACGATGTGCGCCCGGCCGCTGCCTGCGGCGGCGATCCTCTCGAGGTGCTCCTTGCGGCGTGCGACGAGTGTCACGTGTGCGCCGCGCGCGAAGTATTCGCGAGCGATGGCCTCGCCGATGCCGCTGGACGCTCCGGTGACGACGACGTGCATGGCGGGCAAGCGTAGCGACTTCGGGGGCCCCCATCTACGCCGCGGGCAGAAGGGGGGGGCGTGCCTCCGACGCCGCATTTCTGCCCGTCCTCGCCCGTGTTGCGCTATTCGGCAGTCATGGGCGCGCAATGGAAGCAGAAGGGTCGCGAGGCATCGGCAGCTGCGAAGGGCCGCGTGTTCACGAAGCTCGCGAAGGAGATCATGGTCGCCGCCAGGAACGGGGCGGACCCGTCCATGAACCCACGCCTCCGAATGGCCGTCGAAGCCGCGAAGAAGGCGTCGATGACCAAGGACACGCTCGAGCGCGCCATCAAGAAGGGTGCGGGGCTGCTCGACGAGGCGGTCCAGTACGAGGTCGTGACGTACGAGGGCTTCGCGCCCCATCAGGTGCCCGTCATCGTCGAGTGCCTGACGGACAATCGCAACCGCACCTCTTCGAACGTGCGTGTTCTGTTCCGTAAGGGACAGCTCGGCGCGTCCGGCTCCGTCTCGTGGGACTTCGCCCGCATCGGCCAGATCGAGGCGACTCCGCCGGAGGGCGGGGCCGATCCGGAAGAGGCCGCGATCGAATGTGGCGCCCAGGATCTCGAGGCAGGGGATGAGGGCTCGACGCGCTTCTTCACCGAGACGACCGACCTCGACGTCGTGAGCAAGGCGCTCGCGGACCGGAAGTGGAACGTCACGTCGGCGCAGCTCATCTGGAAGGCGAAGAACCCCGTCACCCTCGACGACGCGAAGCGCGGCGAGGTCGAGGCGTTCCTCGAGGCGCTCGACGAGGATGACGACGTCCAGAACATCTACGCCGGTCTGGCCTGACGGCACCTCGTTCCAGGCTCTGACGCGTTCGCGACGGCCGAGGGGTGGCCCGTGCCTGGCCCCGGGTGGCCCGGGCCAGGGGCAGCGCGCGAGAAGCTGAACGATCTCGCGGCCGGGATCCCGGCACGAACGTCGCTCTGGGGCGCCCGACAGGAGGTGCCCCCATGTTGATGTCGCGTCGTTTCCTCTTCTTCTTCGCGGCCTTCGCCACGGCCTCGGCTTCGTTTGCGTGCTCTGCGGCCCCGGAGCGTCGTCCCGAACACGAGCGGGCCGCCGCTGCAGCGGACCCTGCAGAAGAGGACGGCGGTGTCGGGTCGCCGTCGGCCCACCGCGTGGAGATCGTCTCGGGCGTCCCGAACCGCGGCCGCGATCCCGCCGTCGTCGCCATCGACATCGCCGGCGAAGGCATCTGCTCCGGCACGCTCATCTCGCCGCGGCTCGTGCTGACGGCGCGTCATTGCACGAGCAAGACAGCGTCGCTCGTGGCGTGTCCGCCGAGCGGCGTTCAGGTCTTTGCCGACCGCGAGCCGGAAGACCTCTCGATCCTCGTGGGCGAAGACGTCGTGTCGGCCCGTCGCGTTGCGCGCGGCATCGCCGTGCTCGCGCCGAGCGGTCCGACGCTATGTGACGCCGACATCGCCGTCATCGTGCTCGATGAGCCGGTCGTCGCCGCGAAGCCGCTCGCGCTCCGCCCTCGAGGCCCCGCAGCGGGCGATCACATTCGTGCCGTGGGATTCGGGAGGCCGGGCGACGACGACCCGAGCGGGACGAAGCTGCTCCGCGAGCATGTTCGCGTCCTCTCCGTCTCCACCGCGGAGTTCACCGTCGGCGAGGCCACGTGCCAGGGAGACTCCGGCGGGCCAGCACTCGACGAGACCACCGGCGAGGTCCTCGGCGTCGTCTCACGCGGAGGGCCGCAGTGCGAGGGGCCTGGCGTGCACAACATCTACACGCGCGTCGACACGTACGCGTGGCTCATGGAGGAAGCGTTCACGCGCGTGGCCGAGATCGAGGCGGAGGAGAAGGCCGACGGCGGCGCGCCCGGCGCGGTGAAGCCGGCGAAGCGAGGCACGAAGCAGAAGCCGCCGAGCGACATCGGCGGGCCGTGCGTCTCGGGTGCGGACTGCGCGGCCGGCGTGTGCATCACCGAGGTGCTGCCCGAGGAAGAAGGCGGAGCGCTCCGGCAGTATTGCTCCCGCCCGTGCGGCCCGGGCGATCGTTGCCCGACGCGCTACCACTGCAAGGCGGTCCCGGGCCTCTCGGCGGGCAGCTCGGCGTGCATCAACGTCCGCTGACGTGCTTGCAGCGAGCACGGCGCGGGGAGCAGCAACGCCCTGCGCCCCCGGCTCGCTGGAGGGAGTGCCCACGCGGTGGGGGGAGGCTCCTGGTTTGGCCGCGATCCGCGGCTGGTGCCGACACGAGAACGGAAGGGGAGCGCGATCTTGTCTCTGAAAACTTCCGCATTGGAGGACGGCACGTCCCATGCTGCGAAACTGGGCATGCGGGGACGTGCGCCGGGAGAGGGTCGCGGAGACGCGGCGATCGCCGAGATCGCGCGGATGCTCGACGCGCTGCCGGCAGTGCTCCCCGCGTCGGGCTCGTGTGCACCTCTCGAACCCAAGGACCTGACCTTCTCGCGACGAGAGCCGGAGGTGGTCGCGCCGACGATCCCGTTCGAGCGTCTCCAGACGTTTCCGGACATCGAGCCGCCGATGGCGCTCCCACCACCGCCGCCGTCGGCCGGGGCGATCATGCTGCTGGCGCCGATCCCGCCGGGAAGTGCCGTGCCGTGGTCGGAGGCGCGCCCCGAACGTCGCTGGGGAGCGAGGGTGCTCGACGTCATGGTCGTGCTCGCCACCGCGGCGCTCCTCACGGTCAGGAGCCCGCTCGCCGAACATCCCGTCGTGCATCCGTATGCGCAAGCGGCGACCGTCTCGGTCGCGCAGGGATGGCATCTGGTCGGGCGAACGGTCGAACGAGGTGTAGCAATGATCGCGGAACGGACCCGCTGATCGCGACCGGGACGAGAGCCCGCCGTCCTGCACGGCGCGGACGAAGAGAACAGAGGCGGCGGATCTGCGCCTCGGCTCGCGGATTGCTCCACCGGACGACGTGAATCTCTGGCGAGCCCGCACGTGCGGTTTCATCGTCGCTCTCTCGTCGATTGGCGTGTTCACGAGCACCGGGGGCTGTTCGTCCGGTGATGATGGTGCTGTGCGCCACGCCACACTGGTGGAAGCGCCGCGGCGCGAGGGATCATCGCCGGTCAACCCGATCGCGGGCCCGTCGCCGCGCATCGCCGCTCCGCCGGCAGAAGACGATCCGCCCGGGCAAGGCGAGGACGAGGTGGCCGTCGCGCCCTTTCACATCATCGGACGCTTCGATGCGCGGGACGCCGCTGGGCCACGGCTCGGATGGCCCGGCACGGAGATCCGCGCGCGGTTCTCGGGGGCGACGCTGAAGGTCGAGCTCGCCGACACCGGCGTGAGCCACTACGACGTCTCGGTCGACGGTGCTCCGCCGACGACGCTCCTCGTCACCGGTCCTCGACGGCCGTACGTGGTCGCAATGGGGCTTGCGCCCGGCGTTCACGAGCTCGTTCTCACCAAGAGGACGGAGACGCTCACGGGGGTGACGCAGCTCTTCGGCTTCGACGGCACGCTCGTGCCGTCACCGGTGCCGAGCGGAAGGCGCATCGAGCTCATCGGTGACTCGATCACGTGCGGCTATGGCGTCCTCGGCGGCGACGGCTCGTGCCCCTTCTCGCCCGAGACCGAGGCCGAGCCGATGGCCTGGGGAGCGCGCGCCGCCAAGCAGCTCGGTGCGCTCCGCATGGTGACCGCCTTCTCGGGATTGGGCGTGCTGCGCAACTTCGACGGCGACACGACCGAGACGATGCCCCAGCGCTACCATCGCGCGCTCGCGAACGATCCGGACAGCGTGTGGGACCACCAAGCTTTCGACCCTCACGTCGTCGTCGTCGCGCTCGGCACGAACGACTTTGCAGGTGGCAAAGGTGACCCGGGGCCGGGCTTCGAGGCGGCGTACACGGAGCTCCTCGCGACCGTGCGCGAGGCGCACCCGAACGCGCGGATCGTCACCGCCACGTCCCCGATGCTCAGCGCAGCGAACCACACGAAGCTCCGCGCGTACGTCGTCGCCGCGATCGCCGCTCGTGCCGCCGCGGGCGATCCGAAGATCACGCTCGTCGACGTCGACGAGCAGCGCGAGTCCGACGGGTACGGGTGCGGCTATCACCCGAGCGCGTCGACGCAGCAGAAAATGGCGGCGCGGGTCGTCGCGCACGTCGAGGCGTTGATGGGCTGGTGAGCGGATGCCCGCGCGGGGCGTGGCTGCGCGCAGGCCAAAGCGTCAGGTCTCTTCGATCTCGGGGCCGAGCGGCTCGCGCGCGTCCGCGAGCGGCAGCGGAGGCGTCTCGAGGGTGATCCTGCCGATGGCGCCCTGGCGGAAGTCGTGGATGAGCGCGTCGGCTGCCTTGTGCATGTCGACGACGCCGCCGGCGCGAAGGCCGCCGCGCCGCTTGCCGATCTCCTCGAGCAGGGCGATGGCCGTCTCCGGCAGCGCCTTCAGCTTGTACCGAGCGACGAGCAGCTTCGGGTAGTGCTCGAGGAGGTATTTGGCGCCCCAGAGCCCGACCGTCTCGTAGTCGATGGCGGAGTCCGGGATCGCTCCGCCGAACGCGAGCCGGAGCGACGCGTCCTCGTCCTCGATCTTCGGCCACATGATGCCGGGGTTGTCGGAGATCGTCATGCCGCTCCGGAGCGTGACGGTCTGCTGGCCTTTCGTGACGGCAGGCTCGTCGCCGACCTTCGCGACCTTCCGATCCATGAGCGTGTTGATGAGGGTCGACTTGCCGACGTTCGGGATGCCGACGATCATCACGCGCGGCGTCTTGCCCGGGCCCTTCGGGTGCAGGGCGAGCTGCTTGCAGAGCTCCGGAAGCTTCGTCTTGGCTTCACCCGGCCTCTGCGTCGTGAGCGCGATCGCCACGACCTTCCCTGGCGCCAGGCCGTCGCCCGGGCTCGGATGGACCTCTTCCTCGAAGAAGCGGATCCATGCCTTCGTGGCCTCGGGATCGGCGAGGTCGCTCTTGCTGAGTACCTTGATGACCGGCTTGTGACGCCGGAGCTCGGTTACGACGGGGTTCTCGCTCGAGCGCGGCATTCGCGCATCGAGCACCTCGATGATGACGTCTTGCGACGGCATCGAGTCGGCGATGAGGCGCCGAGCCTTCGTCATGTGGCCGGGGTACCACTGGATCGGCATCGCCCGTTCCTACCACGACCTGGCCGTCGCGGCTGCCGAGCACCGCTTCTCGGGTTCCTCGCCGTCGGTGCGGCGCGAGAATCAGAGCAGCGTTCGCTTGCCGGCCTGCTTCAAGGCATCCACCACGAGGCGGACGTCCTGCGCGCGCTCGCGCGGGAGCACCAGGATGGCGTCGTCGGTCTCGACGACCACGAGGTCGTTCACCCCGACGAGCGCGATCGCCTTTTTCACGGAGCCGAGCGAGCGGACGAGGTTGTTCTTCGCCTCGATGACGAGGTCGTTCGGGCCGACGGCATTGCCGGCATCGTCTCGATCGGCGAGCTCCCACGCGGACTGCCAGCTTCCGACGTCGTTCCAGCCGAAGTCGCCGGGGACGACCGCAAGGTTCTCGGCCTTCTCCATCACACCGTGATCGATCGAGATGCTCTGGAGCGTCGGGAAGATCTCGCGAACGGCGTTCGGATCCTCTCCCATTCGAGCGACCCCCGCCGCGACGTTCGGGAGATGCCGCTCGAGGAGAGAGGCCATGTCGCGAACGCGGAAGAAGAACATGCCCGCGTTCCACAGGTACCGAGAGGGACCGGCGGCGACGAAGGACTCGGCCCGCGCACGGTCCGGCTTCTCGACGAAGCGCTTCACCGACCGCGCGCCACCCTCCTGGGGGCCATCCAGCGGGTCGCCGACCTCGATGTAGCCGTAGCCCGTCTCGGGCCGCGTCGGCACGATCCCGACGGTCGTGACGTGGCCGCGCTCGGCGCTCTCGATCGCCGCTGCGAGCACCTTCTTGAAGGCCTCTTCGTCACCGATGAAGTGATCGCTCGGAAGGACCATGACGACCGCGTCCGGATCGAGCCGCGCGATGGTCGCGTTTGCCCAGGCGATGCACGGCGCCGTGTTGCGCGGGGCGGGCTCGCGGAGGATTTGCGCCGACGGGACGCCGGGGACGGCCTCTGCGGTGGCCTCGGCGAGGTGCTCGCCCGTGACGACCACGACGCGCTCCGGTGGGACGAGTGGATCGAGGCGGCGGACCGTCGCTGCGAGGAGGGTCTCGTTCGCCGAGCCCGCCAGCGGCAGAAGCTGCTTCGGACGGAGCGAGCGAGAAGCAGGCCAGAAGCGAGTCCCCGCACCGCCGGCCATGATCACCGCATACACCTTCGACATTCGTTCTGACTCCTCGGATCGCGTCCCCAGCGACGTCCCCGGACGTCCTGGCCGACGCTCGGGACGCGATGCTAGCACCCGGCGTGCCCTGTCCACGTCTGCCCGCGCTCGCAGCGGCCGCGTTCTATCGCAGGGAACGGAGCTTCGCTGGCAAGGAGCCGAACCACGCGCCGGATCGCGCGGAGATCGCCGAAAAGTCGCGCGCCCTGGCGCCGTCCTCTATGTACGAAAGTCTCGTGCTGTCTCCGTTCGCCCGCGCCGTTTCGCGCTTTTCACTCGCGTTCTTCGCGTGCTTGTGCGCCACAGCCGTCCTGCTCTCCCTGGGATGCGAGCGCCAAATCGCCCCGCCGCTCGTCGAGGTCACGGAGCTTGCGCCGCGCGAGGTCGAGCCCGGCGACCGACTCGAGGTCCATGGCACCGGATTTCCCCAGGGCCGGACCGGCCGGGTCACGCTCGAAGGAACGGTGTTCCGCCCGGGGGAGCCGCCCTCGCGAGGTGTGAGCATCGACCTCGAAGGCACCGTCGCGACGCCGGACCGCCTCGAGGTCGTGGTCCGCGACTCTCTCTCGGACAGGTTCTGTGGTCGAGGGGACCGGGCGATGCACGCCACCTTCCGAGGTGACGTCGAGGTTGCCTTCGCGTCGAACGTGGCCGGCGCGCCCCCGCTGGTTGGCGTCCTTCGCGGAGCGACGCTCGACGTGATGCCGTCGTCGGCGCGGGCGAGCGTGCTCGAAGCGAACATCGCGGAGGGCCGTCGTGTCCTTGCGTTCCTCGGAGTGGCGCCTGGCGCCGCGACCGCGCGCGGCATCCCGGTCGAGGACGTCCGCGCCGGCTCGCTGGCCGACCGCACCGGCATCCAGGTCGGCGATGTCCTCGCTCAGGTCGACGGGGTCAACGTGCTCTCGCTCGGCGACATCGTCCCCGCCTCGTCACGGGCGGTAGAGATCACGATTCGCCGAGGCGACTCCGGAACGGAAGAGACGAAGACGTTGTCTTTGATCGAGTACTCCGGCGAACGCATTCCGACCGAATACGCGCCGGCGCTCGTCGTCGTCGGCCTCGCGCTGGCGATGCTCGTCCTGCTCGTGCTTCCCGGCCCGCCCGCGCTCGCCGCGCTCGAGATGCGGATCGCCTCGCGGGTCCGCGTGACCAACCTGCGGCAGCTGCTCTCCGCGCTCTTCGGGACCGGCCGGCATGCGGCGCTCTCGGCGCTCGGGTCTGCGGTGATCGCAGCGTTTGCGTTGACGCCGTACGTCGTCGGCCGCGAGGTAGACGGCGTCGTCCTGCTCGCGGGAGCGGCGACGATGCTCGTCTGGTCGAGAATGGCAGTGGAGCGCGGGCTGCTCGCGTCGCTTCGTGCGTTCGCCAGGATGTTCCTCGTCGTGGTCGCGACCGCCGGCGCGATCACGCTCGCGATCGGCCAGGTCGGCGCGATCGAGCTCGCGGAGATCGTGCGCGTGCAAGGCGGCGCACCGTGGCAGTGGAGCGCGGCGAAACATCCGTCGTGCGCGATCCTCGCGATGGTCTACGGGGCCGCGGTCGTCGGCTTGCTCCGCGTCCGACGAAACGACGCCGAGGGACCCGTGCATCTGCCGCTCCTCGAGCGGGGCGGCGTGCTCTTCGCGTCCGCGCTCGCCGTGACTGTGTTCTTCGGCGGATGGCATCTCCCGGGTCTCGTGGACTCTCGTGCGCGTGGTCTCCTGCTCATGGCAGCGATCGTCTTCCTCGCGAAGACGTGGGTGTTCACCGCGCTTCTGCTCGCGACGAGCCGCGTGCTCTCCTCGCATCGAGCGCGAGATCTTCAGGCGCTCGTCGCAAAGCGGCTCTTGCCCGGCCTCGTCGTCGGAGCTGCGCTCGTGGCCGCGTCGCGCCGGATCGTCCCCAGCGTCGCGATCGAGACCGCGTTCGGCGCCACGCTCGTCGCGGTCGCGGTGCTCTTCGGCCTCCGGATGGCGGCGCGCGTCTGGGGTGCTCTCTCCCGGCCGGAGCCGCACGCGAGCCCGTTCCTCTGAACGGGCGCCCACGGCGCTTCTCCGCCCCGCGCGTTGCGTCCGTGTCATCGCTGGTGCAACGTCCGTGGTGATGTCGCCCCGTCTTCGCCCCGGACCGATCGCCTGCTCGCTCGTCGCGTTCGCTCTGGGCGCGTGCGCGGCGAGTGATGCGTCCGACCCCGAACCGCAGAACATCGGCACAATCGCGAGCGGGCTCGTCACCGTTCCGTCGTTTGGAACCAACCCTGCGCAGCTGCAGATGTCGAAGTTCGTGCCTTCGACGTTGCCTGCGGGGCCGCGTCCGCTCGTCGTCGTCCTTCACGGGTGCACGCAAACGGCGAGCGCGTACGAGGACGCGGCCTGGAGCACGCTCGCGGAGCAATGGGGCTTCTACGTCGTCTACCCGGAGCAGAATACTGCACGGAACAACAGCTCGGGCTGCTTCAACTGGAGCGGCCGCTGGAAGTCGGCGCCGGCCGCCGCCGTGTTCACTCCGGAGCCGCTCGACCTCGGCGAGATCGCGCGAGGTCAGGGCGAGAACCAGTCGATCAAGGAGATGGTCGACAAGATGAAGGCCGACCACCTCATCGACGACAAGCGCGTCTTCGTCACGGGCCTGTCCGCGGGTGGTGCAATGACGGCCCTGATGCTGGCGACGTGGCCGGACGTCTTCGCCGGCGGGGCGATCTTCGCCGGCATCCCCTACGGCTGCGCGACGGACAAGAAGACGACCGCAGAAGCCGCGAGCTGCCTCGGCGACTACACCGGTCCGAACGCCTATCTCGCGAGGAGCGCGAAGGGATGGGGCGATCTCGTGCGCGCCGCCGCACCGGACCATGGCGGACCTTGGCCGCGCGTGCAGATCTGGCACGGGACCGCGGACTTCGTCGTTCATCCGCGCAACATGACGGAGCTCGTGAAGCAGTGGACCGACGTCCACGGCATCGACCAGACCGCAGACGCGAAGGATTCGGTCGAAGGCTACCCGCACGAACAGTTCGTGGACGCGAGCGGCACCGTCCTTGTCGAGACGTTCGCGATCACGGGCAAGGGGCACGGCACCGAGGTCGCCGCCAACGCGCCGATCGACCCGGCGAATGCCGACGGTCCGCGCTGCGGCAAGTCCGGCTCGTACATCCTCGAGGCCGGGATCTGCTCGACCTATCACGCCGCCACGTTCTTCGGCCTGGATCAGAGCTCGTCCACCGGCCCCGGTGCCGCCGACGGCGGAAACGGCCACGGCGGAGGTGGTGACGACGTGGCGCCGACAGCTCCTTCGGGCGCCGGCGGAGAGGGCGCCGAGCCGCCGTCCTCGTCGTCCGGATGTGCGCTGGGGGCGTCGCGCCGAGCACGACCTTCCGCGGCCGCTGTTCTGCCCGCCCTCTCCGGTGTGCTGGTGGGCCTGGCGCGGCGCAGGCGCCGCGCGTGCGGCGAGACCTCGAAGCCGTAGGCTCGGCCGCTTGGGGCGAGCTGATCCGCTCGAGAGCCCGCTTGCCTTGCCTCGCCGTCGCGACGATCATCGTCCCTCTCGCGATGCGCCTCGAAACCCAAGCTTGCGCCGATCGAGGGGGCGCCTGAGCCGGCCATGTTCGAGACGGCCGGCGCGCTAGCGATCGTCCAGCCGGTCCTGCTTCTGGTCGGGCTCGTCGGTCTGCCGCTCGTCTGGACGATCGTCGCGGCCACGTCGGCGTGGTTCGAGCACCGGACCCGAACGCGCGGCGGCGCGAGCAACGTGCGAGGGGTGATCGCGCCCATCGTCGCGATCTCGTGTGCCGTGTCGACGTTGGGGCTCGCGATCATCTCGGCCGGTCGGCTCGCGTTTCTTCCGCGCGGCCACGTCCTCGTCCAGCATGTCGCTCAGCTCGCGCGGCTCGGGCAGCTCGACCTCGCCTTCGATTTTGCGGTCGATCCACGCGGAGCGACCTTCATCGTCGTGGCCGGAGTCGTCGCGGTGGCGTCCGTCCTCCACACGACGATGGCGCCGGCGAGCGCGACGAGCACGACGAGCGCGAAGCTGACGTGGACGGGGCTCCTCACGACCGGCGCAATGGCGTTCTGCGCGGGCGATGGGTTTGCGCCCATCCTCGTCGGGCTCGGCCTGCTCTCGCTCGGCGCCTGGGGCCTCTCCCGCGGCGCGGACCTCGCGCCGAACATCGCTTCGCTGGGCGGAAACGTCGGCGTGCTCCTCGGCTGCATTTTCCTCTTCTGGTCTCTCGGCGGCGCCTTCGGCCCCGAGGGCTACGACCCGGACGGTGCACCACGGTTCGTCCTCGTCGCCACGAACACACCGGCCGCAGAGCCTGACAAAGCCACCTTCGCGATGACGACGCATGCT
Source organism: Pseudomonadota bacterium (assembly GCA_023423895.1). Classification (GTDB taxonomy): domain Bacteria; phylum Myxococcota_A; class Polyangia; order Polyangiales; family Polyangiaceae; genus Labilithrix. Next base: position 178,394 of record JAFAER010000024.1, read on the forward strand.
GGTGCGCTCGTCTCGTCGGACGACGGCGATCTGCCTCGCGAGCCGATCGCTTCGCCGTTCGCGATCTCCGTCGACCCTGGCGTCCACACCCTGCGGGTCCAGAGCGGTGCTGCTTCGGGCGACGTCGTGGTCCCGCGCGTCGCGTTCGTCGCTGGTCGCACGTACGTGCTGACGCCGTACGGGCCCACGGCGAGCTTCCGCGCGCTCGACGACCAGTTTGCCGTTCCGCGCCTCGCGCCGAGCGGCACGGCGGCGAGCGTGCGCGCGGCGCTTGCAGCTCGCACGATCAACGGGCTCCGTGCGTCCGCGGTCGTATTGCTGCTCGTGCTCGGCGGAGCGCTCGCGCACCTGCATGCGCTCGCGAGCCGGCGGGGACCTTCGACGCTCGCATGCGTGCTCGAGGCGGTGCCGGCACCGTGGCTCGCGATCCGCCTGGCGCCGGTGGTGGAGCCGGGCGCGGCCGATGGAGCGCTCGTCGTCCTGCTCGGCACAGGCTCGGCGGCCGTCCTGGCGGCGCGTGCCAGCTGCGTCGACGATGGGCACAAGGCGCTTCGCGGTGTTCTCGCGGCGACGGCGTCGGTCGCGGTCGCCGCGAGCGGGCTCGGCGATCCGTCGGCGACGCTGATCCTCGCGTGTACGACTCTCCTCGCATCGGCGGCTGCGCTCGCCGCGATCGAGGCACGTCGTGACGCGCGCTGGCTCGGGATGGCCTGCGCCGGCGCTGCCGGTCTTCTCCCTGGCGCGGGTGCGTTCCCGGGGTGGATGTCGACGGCGCTGGCGGCGCTCGGGTCGGCGTCGACCACCGCAGCGGCGTGGGCCTTCTTCGCCGGTGGCGTCGCGTTCGTGTTGCTCGCGACGTGTACGCTGGCATCGCTCGCCGCTTTTCGTGTGTATGATGCAGTTATTCGAGCGTCGGCGCGCGATCCCGGCGAATCGCGAGGGCAGGGGGCCATCGTCATCGTGCTGGCCGTCCTCGGGCTCGTCGCGGGGATTGCGCTCGGCGTGGGGACCACGATGTTCGGCGGGCACGTCGTCCCGCTCGCTCGAAAGATCGCCGGTGGGACCGCGTTCTCCGCTCCCCGCACCGTCGCTGCACTGGCCTTCATCCTCTCGCTCGCGTCTGCCGCGATGGGCGTGTTCCTCGCACGTCGAGCGAGCGCGTCGACATCCCCGCCGCGCTGGCTGCTCGCGCTCGGGCGGCCATACGCCATCCTCGCCTGGACGGCGAGCGGCGTCGGACAAGGCATGCGCTTCCTCCAGCGGTCGGTGGTCGCGATGGACCGTGACGTCGTCGAGGACATCCCCATCGCCATTCGCGACCTCTTGCTGCGGTGCGGGCGCGGGCTCGTCCGCCTCGGGCAGAAGGTCTCGGGAAAGGTGGAGCCGCCGCTCGATCGCGCTGCGGCGGCCGTCGTTGTCAAGCTCGAGATGGACGACCCGCGCACGGTCGAGCGCGTCCGCACCGTCGCCGTTCTGGTGATGGTGGCCCTCCTCGGCCTGGTCGTGCTCTCCTCGCTTCTCCTCGGGTGACATGATCTCCGAGCAACGAGCATGACCGTGGCGCGTGCGCTCCGTTCCCTGTTCCTCGCGTTCGTGTTCCTCACGATCGCCGTCGGAGCTGCGCACGCGGAGGATGCCCGCCGTGCCGGCACGGTCCGCCTCGAGTCGTCGTCGGGCGGTCGGGGCCCGATCGAGCTTCGTGCCGACAAGGAGGGCTATTCCGCCGAGCTCGTCATCGTGAACGACGGCAAGGAGCCGCTCGTCGTGTCGCGTATCGCGGTTCGCGGTGACGCCTCCGATCCGCGAGTGCCACCGAAGCTATCGGCCCGCGTCGTCGACGCGAGCCTTCCGGTCACCGTCCCCCCGGGCGGTTCGCGGAAGGCCGCCGTCTCCTGGGTCCCCGAGCCGGGCTCGCGGCAGCGACAGTTGTTCGGTCATGTCGTGGTGACGACGTCGGACGAGCAATCAGGCGAGGTAGCGATGGGCGTCCGCGCTCAGACACGCGGCCTCCTCGGGCCGTTCGAGTCGCACGTGCTGTCCTTGCTCATCGGAGTGCCGCTGCTCGGCGCCATTGCGACGTTCCTCGTTCGCCTCGCCGGACGGCGTGATGACCGGACGCCTCACGTGATCGCCTCGATCGCGCTCGGAGTGCAGACGCTGCTCGCGGCGTACGTCTACCGCGGGTTCACACCGGATGTCTCCCGTGCCGACGGCAACGACGGCCTCCAGCTCGTCGAACATGCGGTGTGGATCCGTGGCATCGCGGCGGAGCTCTACCTCGGCGCGGACGGCATCGCTGCGACCTCGCTCTTCGTGACGAGCGCAGTCCTGTTCCTTGCGGTCTTGCCCGGAAGGACGGTCCCGCGCGGCGCAGCCGGCTATCACGCGGCGCTTCTCGTGCTCGACGCGGCCGTCATGGGTGCGCTCTGCGCGATGGACGGGCTCCTGTTCCTCCTCTTTGCGTCGATCACCGTCGTGTCGGCGGGTCTGCTCGTCGGCGGCTGGGGAGGTGCGGCTCGGCGGAGCGCAGCGATGCGCCTGGTCGTCCCGGGCCTCCTCGCGATCGCCGTGCTCGCCGTCGCCATCATCGCGACCGCACGTCAGGCCGATGCGACCTTCCTCGTCGACGGGACCAAGGTGACGACGAGCTTCAGCTTCCCTGAGCTGTCGCGTGTCGCGCTGGGCGCCAAGGGAGCGACCTTCCTCGGCGCAGCGCACGTGAAGGTCTGTTTCGTGATGGTCCTCGGCGCGTCGCTCTTCCTCCTGGCCGCGTTCCCCGCGCATGGCTGGCTCGCCGACGTGCTGGTCGAGGCGCCGCCCGCGACGGCGATCCTCGTGGCGACCGCGCTTCCGACGATCGGTCTCTGCGCCTTCCTCCGCATCGGTTGCGCCGTGCTCCCCGAAGGCATGCGCTGGGCCTCGGGCGTGGTCGTCGCTCTGGGCGCCGTGTCGGCCGCCCATGGATCGCTCTCTGCGCTCGGACAGTCCGATCTGCGCCGGCTGGCGGCCTGCGCGACCACGAGCCAGGCGGGCTTCGTGTTGCTCGGCGCCGGTTCGCTCACGCCACAAGGGCTCTCCGGGGCGATCGTTCTCGGCAGCACACGAGCGCTCGCGTGCGGCGTCTTCCTGCTCCTCGCATCCGCGATCTACGAGCGCGTACGGACGAGCGACGTGCCGCGGCTCGGCGGGATCGCTTCGCAGATGCCGGGCTGGGCGACGGCGCTTGCAGCGGCGGCCCTGGCGCAGGCGGGGGTCCTCGGTCTCGGAGGTGCGTGGGGACCGCTTCTCGCGCTGCTCGGCGTGCTCTCGAGCTATGCGCCGCTCGCCGTCGTCTCCGCGATCGCGCTCGTCGTCCTCGCGGCCGCGCACTTGTCTGCGGTTTCGCGCATCGCATTCGGCCCGCTCGATCCCGCGTGGAAGAAGAGCGAGCTCCTCGAGCCTTTTGGAGGCAGGCTTCCCGATCTGACGGGACGCGAGTGGACGAGCGTGGCGCCGCTCGTCCTGCTCGTCGTCCTTCTCGGGTTGTGGCCGGCGCCGATCGTGGCCGTCACCACAGGCACCGTGCGCGACCTGGCGAACGCCGTGAGCCCGCCGGGCCCAGACCAGGTCGCGCTGCGCTGACCAGGTCGAGCGAGCTACTTCTTCGCGGCCGCGGGCTTCGCGCCGCCGGTCGCGTTCGTCGTGGCCTTGGCGTCACCGGCGACCGTCGTCGGGATGGTCAGCCACAGCACCGCCGCGACGAGCGCCGCGCGCTTCGCCGTCGCCGCGCCGCCTTCCGTCTTCACGACGGGCTCGCTCTTGCCGTCCTTCGTCGCGGTGATCGTGCCGTCGTCGCCCACCGTCAGCTTCAGGCCGCTCTCGTGAACGAGCTCGTCGCCCTCGAACTTGTAACCCGCCTTGACGCCATTGCCGACGAGGCTGCCGTCGACACCGATCGTGAGCATCGACGTCCCGCCGCTCGAGTCGACCTGGTCGCCCTTGATCTTCGCCGCGGGCTTGCCGTCGATGAGGACGCTTCCGTCGTCCTTCACCTCGACCGGCTTGTCCGTCTTGCCCTTCTTCACCGGCGTCAGCTTCATCGCCGCGAGCTTCATCATCCCGCCGGCCGCGCCGGGGCCCTCCGTCGTCGCCTCTGCCGGGGCGGCGGCCACATCACCCTCCTTGGCGGGCGGCGGCGGCATGTCCTCCTTGCTGGAGGTCTCCGTGATGCCGGCGTTGCTCTCGGGCGACTCCGCGGGCTTCTTGTCGCCACCACACGCGGCGGCGGCGAGGGAGAGGACGATACAAGAGGCGAGGAACAGACGGGTCTTCATGCGCGGGCACGGTAGTCGCGGGCCCCGGAGCGGACAAGCTGGGCGTTTCCGCGGCGATCTGGCTCCGAGGTACGCGAAATCATCCGTGAAGATCCGTGATGTCGGCGGCGGCGTCACAGTTCGCCGGCGAGCCGCGAAGGAACGAAGCGGGGCGAGCGCTGTCAGCCCGGAAGGCGGGCGTTCGAACGGGCGTTCTCCAGGCTGCGCGTCCGAAAGGCGCGGGCGGGCGCGTTCCAGAGTCCCGGGAAAGATCCTCGATGAGCGAAGGAGTGGGCGTTCCGATCGACGGTGGCGAATCGACGACCTCGACGCTTCGCGACGTCGTTGGTGCGGCGCGGAGACGCCTCGGACGGCTCGAGGTCCGGCGAGCCCTTTCGCATCGTGCAGGCTGTCTCTGCATCATCGCCGCGCTCGGGGCGGCCACGCGTCCTCTCGTCTGGCCGCTCCGCGATTCCGCTGTCTGGCATGCGGTCATCCGCTCGGCGCTGCTCGCCGGGATCGGCACGAGCATCGTCGTCCTCATCGTCGTCGTGTGGAGCTGGCGGCGGCGACCGTCCTCGCTCACGTCTGCGCGTGCGCTCGACCACGCGCTTGGCCTGGCGGAGGTCGTCGCGAGCGGGTTCGCGTTCGAGCGCGATGGTCGAAACGACGAGATGGCTCTCTGCGCGGTCGCGCGCGCACGCCGCGCGGTAGCGGGGCTCGACATCGACTCGGTGCTCCGGCCGGTCCCGTCGGCACGAACGAAGAACGAACGACTTCGGCTCGCCGGCGCTGTGCTCGCAGCCGTGGTCGGGCTGGCGATCGGTGGAATCGATCGCATCGTCGTCGAGCGCGCGATTCATCCGGTGACGCAGCGCGAGGCGGAGGCGGCAGCGGAGCTGAAGAAGGCCGCCGAGCACGCGGCGGCGAAGGCACGCGTCGCGCGCGACGCGATCGAGCCGAAGGACCCGAAGGCCGATGCGCTGTTCGAAGCTGCCAGACGCGCCTCGGAAGCCGCTCGCCGCGGCGATCGGAAGACCGCACAGGAAGCGCTCGACGACATGCGGAAGGCGGCTCGCGCGATCGAAGCTGATGATCGCGATCAGGCGCGCTCACTCCGTGCGATGCGTGACCAGCTCGAAGCGGCCGCCGCTGCAGCGAAGGCGACGAACGAAGGTGCTGGCACGGAAGGTCGCGGAGGCGAGCGCCCGAGCGCGACGGCGTCCGAGGCGCTCGCACGACTGAAGAAAGAGCTCGAAGGTGCCGGCTCGGACAAGGAAGCGATCGCCAAGATGCTCGATCGGCTCGAGCGCGCCGAGTCGACGGCTCGCTCGGCCAGCGAAAAGGCCAACGCCCGAGGCACGGGGAAGCAGGGCGAACGTGCGGAGGACCCGCGTGCGGCGGCGTGGTCGCGGGCCGCGTCGGCGCTGAAGGAGGCGCGCGAGTCGGCGGCGCGCGGCGACGCCGAAGGTGCGAAGCGAGCGATGGACCGCGCCGAGCGCGAGCTCGCAGCGCTCGAGAAGTCGAGCCGCGACCCGGCGAAGGCCACTGGGCTCGCGCAGCTCTCCGAGGGCGCCTCGGAGCTCGATCGATCGATGCACGCCGCGATGACGGGAAAGCCCTTGTCCGGCGATCCCGGCGACGGCGCTCGAAATGGCAAAGACGGCCCGGGCGGCAGCGATCCCGGTAGCGAGGGCAAGAACGGCAATGCCTCCACTGGTAAGGGGGACCCGAGTGGTCTTCCCGGAGGTGGGCCCGGAGCGGGCGACCGTGCGCCAGGGGCCGAGCAGCGGCGTCTGAAGATCAGCGGCGACCTCCAGGCGCGCACCGACGTGCGCGAAGGCGAGCGCGCGGTGAGCGCAATCGAGGGCATGGGGCGCGGCGGTGATCCGAAGGCCTACGCCGAGATCTTTCCTTCTTACGACACGATCGTGGAGGACGGCCTCCGCGAGGAGACGGTGCCTGCAGCCCGCCGCCCGGTCGTACGACGTTACTTCAGCTCGATACGCCCAGGTGGTGACGAACAGGAAGGTAGGAACCGACCGTGACGATCCAATCCCCGTATTCGAATGGTCATGCGATGAACGGGCACGCCGTGGCGCAACCCGCGCTGGAAGGAGCGGTGGAGCAGCGGCTGCAGCAAGCGCGCACGGTCGTCGTTCGTCTCGAGCAAGCGCTCCGCTCGATCATCCTCGGACAGGACGAGATCATCTCGGGTGTGGTGCAGTCGCTCGTTGCGGGCGGGCATGTCCTGCTCGAAGGCGCGCCCGGTCTCGGGAAGACGCAGATCGTGCGGACGCTGGCGCGCCTCGTCGGAGGCTCCTTTGCGCGGATCCAGTTCACGCCGGACTTGATGCCGAGCGACGTCCTCGGCACGAGCCTCGTCGTCACGACACCCGAGGGCGGCAAGGACCTGACGTATCGCCGCGGGCCCATCTTCGCGAACCTCGTGCTCGCCGACGAGATCAATCGCGCGACCCCGAAGACGCAGAGCGCGCTCCTCGAGGCGATGGCCGAGCGCACGGTGTCCGTCGAAGGGAAGCCCCTCCCGCTGCCACGGCCTTTCTTCGTCCTCGCGACCGAAAACCCGATCGAGTCGGAGGGGGTCTACGCGCTGCCGGAGGCGCAGCTCGATCGCTTCCTCGTGAAGCTGATCGTCCGTATGCCTACCCTCGAAGCACTGGCGCAGATCGGCGCACGCGCCGAAGACCCGTCGCCTCCGCCGGCACCCACATCTCCGGAAGAGCTGCTGTTCGTGCAAGGCGTTGCGCGCACCATCCCGGCGGCGCCGCACGTCGAGCAATACGCGGCGAAGCTGGTGCTCGCGACACATGCTCATCGTGCCGTGCGTTACGGCGCAGGGCCACGAGCGGTGCAGGCCCTCATGGCGTGCGGGCGCGCGCGCGCGCTCGCAGCAGGCCGCGGTGTCGTTGCCGTGGAGGACATCGCGGCAGCCTCCGCGAACGTCTTGCGGCACCGTATCGGCGTTCGCTTCGAGGCCGAGGCCCAGGGTTTGACGTCCGAGATGATCGTAGGCGAGACGCTGGCGGCGACGACCGTGGGCTAGGGCGGACCATGAACCTCAGCCTGGAAGACCTCTCGGTTCGGACGGAGCGTCCGGACGACGATGCCTCGTTGCTTTCGCCGCACATCGTCGGCCGGCTCGGGCGCCTGTCCATCCTCGCTCGCAAGCTGGTCAGCGCACGTCGCAGCGGCCGCCGGCGGACACGTCGCGTCGGTGGAGGCACGGAGACGATCGACCTTCGACCCTACGATGTCGGCGACGACACTCGGAGGATCGCATGGCACGCCTACGCCAGGCTCGAGAAGCTCCTCGTGAGGCTCGTCGCAGACGAAGCTCCGCTCCGGCTCACGCTCGTCGTCGACCAGAGCGGCTCGATGGCGTACGGCTCGCCGTCGAAGGTCCGTCAGGCTGCTCGGATCGCGGCCGGCTTTGCCGCGGTCGCCCTCGGCGGCGAAGATAGAGTCGCGCTCGCCGTCGGCTCCGGCGGCGCTGCACGCACGCACAAGCCCGTCACCGGGAAAGGCGGCCTCGCCCGGCTGCTCGCGGCGCTCGACTCGATCGCGGCGGTCGGTACGACGGATCTTCCGACGACGGTGCGCACGGTGCTCGACGCAGCTCCAGGCAGAGGCGTCTGCTTCATCATCAGCGATCTGTTCGAACCGCAAGGAGCGCTCGCCGGCGCGCGCGAGGCTCGGCAGCGCGGTCACGACGTGGCGATCATCGAGGTGCTCGCTCCATTCGAGATCGAGCCACCGGACCTCTCCGGGGTCGACGTCGAGGACGAGGAGACCGGCGAGCTCGTCGAGCTGCCCGAGCACGGAATGCGTGAACGCTTCCAGCAATCGCTCGCGGTACACCGTCATCAGATCGACGAGGCCGCACGAGCGATCGGCGCGGTGGTGGTCCGCACGACGACGGACGAGCCGTTCGAGTCGGTCGTGATGCGTGCGCTCACCGCTGGCCTTCTCGGAGGAGGTTCACTGTGACGCTCGTCGCTCCCACGTTCCTCGCGGCGCTCGCGCTGCTCGTGCCCGTCCTGCTCGCGTTCCTGGTGAAGCGGCAGCGTCAGGTGGTTCGCGTTCCGTCGACCATGCTGTGGCGTCTCGGGGCGCGGTCGGTCGCGAAGAGCCGACGCATCCGAGACGTCCGGCGGCTGCTCGCGCTGCTGGCGTGCCTTGCGGGCGTGGCGGCGCTCGCCCTCGCTGCAGCGCGCCCGAGCGGGAAGCGCGCCGATACGAACATCTACGTCGTCGACGTGTCCGCATCGATGTCGGGCAAGGCGCTCGACGATGCCCGGACCTGGCTTCTTCGAGAGGTCGCTACCCTCGGGCCAAACGCGCGTGTCGCGATCGTCGCCGCTGGTGCCGAGCCGAAGGTGATCCTGCCGCCGTCACCCCCGGGGCCTCTCGTCCACGACGCGCTCGGGAGGCTCGAGGCGGAGACGGACGGCGCAGCCATGGACGAGGCTGTGGTCCTCGCCGAGGCCCTCGCGAGCACGTCGAACGCGCGCATCGTCGTCGTGTCGGATCACCCCGTCGAAGCGGAGGTGAGCCGCCGCCCGGTGAAGCCCGAGCAGAAGCTGTTCGGGGAACGCGGGAGCACGTCGTCTCGGCCGGACAACCTCGGCATCACGGCCCTCTTCACGCGTCCACCGCCGGACGCGCGCGACGACGAAGAGCGCGAGGCGTCGATCACCGTTGCCACCTCCTCCGCCCATGCGCGTCAGGCGCGGCTCGTCGTTACGCTCGGCGGACGTGTCGTCGCCGACCGTGCGCTCACGGTGCCCGAACGAAGCGAGACGACCGAACGCGTGCTCCTCCGGGGCGACGGACGGCTCGTCGCGCGCGTTCGCGCGACCGACGGCAACGCCGACGCGCTCACCGCGGACGACGAAGCTGCGGTCGAAGAAGCGGCCCGTCGTCCGCCGCGTGTCGCGCTCGTACGCGTGCCGGACAGTGGCGCCGGCGCCTTCTTCGTCGCAAAGGCGCTTCGCGCCGCCGGCGTGACCGAGCTCGTCGGGCTAGCGCCAGGTGAGGCGCTGCGGAGGCAGGTGGACGTGACCGTCGTTCTCGGCGATGGCTCTGCTCGCTCGGACCATTCTTCATGGGACGCCAGGGAGGGCGGCCCGGCGTTCTTCATCGGGCCGGAGCCGCCGGGCGTCGGGCTCGAGACCAAACCCGTGAGCCGGGACGCGACCCGACTCCGCTCCGTCGCGTTCGAGGACCCACTCCTCCGTGGCGTCGCCCTCGACGAGCTCACGACCTTGCGCGCGCGGGTCGCGACGACCCACACCCCGACGACTCGCACGCTCGTGGACCTCGACGGCGGGCCGACGCTCGTCGCCGGAGGGGCCGGAAAGAGCTCGTGGGTGTGGCTCGGCATCGAGCCGGAGGCGAGCGATCTGGTGCTGCGCGTTGCGTTCCCGGTCCTCATGAGCAACGTGCTGCAACATCTCGGCGGAGCAACGCAGATCGCCAGCGCAAAGACCGTCGCCCGAGACGAGGTCATGTTCGCTGCGCCCGAGGTCGCCGCTCCGCTTCCCGTCGCGAAGGAGCCACGGTGGCGGATCCCGGTCGGTCCGCCGACGCTCATCGCGATGGTGGGCGCAGTGCTGCTTGCGCTCGAAGCATGGCTGACGTTCCGAAAGAGGTGGGCGACATGAGCGCGTTTCGTGTGGTGAGCCTGCTCCTTCGCCTCCTCGCGATCGGGCTCGTGGTCGTATCGCCGTGGCTCCAGCCGAGGAAGTTACCGAGCAACGCGCGGTCCATCGTGTTCGTCGTCGATCGCTCTGCCAGCGTGGGTGCGGATGGACTGGCCGCAGCGAACCAGTACATCGCAGACGTCTGGTCACGGCGGGACGACGGGGTGCGTCTCGGCGTGGTCGCGTTCGACGGTCGCGCCGAGCTGATCGCGCCGGTCGGCGAACGCGTGCGGCCGGTCGTTCATGAAGGCTCGCAGCCCACGTCGAGCGATCTGGCGAGCGGCATGCGCCTCGCCGTTGCCGCGCTTCCAGTCGAGGGGCATCGTTCGATCGTTCTCCTCTCGGATCTGCGGTCCACGCGCGGCGACGCGGCGCTCGAAGCGCGGCGTGCGGCCGAGAAGGGCATCCGCATCGACGTCGTCCCCATCTCCGGCCCGGAGCCGCCGCTGCCTGCGGTAACGGCGGTCACGCCTCGGGCGCTCCACGTCGCCGAGCGCCAGCCAGTGACCCTCGACGTCGAGGTTCGTCAGAACGGTCCCTTCGTCGTTCGATGGACGCGGGACGGCGTCGCCCTCCCTCCTCGGACGGAGTACGTTCGTCCCGACGGCGAGGCCAGCAACACTTCGACGATCGAGCTGCTCGACCCGTCGCCTCCTCCGGGAGTGCATGTCTACGAGGTGACGGCGGCGGCCTGGGCCGGGTGGCGTGCCACGCCCGCCGCGAACGAACAGCCTGCGGCACCGGCGATCGCCTCGGTCAGCGTAGAGGGCAAAGCGTACGCGGCCGTCTTCTCTTCGACGGGGGACGTCCCGCAGGTGCTCCGCGCTGCGCTCGAGGGGAGTGGCCTCGACATCCGCCCGCTGCCGCTCGAGCGGGCCGCGGACGCCGCGTCGTATTCGGGAGCCGACATCGTCGTGCTGGCCGACGTGCGCGTCAGCGCGGCCGCGAAAGACGACGGAGCGCTGACGCGCGCTGCGCAGACGTCGCTCGTCGAATACGTCCAGCAGGGCGGCGGGCTCCTCGTGACGGGCGGGGTGTTCGGGCTTGCCCCCGAATATGCGGGCACGCCGCTCGCTCGCGTGATCCCGGTCGAGATCGAAGATCGTGGACACGTCGAAGATCCGCCCGTCTCGCTCGCCATCATGCTCGACCGCTCGGGCTCGATGGCCGCTCCCGTCGGCGGTCACACGAAGCTCGATCTCGCCATCGAAGCCTCGCTCGGCGCCGCCGAGGTTCTTCGTCCGACCGATCAGGTCGCGATCGCGAGCGTCGATACGGAGACGCACTGGAACGTGCCCCTCGGACCGCAGGAGCGGCTCGCACAGCTCCGCACGGAGGTTCGGCAGGTGACGGCGGGCGGAGGCGGCATCTACGTGTTCACTGCGCTGAACGACGCGTACACGGCGCTTGCAGTCGCCAAGACACCCATTCGTCACGTCATTCTCTTCAGCGATACGAGCGACAGCGAGGAGCAGTTCGAGTCCTGCGCCTCGACGTATCTGGGGTGCCAGGGGTCGAAGCCGGCCGAGACGCTGGCGAAGGAAGCACGCGCGAAGGGCATCACGACGACGGTCGTCGGGATCGGTGAGGAGTTGGCATCGGATACGCCGTTTCTCCGACGGCTCGCGGCGTCCGCCGGAGGACGCTTCTATCTCACGACGGAAGGAACCGATCTTCGGCGCATCTTCCTTTCCGAGACGCGCGTCCTCGCGCAGTCGAACCTTCGCGAGACGAAGACGACTGTGTCCGCGTCGGCCCAGCATCCCGCCCTCGAGGGGATCGATCCGAAGCGCCTGCCCGAGCTCTCCGCCTATGTCGAGACGGGCCGCCGCTCGGGAGCGGACACCGCGCTGATGCTGTCCGACGGCGCACGGCCGGAGGGCCGTCCGATGCTCGCGACGTGGCGATACGGCCTCGGCAAGGCCGGAGCCATCACGACCGATCTCGTCGAAGGGTGGGGGGACGCCTGGGCCTCTTCGCAAGACGCTGCCAAGCTTCTCCGCCAGACGGTGCGCTTCCTTCTGCGGGAGAGCAACGCGCATCGCGCCGACGCTAGCGTGCGGATCAAGGACCGCGTCGTCGAGGTCGACATCGAGCTGCCGCCGGACGCGCCCGACAGCGCCGCTCCGACGTCGATCGAGGTCTTCGCCGTGGAGCAAGGCGGAAGCTCGAGGAAGCTCGACGTGCGGCTCGACAATCGAGGGCCCGGACGTTGGACCGCGCGCGGTCGGGCGAACGGCGAGCCGATCATCATCGCACGCGCGCGCGACGCCCGAGGAGCGCTGATGTCCGAAGCCGTCGGGCGCGAGGATCACGCCTCGGAGCTGACCGGCGAGGGAGTGGACGAACACGCGGCCACCGAGCTCGCGAGCATCGGCGATGGCCGGGTTCGGCCCGCCGTCGCCGATGTGTCGTCGTCCACGCGCCGCCCAGCTCCGGCGCTCGCCGCGAGCTGGCCGTACGCGTTGATCGTCGCGGCGGTGCTCGTCGTGCTCGACCTGGTCTTCCGCCGCCTGGGGGGGCCCAAGGCTCGACCGCCGATGTCCCACCGGCTTGCCGAGCCCCGCACCGATGCCGCCGGGCCGTCCGTCATGCGGCCGGCGGCCTGAGCTGTCAGCGTCAGTGCACGTGCACGCCCGCTTCTTCGTCTAAGATCCGCTTTGCGGATGCGCGGTCGTCCGGGGAGCCGAGCGGGATGTAGCGCTGCTGAACCGCCGACCACTCTTCGAGCTCGCCCGTCTTCACGTCGAAGAACCAGGCAGTGAGCGAGAGCTCGCCCGCAGCGATCTTCTCGGCGACGATCGGGTATGCCCGCAGCCGATCGAGCTGCGCAAGCGCGTTCAGCTTCGCGATCTCGTCCGGGTGAAGAGCTTGCGGCATCGCACGGATCGCCTGGCGTGCCTCCGTGGTCTCGAGCCAGGCATGAAGGTTCCTCAATCCTCCGGGGAGCGGCGCGTCGGAGAGGATCGCTTTGATCGCTCCACAACCAGAGTGGCCGCACACGACGATCTTCTGCACGCCGAGGATCCCGACCGCGTAGTCGATCGCTGCGCCGCCGGGCGATGCCTGCGTCTCCGACGCCGGCGGCACGAGGTTGCCGACGTCCCGAACGATGAAGAGCTCTCCTGGCTCGGTCGACGTGATGAGGTTCGGATTGATACGGCTGTCCGAGCACGTGATGAAGAGCGTGTGCGGGGCCTGCCCGTCGGCGAGCTGCTGGAACAGGTCGCTGTAGCGGGGGCGGGCCGTCGCGCGGAAGCGCTCGACGCCAGCGCGGAGGCGAGCGTCGACCGTTGCGTTCGTCGACCCGATCCGATCACTGAGGCCGCGCTCGTCGTCGACCATCACCTTGCCCGCGTCCGCGATGGCGGCCGCGACCTGCGCGCGGTTGGGGCCGGAGACGCCGAGGAGGACCGGCTCGAGGTTCTTCGCGCGAGCGTCGGACACCAGGGTGGCAAGGATCTCGACGCCGGACGCGTCCATCGTCGTCACGTTGCGCGCATCGAACACGACGAATCGACCCGGCTCGAGCAACGCGACCTCTTGGCTGAGCTTGTCGAGGTCGAGCGAGGAGAGGAACGTGAGCGGTCCTTCCAGCGTGAAGTGGTAGTGGTTGCGAAGGCGAAGCGCACGGAATTCCATGCGCGTCCGACCGAGCCGAATGGCCGCGATCGCGAGCGCCGCGACGACGCCCCACTGCACGCCTTCGAGCAGGTCGAGGAACACGATCGTCACGAACGTCACCGCGTAGACGATGCCGTCGGAGCGTGAGTGCTTCCAGAGATGCCGGAACACTGCCGGGCTCAGCATGCGGAACGCGACCGAGAAGAGGACGGCCGCGAGCGCCGCGATCGGGATCTTCTCGATGAGCGGCGCGGCGGCGAAGACCGCGATGAGGAGCGCGAGCGAGTGGATGATCGCCGAGCGGCGGGTACGTGCACCCGCCTGGATGTTCGTGCCCGACCGCGCGATGACGCCGGTGACCGGAATGCCACCGAAGAGCGCGCTCGCGAGATTGCCGAGGCCCTGTCCGATGAGCTCTTGATCGGGATCGCTCTTCTTCTGGTTCGGCGCTTGCCGGTCGACGGCGGACGACGACAGGAGCGTCTCGAGGGATGCGAGCGCGAAGACGACGAACGTCGAGCCGATGATCGCGCCGAGCTTCAGATCCGAAGGAAGCGACGGAAGGCTCGGCATCGGGAGCGAGCGGGGGATGGTGCCGATGGTGGCGGCGTCCAGGTTCATCAGCCCCGTGATCACCGTGGCCACGACGACCGCGATGAGCTGGGACGGCACGCGCTTGGTCACGCGCGGAATCGCATAGATGAGCGCCAGGGTCACGAGCGTGACGCCGACCGCCGCGGGTTTCGTCTGGTGCAGCAGGTCGGCGATGTGCGTGATGACGTCGAAGACGTGCGATTGCGCCGGCGGAGGCAACCCGAGCGCGCGTGGGAGCTGACCGATGAGGATGATGGCGCCGATGCCGGCCGTGAAGCCTTCGATGACGGGCAGCGGCACGAGCTTCACGAACCGTCCGAGACCGAGCGTCCCGGTGACGATCTGCAAGATCCCGCAGCCGATGCCGATGAAGAGGAGCGCGACGATCCCGTGCTCCTGCACGATCGACGCGATGAGGACGGCCATCGCGGCAGCGGGGCCGCTCACCTGAAGCGGCGTACCGCCGAAGATGGCGCAGACGATTCCGGCGATGATCGCCGTCACCAGACCTACGGCTGGAGCCACGCCGGAGGCCAGCGCGATCGCGAGCGAGAGTGGGACGGCGATGCAGGCCACCGTGAGCCCGGCGCCGAGGTCGGCCCCGAAGTGTTTCGTAGAAAGGAGCTCCTTCCAATCGGGCAGGAGACTCCGGACACCAAGATCGAGGCGGGGGCGAAGCACGCACGCGCCTCAGCAAGTGTCGGGCCGAAAGAACAGCGCTGTCGGCCTCCGCCGAATCCTTTGTGATTCAGCAGGGCGTCGAAAATCGCATCACCCTTTCTGTAGAGTTTTCCGACAACTCTAACGTTCCGCAAGGACCAGTCAAAATGGCTTGTCCGCCAGAACCAACGACAGTGTCTGGCGGTGGAGACGCGTAAGGAGGCCGCTCTTCTCGGGGCGGTCGCGTTGTGTTTCTCGACGAACGTTGCAGCTTGCAACGCTGGTTTCGCCGCCCGACAGGCCGGGCGGGTGCACCGAGCTGTTGTCCAGGCCCGACAAAGCGCGAGGGCACGAGCCCTGGAGCTCGTGCCCTCGATCGTGCCGCCTTGGGACGGCGACGGCGGGTGGTGACTGGCTGACGGTCAGTCCTTCAGCGCTTCCGCGCCGCCGATGATCTCCATCAGCTCCTTGGTGATCGCTGCCTGGCGCGCTCGGTTGTACTGGAGCGAGAGGCGCGCGATCATGTCCTTCGCGTTACGCGTCGCGGAGTCCATCGCGGTCATCTGCGCGCCGAAGAAGCCCGCCTGCGTCTCGAGCAGCGCGCGGAAGATCGAGATCTCGACGTACATCGGGACGAGCCGCTCGAGCACGACGCGCTCGTTGGGCTCGAAGCCGAAGGACGGAACGAAGGCGCCTTCCTTCGTTGCGGTCGGACGCTCGGGCGGCGGAAGCAGGGGCTCCACCGTCGTCTTCTGCGTCATCGCGCTCTTGAACTCGTTGTAGATGATGTAGACCGCGTCGACCTCGCCACGCGCGAACTTGGCGGTGATGAACTCACCGAGCTTCCGCGCCTTGGAGATGTCGAGCCCGTCGAGGTAGCGAGGGAAGTCCTTCGCGATGACACCGCGTCGACGCGCGACGTATTCGCGGGCCTTGCGACCGACGGTGACGAACTGCACCTCGGCGCCTTCGGCCTCCTTCGCTCTCCACGCGCGCTCGGCGGCCTTGTTCACGTTCGTGTTGAACGCACCGCAGAGGCCGCGGTCGCCGGACATGACGATGAAGAGGACGTTCTTCTCCGCACGCCGCCGGAGCAGCGGGTGGATCGCCTCGACGTTGTCGCGGTCGCTGAACTCGGCGTCAGCCTGACGCTCGATCATCGCGGCCGCGACGTCCTCGAGGACCTCGTGCACCTTGAGGGCATACGGGCGGAGAGCGGTGATGCGCTGCTGGGCGCGGTTGAGGCGCGCACCAGCGACCATCTTCATCGCGCGCGTGATCTTCTGCGTCGCCTTGACGCTCGTGATCCGCTTGCGAATCGTCTTCAGTGACGGCATCGCCGGTCAGTCCTTCTTGCTCTTCTTGCTCTCGCCGGACTTGCCGAAAGCCGTCCCGAACTCCTTGAGCGCCTTCTTGAGCGTCTCCTCGGTGTCCTTGTCGATCGCCTTCTTGGTCCGGATGTTCTCGAAGACCTGGCCGTACTTCGAGTCGATGAAGGAGTAGAGCTGCTTCTCGTACTCGGCGAGCTTCGAGGGCTCGAGCGTGTCGACGTAGCCCTTGGTGCCGGCGTAGATGATGACGATCTGACGCTCGACCGGGAGTGGCGTGTACTGCCCCTGCTTGAGGAGCTCGACGAGGCGCGCACCACGCTCGAGCATGTTGCGCGTGACCTGGTCGAGGTCGGACGCGAACTGGCTGAACGCCGCCTTCTCGCGGTACTGCGCGAGATCGAGCTTCAGCGAGCCGGCGACCGACTTCATCGCCTTGATCTGCGCGTTGCCACCGACGCGGCTGACGGAGATACCGACGTTGATGGCCGGACGAACGCCCGAGTAGAAGAGGTCGGACTCGAGGAAGATCTGCCCGTCGGTGATCGAGATGACGTTCGTCGGGATGTACGCCGAGACGTCACCCGCCTGCGTCTCGATGATCGGGAGCGCCGTCAGCGAGCCGCCGGACTGCGGGTCCTTGACGATCTCGAAGCCGTCGCCCTTCTTCTTGAGCTCCTCTTCGGCGGACTCGTGCCCCTGCTCGCCGACGTGGACGGTCGCGTCGGCCGGGACCTTCTCCCAGGTCGTGCCCTTCGGGACGACGGCGAGGCGGTCGGCCATGCGGGCCGCGCGCTCGAGGAGGCGCGAGTGGATGTAGAAGACGTCGCCCGGGTACGCCTCGCGGCCCGGCGGGCGGCGGAGGAGCAGCGAGAGCTGGCGGTATGCGACGGCCTGCTTGGAGAGGTCGTCGTAGACGCAGAGGGCGTGACGGCCGGTGTCGCGGAAGTACTCCGCCATCGTGACGCCGGTGTACGGCGCGATGTACTGGAGCGGAGCCGACTCGCTCGCGCCCGCGATGACGATGGTGGTGTACTCCATCGCGCCGTGCTGCGTGAGCTTGTCGACGACCGCGGCGACGGTCGACTGCTTCTGGCCGATGGCGATGTAGAAGCAGTAAACGCCGAGGCCCTTCTGGTTGATGATCGCGTCGATCGCGACCGCCGTCTTGCCGGTCTGGCGGTCGCCGATGATGAGCTCGCGCTGACCGCGGCCGATCGGGACCATCGCGTCGATGGCCTTGATGCCGGTCTGGAGCGGCTCCTTGACGGGCTGGCGGGCGAGGATGCCCGGCGCCTTGATCTCGACGCGGCGGCGGTGCGGCGTCTCGATCGGGCCCTTGCCGTCGACCGGCATACCGAGCGCGTTGACGACGCGGCCGATGAGCGCCTCGCCAACCGGCACCTCCATGATGCGGTTGGTGCGCTTGACGCTCGCGCCTTCCTTGACGTGGGTGGCGTCGCCGAAGGTCGCCGCGCCGACGTTGTCGGCCTCGAGGTTGAGCGCGAGGCCCATGAGTCCGCCGGGGAACTCGAGGAGCTCACCGCTCATCGCGCCTTCGAGGCCATACACGCGGGCGATACCGTCGCCGATGCTGAGGACGGTGCCGGTCTCCGTCGTGAGCGCGGCGCGCTCGTAGGTCTGGATCTGCTTCTTGATGATCGACGAGATCTCTTCGGCGCGAAGCTGCATGGTCGGGTCTTCCTCTGTTGCCCCTGCGCTGGCAGCGGGCGAAACGTATCGCTTCTAACTTTGGCGGCTCTCCGAACGATTCAGTTCGGGAGCATGGTCTCTTTCATCTTGCGGAGCCGCGCGATCAGCGAGCCGTCGTAGACGGTGTCGCCGACGCGCGCGACCACGCCGCCGATGATGCTGGGGTCGAGCTTGCGGTCGAGCGCGATCCGGCGACCGGTGACGCGCTCGAGCTGCTGCTGGAGCTGGGTGAAGTACTCCTCCGGGAGCGGCATGGCCGTGAGGACCTCTGCGCGGAGAATGCCGCGCTTGTCGTCCGCCATCTCGCGCAGGCGCTGTGCGATCGCGGGCAGGGCGCGGATGCGGCGGCGGTCGAGCAGGAGGTTCAGCGTGTTGCGGGCGGAAGCACCGAGACCCAGACGCTGAGCGACCTCGGTCAAGATCTGCTGCTTGGCCTGGACGGGGATGAGCGGGTCCGCCAGTGCGGTCCGGAGCTCGGGGCTGGACTCGTACGCCGCCGCGGCGCGCTGGAGCTCTTCGACGAGGCCGTCGAGCTGGCCCGACTCGCTGCCGAGCTCGAGGAGGGCAGTGGCGTAACGCTTGGCGATGACACCGGGGATCACGAGACACCTCCAGTGGCCTGGGGAGCAACGCTCTGGGATGCTGCTGCGACGCGCGGCGCCGCGGGCTTCTTGGCGAGCTCGGCGAGGAGCTCGTTCGCGAGACGGGCGTGGTCTTCGGGGGTCGCGGTTCGCTCGAGGAGCTGATGCGCCTGCGTGACCGCGAGCTCGATCGTCTCGACGAGGAGGTCTTGCTGGAGCTGCTTGCGCTCCTGCTCGACGAGGCGCTCGGCGTCGCGCTTCATGCGCTCGGCGCGCTCTTCCGTATCGGAGAGAAGGCGCTCGACTTCGCCCTTGCCGGCGGTGACGAGGGCGGTCTTGGCGGTCTCGGCGTCGGCGTCGGCGTTCTTGAGGTCCGCCTGGTACTTCTTCGCGCGCTCGGTCGCCTCCTCGAGCATCTTGCGCGCTTCGTCGATCTCCTTCCCGATGTTGACGCGGCGCTGCTTGAGCCCCTCCGTCACCGGCTTCTTGCCGAGCGTGTAGTAGAGCGCGGCGAGGATCCCGAAGTTCACGAGCAGCGCGATGAACGCGGGCCGGTGCTTGTCGGACAGGTCGGTCCAGTTGATGGGCGCCGGTCCATGGTGCTCGGCGCCGTGGCCGTGACCTTCGGCGTGCGCGCCCTCGTGCTGCGCGGCAACGTCACCCGCGTGCGTGTCACCGTGCTCCGGCCCAGCCGGATGGCCCTGCGGAGCCGTCGTCTGGTGAGGATCGACGTGCGGCTGCGGCTCGGAAGGAGGCTGCGGCTGAGCAGACGCGACCGTCGCGACGAGCGCGGCGGAGGAGAGGAGAGCGGCGACGACGAGGCGCTTCTTCATCGAGCGATTCATTGCGACACCTCACGACCGAGAACGCGCGATGCGATCGTCTTCCCGAGAAGGTTGGCTTCGGTCGCCAGATCGGCGCGGGCCGTCCTCGCCTCGTTGGCGAGCGACGCACGCCCCTGTTCGATGGTCGAAGCGACGCTCTCGCGGACGCGGGCCATCGTTTCGGCTTCCTTTCGCGTGCCTTCCGCGCGGAGCGCATCGCGCTCGGCAGAGCCGGCCTCGCGCGCCTTGGCGAGGATCGCCTCGTACTTGGCGAGGGCTTTTGCGGATCGCTCGTCCTCCTTCGACGCCTGACGACGCGTCCCTTCGATGCGCTTCTCGCGCTCCTCGAAGAGCTTCAGCATCGGCTCGAAGAGCAGAGGCTTCAGGATGAGAAGAAGGACGACGAACAGGGCGATCTGGACGAGCAGCGATGCGTCGAGATCGACGTTCACGCCGCCGCCTTCGGACAGCCCTGAGCTGAGAAGACTGGCGCTTTGAGAGGTGCTCACGCTGAGCAGCGACATGGGGCCTCGTGGCTCGTTCGGCAATCCGGCGGGAGACCACCCGGTCGATGATTCCTAGCTCGCTTCGCTAACTTGGAACCGTCGAACGTCTGGCGTAGCCGGAGGGGAGACGCGCGCGAGGTACCATTGTCGGCGCCCCATGTCCATGGACTCCCGAGGCGAAACACGACGTGAGCTTCTCCCCGCAATTTCTGCGCGCCTCAACCCGGGCCGCTCGGCCTACCGATCGCCGCGTCCGCGGCCGAGCGCCACCTTCTCCGCGACCGGGTAGGGCGAGCGCGCCGGCCGCGCCGGTTCGGCGAGCGGGCGACGTTCCGCGTGCGTCCTCACCATTTGGGACATTTGGGAAATCTGGGGCTCGCTCCTTCGAAGGAGCGGTCCACGACCGAGGGCGGCGGACGGTTCCCTGTCGCTCGGGGGCGGGACCGCCGGGGGCTGCCGCACGGTCGGCGGCGGCGGCGGGAGCATGCCCGCGGACGGCCAGGTGAGTCGGGGCTGGCTTCCGCTCGGGCTCGGAGAGGGAGAAGAGGAAGAGGAAGAGGAGGGCGAGCGCTGGCCGGGCCGCGCGGAATATTCCGACGTACGCTCGAGCGTCGCGTCGTCGTCACCGAGCGGCTGGGCGGCGCGCGGGCTCGGCCGGAGGCTGCGGAGCGCCGCGGCGGGGAGGGCCTGGATGGGCTGCGTGCGGTCGCTCAGCTCCTCTTCGTAGATGTCCGGCTCGTCCGAAGGAGGCGCTGCCGGTGGGCGTGACTTGCGCGGAGCCGGCGCCGGCGCGATCTCGGGCGCAGACGTCTGGACGCTCATGCTCGGCGCCTTCTCCGTCTCGACGAAGGGATCTTCGGCGTAGCGCTCGAACCTGGTGACGAGCCCGGTCCGCACGAGCGTCACGCGCTTGCGCTCGTCGATGCAGGCGAAAAGCATCGCCGCGCCGATGCGAGGCATCTCCGCGAGCATGCCGTTCACGCTCGGATCGAGCGAGGCGACGTATTGGGCTCCGACACAACGGGCGGCCGAACGGGCCTCTCGCTTGCTGTTCGGGCCGACGACGATGCGCCGGCAGATGCCCTCCGAGTCGAGGAGGAAGGTGCAGGTGGCCGTGTGGGCCGCGTAGGTGATGTCGAAGGAGTCGCTCACGTTCCTTCGAGGGACTTAGCAATCGCCGGGCCCATACATTGTGGGACCCTGTCCTACCGATATGGCGCCTATTTCTTCGATTTCCGACCGCGTGACCGGTCGCGCGGGGGCGCCCCGTGGCGAGCGTCCGATCCACCGATCTTGCTGCCTGCCGGCCGCGGAACCTGCGCAACGGAGGTCGCCGGGCCGTACGGCCGCTGGGCCGCCGTCTTGCTTGCGAGCAGGACGGGGCTTCCGTTGTCCACCCCCGGATGAATGCTCGTGAAGCCTTCCTTCGCCGCGAAGCCGGCAAGGTCTCCGCGGTGCTCCTCCATCCAGTCACTGAAGCGCTCCCAGAGCGCGCGTGCCTCCTCGGGAGGCAGAGCCACTCCGTCGACGAGCACGCCGAGGTTCGACCGAGCGCCGCTCACGACTTCACGTCGGCGAGCACTTCGGCCGCGTGCTTCGAGACGTCGACGGACCGGTAGATCTTCTTCACCTTGCCGTCGGGACCGATGACGATCGTGTGGCGCGAGAGGAAGCCGCCGTTGTTCGACACGCCGTACGACTTCGCGATCGCTCCGTCGGGATCGCTCACGAGGTGGAACGGCAGCTTGTGATGTTCGGCGAACTTCTTGTGCGACTCATCCGTGTCCGTCGAGATCCCGACGAGCACGACGCCGGTTGCTTCGAGCTCCTTCCACGCGTCGCGGAACGCGCAGGCCTCCTTCGTGCAGCCGGGCGTCTCGTCCCGCGGATAGAAGTAGAGGACGACGTGCTTGCCACCGAGCGCGCTCGGTTTGATCTCCATCCCGTCGTGGGCCTTCGCCGCGAAGTCGGGGGCCGGCTTGCCGACGGCGAGCTCTCCCGCGTTGCTCGAACCCTTCGTCGTCGTCTCGCTGCCCGATGCGCTGGTCGACGAAGGTGTCGTGCTGCTCGGCGGGGCGGACGGTGAGTCGCGTCCACAGCCGAGAACCGCGCTCGAAGCTGCAACGCACGCAAGGATCGCGAGGACGAGGGAGGGTCTCATTCTCATGGGCCTTCGAAGTAGAGGTGATGGCCGCGCGCGTAAAGATCGCTCCGCCGCCTTGCCCACGGAAGAGCCATCGCGACGCGGTTTGCGACATCTGCCCACACGGCAACGGATAAGTCTGGCGGCCCCTTGACCGACGCGGGGCGCGCGTCCATGTATCCATTGGATACTTGCTTCGGCGCCAGCTAATGTGACCGCTGGTTACATCGGAACGAGGAAGCGATGGGAAGAATGATGGAAGTCGAAGAGGCCGCGTCGCTCGAGTCGTATCTGTTCTACCGTCACGAGCGGCCCGGGCTCGAGGACCCTCGCGGTACGGAGCGAAAGGGGCGCGACGTCGTCGTCACTGCCAGTGACGGATTCCCGCTTGCGGCGTCGATCTTCGACCCGCCGTCGGCGCTTGCTCGTCCGGAGCGGCTCGTCGTGGTCGCCTCTGCGACAGGCGTGCGTCGCGGCTACTACGCGGCGTTTGCATCCTGGCTCGCGCGGACTGGCACGCGTGTCGTCACGTTCGACTACCGCGGGATCGGCGGCTCGCGCCCGGAGCGACTGCCGGCGCTCGACGCATCGCTGATCGACTGGGCCGAGCGCGATCTCGCCAGCGTGCTCTCCTGGGCCGCCACCGAGCTCGGGAACGGCAAGACCGACGTCATCGGACACAGCGTCGGCGGACAGCTCCTCGGGCTGCTTCCCGATGTCTCGGTGATCCGTTCCGTCGTCATGGTCGGGGCGCAGAGCGGCGACTACCGGCTCTGGCCCAGCATCGCCGAGCGCGCGTGGTACGGAGCGCTCTGGCACGCGATCGTTCCGGGCGTCGCATCGACGCTCGGGTACCTGCCGGGAGCGCTCGGGATCGGCGAAGACCTTCCGGGCGGAGTGGCTCGCGAGTGGGCACGGTGGTGCCGGACGCCGGGCTACATGGTCGGTGGCGACGGCCAGGGTCGGAGGGATCTCTATCGCCGCGTGACGTCCCCGATCCTCGCGTTCGGTTTCGACGATGACGACTACGCGCCGCCCGCCGCCGTCTCGGCGCTGCTGGCCCTCTACGAGAATGCGTCGATCACCCGCCGGCAGGTCACACAGCGCGAGGCGAAGGTCGGGCACTTCGGATTCTTCCGTGACCGGTTTGCTTCGACCTTCTGGAAGGAGGTGTCGACGTTCCTCGAGCGTCATGCCCCTCTGGCCTCGCTCGTCGGCAACCGACCGACGGCATGACGACCAGCGTTGACGGGCCGCAACATGGCGTGGTCCTGTGAGGTGTGGCCGGCTCGTCCACGAAGGCCCGCAAGCCGAAGAAGCAAAGCTATCACCACGGGGATCTGCCGCGGGCGCTCGTCGGTGCTGCGCTCGAGCTGATCAAGACGCGCGGACCGGAGGCGTTCACGCTTCGTGAGGCGGCTGCGTCCGTCGGTGTGACCCACGGCGCTGCGTACCGGCATTTCGAGGACAAGACGGCGCTCCTCGCGGCCGTGTCGCAAGAGGGTTATCGCGCGCTCGCGGCGCGGCTCTCCGAGGTCGCGGCGCAGGCGAGGGGAGGGCCGCGCGCGCGAATCGAGGCGCTCGCCTCGGCGTACGTCGAGTTCGCGCTCGAGCGCCCTGCGCACTACCGCGTGATGTGGGGCCCGCGCCTCAACGAGGACGGCCGGTTTCCGTCGCTGGAAGCAGCCATCAACGACGCGTTCGGGATCGTCGTCGGCGAGATGAAGCGCGGGCAGGACGAGGGCGTCTTCCGCAAGACCCCACAGGCCAGGGAGCTCGCGATCGGCATGTGGGTCACGGCCCACGGCTACCTCGAGCTCGTCGCGCGGCGGCGGCTCAAGGTGAAGTCGCAGCGGGTCGCGCTCGAATATTTCCAGACGCTGTTCGATCCATTCCTCGACGGCCTGAAGCGCTAACGCGGCTCCACCCCTTTCCCAGGCCCGCGCCCGTGCTCGCCCGTTAGCTCTTCCTTCCGGAAATCACGCCGAGCCACTCTCTCCGCTCCCGATCCGTCGAAAACGGGGCATAATCCCCGCCCCGTGATCGATCTCTCGACCATCACGACGAGCCACGACCTCACCGCCGAAGCCGCGGCGCAGGCCGCGAGCTCGTCACAGGAGCTGAAGCGGCTCGTCACCCGCATCGGCGAGATCGCACAGGCCGAGCAAGGGTGGACGCGCCTCTACAAAGTCATCGTCTCCGTCGCGGCGGCCGAGTGGCTGGAGGGCGATCTCCAGGTCGACTTCATCGGCGACGACAAGGGCACGACGCTCTCCTTCTACGCAGTTCTCGGTGCCGGATTCCGCGAGCGCCTCTTCTCGCCGCAATACGTCGGCGTGCCGATCGACGAGTTCCAGCGCGCCGTCGTCCTCAATCCCGGCGTCGTCGCGCCGCTGCGCGCCCACCAGGGGTTGAACCGCATGACGCTCGCAGCCGGCGAGCGCGTGCGCGGGAACGAGCTCGCGAATCTCGAGATCGAGGAGAAGGCCCTCGGTGACGGCGAGCGCATCACGGCGCCGCCGCCTCCGGACCTCGTCATCGACGAGCCCGAGGTCCACACGAAGCCAACCGTGCCGCCCCCGCGCACGGAGTAGGAAGCCGCCACCCCCGCGCACGGAGTAGGAAGCCGCCGCCGCGCACGGAGGGGGGACCCCTGCTCGCTCTCAGCGACGCGCCGTCGGATCGCCGACGGCGAGGGGCGCCGTGATGTACGGAGCGCGAACGACGCCGGAGGCCGCGCGCTTCGTCGCGCTCTCGCCGACGAGGCGAAGCGCCGACGGCCCCATCGGCTCCATCCCCGACCGCAGTCGCTCGAGGCGGAGCCGAAGGTTGTTCGGGCTGTCGGCGTTGCGAAGCGCGTCCGCGTCGGTGATCCGACCGCTCTCGCAGAGGTGGTAGAGCGCCGAGTCGAACGTCTGGCAGCCCTCGACGATGGACTGCTCCATCGCGTCCTTGAGCACGTGGATCTCGCCGCGCTTGATGAGGTCCTTGATACGCGGAGTGTCGAGCATGACCTCGAGCGCCGCTGCGCGTCCCCCGCCGACGGCCGGGAGGAGGCGCTGCGAGACGACGGCCCGCAGGTTCAGCGACAGCTGCAGGAGGATCTCGTGATGGCGCTCCGCCGGGAAGAAGGTGAGGATTCGCTCGATCGCCTGGTCAGCGCTGTTCGAGTGGAGCGTCGAGAGGCAGAGATGGCCGGTCTCGGCGAACGTGAGCGCCGCTTCCATCGTCTCGACATCCCGGATCTCGCCGATGAGGATGACGTCCGGCGCCTGCCGCAGCGTGTTCTTCAGGGCGTCGGCGTACGAATGAGTGTCCGTGCCGACCTCACGCTGGGTGACGACACATTGCTTGTGGGGGTGAATGAACTCGACAGGGTCTTCGACCGTAACGATGTGGCCGGACGCCGTGGAGTTGCGATGGTCGATCATGGCGGCGAGCGTCGTCGACTTTCCGCTGCCGGTCCCGCCGACGAGCAGCACGAGCCCGCGCTTCGACGCCATCACGTGCTTCAACACGTGCGGGTGGTTCAGCTCGTCGAGCGTCGTGATCTTGGTCTTCACGAGCCGGACCACCATTCCGGTGGCGCCCTTCTGCCGGAACACGTTCACGCGGAAGCGGGCGTCTCCGAGCGTGACCGCGAGATTCATCTCCAGCTTCTGCCGGAACTCCTCGCGCTGCGCCGCCGTCATGAGCGAGTCCGCCATGCGATCCAGCACCTCCGGCGTTCCCGGCGTCTTGCCGGCGAGCCCTTCGCCGTCGACGCGGAACACCGGTGGACTCTCGTTCGTGAGATAGAGATCCGATGCGTTGATCTTGAGCATGTGCTCGAGGAGCATCGCCATCGCCGGGTCGATCGACGGAGCGCGCGCCGATGCTCCCGCGATCGGCATGCCCTGGATCGTGTGCGCACGGTACATCGGTTGAACCTGACTCATTGGCGTCCCCTCGCGGCAAGCGCGGCGATGGCTTCCGAAGAAGGATGCCGCGAACGCGCCTCTTCGATGCTGATGACCCCCGTGGTCACGAGCTCGATCAACGCTGCTTCGAGCGTCTGCATCCCGATCTTGCCGCTGACCTGCATGACGCTCGGGATCTGGTGGGTCTTCCCTTCGCGGATCAGGTTCTTCACGGCCGGCGTTCCGAGCAGGATCTCGAGCGCCGCCTGGCGACCGCCGCCCTTCTTCTTCACGAGCATCTGCGCGACGACCCCGAGGAGCGACTCGGAGAGCATCGTGCGGACCTGAGCCTGCTGCTCCGTCGGGAACACGTCGATGATGCGGTCGACGGTCTTCGGTGCGCTTGCGGTGTGCAACGTTCCGAAGACGAGGTGCCCGGTCTCCGCTGCCGTCAGCGCGAGTGAGATCGTCTCGAGGTCACGGAGCTCGCCGACGAGAATGACATCCGGATCTTCGCGGAGCGCGCTACGCAGCGCAGCGGTGAACGATTTGCTCTGAGAGCCGATCTCGCGCTGGTTCACGAGCGCGGTCTTGCTCTTGTGCACGAACTCGATCGGGTCTTCCAGCGTGAGGATGTGCCCGGGCATCGACTCGTTGATCAGATCGATCATCGCGGCGAGCGTCGTCGACTTGCCGCTTCCGGTCGGACCGGTCACGAGCACGAGCCCTTTTTCGGCCTGCGCGAGCGCCCGAAGCACGGGCGGAAGGCGCAGGTCCTCGAGGCGCGGGATGTTCTCGGGGATCTGGCGGAAGACGGCGGCCTCGCCGCGCTCGTGCATGAAGGCGTTCACACGGAAGCGAGCGCCGTCGCCGAGCTTGTAGGCGAAGTCCACCTCGAGGTGCTCCTGGAAGTGCCGGCGCTGGGCGTCGTTCATCACCTCGAAGATCAGGCGGTGCGTCTCTTCCGGGAGGAGCGGCGGATGGTCGATTCGGACCAGATCGCCGTGGATGCGGACCATCGGCGGCTCGCCCGCAGAGATGTGGAGGTCAGACGCTTTGCGCTCGATGGCGAACCGGAGGAGATCGGCAGACGTGATCATCGAAGCTCCACGATGAACTCGACGTGAGTCTTCGCGATGTGGTGAATCTTGCCGTCGACGCGGAGCGGGAAGCTCTTCGAGGGCTGGTTGAGAAGATCGAGCGTGCGGGTCCGGCCGATCGAGGCGACCGTCCCACTGATCTCCTCGCCGCTGCGAAGGTGCACGGTGACGGACCGTGTCTCGTACGGGATGCCGAGGTCCGAGAGTGATTCGTCACGGCTGTCAGGGCCCTCGTCGCTTTCGGCGTCGACGACGATGCTCGCAATCGCAGCACGGGCAAAGAAGCGGATGGTTCCGTCCTGCTCGGCGGGGAAGAACGGCGCCTCCTGCTCGAAGAGATCCTCCGGCGGGGTGTTCGGCGCGAGGAAGAGGACGACCTCTCGAGCGCTGCGATCGGTATGGAGCCGGACGGTGGCACGCCGGACCGGCACGCGGAGCTCTTCGAAGCTCGAGCTCGAGATGGAAAGGTGCACGCTCTGACGTACGGCACGTCGAGCGAGAAATTCAGCGGTGTGTCGTCATCCCACCCAGCGGCCTGGATGAGGCTTCAGACGATGCCGTAGTCCTTCAGCCGCCGATAGAACGTCCGCCGCGGGATGCCGACCATCTTGGCCGCCTGGACACGGTTCCAGTTGCAGCGTGCGAGGGCGCCGAGAATCTTCTCCTTCTCGACGTCCTTGTACTCTTCCTGGTTGCGCGCGCGGATGGTCGAGGTTCCCGTCGGAGCGACGCGGCTCACCTCCGCAGCGGGGCTCCGCCCGCTCGCGGCCGGAAGATCGAGCTCCTCGGTCTTGATCTCGTCGTCCTCGGAGAGGAGCCAAGCATTCAGCAGCACGTGCTCGAGCTGTCGGACGTTGCCCGGCCAATCGTAGGACTGGAGTCGGCGGACCGCGGCGCGCTCGACGGACTTGCGCTCCCGCTTGTGACGCGCGGAGAAGAGCGTGAGGAAGTGGTCGATGAGCGCGGGGATGTCGTCGGCGCGCTCGCGGAGCGGAGGCACCTTCAGCTCGATGACGTGAAGACGGTAGTAGAGGTCTTCGCGGAACGTGCCTTCGGCGACCATTTGCGCGAGGTCGCGATTCGTCGCGGCGATCACGCGCGCGTTGCAAGGCTCCTCCTTCGCGCCGCCGACGGGACGTACGGTCTTCTCCTGGAGGACCCGTAGGAGACCGGCTTGCATCTTCGTCGGCATCTCGCCGATCTCGTCGAGGAGGATGGTGCCGCTGTCCGCCTCGCGGAAGAGGCCCTTCCGGTCTCGATCGGCGCCGGTGAACGCGCCACGGACGTGGCCGAACAGCTCGCTCTCGAGCAGGTTGGCGGGGATCGCTCCGCAGTTCACGCCGAGGAACGGCGCCTTGCTCCGCGGGCCGGAGGTGTGCACCGCCTTGGCGATGACCTCCTTGCCGGTGCCGCTCTCCCCGGTGATGAGGACGGGGACGTCGGTGTCCTTGATCCGATCGACGAGGGCGTAGACCTTCCGCATCGCCGCGCTGGTGCCGACGAGGCCCGCGTAGCCGAAGTGCCCACGGAGCTCCTGGCGCGCTTGTTTGAGATCGCGCCGTGCCGATGCGAGCTGTTCGGTCCGGGCGCCGAGGCGCTCGGCGAGACGTTTCTTCGCCTCCTCGAGCTCGGCGTTCGTCTTTTCCAGCTCCTCGCTCCGCCGACGCAGCTCGTCGACGAGGCGCGCGCCCTCGATGGCGATCGCGGCCTGGTCGGCGAACGCCGCGAGCGTGGGGAGCTCGTCGCGGAAGCGGAGCCCGGGCCGAAGGCGCGTCTCGAGGTACAGAGCGCCGATCGTTTTGCCAGCCGGTGGGGCCCCGCGAATGGGCACGCACGCGATCGACTGGATCATGAGCTGATGGACGCTCACCGCCTGCGCGAGCCGCTCGTCCTCGCGTGCGCTCGTCGCGATCACCGGCTCGCCCTCGCGGATCACGCGTTCGGCCACGCTGCGCGAGAAATTCTGGTGAGTCTCCTCTCCCTTGCTGTCGCGCGACGTGTGGGCGACGACGTCTCCGCGGTCGTCGACGACCACGATGAGCCCGCGTTCGGCGCCGAGGAGGCCCACCGCATGATCGGTGACGCGCTGGAGCAGGCGATCGAGGTCGTGCTCGCGGGCGAGGTCGCGCGTGATCTCGAAGATGCGCTGGAGGCGATCTTCGGCGGGCATCGGCGTGCCCATGCTGGTGATCGACGCGGTCCGCCCGCTGAGCGCGCCGTTGATCGTCGGCGAACGCGTCGCCTCGCCGAGCACGCCACGGATGGCGCCCAGCCCTCCGGACCAAGGCGCGCTCGGCATCGCCGGCACCGTCGCGGTGTGCGCGTGGCGGAGCGCGCGCCGGCGCGGATCGTTCCAGAACACCTCGCGCAGGTCGCGCGGGAGCTTGGCTGCCGTCTCCTCGAGGAGCGCGAGCGACGCATCGGTGTCGCGACGCGCGAGCGCCGATGCTCCCTGCATGGCGGCGAGGCGGGCGCGGGCATCGAGCGCGCGCCAGGCCCATTCGCGCTGGCCGGCGTCGAGCGCGCGCTGATGCGCCTCGTCGAGCGCCGTGCGCGCGAGCGCCTCGTCACCGCGGGCAAGTGCGAGCGAGCCGCGGACGATGCATGCGAGCGCTTCGTGCTCCTGGAAACCGCTTTCGCCGAGGCGATCCTTCAGCGTGTCGAGCTCGCGAGACAGCCCCGCGACGTCGACGGTCCGCGCCGGATCGGCGGGAGCGCCGAGGCGCGTGAGGATGCCTTCGAGACGCGCCTCCGCTCCGTCGAGGGGCCGCGCGACCGCCTCGTACGCTTCGGCGCACAGGTCATAGAACCGCGCTGCGCGATCGATGTCGCCCATGCGCGTCGCGAGCTCGGCTTGCAGGCCGAGGAACTGAGCGCGTGCATTGGGCGCGAGCTGGTCGCGCTGCTCTGCGAGGCGCTCGATCGACGCTTCCGCCCTGGCGTAGCGCCCGAGGTACAGATCGAGGTTCGCGAGGTTGAACAGCGCCTGCTGCACGACGACGATCCCGCCGACGCGCCGCCCCATGTCGAGCGCGCCCTCGTAGTGGACGAGCGCCTGCGCGAGGTCACCGTCCGCCTTTGCGAGGCCGGCTAGGTTGAGCCGGGTCGTGGCGAGCGTCCAGGCGTCGCGCGCCTTCTCGGCCGACGCCAGCGCCGCTTCGTAAGCCTCCCGGGCTTCCTTTCCGCGACCGCCCCGCTGGTGCGCGATGGCGAGCGAGACGAGCGCGACCGCTTCGATGCGGGGCTCCTGCACCTCGCGAGCGATCGCAACGGCCTCTTCGAGCGCTTTCTTCGCGTTCGCTTCGTCGCCGCTGAAGGCGAGCGCGAGCCCGTGAACGGAGAGCGCGTCGGCGGTCGTCGCGTCCTTCTCTCGTCCGCGTGCGGCCGCTTGCGTGAGCCGTGCGGCCTCGGCCGAGTCACCCGCGCGCATGTGTGTGCGCGCGCGCGCGATCTGCCACGCCCTAGCCGACGCGCTCGCGGATGCGATCTCCGAGACCTCGTCGAGTGCCTTGGCCGAACCTGCCGCGTCGCCGCGCGCGAGGAAGATCCGCGACCAGGCGACGGCGAAGTCGACGCGCTCCTGCTCGCTCGTGGCTTGCCCGAGCGCCTCGAGCGTCGATGCCGCCGTGTCGAAGCGTCCGGTGTCGAGCGCGCGTGAGAGCTCGGCGAGCAGCTCGTCGCGCGAGCGCGAAACCGGAGGGATGCTGCGACTCGACCTGGCGTCGAGGATCTCGTCGATCTCGTCGATCGACGTCACGGCGCGACCTTCGAGGCGCTTCACGAACGAACGGAGCTGGCCGGGTCTGCGTCCGGTGCGGTCGAGGAGATGTTTCGTCAGGCGATCCGGAAGGGAAGGGATGGCTCGCTTCACGAGCTCGGCTGCGCTGTCCTCGTCGAGCGGCGGCACGACGAAGGTGCGGACGCCGCGTGGAGCGAGCGCCAGCGCCGCGTCCTCGTCGGCGACGACCACGACTCGGGCGCCCTTTTCGGCAGCGCGCCGGATGCGTCCGCGTGAGGCGTCGTCGAGCTCGCCGAGATCGTCGATGACGATCACCAGCCCCTCGACCGGCGCATCGCTCGTGCCCCAGGCCTCCAGCTCGAGCTCCACGAGCTCCAGCGAGCTCACGTTCGGATCCCGCGAAGGCTCGATCCTCGCCACCGGCGCTCCGCTCACCCCGAGCGACCACGAGAGCCGGTTCGCCAGCGTGCTGCGTCCGGAGCGGCGCGGGCCGACGATCGCGAGGACCTGACCCGGCCCGAGGCGCGACACATCGGCGGCGAGCGCCTGCGCGGCGGCGTCGACCCCGAGTACGGGCCACGCTGCGGCGCCGCCCAGGGCCCGTGTCTCGATCTTCGTGGCGCTCTTGAGAGCGCTGCCGAGCTCGTCGACGCTCGGATGGCGATCCTCCGGCGCGTCCGCGGTCGCGCGCGTGGCGATCGCCGAGAGGGCGGCGAACGCGCTCGCGTCGAGATCGCTCCTCCGTCCCTTCAGCGCATCTTTCAGCGTCGCGCCGAGCGCGTACACCTCGGCACGGACCGTGAGCGGCTCGCCGAGCAGCAGCTCGGGCGCGGCGTACTTCGGGGTGAGGCCGCGCGCGCGTGCGCCACCTTCGCGCCAGGGCGTCGCGAGCCCGAGATCGACCAGCGTTCCGGTCCCGTCCTCGCCGACGATGACGTTGGCCGGCTTGATGTCTCCGTGCAGGAGGCCTGCGCGATGAAGCACCGTGAGCTGATCGGCGGCGCTGGCGAGCGGCAGCAGCCACTCTCTCGCCGGATGGTCGCGGTCGTTTCGGCCATCGTCGTCGATCACCTCTTCGAGGCTGCGACCGGCGACGAGCTCGCGGACGAGGAAGCGACGAGGGCTGCCCGGGAGCCGCCCGAATGCGAGCACGAGCGGCACGCCGAGCCCTTCGAGGCCGCTCAGCGTCACGGCCTCGCGGACGAGGGCCATCACCTCGGCCTCTCCGGCGTCCTCGGCGAGGACCTTCAGCGCGAGGTCGCGGCCGGTGACCCGGTCGCGAACGGCCCATACCTCACCACCGCCACCCTTGCCGAGGAGTGCCACGGGCTCGTAACGAGCAGGCATCCTGAACGTGGGCGGAGCGGAGCTTCGCGTCGGAACGCTGGATGCGCTCACGGGATTCATCATACCGTGCCACGGCTGTGCCAGCGCCCTTTTGTGCCACTCGGCGGACGGCCGGGGCCGCGACGGTCACTCGCGCGGCTTCTCGAGCCCGTATTGGCCGCTGAATCCGAACCAGAAGCCGGTGAGGGCGAAGCCGACGCCGATGCGGCCGACGAACTGCTTGATCGGTTTGATGCGGAGGCCGATCTGCGGAATCGAGATCCAGGGGAAGATCGCCGGCTTCGATCCGCCGTTGAACCAGCTCTTCTCGGTGTAGCTGCCGACCTTGTTGTCCTCGGAGTTCTGGTGGTCGGCCGCGTTGCAGCCCGAGCCGGGGAGCCCGACGGCGTCGCAGCGGCGGTAGCGCCTGCCGGTGTCCGCGACGAGAGGCCCGTTGGGGTCTTCCTGCACCCAGTTGTTCTGGAGATTGCCGAAGACCGCGCCGAGGCCGAATCCGGCGCCGTACTCGAACTCGACGTTCTTCGAGAGCTTCGCCGACCAGAGGAGATCGACTGACGCGT
Source organism: Pseudomonadota bacterium (assembly GCA_023423895.1). Classification (GTDB taxonomy): domain Bacteria; phylum Myxococcota_A; class Polyangia; order Polyangiales; family Polyangiaceae; genus Labilithrix. The sequence goes on from JAFAER010000024.1 coordinate 211,030, forward strand.
AGAGGAGCTTCATCCCGCTGTTCACCACCGAGTAGTTGCCCGGGATGTTCGGCGTGTCCTTCTGCTTGAACAGAATGTCTTCGGTTCCGAGCTCGTGGTACGAGAGCGCGGGGATGAGCGAGAAGCCGTCCTTTCGCAGGTCGAACTCCGCGCCGATCATGTTCGTGTAGATCGTCGTTCCCTGGTCCAGGAACAGGTTCAGCATGAACGCCGGGACGACGTTGCCGCGGTAGCGGAGGCCGACGAACATGTAGGTCCGGCCGGGAATCTCCTCGACGTCGTAGATGTCCCACTGCTCCTTCGGCGGCTCGACCGTCGAGAGGTCTTTCTTTGGCTCGGCGGGAGCAGCGTCCTCCCCGTCCCCAGTGACCGCGTCCCATTCGGACTTGGTGTCGGCGGGAGCCGCAGACGGAGCGGGCTCGGCCTTCTTCGTGTCCGTACCTTTGGGCTGAGCCAGGGCCGGAGACGGCAGCGCGAGCGCGACCGCGGTCGAGAGAGCCCCAAACGAGAACAGCGTCGTCGATCGCATCGCCATGGCCTCGAGGAAAGGAAGCTTGGGTCCGCCAAGCTCAGGCGGCAGTTTGCCCCGCAAGCTCGGCCAGATGCTACACTGACTGTGCAGACGCAATAGAATTCGGGTGTACTTCCATTGGTCGGCGGCGTGACCGGCCGATCTGGACGTGATGCCAGCGACGACCAACGTTCCCAAGGTGGCAAGGATGGAGCGGGGGGCTCCTCGCTCCGCGTTCGACCTCGATTGATTCTCTACGGCCGTACCCTCGAGCAGACGATCGACCGACACGAGCGCGCCACGTTCGTGAAGGAGCTCGTCGTCAGTGGGGGACGGGTGCCGCTTGCGATGGTGCGCAAGCGCCTCGTCTCGAACGGCGGTGGGACGAAGGCGCCCGTGCTTCTGGTCCACGGGTTCGGGCAGAACCGCTACGCGTGGCATCTGCCAGCGCGGAGCTTCGCAAACCATCTCGCGCGGGCGGGCTACGACGTCTTCAATCTCGATCTGCGCGGGCATGGGCGCTCGCGGCACTTCGGCGCGCGGGCGCCTCGCAGCGTCGACGAGTACGTGAGCGAGGACCTGCCGATCGCGATCGAGGAGATTCTCACGCACACCGGACAGCGTGCGCCTTGGGTCGTCGGCCACTCGCTCGGCGGGCTCGTCAGCTACGCGGCGGCGCCGAAGCTCGCCGGGGCCGTCGCCGGCATCGCGTCGATCGGCAGCCCCTATCACTTCACCCGCGGCTCGTTCTCGCTCCAGGCGATCTCGCTCCTGTTCGAGGCGATGCGTCGCGCCGGCGTGCCTCACGTCGGGATGCCGCTGCCGCTCTATCCGATCGGCGCGTTCATGCGGACGATCCGGCGCGTCGCGGACAGCCCGTTTTATCCGATCCCGCTCCGCGGATGGCACGCGGGCGCGCTCGAGCCGCACGTGCTCGACCAGCACCTCCGGCTCGCCTTCGACCGCGCCGGCATCCAGGAGCTGCGGAACATGTTCGAGTGGGCCGCGCAGAAACGATTCGGCGGGCCCACGCAAGACTACGTCGAGCGGTTCGAGTCGATGGACCTGCCGCTGCTCGTCGTCGCCGGGATGAACGACGACCTCGCGCCGCCCGCGAGCGTGCGTCCTGCCTTCGAGCGGAGCCGCTCGAAGGACAAGACGTACAAGACGGTGCCGCTCGGGCACATCGATCTGCTCGTCGGTCGCGACGCGCCGCTCGCGACGTGGCCCCTCGTGGTGAACTGGATCGCGAAGCGAAGCGCGGCCTGAGCGTCGGCGCTCTTCTCAGCTCTTCTTGCGATCTTTTTCGAGGCGCGAGACTTCTTCTTCGAGACGGCGGATCTGGCGCTTGAGGTCTTTCACCTCGTCCTCGGTCGCGAGGCTCATCGCCTTCGCCAGCTTCTCGACCTGATCGCTCGTGAAGGTCTGGACCTTGCCCGGCATGCTCATCATCTGCATGACGGCCTTCATCACGCGCTCGTCCTGCATGATCTTCATGACCCGCGGATCGGTCATGAGCTTCATGCCCTGTTTCATCAGACTCTTCTTGATCGAGCTCATTCTGCGGGCAGCATAGCAGGGCGAACACGCGAGGTGGCCGGATCCCCTTCGAGGTAACGAACGACCACCGCGGCGACCTCGTCCACGAAGCGAGGCTCGGAGAGCAGCTCCGGGCGCCGCAGCACCGCCGCATGCGTCATCGCCTCGACGCAGCTCACGGCGAGGAACGCGGCCATGTCGAGGTCGTCGACGCCGATCTCGTCCCGGTGGGCCTCGAGGTAGGCGCGGACGAGCGCCGTGGCTTCCTCGTCGACGCGTTCGGTGTGCTCCATGTTCCCGACGCGCGGGATCTGCTCGACGAGGACGCGATGAAGCTTCGGCTCGATACGGTGTGCCTCGATCATCACCCTGACGAGCTCGCGGGCAGCGTCGCGCAACGGGAAGCCAGCGACCCGCACGAGGGACGTCCGAACGACCTCCAGCATCTCCCCGATGTGCCGCGCGATGACTGCGGCGACGAGCGCCTCCTTGCTCGGGAAGTATTGATAGAGCGAGCCGATGCTCACGCCCGCCGCGTGAGCGATCTTGTTCGTGCTCGCGTGGTCGTAGCCTTCCTTCACCAGAACGCGAGCGGTCGCGGCGAGGAGGGCGTCCACGGTCGCCCGGGAGCGCTCCTGACTGGCGCTTTTCCGGGGACTCGTAGTGCTGGGGCGGCGGGCCATGGGGGGCGTGACCGATGCGAGTAGCGGATGCGAGCGATCGCTCACATGATACTCCGCCAGGAAGGGGATGCCATGACGCTTGCCGCGAACGACGTGCAGCCCAGCGGATCGAATGACCGGCGCGAACGCCCGACGCCGATTCCGCGGCTGGCCGGGCATCCCGTGATCGGGCATCTGCCGGCGTTCCGCAACGATCGGATCGGGACGTTCCTTCGCCTCGGGAAGACGCATCCGGAGATCGTCGAGCTGTCGATGGGCATCGTCCGGCGGCTGGTGGTGGCCACCGCGCCGGCGCTCGCGAACGAGATCCTCGTCACGAAGCAGAGCTCGTTCGTGAAGGCGCCCGGCCTCGCCATCTTCCTCAGGCCAGTCCTCGGCGAAGGGCTCCTGACGAGCGAACATGCCGTGCACGAACGGCAGCGCCGGCTGCTCGCGCCGGCGTTCGCGCCGAAGCGAATCGCTTCGTACGCCGAAACGATGGCCGAACGCGCGCAGCGTTGCGCCTCGAGGTTGCGCGACGGGGAGTCGGTCGACGTCGCGGACGTGATGATGAGGTTGACGTTCGAGATCGTCGGCAAGACGCTGTTCGATGCCGAGGTAGTGAGCGACGCAGACGCTGTCGGCGAGGCGCTGACGACGGCGATGGAAGTCGCGATGGCGCAGCTCGGCTCGCTGTTGCCGATGCCGCCGGTGATCCCGACGCCGAACAACCTTCGCTATCGCCGGGCGGTCGCTCGTCTCGACGACGTCGTCTACCGGATCATCCGCGAGCGCCGGGCCGAGGGCCGCGATCGCGGTGACGTCCTGTCGATCCTCACGAGCGCGAGGGACGAGGACGGCACGACGATGACGGATCGCCAGGTGCGCGACGAGGCGATGACGCTCTTTCTCGCCGGCCACGAGACCACGGCGAACGCGCTCTCGTGGACGTTCTACCTGCTCGCGCGTCATCCCGAGGCGCGCGCGCGGATGGAGGCGGAGCTCGAAGCGCTCGGCCGCGCGCCGACGCTCGACGATCTGAAGAAGCTGCCGTACACGCTCGCCGTCTTCAAGGAGGCGATGCGCCTCTACCCACCCGCGTACATCGTTGCTCGCCGTTCGCTGGAGGACGTGGCCATCGGCCCGCATCTCGTGAGGAAGGGCTCGATCGTGCTCGTGAACATCATCGGCCTCCACCGTCGCGCCGACCTCTGGCCGGAGCCGGAGCGATTCCAGCCGGAGCGCTTCCTCGGCGACAAGGAGAAGCAGCTACCACGCTGCGCGTACATGCCCTTCGGCGCGGGACCTCGCGTCTGCATCGGCAATCACTTCGCGCTCATGGAAGGGCATCTCCTGCTCGCGACGATCGCGCAGCGGGTGCGGTTCGAGCTCACGGGCTCGGACGAAGTGGAGCTCGAGCCACTGGTGACGCTTCGCCCGAAGGGAGGAATCGCAGCACGAGCCGTCGTTCGCCAGGAAGAAGCCCGTTCTCGGGCGGGATGAGCGGTGAGCGGGATCGCAGCCCGCCCGAATCAACGTGTGAGCGCAAACGACCAGAGCGGCTGGTTCGCCTTCTCCGACAGCGTGAAGTACGCGCTGCCGTCGTTCGCGAGCGCGATCGCCTCGCCTTGCGGCTCGCCTTCGAGCGCCAGCTCGCAGCGTGTTCCCTCGAGCGCATCGACGAGCGACGTACCCGGCGCGCGCGTCCAGACGAAGGCGGTGCCGTAGGTACGGAGCGCAACGAAGCGCCCGTCCTTCGACACGGAACCGTCCGTCACCCAGGGAAGCCCCTCGAGGGTCGTCGCGAGCACGAGGACCGAGCGCGTGGTGTCGGCGACGTAGATTTTGCTCTTGCCGCTGAGGTCCTTCGTGGCGATGACGATGGCGCCGTCCACGGGATCGACGAGGAGCGCCTCGGCGTCGTGCGGACCGTCCTCGTAGGTTAGATCGAGGCGCTTCGCGACCGCCACGCTCGCGGGCGGCGGATCGAGCGACGGCTCGCGGACGATGTAGATCGTGACGTTCGCGCGCGATTTCGGGTTGTCGCCGATGTCTCCGACATAGAGCGCCGGGGCGCCCTCGAACGGCCCGGCGGCGATCGCCTCCCAGTCGTGTGCGCTTGCTCCGTCGACAGGGACCTCTGCGGCGAGGGATGCGTCGCCGCGGAGCGCGAAGAGCCGCGCGGTGTCGCCGGAGTCGTTGTGCGTCCAGAGCACGCCTGGCGTGAGCGCGCTCGCCGTGAGGCCGGACGCTTCGAGAAGCGCGGGGTGGGTGACCGTTCCGGCCACGACCCCCTTGCCCACGACGGGACACGTGGAGGGCGGGGGCAGTTCGCTCGACGCATCGGCGACTCCTTCATCGCTATCGGACGACGGCGGTGCGCCCGCCGGACCGGCTTCTCCGCCGGGGCCCGAAGAAGACGAGCAGCCGCCGCCGGTCACGCAAAGGACCAGCCCGATCGAGAGGAGGATGCGGGGCATCCGACACATGTTGTCGAGCGTAGCAGCGTCAGCGTCAGCGTAATCGTCCGTGAAGACACGACGCGCGAGCCTTTGGTGTACGGGCGAGCTACCTTCTGGTCATGCGCTGGGGGCCTGCTCTCGGGATCGCCGTCGTGGTCGACGTTCTCGCGTTCACCGCGTGTGACGAGATCGAGCGTGACCCCACGCAGCGCTTCTACATCCCACCGGACGCCGAGACCGACACGGGGCGTGACGTGTTCGTTCCGGACGATGCGTCCGACGCCGACGCCGACACGGACGCCAGCGACGCCGGACCGGACGGTGACGCGAGCGTGGATGCTGGTCCGACGGGCCCGCTCCTCGCGACGGGCTCGGGGTTCCATCCCGAAAGCGCGGTAGGGAGCGGGGATCATACATGCGTCGTCACGACGGGCGGTGCAGCCACGGTCTGGTGCTGGGGCGCCAACGATCACGGCCAGCTCGGTATCGGAACGACGGGCGCGGGAACGTTCAACGCCGACATGACTACCGCGACGCGGATCATGACGGACGAGACGGGGCTTCCGTTCGAAGGGGTCGAGGAGCTCGCGCTGGCGCCTTGGCACTCGTGCGCACGCAAGGGCGACGTCCTCTTCTGCTGGGGCCAGCGGTACTCCGGCGCTCAGGCGGAGCCTCCGGATCCGACCGAGCTCGATCGCACGCGTCCGCGGGCGATCGGTAACCTCGACGTCGTCCACATCGCGGCGGACGGGCCGCACACCTGCGCGCTGAAGTCGAACGGGCGGCACGTCTGCTTCGGTCACTCGTCCTTCAACGAGCTCGGTCGTTCGGTCGTGGACGACCCGTCGTGCGCCGCGCCTATCTTCTACCCGTATCATGCGTTCGGAACGCACTCGTGCTCCGGGACGCTCCTCGAGTCGTCCGCCATCCCGAACGCGGCGCTGGAGACCAGGGCGGTCTCGGCTGGCGAGGTGCACTCGTGCGCGCTTGCTGGCGGTCGCGTGTTCTGCTGGGGCACGAACGTCGGCGCGCAGCTCGGTCGGCCGGGAACGCAAACGGGCGAGCTCAATCCGCAGGAGGTCGTGACTGACGCGACGCTCCTGTCGCCGCTGGATGGCGTGGCCGCGCTCGCGTCGGGCGGCAAACACTCGTGCGCGATCCGGCAGGGCGTCGTCTACTGCTGGGGGACGAACGACGCCGGGCAGCTCGGCGCCGAGCCGGCCGTCGCCCCACAGCGTGCGTTCGCTGCTCCCGTGCCCGGGATCACGGGCGCTGTCGCGATCGCCGTCGCCGAGCGCGTCTCGTGTGCGGTGCGCTCCGACGGTACCGTCTGGTGCTGGGGTGCGGACTTCACCTCCGTCCTCGACGGAGGCGCGATCGCGTCCACGCCAGCGCCGGTGCAGATCAAGGGACCGGGCGGCGCCGGCTTCCTCTCCGACGTCGTGGCGGTCGCGCCGGGGCACCGTCACGTCTGCGCGCGCAAGTCGGACGGCACCGTGTGGTGCTGGGGGAAGAACGACCGCGGTCAGCTCGGCGACGGAACGAGGGTCGACAGCCCGTTCCCCGTGAAGGTCACCGGGCTGCCGTAGTTACGAGCGGCGTCAGCGCGCTCTGGCCGTCTCGCGCAGGAGATCACCGGTGAGATGGGCGATCGCGAGATGGGCGACGGCCAGGTCGACCCGCGCTCTCGCCGTGCGCAGCTCTGCGGTGCGGACCTGGTCTTCGGCTTCGCGGACCTGGAGCGCCGTTGCGGAGCCCGTCCGGAAACGAGCCTGCTCGGCATCGAGCTGCCTTCGTGCGATCTCCAGCGTCCGGTCTGCGAGATCGATCCGCCGACGCGCCGAGGCGTCACGCTGCTGCGCCTCGTCGAGCTCGGAGACGACCTGCTGGAGGACGGCGTCGAGTCGTTGGCGTGCGACCGTCACTGCGAGCTCGGCGCGATCGCGCTCGGAGCGATGGCGGGTGTCGTCGAGCGGCGCCTCGACCGTGAGCGCCACCTGCGCGCTCACGGCGCGGAGCGTCCCGATCTGATCGAAGATCGGCGCCGCATCACGCAAGCCGAGGCCGTAGGCCTGCACGTACGCATCGACGTCGAGGCGAGGGCGAAGCGCGTCGCCGGCCGTGCGCGCCTGCACCTCGGCGAGCCGCAATGCCGCTTTCTGCTCGGCGACCTCGAACGACGCGGCGAGCGCACGTTGCCTGGCGTCCCCACGCGGAGGGTCGTACCTCGGCGGATCCCGCGGAGCGGCCCGACGGACCACGAGCTCGGGATCGCCGAGCTGGCGGGCGAGGGCGGCGGAGCGCGCCCGTTCATCCGCTTCGGCAGCCGTGATCTCCTCTTCGAGCGTCGCGATGCGTGACTCGAACGTGAGCTGCTCGACCGGAGCCGTGCTGCCCGTCTTGATGCGCTGGGCGGTCTCGTCTCGCTGCTGCTGCGCGAGCTCCAGGCTCCGCCGATTGATCTCGAGCGCACGCGTCGAATAGTAGAGCTCCCAGTACGCGGTGAGCGCGTCGCGCAACGTCTGGCTCGACGTCCGGTCGCGCGTCGAAACGGCGGCTTCGCGGTTTGCGCGTGCGGCGTTCAGCTCCGCCTGCACCACCTCGCGCCCCGCGCCGCGCAGGAAGGGCTGCGTCACGCCGAATCGGACCGAGCCGCCGTATCCAGGACCGAGCTGGAAGAGCGTCTGCACGGGCGTGCCGGTGCCGGTCGAGTTCGGCGTCCCCGGAGCGGTCGAACCTCCCGCGGTGGGCGGGACGAAGGTGAAAAGGCTGAACGATTCCTGCCGCGTTGCCTCGACGCGGAGTGAGAGATCGGTGCCCCACACGAGCTTGCGGCGTAGCTCGGCGCCGAGCACGATGTTCGTGGACTCCGGGAAGGTCACGCCGCGAGGCCCGAGCGAAGGCGCGCCGTTGCGAAGGCCTTTCGCGTCGCCGAGGAACGTGAACGGATAGCGATGTTCTTCGCCCTCCTCGAGCAGCTCGGCGCGGCGAAGCTCGCCGATCGCAGCGGCGAGCGTCGGATTCTGCTTCATCGCGGTCTTCACGACGGCGTCGTCGGAGATCTCGACTGCTCCACCCGCCGGCGGAGTCGAGGGCGGAGGCGCTTCGGGCTCCTGCGCACGGGCGACGGCGGGAGTCATCGTGAGCGCCATCGCGAAGATGAGCCGCTGGAGAGACACGGGTCGTTCATTCATGGCGAAGGGCCTCGATGGGATTGAGCCTCGCGGCCTTCCTGGCGGGGAAGTAGCCGAACGCGATGCCGATGGCGGCGGAGAAGACGAACGCACCGATGACGACGACGGGTTGAACGCTGAACGGCATGCCGAGCGCGCGCGTGGCAGCCCAGGAACCGCCGAGCCCAAGCGCCACGCCGATCGTCCCGCCGAGCACGCAGAGGAGCACCGCCTCCACGAGGAACTGGAGCAGCACCTCGTTCGCGAGCGCCCCGATCGCGAGACGAATGCCGATCTCGCGCGTTCGTTCCGTGACGGAGACGAGCATGATGTTCATGATCCCGATCCCGCCGACGAGGAGGCTCACCGCCGCGACCGCGCCGAGCAGTGCAGTGAGGACGCCGGTGACGCTGCCCACCGTCTTCGCGATCTCCTTGGTGTCCTGGACGGTGAAGTCGTCCTTCTGGGCGGGCTGGATCCGACGGCGCTCGCGCAGGAGGCCCTCGAGCCGCGACTTGGTCCGGGTGATGGCCTGCTCGTTGGTGACGGACACGTAGATCGTGCCGATGTCGCTGTTCCCTGCGAGGCGGCGCTGTACGGTGGCCAGCGGCATCACGAGGAAGTCGTCTTGATCTTGTCCGAACGTGCTCTGGCCCTTCGACTCGAGGATGCCGACGACGCGACAGGCAACCGTTCCGACGCGGATCATCGCGTCGAGCGCCTCCTGCGATGCGAAGAGTTGTTTCCGCACGGTCTCGCCGAGGACACACGCCGGCGTGCCTCCGGCGAGCTCCGCGTCGGTGAACTCACGTCCGCGAATGACCTTGAGATTGCGCACCCGGAAGTACTCGTTCGTGGTGCCGTACGCGATCGACGAGTAGTTGGCGTTGCCGTACACGACGAGCGCGCCTTTCGTGGCCGTCGGAGCGACGGTCGCGCTGTCGCCGAGCTCCTTCTCCATCGAGCGGACGTCGTCGATCTTGAAGGCCGTGGCATTCACGCTCACCGGGCCGCGCCGATCCGCGCCGGGCATCACGATCAACATGTTCTGCCCGAGGGACGCGATGTCGCTCGTCACGCGCGCCGTCGCCGACTGACCCAGCGTCACCATCGCGATGACCGAGCCGACGCCGATGACGATGCCGAGCGTCGTCAGGACGGAGCGCATCACGTTGCGCCGCACCTCCCGCATTGCCATGAGCAAGGTCGCGAGCCACATCAGAACGCCGTCGGTGTATTCGACTCGTCGCTGCAGACGATGCCGTCTTTGAACTGGACGATTCGCCGCGCCCAGCGCGCGATGTCCGGCTCGTGAGTGACCATCACGACGGTGATGCCGTGCGTCGTGTTGAGCTCGGTGAGCAGACGCATGATCTCGTCCTTGCGCGAGGAGTCGAGGTTGCCGGTGGGCTCGTCGGCGAGGACGATGGACGGATTGGTGACGATCGCGCGGGCGATTGCGACGCGCTGCTGCTGTCCGCCCGACAGCTCCGCGGGCGTGTGGCGCTCGCGACCTTCGAGACCGACCGCGCGCAACGTCGCCAGCGCCCGCTCGCGTCGTTCGGCTGCCGGCACGCGGCGGTAGACGAGCGGTAGCTCGACGTTCTCGAGGGCAGTCGTGCGCGCCAGGAGATTGAATCCCTGGAAGACGAAGCCGATGTAGTTCCGCCGCAAGAGCGCGAGCTGATCCAGGTCGAGCTCGGTCACCTCGACGCCGTGGAACGTGTAGGAGCCGCTGGTCGGGCGGTCGAGGCAGCCGATCACGTTCATGCATGTCGACTTCCCGGAGCCGCTCGAACCGATGACGGCGACGAGCTCGCCCGGCTGGATCGCGAGGCTCACGCCGGCGAGCGCATGCACTTCGGCGTCGCCATGGCCGTAGACCTTGGTGACATCGCGCAGCTCGATGAGCGTGCTCGTATCAGGGGCCAGTGACGGCATCGGTGATCACCTCGTCCCCGACCTGCACTTCGCCGACGATCTCGGTCACGTGTCCATCGCTGGCTCCCGGACGGACGGGGACGAGGACCGCTTGACCGCCGCGTAGGACGTAGACGCGCTTCTCGTCCGGGCGGGTCGAAGGAGCCGGCGGTCCGAATCCGGGCGTGGCTGGGGGCGAGAACCTGAGCGCGGCGTTCGCGACGACGAGGACGTCCTTGACCGTCTCGCTCGTGATCGTCGCCGTTGCCGTCATCCCGGGACGGAGGAGCCGCTCTTGGTTTTCGACCGTGAGCACGGCCTCGTACGTGACGACGTTCTGCGACGTCTTCGGATCGTTTCGCAGCGACACGACCTTCGACGGGAACGAGCGGTTCGGATACGCGTCCACCGTGAACGTCGCCTCGGCGCTTTCGCGCACGCGGCCGATGTCCGCCTCGTCGATGTCGACGTGGAGCGAGAGCTTCGTCAGGTCCTCGGCGAGGCGGAACAGGATCGGCGTCTGAAAGCCGGCGGTGACGGTCTGCCCCGGCTCGACGGCGCGCGCGAGGACGATGCCGTCGATGGGCGCGACGATCTTCGTCTTGCCGAGCTTGGACTGTGCCGACTTGAGCGACGCCGCGGCGAGGCTCGCGCTGGCCTTCGCGCTCGCCACGCTCGCCTCGGCGCGCGCCGCTGCTGCGCGTGCGGCCTCGAGATCTTTCTGAGAGACGAGCCCTTGTTTGGCTTGTTCTTCCGCTCGGTCGCGTGCCTGGCGCGATTCGAGGAGCGTCGCCTCGGCCGTGCGGATGCCGGCATTCGAGGAGATCACCTGCGCGCTCGCCTCGTCGACCGCCGCGTGGAGCTGCTCCGGATCGATCTCCGCGAGCACCTGCCCCTTCTTGACCGGGTCGTTGTAGTCGACGAGCACGGTAAGCACCTTCCCGGTCACCTCGGCGCCGACCTCGACGGTGTTGAGGCCCTGGAGGTTTCCGGTCGCCGACACGGTCACGTGGACGTCGGCGCGGTGGGCCTTCTCGGTCACCCAGCGCGGTTGCATGCTCGCAGCGCGCCGGCGCATCGCGTTTGCGCCGGCTGCGGCGGCGAGAAGCGCAATCGCGACGACGACGAGCCAGACCACGACCTTCCGCCGTCGTCGCGTTCCCACCTGGAGGGTGCGGCGAATGTCCTGGGGTCTCGGTGCCGTGGCGGGGGGTCGATCGGCCATTGTCCTGCTGATCCGCGGAGCGCGGAGGAACGACGATATTGGCCCAGCCACCGCGCGCAACGACAACCCGCTCAGCCGAATGCGGTATCGGACCGCCCCGGCACCCGAGGGGACAGACCGTCTGAGCCGCAACACGCGGATGAGCTCGGTCCCGACTTCAGGCGAGCGCGCGGATCGCCCGCAGCGCCGCGTCCACGTCTGCATGCGAGCTCACGAGCGAGGCGGCGATGCGCGCGAGCGGCGGACGATACGGGGTCACCGAAGCGATGATCTTCTGGGCCTGGAGCCGCTCGACCACGGCGTCCGGCTTCATGCCGGCGACCTCGAAGCACACGATGCCGGACGACACCGACGACGAGCGCGGGGTGTGGAGCTTCACGTGTCTCATCGCCGCGAGCCCCTCCTTCGCGTGCCCATTGAGCTCGTGGATGCGCGCCTGGACCCGCGCCTTCCCGATCTCCTGATGAAGCGCGAATGCGTCTGCGAGCGCCCAGTAGTGCTCGAACGCCTTGAAGCCGCCCGGGCTCATCACGCGCCCGTCGATCGGCGGCGTGTTCGTGCCGTATTGGCGTGCAGTCCACCATCCGCCGAAGAACGGCGGGATCGTCGGAAGCATCGCGCGCATCGCATCGGCGCGGCCCCAGAGGATGCCCGTACCGCGAGGACCGTAGATCCACTTGTGACAGCCCGCAGCGAAGAAGTCGCAGCCGAGGTCGGGCATCGACGCGTCCTCGACGCCGAACCCGTGCACGCCGTCGACGCAGAGCACGGCGCGTTCGCGCGGCTCTCGTGACGCCTGCGCGCGCGCGAGCGCGTCGGCGATCTTCCGAACGGGCGTCTTCACGCCCGTCGAAGAGTGCACCCACGTGATCGCGACGACCCGCGTTCGCGGAGTCAGTGCGCTCGCGAGCGCGGCGGTCATCGCGTCTTCGGTCGCGGACGCAGCGTCGTCGTAGAGCGCGACCTTCCGAATCGTCGCTCCGGTGCGCGCCGCCGCGAGGCGAAGCGATTCGTGCGTCGAGTAGTGATCGTGGGTCGTCGTCAGGATCTCGTCGCCGGGCGCGAGCCGGAGCCCGTTGTAGAGCGTTGCGAGGCCCATCGTCGTGCTGTCGGTGAGCGCGATCTCGTCGGGGGCGACGCCCATGTACGCTCCGGCCGTCGCTCGCACGCGTGACGTCTGCTTGTTGCTCGCGAACTCGCGCTCGAGTGCCAGCACCGGGTTCGCGTCGAGCTCGCGACGGAATCGCTCGATCGCCTCCGCCACGGGCTTCGGATGGGACACGAGGAGGAAGCTCGCGAGATGGACGTAGTCGCGCGTGAGGGGAAAGAGCTCACGGACGGCCTCCCACGGATCGCCGGCCGACGACGTCGTGGCGGCAGCGGGGGCGGCCCTACCGCGTGCTGCACATGCCGAGGCGAGGGCTGCCGTCAGCCCGAGGAACGTCCTACGCGGAAGCGGATCGAGTGAGGCCATGTCTCTCCGTGCGCCGGTGCCGGCCATCTCGGCTTAGCGCACGGCGCCCGAGCGAGCGAGCGACGCGATGCCCGCGGCCCGAGATCGCTCGCCGAACGAGAGCATGGCTCCGTCACATCAAAGAGGTGCTCGACGCCTGCTCGATGCGGAGCGCCTGCTGGATGCCACGCTGCAGGGTCGAACGCGTGATGATGCCCTCGAGCTCGGCCCCGAACCCGACGAACGTCTGCGCGATCACGGGGCTGATGCCCGTGAGGATGACGTCCGCCCCCAGCAGTCGCGTCGCGCGGGCGGCGTTCACGATCATCGTCCCCACCTGCGTGTCGACGACCTTCAAGCCGGTCACGTCGATGATGACCGTGTTCGCCTCGTAGCGATGAACCCCGTCGAGCAGCGTTTTCAGGATCTCCTGTGCGCGGGTCGCATCCACGGAGCCGATGAGCGGCATCACCGTCACGCCGTCTGCGAGCGGAATGAGAGGCGCAGAAAGCTCCCGGAGCGTCTCACGCTGCGCGGCGATGACCTCCTCCTGCAGCCTGGCTCGTTCGAGGTCGGCCTCGTGCTCCTTCGTCACGTCGCGGATGATCGAGCACGTGAGAATGGGGTTGCCCCTCTCGTCGAAGAGGCGGGAGATGGCGTTGAAGGCGCGCCACTCGGTGCCGTCAGGCCGCTTTGCCCAGAAGTAGCCCTTCCAGGCACCGTGCTTCTCGACCGACGGGAAAGCCTCATTCATGAGGATGTCGATCTGGCTCTGCGTCATGAGGCTGCCGAAGTCCTGCGCGCAATACTCCTCGGCAGACTTCATCCCGTTCATCTGAACGAGCGAATCGTTCACGTAGATGATCCGGTTCTCCATGTTCGTCACGACGATGCCGTCGACGGAGTACGTCGCGAGTGCCTTGAACATGGTCGCCTGGGCCGACTGGTGCTCGGCCAACAGGAGGAGCACCCTGTCGGCGACGCGGTTGGCGATGCGGACCCCGTTTGCGATGCCGGAGATCCCGGCTGCCTCCGCAGAGAGCAAGAGGTCGACGACGTGGTCTCGGTACACCCCGACGTACGACACGGTCGCGGGAGTGCTGAGCGTCGTCCACGAGGCGTTGGCGCGGCACGCCTCGGGCACCACCGTCGAGAGCGACTCGAGGTCGCTCATCCCGCGCAGGAAGATGCCGAGCACCGTGCGCACACCCTTCGAGATCTCCTCGCGCGGTTTCGTCCGATAGATCGCGTAGTCGTCGCGAAGGGAATCGACCAGGGACTCGACCGTCGCGTCCTGCGCAGTCGCCAGGAGCTTCTCGCAGGCGGGGTCGAGCTCGAGTTGTGGTCCGCTACTCGTCGGCGCTGCCATCTCGTCCTCCATGGGGATTGCCGTTCCAAACGCACGCGATGTCTCCGAACGACCCACGCGTCGCGCTCCAGCGAGTGAGCGCCGAGAGCAGGATCTCGGACCACCCTCGAGGGCCTGCTGGCGTGACACGCTGCAGAGGCAAATTGGCTGGCACGTTACTGAACTTCGATCGCCTCGCCAAGCGTGTACATGACGGTCATGGCGAAATAGAAACCGAGGTCACGCGGCAGAGCGAATCCGGCTATCCGCATCGTCGTGAACACCGGGGCGACCAGGGAAAACGTCGAGGCCGTTCCATTCGGGATCCGCCCAGTGACGGCGACGGCGGCCCTGGAGCTTGGGAATGGCGCTTCCCGAAGGCCCCTGAGCCATCACCTGCCGCCATACGCGTCGGGACCTGCCGACACCGCGCGGCGCAGCATCCGGCGTCGTCGTCATGACACGACCGCTACATCTGCCTAGGGCGTCGGAGCCTCTCCCGCATTCGTCGACATGGCAATCGTCGTCGTGACGTCACGTCCTGTTTCGGTGGGCCCCAATCCAAATAATCCCAATTCGAACAATGGCGCGTTCTTGATTCAAAACATTCAAGCCGGTCGGTTGACGCTCGTGATGTCGCATGAGAGAACTGTTCGCTTTCGTCGCGACCGAGATCGTCCGACGGATCCTTCAATACGCATCAGGCATTGCTTCCTTGAGTGACGCTTGAACGAGAGCGCTCTTCGGTGTGCTTTTCGGCAAGCGTGCTGCGCAGATGTCGGCGACGAGTGGTGAATATGCCAATCTCCCCAAATGACGGAGGAAACAATGTTGCTGAATCGTATATCGGGCTTTCTGACGGTAAGTGCGTTGGCAGGGTCGATGCTCGTCGGGTGTACGGACGGTGTCATCAGGTCGGACGCGGACGAGGAGTCTCTTGGACAGACCTCGGCGGCGCTTCAGGGGCCCGGTAGCCCGGGACATGGCAACCCTGGCCACCCCGGTCGCGGAAACCCAGGGCCCGGCCACCCGGGTGGCGGTCCCGGCCAGTGCGGTTGCAACGATCCCGCACAGCAGCGGCTGGAGGACATCCGCGCGCTCACGGAGCTCACGTACCGCTACGCGTACGCGCTCGACGATCGCGACTGGACGACGCTTCGTTCGCTCTTCGTTCCCAACGCCCGGTTCGACTACGGGCTTGGGCCGGAATACGTGATGTTCGGGCGCGATGTGTTCGTCGACGCCACGGCCGCGGCGCTCGCGCCGATGGACGCGACGCATCACATGTTCACCAATCACGTGTTCGACATCGACGGGAACACGGCGACGGGGCGCTTCTACATGCACGCGCAGCACATGAAGCTCTCCGAGCAGGCCGGCCCGTTCCACACCCTCGGCGGTTACTACCGCGAGAAGTTCGTGAGGACGAACGACGGCTGGAAGATCTCCGAGGTCATCTACACGGCCACGTGGGGCCGGGGCAATCCGGCGGTCAACCCCGGCTTCCGCACGGACGCCCCCTGAGCGTCGACGGTCGCGTGATGCGCGGACGTCCCGTGCATCACGGCGGCCTGAGCTGCCGGTCTCGCACAGGAGCGCGGGCATGCGCTGCAACAGAGGTACGGCATCGGCTCGAGTGGCACGTTGCGTGTGCAACCGAGCCGATGCCTCGCCAGCGGCGAGCGCGGACGATGACCGATGAGCGCGCTCGGGAGCGGTCACTTGCTCCAGTCGCTCACCTTCATCGCGCCCAGGCAGTTGCCCACGGGAGCGTTGCCGCCCTGGCCTTGCGCGTCTCCGAAGAAGCCGGGCACCGTCTTGCCGCCGACCGTGTGGGGCGCGTTCGTTCCCGTCGCCGCCGCTGACGTGCAGAAGGTCGTGCCGGGCGCGTGGAGGCCGACGGCGTAGTAGTCGTAGCGGCCGCCCGGCTTGGTCACCGTCGCCCAGGTGTACATGTTCGTGTACGCCATCAGGCAGTTGACGTCGCCGCTCGAGTCGTTGCCGGCGGTGCCGATGCGCCCTTGCAGAGGAAGCGGGCGATCGGTCAGCTCGACGCCGTCGACCCCGTACGCGTGGTAGTCGACCATCGCCGAGGTGATCTGGCGAGGCCCCGTGAAGTCCGACGGCCTCCCGTGGTGAGGCGCGCCGACGCCGTGCGCGAGCTCATGGGCGACCGTCGTCGCGATGTCCTGCACGAGGGTGTAGGGCATCGCGGTCCCCGCCGCGGTTGCGGCAGCCTTCTGGGCCTCGTAGGTGGCCGTGATCTGGGCGAAGTCCACCACGACCTGCTCCGAGAGCTTCGGCGTCTTGCCGAGCAGCGTTGCCGGGTGATTCTCTCCGACGACGCTGTCGGGCAGCGTTCCGTCGACGAGCTTCATCCCGTATTGCTCGCCGCGCGATGCCGTCGTCCGGTTGGTGTTGAGCAGCCGTGACCCCGGCAGCTCTCCATCGGTCATCTCGAGAACACGAATGCCCGATGCCTTTTCGAAGAGCTCGAGCCCGGGTTTCGCCTTGGCGCCGACGGTGTTGAGCACGGCGACGTCCTTCCTCTTCGGATCGAGCATCTTGGCTCCCGTCGCGCGCCGCGTGTGCTTGCCGCCGACGATCAGACCTCGGTACTCCTCGTAGGCGGTCAGCCCGTCGCCGATCTTCGAGTTGCCCTTCTGGACGTCCTCGTCATCGTCATCGACGCCTTCGAAATCCACGAGCTCCTTCCAGCGATCGCCGATGGCGGACACCGCGGACCGCTTCGGGAGCGGGACGCGCGAGACCGACGGATCGTCCCTCAGATACCCGGTGACCTTGCGGCCGTCCTCGAGCGTCGCGGTCACGAGCAGGTTGCCGAACGCGCCCCAGTCGTATGCGGTGACGACCGCCGTCGCGGTCTCGAACGAGCCGTTGGTCGCCTTCGCGCTCTGCTTTTCGTCGTCGATCATGAGATCGCCGTTCGTAGCGGCTTCGAAGCCGAGGTCGGGCGTCGTGAGGCCGCCGCTCAGCGGAAGGTTCAGCGCGACGCCCTTCTCCTTGGAGACCTCGACGAGCTCGAACGAGACCTCCTTCGCGCGGAGGTCGGTCGGCTCGCCGTCCTTCGAGACGAGGGTCGCCGTCACGGCGAGCGTGTTTCCAGGGGTGCTCTCGGTCGCGGCGCCCTCGGGGAGCCAGTCATCGTAGCCGCTGGCCTCGACGACGAGGTCCACCGGGACCTCTTTCCGCGGCGTGAGTCGCCAGCGCAACGTACCGGAGCGCATCGGGCACTTCTCGGAAGACGCGTTGTCGCCGTCGACCTCGCGCTCACGGGCGCGGTAGCGCTCCCACGACCACGCATCGGAGATCTCGACGCCCTCCGCCGGAAGGTCGAAGACGACGTACGCCGGCGCCATGAACGGGAGGCTGATCGTTCGCTCGGAGGTGCTGTTGGGGAACACGACCGTTCCGTCATCGTCCGTCTTCGAGCCCGTTCTCGAGACGGAGAAGGGCATCGTCCCGATGTCGAGATCGTACGTCCCCGCTTTCAGATCCATGACCAGGATGACGCCCGGATGGCTGGTGCCCGAGCCGCTCGACGCGGATCGCTCCGAGCGATTCGGCCGCTGCGTGACGGTCCCTTCGGCGAGGGACGAGCGCGCGAGGCCCTCGCCGGCGTATTTCGCAATGCCGTCGTCGAGCGACTCCTTCTCGAGGATGACGAAGCCCGATTCCGAGTAGCTGCGCGGGCTCTCCGTCACCGTCACGCCGGGAGCATCTTCGTATTCGCAGGGAGAGCTGCCGGAGTACTCGTAGCGCAGCTCCCACTGCTCGAAGGAGCCCAGGTCTCCGCGAGCCCGCGAGGGCTTCGTGTTCGGTGGCTTGGTCGGCTCGCCGCTTTGCTGCTTGGGGGAATCGCAGGCGGCAGGCCCCGCCATCACCGCCAGCCCGAGGCACGCGACCGTCATCGCGCCACGTAGCGCGGGTCGTACGAACGAGATCATCGTCACTCCTGTTTCGTTGTTGCTGATGGCCGCTAGGCGCCGACCTGAGCGGTCGTCGAACGTGCGGGGGATGGCGCGCTCGGATGCGCGCCGTGAAGGTCACGGATCGACGGGTGTCGGGCAGAGCCGTGAGCGCCACGGGTTGGCTTCGAGGTACGCGGCGCGCTCGAAGGCTCCGGGCGCATCGGACGTCGCCGCGTCGATGTACGCGAGCGCCTCGCGGTGGAGTCGTTCGTTGCCGGGAGAGAGCGCGAGCGCCGTCGCCCACGCGGCGTCGGCGAAGGCTCCCGACAAAGCACCCAGGGTCGTCGCTTCTAGCGCTTCGCCCACGTGGCCTGCGGCCTCGTCCATGCGGCCGGCTCGCCACGCGACGACCGCGCTGGTCGCGGCGATGACGGCGCGGAGAGGAGCGAGGTCGACCACGCGCGCATGCTCTTCTGCCTGTTCGAGATGGGCCTCGGCGCGTCGCCACGAGGTGACGAGCGCCTGCAAGCACGCGAGCTCGGCGAGCGCCGAGTGCGCTCCGCCGGCGAGGATCGTGTCGCGGTCTTCCGGAGCTATCGCCTTTCCGGCGAACGCTGCGATGCGTGCGCGGACGAGCGCTGCAAGTGCCTGCTCGTGCCGATGCGCGCATCGGTCCGCGAGGATGCTCGATGCTGCTGCACGCGCCGCTTCGAGCTCACCGCGATCGGCGTCGATCTCGGCGAGCAGCAGACGCTGCGCCAGCCGGTAGTCGTAGGTAGCGTCGAGCGCCACGCCGTCCACGAGCAGGCGGCGGGCGGACCAGAGTTTGCGTCGGGCCTGTTGGACGCGCGCGCTTGCGATGGCGAACGCCGCGCGGGTCTTCGCGAGGGCAGGGTTCGTCGGCACGCGCTCGATACGCGCGAGCGCACGCTCGGCGTCGTCGATGCGTCCGAGCGCGAGCCAGCTCGTGGCCAGCGCAGCAGCGCCGCGCGCCTTCACGCCCTGCAGCTCGGTCCATGCCTCGAGCTCGGCGATCGCTGCCTCGAAACGTTCGATGGCGGCAACGTGTTCGTCGCGCATGGCGAGGAGCTCGCCCGAATTGAAGGTCGCGCCGATGCGCACCCACGCGGCGCCGGGAACGGTCACGTCCCTGGCGCGTTCGACGAGCCGCGCGAGCGTCGCCTTTGCAGCATCGAGCCGCCGCTCGCGAAGCTCGACGTCGAACACCACCTGCACCGACTCGACCTCGACGAGCTCGTCGCGCGCCTCCTTCGCGAACGTTTCGGCGGCGCGTGCGGCCGCCTCGGCGAGGCGCTTCTCGCCGCGCTCGAGTGCGCTCCGGGCTCGAACGAATGCTGCGCGGCCCCGTTCGCGCGCCGTTCGTGCCACCCGCGCGAGACGCTGCGCGATGGCCTCGCCGTCATCGCCGAGTCCGGCGCGGCTGCGCCGATAGAGCGCGTCCGATGCGCCCGCGAGATCGCCTGCCTCCTCGAGGATGCGTGCGGCGTCTTCGTAGTGACGGACGAACTCGTCGACGCAGGAGAGGGCGAGCGCGCTCTCGGCGGCGCGGACCAGGTGAGGGACCGCTGCGCGCGAATCGCCGGAGGCGCGCAGATGGAAGGCGATCGTCGCAGGTGGTGCATCGCTCCGCGCGACGAGGCACTTCGCTGCCCGGCCGTGGAGATGCGCGCGAACCATGCGCGGAAGTGACTCGAGCACCGACTCCGCGAGAACGTCGTGCGTGAAGAGCGTCCCGTCGACCACCTGCGCGCGCTCGAGCTCCGAGAACGCGTCGGTGAGATCGATCGGCGTCGTCTCGAGCATGTCGGCGACGAGCGCGACGTCGAACGGAGCGCCGGCGATCGCCGCGACCCTCGCGACGCGCAGCGCATCGTCGGAGAGTGTTGCGAGCCGATGCCGAACGAGGGAGCGAAGTCGCTCGTTGACGGGGAGGGGCACGTCGCCTTCGGTCGCGCTCTGACCGTCGAGCCTCACGGCGACGAGCGAACGCGCGATCTCGAGGACGTAGAGCGGATAGCCGCCTGCCGCGCGGACGACGTCGGCCGTGCGCTCGAGGAGGACGGGCAGCTCGAGGTGGCGCACGAGCGAAGCGATTTCCTCGGCCGAGAGCGGCCCGAGATCGATGCGCGTGAGCAGGCCCATGCCGATCGTTCGCTCGATCCATGCGTGCCGGTCGGGAGCGAGCTCGCCGCGTCGATGCGCGACGACCGCGAAGAGCGGCAGCTCGCCGGACAGGCAGCGCTCGAGCAGCCAGGTGCACGCCTTCGCGCTCGCGTCGTCGATCCACTGGAGATCGTCGACGAAGAGCGACGCGAGCCCGCGCTCGGCTGCGAGCTCGAGCGCGCTTGCGATCGCTTCGTAGAGGCGCAGCGTGGTCTCGTCGCTCGTCGGCGCGTTCTCCGCATCGAGCTCCGGAAGGATGCGCGCGAGCTCTGCGCGCGCCCATGGAGCGAGCCCACCATCGAAGCGCGGAAGGAGCAGACGGAGCGCACGCGCGAGCGAGGCGTAGGGCACGCGCGCGTCGGCCGGCCTTCCCTCGACGAGGGCGTACGCGCCCTTGCTCGTGCAGTAGTCGCGGCCGAGCCTCGACTTGCCGATGCCGGGCTCGCCCGAGAGGAGCGCTCCTACGTCCGCGGCGAACGCGCGCTCGAGCGCCGCCCACTCAGCGAGTCGCCCGACGCGCGGAGGCCGTAGCAGCGTACTCGGGACGGCCTCGGGATCTCTCGGCCGCTTGCGAGGACGCTCGCGCGCCGCGCTCTCGCGGATGGCGTCGAGGACGTCGAGCATCGCGCGGGTCGGGGTCATGCCCAGCTCGCGCGCGAGTGCTGTCTTGCAACGCTCGTAGGCTCTCATCGCCGCCGGAGGATCGCCGCGGAGGAGCAGCAGGCTCACGACGCGCAGGTGCGCTTGCTCCGATACGGGCTCCGCTGCGACGTGGGCCTCGGCCCACGCGAGCGCCTCGTCGATGTCTCCCTCGCGCTCGCACGCTTCGCTGGCCTCGCTGACGGAGCGCGCCCAGGCTCGCGCTACGCTCGCACGGGCGCCCCGGAGCCATGTCTCGAGGTCCGGCAGCTCATCCATGTCGTAGCCCGCGAGCAGCTCGCGATACGCAGCGGGTGTGCTCACCCGCGCATCCCTTCCCGTGCCGTGGATGAGCTCGGCGACGTCGCTCGATACCCCGACGAGGGAGAGGCGTTCGTTGCCCTCCACGAGTGCAACCGTGGTGGCTGTGCGCAATCGGCGCAGCGCCTGGGCGAGGTTGTTCCGTGCTGTGCGCTCCTTCGATTCCGGCCAGAGCAGCCCAGCGAGGCGCGAGCGAGGGGTCTCTCCTTCGAGGGCGAGATACGCGAGGATCGCCGCCGTTCGCTTGTCGAACCGCGACACGGGCCCGGGCCCGTCGAGCCGTGCCCCGCCGAGCAGCACGAGCCGCGGAGCGTCGCCGGCCTGTGTGCGGTCGTCGGCACGGGCCGCCGCCGAGCGACGCACGTGTTGCTTCTTTCCCGCGCGCACCAGCGTGTGCGCACGATACCGCGCCGAGTTGCATGATCGAAGTCTCCGCCGCATGAAGGTGACCAGGACGAGGATGCCTCGCGCTGGATGACGGCAGGATGACGAGCCTCGTCGCGTGGGCGGCGCTGACCTCAGCCGTAAGCAGCTGAGCCTTGCTCCTGTTTGACGTATTCTTCCTGCGTGCGGTTCGGCGTGGCGCGTCTCTTCGTGGCTCGTGCGCAGCGTGCAGGCCGTCGAGGAGATCGGCTCCGCCGGTGTGCTGGCGTCGTCGCTTGCGCGCTCGCAGCCGCCGAAGCCGCTCTACGCCCGCGCCGCCTTTTCGCGCTCGGCGCGGTAACGCCGGTCGATGCGCGCGTCGAAGTGCTCGACCGTCACGTCGAGCACGTCGCGGACGCGGCCACGGAGCGCGTCTTTCCGCATGCGCGCGGGCAAGTCGGGCACGTAGAGCTCGATCCCTCCACGCGTCGCGCGATGGAGTCCGGCGATCGCGCGGAGGCATCCTTCCTGCGCCGCATCACGCCCGTGGAGCTCGAGGAGCGCGGCAAGGACCTCGGCGCGATCTCGGTCCTCGAGGTGAGGGCTCTTGGCGACGGCCTCGCCCCAGGCATCGAACCAGGGCCCGATCGGCAAGAGGAGCTCTCGAGAGGCGCGGAGCGCGCGCGGCTTGCGGAGCGGAAGGAAGCGGTGATTCTCGTGCGCCATCAGCGCCTTGTTCAAAACGCCCGCGGTGACGAACGCAGCGCGCCGCATCTTGGCATCGGGATGGGCGAGCCGCACGTAACGGTCTCGTAGTGGAGCGAGCGCCTCGTGGCGCGGCCACTCGTCGACGACGCGCGAGAGGTCGCCGAGGTTGTGGGCGACGATCGTCGACACGGAGAGCGCCGGCCTGGCCGCTCCGGCCGCGAGGACCTCCTCGAGGATGGCCTCCTCGCGATCGAGCTCGGCGTCGAGCTGTGCCGCCAGCTTCTCGACCATGTCGCTCGCCTCGAGGACGGCCGCGCGCCCGAGCGCGCCGGCGCGGACCGAGAACCATTCGCCGTCGTGGCCCGACACGGTGCCATGTGCAGCGGACACGTACGTGCGAGCCGACACCGTGTGGACGTCGAGCCCAGCGATGGCGTCGACAGCGTCGCATGCAGCGGCGAGCGCTTTCTTGCTCGCGATCGCCTGCCAGGCATGGTGACGAATGCGAGCATCGACGTCCGTCGGCACGAACGTCGCGACGGTCGCGTAGTGAGCCGCGAGCATGAGCGACAGATAGGCCGTACCCTCACCGCCGCGATACGCCGACTCGGCTCCGGCCACGTCGTCGAGCGCGCGGAGGGCCAGCTCGGCGCGGGGGTCGCTCCACAGCCAGGCGGCCGTGTTCTTCACCTGGCTGACGAGGAGCTCGGGGGCGATTCCTGCTTTCACGCGGCCATGGTAGTCCGCGGTCGGCGCAGGATGACAGCACGTCGGCGATCTTCGAGCGGGACCAAGGGGCCGGTGCGCGAGCGCACGGCAAAGGCAGAGGCAACGGATGTGCTCGGCGGAATGTCGGTCGCACGTTTCCTTCGCGAGCACTGGCAGAAGAAGCCGCTCCTCGTGCGGAACGCGTTCCCGGGCTTTCGCGATCCGATCTCGCCCGACGAGCTCGCGGGCCTCTCGTGCGAAGACGGCGTCGAGTCACGCATCGTGCGCGAGAAGGGCGGGACCCGGCCATGGGAGGTGACGTGGGGACCCCATCCCGAGTCGCTCTTCGCGTCGCTGCCCGAGCGAGGCTGGACGATCCTCGTGCAGGAGGTGAACCGCTGGGTGCCGGAGGCCGCGCTCCTGCTCGACCGCTTCGCGTTCATCCCGAACGTGCGGGTCGACGACGTGATGGTCAGCTACGCGGAGCCGGGCGGGAACGTCGGCCCGCACCTCGACAGCTACGACGTGTTCCTCGTGCAGGGACAGGGCGAGCGTCGGTGGCGCTGGAACACGAGCCCGACGAAGGACACGCGTCTGCTCCCCGACCTCGACCTCCGCGTCCTCGCAAAGTTTAGTCCCGATGCCGACGAGGTCCTCGGTCCCGGAGACATGCTCTATCTCCCGCCGGGGTTCGCGCACCACGGCGTCGCCGTCACGCCTTGCCTGACGTATTCGATCGGCTTCCGCGCGCCGAGCGCGGGCGAGATGTGGGGCTCGTTCGTGGCCCGCGCGAGAGAACGACCGGAGGCGGCTCGGCTCCTCGAAGATCCGGAGCTCTCGGCAGGAGCACAGCCGGGGGCGATCCCGAAGGCGATGCTGGCGCGCGTCCGCGAGATCATTCGATCGATGGATGTCTCCGACGAAGCGATCGATCGCTGGTTCGCGTCGTTCGCCACGCGGCTGAAGCCCGGGCATACCATCGAGGCGCCGCGCCGCGCTCCGGATGCGAAGGCGATCGACGCTCGGCTCTCGTGGGGCGAAACGGTCGCACGATCGGAGGAGGGCCGCTGGGCGTTCCTCCCGCGCGCGCGCGGAGGCCTCCTCTTGTACGTGGGCGGTGAAGAGATCGAGGTGCCCGCTGCGGCCGCGGACCTGGCACGCGCCATCTGCTCCGCGCGCCGGCACGACGGTCGGACGCTCCGTTCGCTCGCGAAGACAGCCGCCGGCCGGTCTTTGCTCGTCCAGCTCTTCGCGATGGGCGCGCTCCGCTTCGCGCGTCGCTGATCGTCCGCGGTCAGCCGCGCCGCCCCTTGCTTCGCTGGCCCGGCTGCGCGGCGGGCTTCTGGGCGATGAAGAGGTAGTTGAAGCCGCGGAGGAAGAAGTTCCCCTCCTCGGCAGCCTTTCGGTAGTTGCCCATCTCCAGCGTCTTGTTGTGACGGGCGACGGAGATGATGTCGACGATCGCGAGCGACTCGGCGATGCTCACGAAGAGCTGGAAGCCGACGGGCGAGAAGCCACGCTTCTTTTCGAAGTAGTCACAGACGTACAGGCCGAAGAAGCCACCCGGCTTGAGGACGCGCCCCGACTCGCGGATGGCCCGGTGCATCGCCTGGAAGTAGGCCGGATCGTAAGCCGACAACTTGCCGATGCACTCCTTCTGGTCGGAGTAATGGATGTGATCGCCGTACGGCGGATCCATGAAGACGAGATCGACGGTCCCGGACTCGAGCGGAAGCTTGCGCGCATCCGCGCGTTCGATGTCGGGACGGTAGGGCGAGACGTCGAAGCCGCGCGCGTTTCGTCCGGTGTCCTTCGCGACGTCGAGCGTCGTTCCCGATCCGCAGAACGGATCGACGACGAGGTCACCGGGCTTCGTGTATCGCTGGATGAGATTCCAGATGACGTACGAAGGTGTGGCTCCGACGTAGCGGGAGTCGCCCTGCTGAGCTTCGCCGTAGTGCTGCGAGGGGTACTCCCAGAGCGTCGTTGGCTGGACGCGGAGCGGTGGCTTCGCCGGTCGTCGGTGCATGTCGGCGCGCACCATAGCGCGGCCGGCAGGGCCCTGCCGAGCAGGTCGATAGAGCGGCTCTCAAGGACCGTTCGATATTTCCGAACACACAGGTCCGGATGCGGCCCGTACGGTCAGAGGTCATGGAGGCAGCTTACGCATTCCTGAGGACCCTCGCGATCGTGCTCGGCGTGGCCGGGCTGACGACGATCGTGTTCCAGCGCCTCCGCCAACCCGTCGTGCTCGGCTACATCATCGCCGGGCTCCTGGTCGGGCCGCACCTGCCGCTGCCGCTCGCCGCGGACCCGCAGACGGTGCAGACGCTCTCCGAGATCGGCGTCATCCTCCTGATGTTCGCGATCGGCCTCGAGCTCAGCGTCGAGAAGCTCGTTCGGGTCGCTCCGACGGCGGGGGTCATCGGGGTCATCCAGGTCGCGCTGATGATGGCCGCCGGGTTCGCCGTCGGAAGGGCGTTCGGCTGGACGCAGGAGGAGAGCATCTTCGCCGGCGCTGCGATCTCGATCTCGAGCACGACGATCATCGCCAAGGTCTTCGAGGAGGCGAAGGTCAGCGCGCGGCTCCGCGAGATCGTCTACGGCGTGCTCATCGTCGAGGACATCATCGCGATCGTCCTGCTCGCGACGATGACGACGATGACGAGCGGCAAGGGGCTCGATGCCCTGACGCTCGCGAAGACCACCGGAAAGCTCGCGGCGTTCCTCTTCGTCATGATCGCGCTCGGCCTCGCCTTCGTGCCGCCGCTCATGCGCTGGGTCGTCCGCCTCGGGCGCTCGGAGACGACGCTGGTCGCGAGCGTGGGGATCTGCTTCGGCTTCGCTCACGCGTGCGCGGCGTTCCACTACTCCGTCGCCCTCGGCGCCTTCGTGGCGGGCATGCTCATCTCGGAGTCCGGCGAGGGGCATACCGTCGAGCACCTGCTCTTGCCGGTGCGCGACATGTTCGCTGCGATCTTCTTCGTCTCGGTCGGCATGTTGATCGATCCGTCGCTCGTCCTCGAGAACTGGCTGGCGGTCGTCGTGCTGTCCGTCGTCGTCATCGTGGGCAAGATCGTGAGCGTCAGCCTCGGAGGCATCGTCACCGGCTGCGGCCTCCGGACGTCCGTCGAAGGCGGGATGAGCCTGGCGCAGATCGGCGAGTTCTCCTTCATCATCGCGAGCCTCGGGCTCACGCTGGGCGCCACGCGGCCGTTCATCTTTCCGATCGCCGTCGCGGTCTCCGCGATCACGACGCTCACGACGCCGGCGCTGATCCGGCGCTCGAGCGGCGCCGCGGTGGCCGTCGAAGCGCGACTGCCGCGCAGGCTGATCGCGTCGATCGCCCTCTACAGCGCGTGGCTCGAGCGGGCTCGCGCCGCGCCGTCTTCCTCGACACGCGGCGCGCGTCTCCGCCGCTACGGTTTGCTCGTCATCCTCGACGCCGCGGCCATCGTCGGGCTCGTGCTCGGCGCAGGTACCCTCCACGGCCGCGCCGAGAGGGTGATCGCCGACCGGCTCGGGATGGGTGACGCCACGGCGCAGGCCGTCTTCGTCGGTGGGGCGGCCCTCGTGGGGCTCCCGTTCGTCCTCGGCGTCGTCCGCCTCACGCGGGCACTCGCGCTCACGCTCGCCTCGACGAGCGTCGACGCGGAGGAGAAGCCGTCTGCCGTTTCACGCGCCGTCGCGCTCGTGATCCAGCTCGGGCTGCTCACGGCGGTCGGCACCGTGTCCGTCGCGGTGGTCGAGCCGTTCGTGCCCACCGGCGTCGGCGCGGCACTCTTCGGCCTGCTCGTCGTCGCGAGCGCGCTCGCCTTCTGGCGCGGCGCGCGCCGCTTCGACACCGAGGTCAAAGCCGGCGGTGCCGTCGTCCTCGGTGTTCTCGCGTCGAAGCTGCGGAGCCCAGGACGCACGGATGGTCATTCGAGCGACGCCGCTGCGAGCGCCCCGGAGGATCCGACCGGCGCGCTCGCGGGCCTCGGGGCGCCGCGCTTCATCGCGATCTCGGAGCGAAGCGTGGCCGTGGGCCGGACGCTCGCCGAGCTCGACGTCCGCGCGAAGACCGGCGCAGCAGTGCTCGCCGTCGTGCGGGACGGAGAGGTGAAGATGATGCCGGAGGCGGACTTCCAGATCGCGAGCGGTGACACCGTCGCGGCGGTCGGAGCGGACGAGGCCCTCGCGAGCGTCAACGAGCTCCTCACGGCATCGATGGAGGACGTGCGCGCCGCCTGACGTTCAGTCGCGAGCGCAGCGCATCCCGGTCTTGCCGTACTTCGTCATGATCGGGAACTGCCAGCGCGTGTAGTTCACCTGGTGCCCCTCCCAGGAGCCTGCGCGCGACCAGCGGACCTGTGCACCGTGAGTCGGATGCGGCGGGACGCCGGGCGAAGCCGTGAGCTCCATCATGATCCCGCCGAGGTCCATGTGACCGCCGGCCCCGACGTCGGCGGAGAAGCGGCCTGGCGGGCTGATGAAGTAGGCGAGGTCCCAGTCCTTCGCAGGAACACCGCCCGCAGGATGCTGATAGTTGCTGCTCCAGTTGAGTCGCGTCACATCACATCCAGGACACGGGTTGGTGCTCGACTGCCCCTCGACGAAGTGAGCAGGCCCGACCTGCGTCCACACGTCGTTGACGAGGGCGAAGCCGCCGGCGACGGGAGCGTTCCCCCATGGGTAGGCGCCCGGTCCGAACGCTGCCGAGTTCTCTTCCCAGGTCTGGAGGCGCCCGCCGTCCCACGCGCAGAAGGCCGCCGCGACCGGATACGGAACGCAGTTGAGCGGGAGTCGATCGAGGAACGCCTGGTCGAAGGCCCGATCCTCGTTCATCACGTTTCCCGGCGTCCAATACGTGTGCGAGCCGTAGGCCTTGTCGCTGGCGTTGCCGACGTAGCAGCCCTGCGAGGTGCTCGGCTGATCGGGCAGGATGCTGAGACCACCAAGCTGATAGTTCGCCCCCAAGGGATACGTGCCGAGGTCCGTCGGCAGGTTCGACTTGTACGGCTCGATTTGATCCCGCGCTGCCTGTGAGAGCGATGCCTTGTTGCTCTCGTACCAGGCGAGGACGTTCCCGTTGACCCGCTCGATGAACGCACGCATGCGTCCCGCGGTGGTCTTGTACTTGTCGAGCTTCACCGTCGAGCCCGGGATGGGCAGCGCGATGCAGCAGCTCTCGTGGTTCGCGTTCGGCTGGCCGACCTCTCCGGTCCCGCACGTGAGGCCGCCGTTCGTCGGTACGCAGCTCCTCGAAACGGCGCACTTCTTCTTCTCGTCGCAGCCGTCGGACGCGCAATCCGTGTGCACCTTGCAGCTCTTGCCAGCGGCGCACGGGGGAGCGTTCGTCGTCGTCCCGCCACAGTCGACATCGGTCTCGTCGCCGTTCTGGGCCTGATCGGTCGCGGACGGCGCGGCGCACGTCTTCGACGGAGCGCACACCTTGCTCTCGCAGTCCGCGGCGACGTTGCACGCCCGGTCGGTCGCGCAGCGAGGAGCGTTCGTCCGCGTTCCGCCGCAGTCGATGTCGCTCTCGTCGCCGTTCTTCTTGCCGTCGGTGCTCGTCGGCGCAGGCACTCCGGGCGCCTCGGTGCACGCGCCGCTGATGCACACGCCGGACTTGCAGTCGAAGTCCTTCGTGCAGCTCTCGCCGCCGTCCTTTCCGTTCGGATTGCCGAACGGCGTCGCGTTCGTCGCTTGCCCGCCCGCCTGCTCGGAAGAGCATGCCGAGAACACGACCGCCGCGAGCGCCGCGGCGAGCACACTCCCCGAGACACGGCTCATCGGCGGAAGAATACGCCTCGGCCGGGCGGCGGGAACCTGAATCCATCGTGCTGCTTTCATGCGGCCGGCACGCGTGTACTCGCGCTAACAGGTAAAAGAACGGAGGATCATTGCGGTTGGCGCGGATGCGCGCAGCGGCCGCCCGTGGCCCAGTAGGCGCGCGTCATCTCCGTCGGTCCGTAGGCAACGCCTTTCTTCTGGACCTCGTGGCCCTCCCAAGATCCGTTGCCGCCCCAGACGACCTTGTCACCGGCCACGTCCGACGTGATCTCGTAAACCAGCCCGGCGAGGTCGGCGTGTCCGAACTTTCCGTTCCCGTCCGGCGCACGTCCCGGTGCGGCGATGAAGACGAAGTTCCCCTGATCGTAGACCTCGGGGAAGGAGTAGCCGAACTTCCAGATGACCTTCGACGGAGTCCAGTCGTTGCCCCACGGATAGTCGCGTCCCTCGCCGCCTCGCCATGCGGTCTCGATCTCACTCTGCGTAGCAAGCCTGCCGCCGTCCCAGATGCACAGCGCCTGCAGCATGTAGAACTCGACGCAGTTCAGCGCCTTTTGATCGAGGACGTCTTTCGAGAACGCGTGGACACCGGGTTCGCCGAGCGCCTGGTTCTCGGCGTCCGTCATCCAGTACGTGCGCGCGCGGGAGTCGCCGAGGTCGCAGCCGCGTCGCGTGTTGCCGTGACCTTGCGGTCCGAGGAGGAAGTTCGCCTCCGCGACTGATGACGGGAGCATCTCGTTCCACCCGGCGTTCCAGTACGGATGGTTCTGGAGCCCCTCGGCGAAGACGCGAAGGTTGCCGCTCGTGCGTTCGATGAGCTGCCGCATCCGGCCCGCAGTCACGACGTACTTGTCGAGCTGCGTCGCGTCCGGAGCTTCGGAGATCGGCGCCGTCGCGCAGCAGCTCTCGTGCTGCGCCCCCGGCTCGCCGACCTCGCCCGCGCCGCAGGTGTCGCCGCCGAAGTGGCCTGCGCAGCTCCGCGCGGCGGCGCACTTGCCGTCGTAGCCGCAGCCGTCCGAGAGGCAGTCGCCGTGCATCTTGCACGTCTTGCCGGTCGCGCAGCGCGGCGCATCGGCAGCGGCGCCACCGCAGTCGACATCGGTCTCGTCGCCGTTCTTCACGCCGTCGTCCGGACGCGGCGCCTGGCAACGGCCCGCCTTGCAGACCTGGCTCACGCAGTCGGTACCTGCGTTGCAGCTCTTGCCGTCCGCACAACGCGGCGCATCGCCTGCGCCGCCGCAGTCGACATCGGTCTCGTCGCCGTTCTTGATCCCGTCGGTCGGGACGGGAATGGGCGTCGCCGTGGTCCCGTTCGGGCCGTTTCTCGTGCCGTCGCATCCGGGGGGGCTGGAGGCACACGACTCGTCTGCGTTTGCCGTGTCTTCCGCGACCGAGCACGCCCCGGCCATGACGACCGAGAGGCCGACAAACAAGAAGGAGAAGGCCCTCCGACAGCGAGCGAGTTCCACGCGCAAACCCTCGGCCGCAGCATGCTGCAAGTTTGCGGCCGGGCTGGACGCCTGCCACGGGCTCGTGATCTCGAAGACTTGGACGCTACGTGCCGGGGATACCTGGATCCTCGACGGATCACCATGTCGACCGCGGGCATCTGCCGCGCCTCGTTCGGGGATTGCGGTCATCTCGTTCGGGCGCGTCCGAGCGGGTCAACGCAGCCGGGTGTCATCCGAAGAGGCGACGAGGCCGGCGCCGATTTGCTGATGATCCCTCGCTTGGCATCACATCTCTCCTCTCGAGTCGACCACGTATCGACGCACTTCTCTGGAGGACATCTTGATCACGCGTATCCATCTCACGGCTCTGCTTCTTCTTGCGGCTTCCGCGGCTGCGTGCACGACGAGCGGTGGTTCGTCGGGCGGCGGGTCCAACGGCGGGAACGGAAGCGGCCCTGGGGCCGCTCTGGGCGGGGCTTCGGCGCGCTTCTTCCTTCCGACGGGCGAGCCGACGAACACGTCGGCACCCACCGTCGTGCTCGATGCCGACGACGGTATCCACACCGTCTATCCGGCATACGTCCGCGGCGGCGCCTTCTACGGATACTGCGGAGCGTCGTGCAAAGGTGCGGACGACGTGAAGGTCGTGCCGTTCGAGACCGACGGAACTGTGCACAACGCAATGATTGCGCTCGACGGCGGCGGCAAGCCACACGTGCTCCTCTCGACGATGAAACACGTCTACTACGCGACGTGCGACGGCGATTGTTCGGGGCCGAAGGCGTGGACGCAGAACGTGATCCTCGACCTCGACGGCGATCAAGACGTCTCGGGCCGAGCGTTCGCGCTCGATCCCGCAGGTCGCCCGCGCTTCGTGATGCACACGGCGAAGGCGTATCTCGGTGTCGGGCAGAAGACGCCCGCGACGTGGTGGGTGAGCTGTGATGCCGGCTGCGAATCGCCCGACGGATGGACGAAGACGAAGATCTCGGATCAGATGTGGCGCGGCGCGACGCTGCGGTACGACGCCGAGGGCCGCGCGCACATGGCGATGGTCGCCAACGTCGGACGCACGGAGACTTCGTCTGGCAAGGAGATGGCTGCGTACGCGGTCTGCGAGGGAAGCTGCGACGGCGAGAGCGCCTGGAACGGCACCGCACTGATCGCCGCGTACGAGTCGGAGCTCGACGTGGTGAGGATCCCGCCCTCGATCTCGCTCGCGCTGACCAAGGCGGGCGCGCCGCGCATCGTCGTCCTCGGCATGTTCGAGGACACGATGAAGCGGAACATCACGTACTTCACCTGCGACGAGAACTGCACGGCGGACGGGTGGCAGGGCAGCATCCTCAGCGATCACGAGAAGGTCGGCGCCGGGCTGGAGCTCGCACTCGACGCGAATGACAAGCCGCGGTTCGTCCACACGCTCGACTACAACATCGCGCTCGCCTTCTGCGACGAGGACAACTGCGCCTCGGAGACCGCGAAGTGGGATCTGACGAAGGTCGAATACGGCGCGGAGATGAAGCCGGACGAGATCTTCCTCTGGGAGAACTGCACCGTCGGTGCGTGGTTCCTCCACAGCCCGTCGCTCGCGCTCACGAAGGGGGGCCGCCCGCGCGTCGGCTACCAGGCGCGCGACATCAGCGGCGGATTCGGCAACCCGGATCCGGCCACGAAGCCGGACTGCGTTGCAGGCACCGACATGACGTGGAGCCGCCTGGCGGTCATGCCTTCGGTGAAGTGAGTGGGGTTGGCAGTGAAGCAGGCTCGGGCTCTGGAGGTCGGAACGCGCGTGGCGACGGCCTCCACTCGCCTCCAGTCCAGCCGACCGCGTGTTTGGCTGCCGTCGAACGCGCGCGCGAGGTAGGCCGCCGATCGCGCGGTCGAGGACGCGCCAAAGACTGCTACGGTTCGCACGTGACGAACGACGTCGTGATCACATGTTCCCGCCACGGCCGATCTTCACCGGGGGTGCTCGCATGCGTGCACATCGCCGAGGGGGAGGGGCAGGGCTTCTGCCTCCTCCCGTCGGAAGGGGGCGAGGCGAGTGAGGCCTGGCCGGACGCCATCTGTGATGCGTGCGCAGACGAGCCGGAATGGACCGATGCCGAGGCGTTCGACCGGATGCGTACGATGTGCAAGTACTGCTGGGAGGACGCGTTCGCTCGCAACACGACGGTCGGACCCCACCCGGACCCTGAGGGCTGGATCCACGACGCGCGGCATCGTGCGGCCGTTCGGCAGGACCGCTGGCTCGATCGGTTCGACGTCCTGCGCTACCCGCGGTTCCAGATGGAGCTCGAGGACGAGCGACCGTGGCTCGGGTTCGGTCACAGCGCGACGAAGATCCACATTCGTGCCGATGCGCTGGTCATCGGCTCCTGGAGTCGGAAGAGCAAGACCTGGCTCTGGGGCTGGGCGAATGCGCACTGGGGCGCTCGGCTGACGGATCCGATGATCGCGGTGAAAAGATTCGGTGAGGAGAACGGCCTCGAGCCGCTCTGGAGGATGGGCGGCGACGCGAGCGAGGAAGAGTCGCTGGCTCTCGCGTCTTGCGCGCTCCACCTGCTCCCCGACCTCGAAGGCATTTACCGCTGCCCCGGCGAGGCCACGAACCTCTACCTCGGTCTCTTCGACACGCGATACGTGGACTGACCCACGGCCGGGGCCGCGGTCGAGACGAGGTCACGCAGTGAGCGATCAGGATCCTTCGTCGACCGCATAGCGCGTCTCGGAGCCGTCGCTCCTCGTGAGCACGAGGGCGCCACCGGACTCGTCGGGTTCGAGGCGCCACTCATAGGTGACGACCTCGTTCTCGATCGGTTCGTCGGACAACACCGCCGCCGTGCAGGAGTTCTCCTTCCGCCGCGTCGAGACGTTCGACGACAGCATGATGCTGTCGCCGGTGGATGTCACCGTTCCGGACCGATGGGTGAAGTACTCGGTGCCGCAAGACTCTCCCGGGTGGCCGTCGAGGAACACGTCGCTCGTATAAGCGGTGTTCGTGAACGCGAGCGCGTGCGCGCCGCTCGTGGCGACCCAGATCCAGCTCGTCCCGGCGAGCTCGGCCGGAACGCTGGAGGGATCGTCGGCGGCGCTCGAGTCGGCGGCGCCAGAATCGCGCTCGCTCGAGGACGACGCGTCCTTGCCCGGCGCGTCACCGACCCCGTCACGCGGCGAACCGTCCTCTGGCGTGAGACCGCGCACGGTGCAAGCCTCGAGCGCGAGAAAGAGCGAGAACACCCCGACGACGGCTTTCGTTGACAGCTTCATCCACGGCTCCATGTCGAGCGCTTCTTGTGGACACGGCGCTCGGTGAGAGCATCGGGCCGTCGACGGATGCGAACCATGGCGCAGCTGCGCCATTTCCGGCACGATGCCCAGGCGACGAACGGGCGAGCCCCGCGCGCGCCTACGTGAGGCCGCTGATCATCCGATCGAGCTCGGCCTTGCTGGCGATCCCGAGCTTCTCGTAGATGTTGGCGAGGTGGCGGCGCACGGTGTTCGGTGAGAGGCCGAGGCGCTCGCCGATCTCGCGGTGGGTCTCGCCGTGCGAGAAGGCTTCGGCGATCTCGCGCTCGCGCGCTGTGAGTCGATCGGCGAGCACGGTCCTTCGTGCGTGCAGGATGACGAAGCCGTCGGCCTTGTCCGCACGGACCACCACCGGCTCGCGCATCACACGTACGGAAGGCCTGGCGGGTAGCTCGCGGGCGAGGTCGGACGGCAAGAGTGGTCCCTGCCATCGAGGCCAGCCGGCGCGGAGCAGCTCGACGAAGCCGGGCTCGGCTTCGAGGACGAGCCCGTGCTTGTTTGCGATCGCTCCTGCCTGCCCGTGCATGTCACGCACGTGCGCTCGCGTGCGGAGCTGACCGAGGTGCGCACGGCGCGCGGCCGCGAAGATGTGCGGGATCACGATCTCCATCGTCTGCCGCTCCTCCTCCGAGAACGGCTTCGTCCGATCCGAGCGGTACACCGAGGCCACCCAGTAGAGACCGGCGGCCGACGAGATCATGGCGGTGCAAAGCACCTGCGCCACTCCCCACTCCCTGCAGTGCTCCCGTGCTCGCTCGCATCCGTCGAAGATCGGTCCCTCGACGTCGATGTTCACCGTCTTACCCGGGTTCGCGAAGGCGCGGAGGGCGACCCTGTCCTCGGCTTTGATGTCCTCCCAGCTCTCCATGAACTCAGCCGGTCTCTCGTGCAGCACGACATCGTGGCCGTGAGGTACGCCGTTCTGGATCGTTCCCATGGCAAGGAGCCCGGAATCGAACGGAAGGACCATCGCCAGGCGCTGGAGCGTGAAGCGATGCAGCTCGTGATAGCGGAGCTCGTTCGAGCGCTCGTGGATATCGAGCAGGAAGGCGCAGATGCTCGCAGCGGAGAGCGGGGTCGTCGGCGAGATCGATGCGGCTGCGGCCATGACGCAGCCGTGAGTCTATTCGATCTCCGCGCTGATCGGCCCGCGTCCTCGCTCGTGGTGCCGGCCTTCCGACGGAGCCGCCTACTGAGGGCCAACGAGAGCTCGACCACAGATCGTGGTGTTCTGCGACGGCCATACGCGTGTCGGCAGCGCTCACCGGGCAATGCCGACGTCAGTCCGCGGTCACTGGCAGGGACACACCGCATTCACGGTGCTGTCCGAGCCGGTGCGATGCCGCTGCGGGCATTCCGCGTAGGTGGAGCACATGAGACGGCCGTACTGGATCTCCGCGCATCCGAAGCCATAGGTGTAGACGCTGAAGTTGGTCACGCCGAAGGCGGCGGCGATCTGTCCGCACTCTTCCTCCGTGTCCTGCGCCATCAACCACTCCGTGTTGCTGATGGTCGGGTTGCCGAACCCGAGGGAGCTGCAGAACGTGTTGCACGAGCGCATCTGGAGAGGATCTCGGCACCAGCGAATGCCGTTCACCATCTGGCAGTAGCTCGCGTGCGGCGCACACGAGATCGCGACATTCGTGACGTCCGACTCTCCGATCGTGCCGCTCTCCTTCACGACGACGCATGCCACGCCGGTGGGGTGCGCCTTCACGGAGACGGCGTAGCTGCTGCCGCTCGGGAGCGGGGCAGCCAGCGTGAACGACGTTGCTCCGCTCTGGACGGCGAGCTCGTCGCCGTCGGCGCTGGTGAGGACGAGGCCGGCGTCCGAGAGCCCAGTGATCGTGCCGCCGACCGTGTAGACGTTGGTGCAGCTCACGTAGACGTCGGTCACATCGGCGTCGCCGGCGGTGCCACCGCCATTGATGACCGTGCAGTGCTGCCGCGGGCTCGTCGGGTGTGCCTCCACCGTGACGGCGTACGATTGGCCGATCGCGATCGGAGTGGCGAAGGCGAACGAGCCGTCAGCGGTGAGGACCAGCTCGTCGGCTCCGTTGTTCTGAAG
Source organism: Pseudomonadota bacterium (assembly GCA_023423895.1). Taxonomy (GTDB): domain Bacteria; phylum Myxococcota_A; class Polyangia; order Polyangiales; family Polyangiaceae; genus Labilithrix. Next base: position 246,784 of record JAFAER010000024.1, read on the forward strand.
GGCCACCGTGCCCCCAGCGGCGAGCCCGCTGAGCGAGCCACGGAGCTCGACGGTGTCGGTGACGCACGAGACCATCACGTTGGTCACGTTCGACGTGGAGACGGTGCCGGCGGCGCCCGTGACGGTGCACGTCTGGGAAGGTTGGCTCGGCCGCGTCTCGACCCCGACGGCGTAAGCAGACCCGGAGCGGAGCGCGGTCGGAAACGCAAAAGCCCCGTTGGCGTCGATGTGGACGTCGTCGCCGTCGTTGTTCTGCAGTACGAGTCCGCCGCCGACGAGGCCGGTGACGTTGCCGCCGATGGTGAACGTCGCATCGGACGTCGTCGCGCTGTCGCTGGTGGTCCCGCTGTCGCTGGTCGTCGCGCTGTCGCTCGTCGTCCCGGCGTCGTGAGAGAGCTCGCTCTCGCCGCTCGTGGTCGACGTATCGTCGGCGGCGCACGCCATTACGGCCACGCCTATCGTGCTCATGAGTCCGAAGATCAACGTGAAGGTCTTCTGCTTCAACGCCCGCTGGCCGATCGTGAATCGCTCGTTCGACATCTCGTCACTTTCCAGCCGGGAAGCCGGGAATCCGGGAATCCCGGGATCCTCTGATGGTGCAGCGGTCCCTCGGGCCCGCCCGCGAAAGAGTTGCCACGGATGACGCCGCCACGCCCTGGTCCAGATGCACCATGACCCCGGCGCGTGAGAGCTCGACCCGCACCCAACATCGGAGGCCGGCACGCTCGAGCGTGAAGACGAGCCCGCCACGCTCGACGGCGGCGCACGGCGCGCGAGCGGCCGTCGGTACTATGCTGGGCGTATGCTCACGGAGAGCAGTAGCTGTTCTGCGCCGAGCGCGACTCGACAGTCCGGACGAACGCTGGTGCGCCGAGCGATCCGTGGCCGAGACCGACGGCCGGTGCTCCTCAAGTCCTTCGCGGGGAGACAGCCGCAGCCGAAGGACATCGCTCGACTCGACAACGAGTATCGGATCGCGAGCCAGCTCGACACGCCGGCGGTCGTCAGGCCCATCGCCCTCGAGGCGACGGATGGCATGCCGACGCTCGTCCTCGAGGACTTCGGAGGCGAGCCACTCGAGAGACAGCTCGGCGGACCGATGCAGATCGAGGTCGCCCTCGATCTCGCCGTTCGAATCACGGCTGCGCTCGCGGAGGTCCATCGCCGAGGCGTGATTCACAAGGACATCAATCCCGACAACATCCTCGTCGACCGACAGACCGGCGAGGTCAAGCTCACCGAGTTCGGGATTGCCTCGCTGTTGCCTCGCGAGCAGCCTCTCCCGCTGCGGCCTTCGCTCGTCGAGGGAACGCTGGCTTACATGGCGCCCGAGCAGACGGGCCGCATGAACCGTCCCGTCGACGCCCGCAGCGACCTCTATTCGCTCGGAGTCGTCTTCTACCGGATGCTCACCGGGCGGTCTCCGTTCGACGCCAGTGATGCGCTCGAGTGGATCCATTGCCATATCGCGCGATCGCCCGCGCCGCCGTGCGCGGTGGTCCCATCGCTGCCGCTCGCCCTCTCCGACATGGCTCTCAAGCTCCTCGCGAAGGATCCAGAGCAGCGTTACCAAACCGCGGAGGGGCTGAAGCGGGACCTCGAGCGCTGCCAGCGCGAATGGCAGGGGCGGGGACGCATCATTCCGTTCGTCCTCGGAGAGCACGACACGCTGGACCGCCTCCTGATCACGCGCACGCTCTACGGGCGAGAGACGGAGCTCCAGACTCTCCGCGCGATTCTCCAGCGTGTCTCGGCGACCGGGGAGGCGGAGCTTGTCCTCGTTCGTGGCGGCGCCGGAATAGGAAAGTCCTCGGTCGTGCGCGAGATCAACAAGCACGTGATCGAGGAGGGAGGCCTCTATCTCGAAGGCAAGTTCGAGCCGCTGAGGGGCGGCCCTTACGGCCCCATCCTCCACGCCCTTCGGGAGGCTGTCCTGGATATCGTTGCCGAGGGCGAGCTCCAACGACGCCGCTGGAAACGTGACCTCCTCGCGGCGCTGGCCGGCGATGCCAAGGTCATCGTCGACGTCATCCCGGAGCTGGCGCTGACCATCGGCGACCAGCCAGAGGTACCGGAGCTGCCGCTCGGAGAGGCCGAGAAGAGATTTCGCCGCGTCTTCCGGGCCTTCATCGGTGTGTTTGCGCGCCCCGATCGTCCGCTGGTCCTGTTCATCGACGACCTCCACTGGGCAGACCCGTCGAGTCTGGCGTTGATCGAGGAGGTCGTAGCCCATCCTGACACGAGGAACTTGCTCCTGATCGGTGCCTATCGCGACAACGAGGTGCCACCGGATCACCCACTCGTCGAGGCGGAGCGGCGGATTCGCGAGAGCGGAAGACGGGTCGAGGAGATCACCCTCTCCGCGCTGACCCCGTGCGACGTCCTGACGCTCGTCGCCGAGAGCATCCGGAGCGACATAGAGCGTGCTCGTGAGCTCGCCGGCATCCTTCACGAGAAGACAGGCGGCAATCCGTTCTTCGTCCTCCAGATGCTGAGGGCAATCCGCCGCGAGAACCTGCTCTGGTTCGACGACCAGGCGGGTGAGTGGCGTTGGGACATCTCGCGAATCCGGGCGCTCTCGTACACGAACAACGTCATCGACCTGCTCGTTCGCAAGCTCACCACTCTCCCCTCGGCGACCCAGGAGGTGCTCCAGGTCGCGGCGTGTCTGGGCAACAGGCGCTCTCTCGGGACGCTCGCGCTCGCCACGGGCAAGGGCGAAGACGTCGTGCTCCGCGATCTCTGGGACGCCGTGCGCGAAGGTCTCGTCGTCCTCACCGCTGATTCCTATGCGTTCGTCCACGACCGTATGCAGCAGGCGGCCTATTCGCAGATCCCCCTCGAGGGACGGGAGGCGGCCCACCTCGGAATCGGGCGGCTCATGCGCGAGCACGCGCAGCCGGATCGGCGCGACGAATGCCTCTTCGACATCAGCACTCAACTCAATCTCGGCGCGTCGCTGATCGAGAACCTCGGCGAGCGCAGGGACGTGGCGGAGCTCGATCTCCACGCGGGCCGGAAAGCGAGAGCGGCGTCGGCCTTCGGCTCGGCGCTCGAGTACTTCAGTGCGGGAGCAAACCTGCTCGACGAAAGCGAGTGGAGCACCTGTTACGAGCTGAAGTACGCGCTCGAGCTCGAACGTGCCGAGTGCGAGTGGCTCACGGGCCATCCGGAGCGGGCACGAGCCCGCCTGGAGCGCGTCCTCGCGCGCGCCCGTAACCGTCTCGACAAGGGAGCCGCAGCGGAGATCCTCGTGGCGGTTCACGTCACTCTGGGAGCGCTCGGCAAGGACATCGAAGTCGCGCTATCTGCGCTACGCTCGCTCGGCATCGAGATCTCGCCTCATCCGACTCGGAGCGAGGTCGTCGAGGAGTACGAGGCCGTGCAGCGTGGACTGCGAGAGCTGGACGCTACGGCGGCCCTCCAGGATGCGCATGCCCCGTCACCGGGCAGCATCGAGCGCGTCGTCGACCTCCCGCCGATGACCGATCCCGAGGGCACGCTGGCCATGCGCCTGCTCTCGATCCTCTTCGGGCCTTCGTGGTCGGACGCAAACCTCTTTGCCTACCACATCTGCAAGATCGCGCGTCTCAGCCTCGAGAAGGGAAACTCGGGGTGCTCCGTACATGGGTATGGCTGGTACGGAGTCATCACGAGTGCCGTATTTCACCGGTACGAAGAAGGGTATCGGTGGGCTCGAGCTGGATACGCTTTGATGGTTCGTGACTACCCCGCCATGAAGGCCAAGGCGGAATACTTCATGGCCGTCATATCCATATGGCTGCAGTCGCTCGACACGGTCATCGAGCACGCTCGGGCCGCCGCGGAGTCTGGTCTCGACCTCGGAGACATCACGGTGGCGAGCTGGTGCCGCACCCACGTCGTCTCGTACCGCCTTCTGCGCGGCGACTGGCTTCAGGACGTCGAGCACGAGGCGACCACGTGCCTCGAGATCGTGCGCAAGCGCGGCGTCCTCGACTCCGTGTACGTCGTCCGGGATGTGCTCCGGTACGTCCGGAGCCTGCGTGGGACCGAAGCGGCAAGCGGCACCGCGGAGCCGCTCGTCCCGGAAGACGGACGAGGGCTCGCTCAGCGTGTACCCACGATGATCTGCTGGCATCACGTGATGGCTCTCATGACGCGGTTCATGCAGGGGGACTACGAAGGCGCCCGCGAAGCTGGCCTCGAGGCCAAGCGGCTCCTCTGGGCGTCGGTCGGCCACGTGCAGGTCTATGACTTCCACTTCTACTACGCGCTCACGCTCGCGGCGCTCCACGAGCGATTCGCGCCGAGCGAGAGAGCGTCGGTCGAGAACGAGCTTCAGACACTTCACGACCAACTCATCGAGTGGACGGCCCACAATCCAGCGACGTTTTCGGCGGCGGCAGCCCTCGTGGCCGCGGAGCTCGCGCGGGTGCGCGGCGCTGCGTTCGAGGCGGCGAGGGGCTACGAGCACGCGGCGGAGCTCGCGCGGGTGCAAGGCCTCGTGCAGGTCGAGGCGCTGGCCTACGAGCTCGCCGCGCGCTTCTACCGGACCGGTGGCATCGATCGAATGGCTGACGTGCAGATACGCGAGGCACGCGACTGCTACGTCCGGTGGGGGGCGGCCGCGAAAGTCGCTCGGATCGAGAGCGCTCATCCGCATCTCTCGAAAGGCGTGCTCGCGCCCGCCGTGAGCGTGGCCTTTCCGGTCGAGCAGGTCGACCTCCTCGCGGTGGCGAAGGCCTCGCAGACGATCTCGAAGGAGATCGTCCTCGACAAGGTGACCGAAGCGCTACTCGACGTCGTCCTCGAGCAGAGTGGCGCCCAGAAGGGATGTCTCCTGATTCCGCGTGGCGAAGAGCTCATCGTCGAGGTCGAGGCGTCGCCAACGGACGGGAAGATCGCAGTCACGCGGCCGCGCGTCCCCGCGACGGACTCTCGACACGTGCCTGCGTCGGTCGTGGCGTATGCGTGGGAGACGAGGGCGCCGGTCCTCCTCGACAACGCGACGCAAGCGGCGCGTTTCAAGAAGGAGCCGTACCTGGTCGAGAGCGGAGCGCGCTCGATTCTCTGCTTGCCTCTAGTGCTCCACGGACAGACCGCGGGCCTGGTCTACCTCGAGAACAGGCTCGTCGCTGGAGCGTTCACTCGGGATCGGCTGACGGTGCTCGAGTTGCTTGCCCAGCAGGCGGCGATCTCGTTGCGGAACGCGCAGCTCCTCTTGGAGGAGAGCGTCGCGAAGACGAGAGCCGAGAAGGCCGAACGGAGGTCGACATTCCTGGCACGGGCGGGGGCCCTCCTCACCGAGTCGCTCGACTACGACTCGATCCCCACGCGCCTCGCCCGTCTGCTGGTCGGGCCGCAGGCCGACTTCTGTTCCGTGCAGCTCCTGGAGGACGGTAGAATCCAGCGCGTCGGATTTGCCCATTCGGATCCCGAGAGGGACAGCGAGCTCGCGGAGCTCTTCGGCAAGTATCCGCTTCACATCGATTCGGCGCTGCCCGGTGCGATGGCGATCCGAACGGGCGCCGTGCAGATCGCGAACGAGCTGTCCGACGAGGACCTTCGACGCATCTGCGGGGATGACGCGTACGCTCGACGACTCCGCGCCCTGGGCGTGCGCAACGTGCTTGCTGTACCTCTCGTCGCCCGCGGCAGGACGCTCGGGTCGATCGGGCTCATCCGCGGTACGCCGCCGGGACCGTTCGACGAGAGCGATATCGAGCTCGTGCAGGACCTCGCGTATCGGTCGGCACTCGCCCTCGACAATGCGCGGCTCCATCGCGAGACGCAGGAAGCGGTGCGGCTCCGCGACGAGTTCCTTGCCGTCGCCTCCCACGAGCTCAATACGCCGATGACATCGCTCGTGCTCATCTTGCAGGCGCTCGTTCAGCGACACAGAGAGCTCTCGCCCGACCGAGCCTACGAGCTCACCAAGGTCGCCGAGCGCCAGGCGGGGCGGCTGACGCGTCTCATCGGCGAGTTGCTCGACGTGACGCGCATCGAGCGCGGGACGCTCTCGCTCGTGCGAGAGAGGATCGATCTGGCGGACCTCATCCGCGAAGACGTGGCGCGCTTCACACCGGAGCTGGAGAAGGCGCGTTGCACCGTGTCGATCACGACCAGGGACGGCGTCCTGGTCGGCGAATGGGATCGTTCGCGTCTCGATCAGGTGGTGACCAACTTGCTCGCGAATGCAGTCAAGTTCGGTGCGGGAAAGCCCATCGAGATCGTCGTCGGTAGCCGCAACGGAAAGGCCTTCTTCGAGCTGACGGATCACGGCATCGGGATCGCGCCCGCCGATCAGGCGCGCATCTTCGATCGCTACACACGTGCCGTGCCCGTCAGGCACTACGGCGGGCTCGGGCTGGGGCTCTACATCTGCCGGCAGATCGTCGAGGCACACGGCGGCTCGATCGCGGTCGGCGGCGTGCCGGGCGGCGGCACGACGATCACCGTCGAGCTGCCGTTCGACGGCCCCCAGCACGCCGTCGAGGAGCGAACCTGACCGGGTTCCTCAGCTTACCGCGACTACAATGTCGGATGCGGCTCCTGCTCCTGCACTCGCTGGAACTCCTTCGAGACCGCTGCGTGATTGCCCATCATCCACGCGAGGCTGAGCGTGTCATCCGTTGCGGTGTACCCAGACTTGATGAATTGGAATCGGAGATCCCGCCACTCGGTGGACTCCAGGCCGCAAAGGTGCGTCAGATAAAATCGTGACCCGTCACGCTCGATGAGCGCGTTGAACCTCACCTCTCCACCCCTGTGATCGGTCACGACGGCGGTGAGGTACTTCCCCTTCACGTTCAGGGTTGTCCACGAGGTCCCCGTCAGCTCACCGCCGGGTTGTCCGGCGTACTTGCGGTCCTCGGTGAGCACGTACGTACCATCTTGAATCACTCCCCCAGAGTACGATTTCATGTCGGGAATGCCGCCGAACTGGACCGAGTAGGGCGCTTCACTCGGATGTCGCGCGAGCGCGTTGCACTGCATCGTCTCGCCGTCGCTACCCGCGTCGTTGGTGTTCGGATCGTGGACCGTCCCGCCGTCGCTACTGTCGTCGTCGGCCGGCGTAGACGAACGGATATCGTCGGCTTTCGCGAGCGGAGGCGAAGCGGTGCCACCCTGGCCATCGCCGTTCTTCATCCCAGGGCCGTCGTCGCCCTCCAGTCCTGCCGAGTGTGGCAGCGTTTCGACCTCGTTCTCTTCGTGGTTCGTGCACCCGGTAAGCAAGCAAGCGGAGCTGCTGAGGAGCACCGCAACGAACGCATAAGACAATTGGACGCGCATGTCTGTACCCCTGTCGATGTAGACCCAGCGCGCTGCATGCACAGTCGCGCTTCGATCCTGCGTGTTCTGATTCGCTCCCGCGCCTCGAGAATCTCGGCTCGGTGTGCACGAGGAGCGAAACGCAAAGTGCGATCCGCGTGATTTTTACCGATCAAAGTTGGCAAATTATCGATTTGTCCTGATTCGGTCGGACGCAGATCTCGCGAGAGAAAGTCTCGGACGCGGACATGGGGCGGACTGCTACGAGCAGGTCGTAGGCATCGCGGCGCGTCGATCCGGCGGTCCTCCCCCGAGGTGCACCTGCGTACGGCAAAGCGCACCTCGATGCTCGAGCTTCGAGGTGCGCTTTGCCGCAGGGGAAGAGTCGCCGGGGGAACGAGCTCGGATGAGACGGCCATGGTTGCGCGACCGGTCGCCCGGCCCGAGGTGCGCGACGTCATCGCCCGGGGCGCGACGGGCCAGCGTTGCTCGTCGCGGCAGCGGGCGAGCTGCGCGCGTCGCGCGACCTAACCGGCAGGCGGTCGCGCGGCTCGCTGCAACGACTTCACGTGCGAGGAGGAACGAGCGCAGCGCGGTCCCAGAAGCGGTGCTGCCCGATCGCCTGTACGAGCGCAGCCGGAAAGGCGGCGAGCTGCGCGCCGCGCGCGAGGACGACACCCGGGATGACCGCGCCCGGAGGAGCCGTCGCGGCGATGTCCTCGGCGATGGCAGCCTCCACGAGATCAGCGCCTTCTGCCGATCCGCCGATCGGCTTCGCGTGGCGGAACGCTTCCTTGATGAACGGAACGGCCTCGCCGCCGGCCTTCAGCGCCGTGACGCTCGCGGCTCCGCCAGGCACGTATACGGCGTCCCAGAGCACGGACGAGGTGTTGAAGAACGACTTCGTGGCCTCGGGGCCGCCGCTCGCAACTGGGCCTAGCTTCGGCGCGACGATCTCGGGCTTCGCGCCGCCCTTCTGGAGGTCAGCGACAGCGGCAGAGAGCTGGCCGACGTCAACGCCGGGAGCCGCCAGGACGGCGACGCGGCGTCCACGGATGTCGCCCTTCGGCGACGCCTCCGTGCTGAGCACCGGCGACGTCAGCTTCGGCGGGGCGGTCTTGGCCTTTGCGGTGAGCTTGACGCCCACGCCGTCGGCCACGCGAGCGGCGAGGTCCGAATCGATGTGCGCGAGGATCTCGTTCACATAGCGCTCGCGGATCGGCTTGCGGACGACCTTCGAGAGCTCGAAGCTGTACGCCTCCACGATGTGCAGCTTCTCAGCCGGCGACATGCTGTGGAAGAACATCGCCGCCTGCGTGAAGTGATCGGCGAAGCTCGGCGAGCGTTCGCGCGTCTTCGGTCCCGAGACCGGCTCGGGGAACTCGACGTAGCCGCCCTTCTTCGCGGCGAAGGGACAACCGCCGCCGATCGAGTTCGGGAAGTAGTTGGCCCGCGTCACCGGAATGCCGTGGTTGCCGAACCCGTCTTGCTGGTGGTTGTGCACCGGCGCGATCGCCCGGTTGATCGGCAGGTGCGCGTGATTCGGCCCGCCGAGCCGCGTGATCTGCGTATCGAGATACGAGAACAGCCGCGCCGTCATCATCGGGTCGTTCGTGAACCCGATGCCGGGAACGACGTTGGCGACGCAGAACGCGACCTGCTCGGTCTCGGCGAAGAAGTTGTCGGGGTTACGATTCAGCGTCATCTTCCCGACGCGCCGGACAGGAGCGATCTCCTCCGGGATGATCTTCGTGACGTCGAGCAGGTCCGCGCCGATGTCGGCCGCCATCTTGTCGTCGACGAGCTGAATGCCGAGCTCGTATTCGAAGAAGAGGCCCGAATCGATCGACTCCCAGAGATCTCGGCGATTGAAATCCGGATCCTTGCCGGAGATCTTCTGCGCTTCGTCCCAGGCGAGCGAGTGCACGCCGAGGACGGGCTTCCAGTGGAACTTCACCAGCTGGGACTTGCCGTCCTTGTCGATGAGGCGGAAGGTGTGGACGCCGAAGCCCTCCATGTTCGCGAAGCTTCGCGGGATGGCGCGATCGGACATCAGCCACATGACCATGTGCGCAGACTCGGGGACCAGCCCGCAGAAGTCCCAGAACGTGTCGTGCGCCGATGCGCCCTGAGGCATCTCGTGATGCGGCTCTGGCTTCACCGCGTGGACGAAGTCGGGGAACTTGATGCCGTCCTGGATGAAGAAGACGGGCATGTTGTTGCCGACGAGGTCGAAGTTGCCTTGCCGCGTGTAGAACTTCGTCGCGAAGCCGCGAACGTCGCGGACGGTATCGGCAGAACCGCGCGATCCCTGGACCGTCGAGAAGCGAACGAACACCGGCGTCTCGACCGATGTGTCGCAGAGGAACTCGGCGGTCGTGAGATCCGATAGCGACTCGTAGAGCTTGAAGACTCCATGGGCGGCCGAGCCTCGGGCGTGGACGACGCGCTCGGGGATGCGCTCGTGATCGAAGCGCGTGATCTTCTCGCGGAGATGGAAGTCCTCGAGGAGCGTCGGACCGCGGACGCCCGCCTTGAGCGAGTCATCCGTGTGCGCGATGGGGATCCCCTGATCGGTCGTGAGCGTCGTCCCGTCGTGCCTGACGCGGTTCCTTTCGAGCTCCTCGATCTTGTCCGATCCCGCGGCCTTCGTGGTCATGCGATCTCCTCCTCGGCCGAACCAGCAGCCGGAGCGCGTTGCCGAGCAACATCGGCGCCACGCGCAAATTCCCATGCGCGCGCGCTTGCGGCCTGGGCCTTGGACAGAGACAGAATGGGACACGTCGAGGAAAGCGGTCACACCGATGGGACGTTCGATGAAGCTCTCGCGACGACCCGCGCGGCCCCGTGGGCGCGACCTCCGCCAGTTCGGGGAGGATCGGTGCGAATCAGGATCTCGGGCTTGGGCGCCGTTCGCCGCAGCCATGGCGACGGCCTTCGACGTGTCAGGTGCGGATGAGACGAACGGGGTGACGGCTCAGCGCACGAAGGTGATCCACCACGGAGCTCGCTTCTGGACCGGGTGCATGGCGTGCCAGAGGTCGGGCGGAAGAAAGAGCGTGTGATTGCAGTATTGGCAGTCGACGAGGCGGGGCGTCCCTTCGGTGAGCTTCAAGTTCGCGCCACACTCGGGACACGCGAAGCTCACGGCGCGCGCTTGCGCGGGAGGCGGAACGATCACCGGCTCGAAGAACTGCCGAAGGTCCGGATACTCGGTACGTAGCCACTCGGGCGCCGGATAGGACGGCGTCGTGAAGGCGCATCGGCTGCACGGCGCCGGACCTTCCGTACCGATGGGACACAGATCGAGACGTAGCGGTGAGCGGCACATCACGCAGCTCGGGAGCTCCGCAACGAAGCGCGCATAGATGGGGAGCTCGCTCGTCATGGCTCCCACGAGCGCGAGCTTGACGGGGCTCCTGCTCGGAATCGCGCTGTGGAGGCGGAAGAAGAGCCCCGACCAGAAGTGGGGCGGCACTTCGACCGTGCTGCCGCATGCCTTGCACGAGAGCCTGGAGCGAAGCCCCGGTACCATCAGGGCGCTCCCGCACTCGGGGCACTCCGTCCGGACGTAGATCGCGGCGCTGACCAAGGTGGGTGCGCTACCGCTCGTGAACCAAGACATGAACGAAGCATACCCGAGCCGCTCGACACCGCGCTCGCTCGGGACGTCGAACGGCGCAGCCCTTGGCCTGACTCCGAAGCAGCGTGTCGGCGACGGCGCTCGGTGCAGCGCGCTGGTCAGCGAGAGGCAGGCACGCCGAGCTTCCACGCGGCGACGGCGATCGACGCCCAGCCGACGAGGAACGCGAGGCCGCCGAGCGGCGTGACTGCACCGAGCGCGCGTACGCCGGTGAGCGTCATGACGTAGAGGCTCCCCGAGAAGACGAGGATCCCGATGACGAAGCCGACCGCGGCCACCGTCACTGCGGTCGAGGACGTGCGTGAGGCCAGAAAGGCAACGGCGGCGAGCGCGAGCGCGTGCACGAGATGATAGTGCGCTGCCGTGCTCCACCACTCGAGGCGCAGCGCGCCGTCGGGAAGGGGACCCAGCCGCGCCTTGAGCCCGTGCGCACCGAAGGCGCCGAGCGCAACCGCGAGGAAGCCGAAGATCCCGGAGCCGAGGAGCGCGAGTCGTTCCATGTTCGGCACGATGGGCGCGCAACTAGCGCGAGGCAAGTGCGCAGGGGCCGCTGGCGCTACGGGCGGGAGGTCGCCCACGAGGCGACTCCATGCTTGCGGCGGCCCTGGTCGGGAAGTGGTTCGCCCATGCGACACCGTGGTACGGAGACGCATGGTCCGCATCACCTTCGCCTTCCTTCTCGTGGCCTCTGGTCTCGTCCTCATCGGCTGCGGTGCCGGTCCGACCAACGGAGGCGGGGCGCCGAACCTGAACAACACGAATCGCAGCGGTCTCCCCGGTGGGGAGATCAATACGCGCGGCGGCTTCAGCAACAACATCAACACCGGCGGCGGCCCGAGCTTCGACAAGACGAACCTCAAAGGCCTGCCCGGAGGACCGATCAACGGCGGCGGCGGGCTGTCGAGCCCGAACGCGAAGCAGCCGCAGCCATCGGCTCCCGAGGCAGCGGACACCGGCAGCGTCGATCTCTGACCCGCCACAAAAAGAGCCGGGCCGCCCGGCTTGACCGAGCGGCCCGCATCTCAGTTCGGCTGACGCCGACTATTCCTTCGCGTCGCCGCGCGCGAAGATCGACGCCACGTAGTTGAGGACGTCGGTGGCGCTGACCTCGTTGTAACCGAAGTTCTTGATGAGGCGCGCCTTGATGATGTCGATCTTCTCCTGCGTGTCCTTGTCGACGACGGCGGACACGAGCGTCTTGAGCTTGATCGAGTCCTTCTGATCCTCGAACAGCTTCAGCTCGAGGGCGCGGCGAAGGCGATCGTTCGTGCTCCACGCGAACTTCTTCCCTTCGACGGCGAGGGCGCCGATGAAGTTCATGATCTCGCGCCGGAAGTCGTCCTTGCGGTTCTCCGCGATGTCGATCTTCTCTTCGATCGACCGCATGAGGCGCTCATCCGGATCCTCGTCCTGACCGGTGTACCGGTTCTTGACGCGCTCCTTGAGCGTGTACGCCTTGATGTTGTCGATGTAGTTCGCGGCGAGCTTGGCGATCGCGTCCTCGTCCGCGCTGATGGCGCGCTGGACCTCGTTCTTGACGATCTCCTCGTACTCGCGCTTCACGAGGCCGATGATCTCCTGGTAGCGCTTCCGCTGCTCGTCGTTCGTGATGAGCGAGTGGTGGCGGAGGCCCTTGTCGAGCTCGTTCATGACCATGAACGGGTTGATGGTGCCTTCGCCCGCCTCGTTGACGAGCGCGTTCGAGATCTTGTCCTGCACGTAGCGGGGCGAGATGCCTTCCATGCCCTCGCGCTTCGCTTCCTTGCGGAGCTCCTTGACCGTGTCCTGCGTGTACCCGGGCAGGACCTTGCCGTCGTACAGCTTCATCTTCTGCACGAGCGACAGATTGTGCTTCTTCGGGTCTTCGAGGCGGGTCATGACGGCCCACATCGCAGCGACTTCGAGAGTGTGCGGGGCGATGTGCTTGCCCTTCACCTTCTGCTGCCCGAAGTCCTTCTCGTAGATCTTGATCTCCTCGTGGAGCTTCGTGATGTACGGGATGTCGATCTTGATCGTGCGGTCCCGGAGAGCCTCCATGAACTCGTTGTTCAGGAGCTTCTTGTATTCGGCCTCGTTGGTGTGGCCGATGATGACCTCGTCGATGTCCGTCTGCGCGAACTTCTTCGGCTTGATCTTCTTCTCCTGAGAAGCGCCGAGGAGGTCGTAGAGGAAGGCGACGTCGAGCTTCAGCATCTCGACGAACTCGACGATGCCACGGTTCGCGATGTTGAACTCGCCGTCGAAGTTGAACGCGCGCGGATCCGAGTCGGAGCCGTACTCGGCGATCTTCCGGTAGTTGATGTCGCCGGTGAGCTCGGTCGAGTCCTGGTTCTTCTCGTCCTTCGGCTGGAAGGTGCCGATGCCGACGCGATCCTTCTCCGAGAGGACGA